>NC_007716.1 GCF_000012225.1 Aster yellows witches'-broom phytoplasma AYWB | reverse complement strand
TTTAATATTACCTTTAATATTTTATTTATTATATTATTTTTTTATATTTATTATTATTATGAAGCACATTTTTTCGTTCCTAAATTCAAAAAACATTGTTTTAACTTTATTTTTAACTTAAATTAAGGAAAAATTTAGTAACATTTTAGGAACTATTTTTAACAGTTTAGAAAAAATTTATTTTTAACAACTATTTTTAATTTTTTTTTATCTTCACGCTTTTTCTAAAAAAAATAAAATTATTCAATAAAATAATAACATAAAAAGCCACAGTTTTTAGGAACAAAAAGAATAACTTTTTCCTAACTTTAAAAAAACTTTCTTTTTAAAAAAGAAGGAACAATTTTAGGAAATATTAAATTTTATTTTAATACTTTTTTAATTTAGTTTTTTACAAATAAAAATTAATCTTTTTAAAAATTTGGGAACATTTTTTAAAACTTAAGAACATTCAATCCTATTTTTTCCTAACTTTTATTTTTATTTTTTATTCTAATTTATTTCGTTTTTTTCAAAAAAATATCAAAATATAACTTAAAAATGATAAAATAAATTTGTAATTGTTTTTTTAATTCTTTCATTTTTTTGTTATTTTTATAATCTTTTTTACTTTTTTAATTAAGATGTATTAATTTCTTAAAATTTCAAGTTTTTATTGTATATCATTATTTTAATTAAAAAAATAAACAAAAAAATATTTTTCATATTACTAATTCTACTACTCTTTTTTCCTCTCCTTTTTTTCTTTTACAATTTTTAAAACATTTTACCATCATTTTTTTCTTTTTTTATTTGTATTCTTTTCATTTCGCTTTTTTTATTTACAACAAAATATTACAACATTAAATAAAAACAAAGGATTAGTAAATTACAATGAAAATTTCTATCAAAGATATTTTTCAAAAACCAGAGTTATTTTATCAAAAAAAAATATTATTAAATGGTTGGGTTAGAAATTGTCGTTATCAAAAAAAATTAATTTTTATCGATTTAAATGACGGTACTTTTTTGGAAAATTTACAAATTGTTTGTAAAGAAATCAAAAACATCGAAACTGCCGACATTAACGAATTTCAAGAAAATCAAAAATTCAACAACAACAACAAATCTTCAAATAACATTAATTTAGAAAAATTAAAAGAAATTTTGCAAATTGGGGCTTCTTTGCAAGTAGAAGGTATTCTAAAAGCAACCAATAATCTCAAAACTCCTTTTGAAATTAGTGCCCAAAATATTTCTCTTTTAGGCACAAGTGATTTTTCTTATCCACTTCAACCCAAAAAACATTCAAAGGTTTTTTTGAGACAAATATCTCATCTAAGAGTGCGAACTAAACTTTTTGGAGCAGTTTTTCGCATTAGAAATACAGCTTTTTTTGCCCTTCACAGTTTTTTTCAAAAAAAAGGCTTTTTTCATATCAACACTCCCATTATCACTCCTAATGATGGAGAAGGCGTGGGTGAATTATTTCAAATTACAACCCTTAATTTAGAAGTTTTGCCACAAACAAAAAACATTCCAAATGCTTTCAAACCTGTCAACGAAAATACCAGTAAAAAAGGAATTGATTATAAAAAAGATTTTTTTGGCAAAAAAGTTTTTTTAACAGTAACAGGTCAACTAGAAGCAGAAGCGATGGCTTTGGGTTTGAATAAAGTCTACACTTTTGGTCCTACTTTTAGATCTGAAAAATCAAATACTACAAGACATGCCGCTGAATTTTGGATGTTAGAACCTGAAATGGCTTTTTGCGATTTATCTCAAAATTTAAAAGTCGCCCAAGAAATGTTACAATTCGTTATTTCTAAATGTTTAGAACAAAATTATCAAGATATAGAATTTTTGGACAAGACAGAAAAAAACGGTTTAATTGAAGAATTACAAAACATCGCTGAGGAAAAAGAATTTTTGACAGTAAAATACGAACAAGCTTTAGAAATTTTGCAAAAAAGTAACACCAAATTTGAAAATCCCCTTTTTTATGGAGTCGATTTGGCAACCGAACATGAAAAATACTTAACCGAAAAACACTTTAAAAAACCTGTTTTTATTGTTGATTGGCCCAAAGAAATTAAAGCTTTTTACATGAAAAATAATCCCGATCAAAAAACAGTAGCCGCAATGGATCTTTTGTTTCCACGTGTAGGAGAATTAATTGGTGGATCACAAAGAGAAGAAAATTTATCAGTTTTAATTGAAAAAATGAACCAAATGAAAATTTCTCAAAAAGATTTGGAATGGTATTTAGATTTGCGCCGTTTTGGTGGATGCATTCATTCAGGTTTTGGCTTAGGATTTGAAAGACTTCTAATTTTTTTAACAGGATTAGACAATATTCGTGATGTAATTGCTTTTCCAAGAACTTATCATAATTTGGTTTTTTAATTATCAGTATCATTTTTTATTTATTAATTTCCAAAAAATTTAAAACTTTTTTAATCTTTTTCTTAAATATTTTTTAATAATAAAATGTTTTTAGAAACATTTTTTTATTTTTTGTTGGGGTTTTCGCTTTTGCTTATTTAAAAAACAAAAAAATAAAAAACGTTAAAAATAATAAAACCAAACCAAAATAAAAACCAAAATCACAAAATTAAAAGCCAAAAAGCTAAAAATAAGGAATGCAAAAAATGGGTATAAAATTAGAACAAGTTTCTAAAATTTTCATTGAAAAAAAAACTAAAAAAGAAACTTATGCTGTAAAAAAAATTGACATCAATATTCCTAAAGGAAAATTAGTGAGTCTTTTAGGTCCTTCGGGTTGTGGCAAATCAACTACTCTTTACATGATTGCAGGACTTCATCCTATTTCGTCTGGAAAAATATTTTTTAGCAACAAAGATGTCACTAACTTACCTATTGAAAAAAGAAGTATTGGTTTAGTTTTCCAAAATTACGCCCTATATCCTCATATGACAGTTAGACAAAATATTTCCTTTCCGCTGGAAAATTTAAAATTTTCACGCGACATTATTGTGCCAAAAGTAGAAGAAATTGCCAAGTTAGTGGGAATTGCTGATCATTTAGATAAAAAACCTCAGCAACTTTCAGGCGGACAACAACAACGCGTTGCAATTGCCAGAGCTTTGGTAAAAGAACCTCAAGTTTTGCTTTTGGACGAGCCCTTATCCAACTTAGATGCAGGTTTACGCCTCAAAACTAGAGAAGAAATTAGAAGAATCCAACGAAAAACCGGAATCACTGCTATTTTTGTCACACACGACCAAGAAGAAGCAATGTCTATTAGTGATGAAATTTGTTTAATGAATAAAGGACAAATCCAACAAAAAGGTGCTCCTCAAGAAGTTTATGCTAATCCTAACAATTTGTTTGTTGCCAAATTTTTAGGTAATCCGCTCATATCTATTTTTGAAGGAAAAATTACTTTTGGAAAAGTAACTATTGGAGATTCACTTCTTTTTGATTTTTCTTCTAACAAAACTTTAAAAAATCTAAAACAAGAAATCTATGTAGCCATTCGTCCTGAAAGTTATTGGTTTGATACAAACGGTAATTTTGAAATCGAACCTCTCTTTTTAGAAAATGTAGGCAGAAATTTAATGATGTTAGCAAGACATCCTCAAGCTGTTAAAAACACTTTCCGCCTTGTCTTTGATGAAAAAAGTAAAGATATTATTTTTCCCCAAGGATTTGTTGCCAAGAAAAAAATTAGATTTCAAATTAAAGAAAATAAGTGTTTTCTTTTTGATAAAAAAACCGAAAATAGGATTTTTTAAATGTCATTGCTAAAAAAACTTTTCCATCACAATTCCACTAAATATTCCAAACACAATCATTGGTATTATTTGGCACCTGCCTTAATTCTTATGGTTTTATTTAATTTTTATCCTTTGGTAAAAACGCTTTTTATTTCTTTGGATAGTAGATATAATAAATTTGCAGATACATTTTCTTATTCATTTAATTTTTCCAATTACACTACTACTTTTTGTGATCCTGATTTTAGAACCACTCTTTTTAACACTTTTTTACTTGTTTTTACTGCTGTTCCTATTTCTATTTTTTTATCTTTAATGATTGCCTTAGCACTTAAAAGTGTTTATAATCATTTTTTAAAAAATATTTTTCAAACCATTTTTTTCCTTCCTTATTTAACAAATCCTGTTATTATGGGAATGGTTTTTGCAGTTATTTTTTATCACAATAGTTTTGGCATCCAAGTGCGTCCTGAAGGTTTTTTTAATTCTTTTTTTGGGATCCAAAAAGATTGGATTAACATTGCAGCTCCTTATTCACATAAAATGTTTGTTTTAATTTTTTATGTAGTGTGGAAATCCCTTCCTTTCCAAATTTTAATTTTTAGTGCGGGATTAAAAAACATTAGTAAAGATTATTACGATGCTGCTAGAATTGACGGCGCTACCAAAATAACTATTTTTAGAAAAATTACTCTCCCCCTACTTACTCCTACTATTTTTTATCAACTTATTATTACAATAATTCAAGTTTTTAAAGAATATGAATCTGTTATTGGAGTTTTTGGTAGTTCCGATACTACTAAGGTAAATACTGTGGTAGGCTATATTTATCAACAATTAGAAGGAACTTTAATGGATTCTTATTCCAGAGGCGCTGCAGCCACTGTTATTTTGCTTTTAATTTCTATTCTTTTTACTGCCATTAATTTTTTCTTTTTTGAAAAGAAATTAAATAAATAATAAATAAGGAACGAACCTTGATAATTATGTCAAATAACAAAAAAAAACTCATTTTTGCTAAACTTAAAAAACATTTACCCAAAGTTTGTGCCACTTTTATCAAATACTTTTTTTTATCTCTTTTTGCTCTTTTTTTGGCTATTCCTTTTTATTGGATGCTAAATTTAGCTCTACAAGACAATCCTGCTTATCCTAGTTTTTTTCCTAAAGATTTGACGTGGAACAACTTTTCTTTTTTATTTACCCGTTATAGTTTGTTTTCAACTTTTTTAAAAACCCTTGTTGTTGTTTTTTTCTCTACTGTTTTAGGTATTTTTGTCTCTGTTATAACTGCTTTTGCTCTTAGTATTTTAGAATTTAAAACTAAAAAAATTATATTAGGAGTCTTTTTAATCACAACTATGATAACTACTGAAAGTATGTTTTTAACTAACTATCAAACAGTTGCGCGCCTAGGTTTTGTTGATTCTGGTCAAGGTACGCGCGTTTTTGGTGGCATTTATTTAGCAATGATACTTCCCTTTCTAATCAATGTATTTCATATTTTTTTATTAATGCAAAATATCAAAAAAATTCCCAAAGAACTCTATTTATCTGCCAAAGTTGATGGTAGTAGTGATTGGATTTTTTTATACAAAATTTTAACTCCACTTTTAAGAGATAATATCATTAATATCATTATTTTTAGAGCAGTTGCTGCTTGGAATGCTTACTTATGGCCTGAACTTGTAGGTGGAAAATTGCTTACTAATATGATTAGAAATATTTTTGACTCTGAAAAAAACCAACATTTAGTCAATCAACAAATGGCAGCTACTGTTTTGATGACATTACCTTTAGTTTTGTTGTTCGTTTTTTGTAAAAGATATGTTTTAGAAGGAAAATTAAACAGTGGTATCAAAGGATAAATTAAAAATCATTCATTTTTTTACTTTCTTATTTGTCATTTTAGCATCTATTGTATTATTTCCTAAAATTGATTCTAATGCTTTAAGAAATAATCATGAACAAGAATTAAAAGAA
This sequence comes from Aster yellows witches'-broom phytoplasma AYWB, assembly GCF_000012225.1. Taxonomy (NCBI): domain Bacteria; kingdom Bacillati; phylum Mycoplasmatota; class Mollicutes; order Acholeplasmatales; family Acholeplasmataceae; genus Candidatus Phytoplasma; species Aster yellows witches'-broom phytoplasma. Next base: position 700,867 of record NC_007716.1, on the reverse strand, counting down.
ATGCTTACTAAATATAAAGATAAAGATAGTGAAGCATGGAAAAAATTCCTAGCAAAACCGATCGAAATTGTTTTTTGGCATCGTTTAGATCCTGAAAAAGAAAAAGAAAAACCGAAAACTGTTTTAGAAGAAATTATTGAAAATTTTAGAAAAGATTATCCTAATATCAAAGTAAAAACAGAATATAAACCTAGTTGGAGTGGGATTGTTAAAAACATTAATGTAGCTCTTCCAGCCAACAACGAACCTCATTTAATTGTTTCTTATGCTGATCATTTAGTAAATTATTATGAATCAGGTAAATTAGTTCCCCTTGATGGATTTAAAGAACACACCAATTCAAAAATTAAATTAGAACCTTGCCCAGAAACAAATCCTCCAACAGAAAAAAAAACATATTTTTATCCCAATTTTGAAGATGAGGCTCAATTGCCTTTAGGTGATGAAAAAGAACCAGGGAAATGGTATTCCTTGCCATTTTCTAAATCTATTGAATTGATGTATTATAATCAAGATTATTTTAAACATTTAAAAGAAACAATTAAAAAAGAACAAAAAAATGAAATCGATTCTGATTTTAAATCTTATTTTGAAAATTATGAATCTAATTTTGAAGGCAAACTTAAAGATGGTATTACATGGGAAAAAATGGAAAATTTATGCAAAGTAATTAAACAAGTTGACCCTGAAAAAATCCCTATTTCTTATGATTCTGAATCTAATTTATTTATTGTATCTTCCGAACAAAGAGGAATTGAATATACAACTTCACCAACTAAAAAAGATTCATCAAGTCATGAAGTAGGAGTGCGCTTTAATAATCCAGATGCTAAAACAATGATTAAAGATTTTAAAAAATTTTATGATAAAAAATATTTAATTACTCGTAAATTATCTGGTGAAAGCTATACTACTCATTTATTTATGAATCAAAAAATTTTAATGGATATTTCTTCTTCTAATGGATTTGAATATATTTCTAAAGCTCCATTTAAAGTAGGAGTAACTTCAGTTCCTTATTGGAAAAAAGGAAAACAAGGTCTTGATTCAGGTAAAAGAAAAGTTTTACAACAAGGATCCAATATTAATTTATTTTATAAAAAAGATAAAGATGAAGTGCTTGCTTCTTGGTTGTTTTTAAAATATTTAACTTCAAAAAAAACAAATGAAAAATTAATCAAAAAAATTAGCCAATTTCCTACTCATCCTTGTTATGAAAAAAGCGTTAAACCAGAAAAAATAAATTTTGAAAATTCTTCCAAAAATAAAGATTCTAAAAATTCAGAACTAAATAAAGATATTTTTGAATTTATGAAAGAAGAAAGAGAAAAAGACAAAGATTCATCTAAAAAAGGCAACCCCATTTATTTTTTTTCTCCCACTTTTAGAAAATCCCAGATTTCACGTATAGTTGTAGAAAAATTAGTAATAGATTGTTTTTTAGATAAAGACTTAGACAAAAACATCGATAAATTATTTAACGAAGCTCAACAAAAAGCAGAATCATAAAAATTTATTAAAATTAACAAATTAAAGGAACATTATGAAAATTATTTACAATAAAATTAAAGCTTTTGAAACAATTATTATTCACGGACACACCAACCCAGATGGTGATTGTTACGGAGCTCAACTAGGTTTAAAAGATGCAATTACAGCAACTTTTCCTCAAAAAAAAGTTTATGTAGTAGGACAACAAAATCCTTCTTTATCTTTTGTAGGTGTGATGGATGAAGTTTGTGATTCTTTGTACCAAAACGCTCTTGCTATTGTCGTTGATTGTGGTCAAGAAAACAAAATTAGTGACCAAAGATTTAAATTAGCCAAAGATACAATTAGAATTGATCATCATTTATTAATAGATAATTACTGTAATTATCAATGGGTAGATGCTAATTATTCTTCTTGTTCTCAAATGATTTTTGAATTTAAAGAAAAATGCAATATGAAATTAACTTCTAAAGGTGCTTTGGCTATTTATGTAGGTATGGTAACTGATACTGGTAATTTTTGTTTTGATAGAGTTGACCAAAAAACCCTCAAAGCTGCTTCTTCCTTACTTGCTTTTGATCTTTATGTATCACAAATATTTTTTCACCTCAATAAAGAAACTCTTGCTTTGTTTCAATATAAAGCCTATATTTATCAAAATGTAGTTACTTCCCAAGGCTTTGTTTACGTTTTTATTTCTCAAGAAACATTGAAAAAATTTAACTTACATATTGACGTTGCCGCAAGTTTAGTTAATATTTTGGGTAATTTAGAAAATCATCCAATTTGGGCTTTTTTCTTAGAACAACCAGATTTAACAATTAGAGCTCGTATTCGTTCTCGTGGTCCTGAAATTAATTCCATTGCTAGACAATTTAAAGGCGGAGGTCATCTCAGAGCTTGTGGTGCTACTTTAAAAAACAATCAAGAAATGAATCTTTTCATAGCTAAAATAAAAGATTCAATTAAAGCTTTTGAAACCAAATCCCAAAACCAAAACTAATTAACAATAAAATTAACCAAACAAAACTTTTTTATTTTGATAATTTTTTCCCCTTTTCCTTTCGATTGTATTTTTTTCATATTATAAATTATAAATATCAATTTAAAACAACATTCAATAAATGAAAAGATTACAAAAACAATAAAGAAAGGAGACCCAATAAATGTTTTTTGATACTATTGCTGCTATTTCAACTCCTTTAGGAACAGGAGGAGTTAGTGTAATTAGGGTTTCTGGCAACAATTCTATTACAGAAATAAATAAAATTTTTAAAGGCAAAAACCTTATCAAAGCCAAAACACATACCATTACTCACGGTTTTATCCTTAATAAAGACCAAACTATTTTAGATGAAGTTTTGATTTCTGTTTTTAAAACTCCTAATTCTTTTACTGGAGAAAATGTCGTAGAAATTAATGCTCATGGCGGTATTTTAATTACTCAAATGGTTTTAGAAAGAATTTTGTCATTAGATATTAGATTGGCTTTTCCAGGTGAATTCAGTCAAAGAGCCTATCTTAATGGGAAAATGGACCTAATTCAAGCTGAATCTATTATGGACCTAATTCATGCCACTAATGAAAATGCCATTAAAATTGCTAATTCTGGTTTGCAAAAATATACTTCTCAATTAGTGACTTCATTGCGCGACCAAATTCTTAATTTAATTGCTCAAATTGAAGTTAATATTGATTATCCTGAATATGATGATATTCCTCAAATCACCCAACAAAAAATTGCTTTGGAAGTCCAAAGTTTAATCAAACAATTAGAAAATATTTTGAGCCACTCCCATAAAAATAGATATCTTAAAGAAGGAATAAAAACTTTAATTATTGGACGTCCTAATGTTGGTAAATCAAGTCTTCTTAATGCTTTTTTAAATGAAAATAAAGCTATTGTTTCTGATATTTCAGGCACTACCAGAGATTTTGTTGAAGCTTATTTTAATTGTCGAGGTTTTACTCTTCATTTAATTGATACTGCAGGAATTCGTAAAACTGATGATCCCATTGAAAAAATAGGAATTTTAAGAACAGAAAAAATGCTTTTACAAGCAGAATTAATTTTATTAGTTTTAGACCAAAGCAATTATTTGCAAGAAGAAGATATCCAACTTTTGCAATTAACCCAAAATTATCCTCGTATTATTATAGGAAACAAAGTGGATTTGAAAAGTGATAAATTAATTTCTTCCCTTTGTGATTACTCTTCCCAATTAACTCCACAAGAAATTATTTCAGTTTCAAGCTTGGATAAAACAGGGTTTTTTGAGTTACAACAAACAATTTTAAAAAAATTCCAATTAAATGATATTAAGCCCAAAGATTTTAATTATTTTTCTAATGCAAGACACATTAATCAAATCCAAATTGCTCTTCGATCTTTTCAAGATTTGCAACAAGCCCTTTTGCAATCAATGCCAATAGATATTTATTCTATTGATCTTACTAAAGCCTATCAAGCATTAGGACAAATTATAGGTGAAAATCAAGAAAATAGTTTAATTAAAGAATTGTTTTCTAAATTTTGTTTAGGAAAATAAAAATAAAAATAACTAACATCATTTTAATTAAACTAATATTTTAACAAATTACAAAGAAAGGAACAAATATGAAATTTATTGAAACCCAAATTAAAGCCTTTGATACTATCGTTATTCATGGACATAAAAATCCTGATGGTGATTGTTATGGTTCTCAACTAGGTTTGAAAAATATGATTCAAAATACCTTTCCTCATAAAAATGTTTATGTGGTTGGGCAAACCAAAGATCATTTAACCTTTTTGGGTCAAATGGATGTAATAACTGATGAAACTTACCAAAATTCTTTAGTAATTGTAGTTGACTGCGGCAATACTCAATCCATCAGCGACCAAAGATTTAAACTTGGAAAAGTTGTTATTCGAATTGATCATCATATTTTAATTGAAAATTACGGTAATTATCAGTGGGTTGATGATTCTTTTGGTTCGTGTTCTGAGATGGTTTACTTGTTAAAAGAAAAACTCAACTTAAACCTAACTTTTAAAGGTGCTTTGGCTATTTATGTGGGTTTAATTACAGATACTGGTAATTTTAGGTATCATAGAGTAAGCTCCCAAACTTTAAGAATTGCCTCAGAATTGCTTAACTATGGTATTGATGTTGCTTTGGTGGAACAAAATATTAATAAAGTAACACTTAATTTTTTAAAATATCAAGGATATATATGTCAAAATATTGTTGCTTGTGACGGTTTTGCCTATGTTTATGTGAATCAACAAATTATTGAACAATTCAACATTAATTTAGAAGAGGTTTTTTTGTCGATTAATATTTTATCTAATATTAAAAATTTTCCCTTTTATGCTCTTTTTTTTGAACATCATGATTCTAAAATTCAAGTGCGTATTTGTTCTAACGGACCGCAAATTTATCATATTGTTCAAAAATATGGTTGTAAAGGTCACCTAAGAGCTTGTAGTATGTTTTTGCCATCCGAAAAAGAAATTTTGCCTTTTGTTTCTACAATAAAAAAAGAAATTGCACCCTTTTTCAAAACAACTTAAAAATTTATTTTTAAAATAATAAAAACCAACAAACCAATTACTAAAATCCCCCCCTTTTCTTGTGATTTGTGTTATAGTTTTGTTATATTTTATTTAATTTTAGTGCAAATTACACATTATTATTTAAATAAAATTTTTTATACTTTACTATTTTCCTCATTATCTTTATTCATCTTTTTTTCACCAACTTCTTAAAAGATCAAAAAACTAAAAACTACAAAAGAAAGGGTTTTTATGATTAAAATAAGCTTTTTTGACAATCAAATACAAGAATTTATTTCAGGCACAACTCCTTTGGCAATTTGGAAAGAACATTTATCTGAACATTTCAAAAAACCAGTTGCAGCCCTTTTTAACAACCAACCAATCGAACTTGATTTTCCTTTGAAAAAAAATGGCAATTTAGAAATTTTAACAGAATCTGATCCTAAATCTTTGGAAGTTCTTAACCATAGCACTGCTCACCTTATGGCGCAAGCCGTTGCAAGACTTTATCCAGATGCCCTTTTTACAGTAGGACCTGCCATTAAAGAAGGATTTTATTATGATATTGATTTTCAAAAACACACCATTTCGGAAAAAGATTTTCTTACTATTGAAAAAGTAATGCATCAAATTTCTTTGGAAAACCACAAAATTACAAGAGAAGAAATTTCTTTCGAAAAAGCCAAAAAATTATTTGCTTACAACCCTTATAAACAAGTTTTGCTGGAAAAATTTCGCGACCAAACTATCAGTATTTATCGTCAAGGAGAATTTTTTGATCTTTGTCGTGGTGTTCATGTGATCAAAACAAATCTTATTAAACATTTTAAAATTTTAAAAATATCAGGAGCTTATTTTCAAGGAGATGCCAAAAACAAAACTTTGACCCGCATTTATGGCACTTCTTTTTTCAAAAAACAAGCGCTTGCTGACTACTTGCAACTTTTGGAAGAGAGAAAAGAACGTGACCACAAAAAAATTAACAAAGAACTGGATTTATTCATGTTTAATAAAGAAGTTGGTTTGGGACTTCCCTTTTGGCTTCCTAAAGGAGCTACTGTAAGGCGTATCGTTGAAAGATATATCGTTGACAAAGAATTAAGCTATGATTATCATCATGTCTACACACCCATTATGGCAAATACCGAACTTTACCGTATTTCGGGACATTTGGACCATTACGCTTCTAATATGTTCCCCATTATGTCTTTGGAAAATGGCGAAAAACTAGTTTTAAGACCAATGAATTGCCCCCATCACATGATGATTTATAAAAAAAATCCTCATAGTTATAAGGAATTGCCTTTGCGTATCGCTGAATTAGGAATGATGCATCGGTTTGAAAAATCAGGAGCTGTTTCTGGGTTACAAAGAGTAAGAGAAATGACTCTTAATGATGCTCATATTTTTGCCCGTCCTGACCAAATCAAAGAAGAGATAAAAAAAATTATTAATTTAATTTTAGAAGTTTATTGTGATTTTAATATTAAAAATTATGAGTTGCGTCTAAGTTATCGCAACCCTAACAACACAGAAAAATATTTTAATGACGACCAAATGTGGTATAACGCTGAAAAAACCCTCAAAGAAACTATTAAAGAATTGGGCTTACCCTTTAAAGAAGCAATCGGAGAAGCTGCCTTTTATGGTCCTAAATTAGATGTGCAAGTGTTTAATGCCCTAGGCAACGAAGAAACACTATCAACAGTACAACTTGATTTTTTACTTCCTCAAAAATTTGATCTTACTTTTATTGGAGAAGACAACAAACACCATCGTCCTGTTGTAATTCACCGCGCAGTTGTTTCTACTATGGAAAGATTTTTAGCTCATTTAGTAGAAGAAACTAAGGGTGTTTTTCCTTTATGGCTTGCTCCTGTACAAGTGCTTTTAATTCCTGTGTCTGCTCCTCTACATTTCGAATTTAGTCAAAAAATTAAAGAAACATTACAATTACAAAATTTCAGAGTAGAAATTAATTCCAAAGATAACACTTTGGGCTATAAAATTAGAGAAGCACAAAAATTAAAAATTCCTTATCAAGTTGTAATTGGCGACCACGAAATGATTAACAATTTAATTACTTTTAGAAAATATGGCTCTCATTTACAAACCACAATTAAAGTTGATGAGTTTGTTTCTTTATTAAAAGACAAAGTTTTGCAAAAAAAATAATCTCTTAATTGTAAAAAACAATAAAACAAAACAAATAAATTTTCATAACGCAAAATTTTAAATCCTAAACTATTTATATAGTTTAGGATTTTTGTAACAAAAAAAACAAAAAATTTAAATAATATTTTATTATAAATTTTTTAAAGAAAAAAGTATTTTAAATATTTTGGTGATAATTTTTGAGTTTGGTTTGTTTTATGAAATTTTTAAAATTTTTTATTATTTCCTCCTTCTAAGAAATTAAAAAAACTATGGTATTTTTGGAGGGTTATAATTATTTTGGCATCAAAGATTTAAAATATAATATGCAAAACTTAAAAGAAAAAAGGTTTTTTTAGATTACAAAACCCAAAATATAGTTAATTATCTTAGTGTTTGTGCTAAATTTATATTATTTTTTCTTATTTTTTTTAAGTTTTATAGTTTCTTATATTAATTTAAATTCTCAAGAAAAAATTATTAATTTTGCCGCACATTTTTAAAAAAATTTAACAAGTTTTTTTATTAATAACAAGCATTCTACCTTCTATTATTATAGTTTTTTTTCTTTAATAGCTTATTTGGTATTAATCTTTTTTTCCTATAAGCGCTTATCTGATGTCTATATGCACAGGTTTTATTTTATGCAGTTTCACTAATTTTTTGGAGGCATTGGAAAAATATAGTTTTTATATTATGGCAAAAATTATTATCTTGGTTATTTTCATTTCTTTTTCATCAGCATTTTTGCTTGTGGGGAGTTCCACTTATCTATATATTAATAATGCAAGACCCAAATTAGCAATTAAACCACAAAAAGAAAAAACCAAATTCAACTTTGCAAATATCAAACTATTTTTTTTTTGCTATTTTCTTTTTATAATTTTTTTTAACATTTTTATTTTTAGGAATAAATAAAAATTCATGGTTTTATTTAATAATAAACTCAATTATGGCTATTTTAATTTTAATCATCGCTATAGTAATATGGGTTTCAATTTTAGAAAAATTCGATTATTATATACAAACCAAAACAGCTAAGAAATATGAATGGATTATTATTAGTTCTTTGTTTATTATTTTTAATATGGTTTTATTTGCGATACGTATATTTACTGATTCTAAATTTTAGATAAATTAATATTTATTTTATTTAAAAAAATGTTAGCATCATTTGTATTTTTTTTATTTTCTAACTCACTTTTATTTTGCTATTTTTCTATTTACACCAAACCTATAAAAATTTCCAAAAAATCACTAAAACCATTGACAAACCACACTTTTTATTATATAATTAGAGCGGTATTGTTATTGCTTTATTTTATAATATTCAAAATACAATTATAAAAATTATCAAATATTTTGTAATAATCTTATGATATTAACGTGAAAAGAAGAGTTTTTCTCTCGCCTGATTAACAATTAGTTTTTAGGCAAATGGCACATAAACATTTATTTTTTTGCAAAAAAATGCAATAAACATTTAGTGTTAGTTATTTTAGAGAAGAGAAATGTTCCTTTGGATATTTCTCTTTTTTTATTTTATTTTATTTTCTCTTTTTGCCTTGTTTCTTTTTTTCATGTTATGCCATTTCATTTTATTTTTACAAAATAACCCCAAAACCAAAAGGAGGTTTTAAATATTAAAATCAACAAATTTAAAAAAAGTTCTAATTATGATCTATATAATGAAAATATACCACAAGGAAAATATCTCATTATTGATGAAAAAGGCGAACAATTAGGTGTTTTTGATCAAAAGGAAGCTTTAAAATTATCAGAACAAAAAGAAATTGATATTGTAGTTGTAAACGCAGATTCCTCACCGATGGTAGCGCGACTGATGAACTATCAAAAACATCGTTATAACCAACAAAAAAAACTTCGTGAAACCAAAAAGAAAACCCAAATTAGTGTTTTAAAAGAAATTCGCCTCAATCCCACCATTGATAAAAACGATCTAAATACTAAAATTAAACAAGCCCAAAAATTTTTAAAACAAGGTGATAAAGTAAAAGTTAGTATGCGTTTTCGTGGTCGTATGATTAATAATTTTCAATTAGGAGAAACAGTTTTTAAACAAGTTATGCAAGATTTAAAAAACTTATCTCAAATTGAGACTCCTTTAAAACTACAAGGTAATCAACTAACAGCAGTTCTGTCGCCTTTAAAATAACTTTAATGGTGTATTTTAATGGCTGAAAAATTAATCAAAATAAAACTACTTAACCCAATTCATAAACCAAAAATATTTTTTTACACCCAATTAAAAATAAAAAAATAAGAAAGGATGATTAAAGTGATTAAGAAAAAATCCCACAGCGGGCTTAAAAAACGCATTAAAATTACTAAAAAGAAAAAATTATTAAGAGGCCACGCATACAAAAATCACCTTGCAGCTTCCAAAACTACAAAACAAAACCGCCAACTAAGAGGAGTGACTTGTGTTAAACTTTGTGATTACAACAGAATCAAAACTCTTATTAGAGGATTATAGAAAGGAAAAATAATATGGCAAAAATTAGTTTTACTCCTGCAAGACACCGTCGTCGCAAAAAAGTTTTAAAAATGGCAAAAGGATATTTTGGTTCCAAAAGCACTCTTTACAAAACAGCTCATGAGCAAGTAATGCGTTCTTTGCAATACGCTTATAGAGACCGCAAACAAAGAAAAAGAGATTTTCGTAAATTATGGATTTCTCGTATTAATGCTGGTGCTATGTTATGTGGAATGCAATATTCTCGTTTAATGCACGGACTTGCTTTAGCAAAAGTGGATGTTAATCGCAAAGTATTATCGGATTTAGCACACTTACAACCAGAAACTTTCGCACAATATGTTCAATTAGCAAAAGAAACCTTAGTGCAATTTCAACAAACATTTAAAAAAAAAGAAAATCAATCAACTAAATTACAAGAAGTACAATCAAACCAACTTGCACAAACCGAAGAAAAAACCTCTCTACAACTTGAAAAAGTTTTATCTAATGAACTTTCTGAGGAAAAATCCGATTATGCTTTGGAAACACAACCACAAATAACCCAAATTAAAGCAAAAAAACCTTCTTTAGATTTATCTAAAATGTTGCTTCCTGAGTTAAAAAAATTAGCAAAAGAACACAAAGTTCCTAATTTTAATAAACTTAAAAAAACCGAAATTGTTTCAGCTTTAAAAAAAGCTCTTGCTAAAAAATAATTTAAAAATTTCAAAATACGTATTTTCATGATTTTTCTTTTTTTAATTTTAAACTTGATTTTTATGTTTTTCATGAATAATTATTTTTTAATTTTTCATTTTGCAATAATTAGAAAAAAATAGGAGTTATATAATATAATGAATCAAATTAAACAAAAACGTTTACAAGGATTTTACTCTTTATTATTGGCAACTTTTTTTCTTTTGGTAGCTGTATGTTGTTTTTTTGACCAAACATTTAAACTTGGAAGTTTGAAATTCCAATTAGGATTATTTTTTTTAGGTGTACTTTTATCGCTATTTACTTATTTAGTAGTTTTTAAAAAATACAAAGAAACTTTTTCTAAACTTCGTTTTTTCTTTGCCCTAGAAGTTTTTGTCTTTGTTTTTGTCATTGTTACTTCCTTTTTTTTACCGGGATTAGGTTTGTTAAATATTGATGATTTCAAAACCAAAAACCCTTTAGTTGGCAAACTTTTAACTTTTAACTGTTGTTTGTCATTGATATTTATTTTTCACAGTTTCATTAATTTAAATATTAATTATTTCAAGAAACAAAATTTTTCATTTTTCATTTTATATCTTTTAATGTTTGGATTTGGTTGTTTTGGATTAGGTAGTAATTTATTTGAAAACTTAAAAAATATCATTTTAAAATTATTTGCTGTTTTATCTTTAGTGCACAGTATTTATCTTACATTTACAGGAATTAAACAATTCCAAATCGCTAGTTTACACGCACCCAAAAATGAGAATGAAAATGAGTGATTTAGTTTCTTTATTAAAAAATTTAACAATGTTAAATGGTATTCCAGGTCAAGAAAAAGCAGTTGCTAATTATGTAGTGAACAAAATTCAAAACCAAGTAGATTCTATCCAATATGATAATTTAGGCTCCGTAATTGCTTGTAAAGGAAAAACAGGTCCTCGCATTATGTTTGCAGCACATTTGGATGAAATAGGTTTAATAGTTAAGCAAATTACTCCAGAAGGTTTTATCAAATTCCAAACTCTTGGTGGTTGGTTTTCTCAAGTAATGCTTGCTCAAGTGTGGCAAATTCACACTGATAAAGGCATTCTTAAAGCAGTTACTGGTTGTAAACCTCCACATGCCATGTCTTTTCAAGATCGCAATCAAGTTATTAACACTTCTTCTATGTATTTAGATATTGGAGTTGCAAACAAAGAAGAAGCTTTAAAATTAGGCGTTCGTGTTGGTGATATGGTAACTCCTTATATAGAATTTAGTACACTTGGTAATTCTGATTACCTCCTTGCAAAAGCCCTAGATAATCGCGTGGGAGTTGCAATTGTGATGCAAGTTTTACAAAATGTCAATCCTACTACCCATCAATTTTTTGGTGTTTTTACTACCCAAGAAGAAGTAGGACTACGCGGAGCTCAAACCAGTGCTCACAAAGTACACCCTCAAATTGCTATTGCTGTTGATACTGGTATTGGAAATGATGTTCCGGGGGGCGAAAAAGAAGGGCATACTCTAGGAAAAGGCCCTCAAGTTTTAGTTTATGATGGGGGCTTAGTTGCTCACAAAGGATTACGCAATTTTGTTCTTAAAATCGCTACCGAAAACAATATCCCTGTACAAGAAATAAGTGGAATTGGTGGTAGAACCGATGCTGCAACTATGCATTTAGTGCGTGAAGGAGCAGCTTCCTTATCTTTTTGTGTTCCTGTACGCTACATTCATTCTCACACTTCTGTAGTACACAAACAAGACATTATAAACACTATAAAACTTTTAACTTTGTTAGCGAATCAATTAGACGAAAAAAAAATTAACGAAATTTTATTTCAATAAAAACAATTACAAAATTAAATAATTTCTCATTAACAAACTAAATTATTTTAATAAAATATTTTAGTTTGTTTCTTGTAAATGGACACCTTTTTATAATTTACAATCAAAACAACTTCATTTTGAATACAGGCAAATCATTTACTTTTTTTTATTTTGGCAAATGTAACAATTAAAAAAAGATTTTTTTTAGTATAATATTATTAAGCAATTATTGCTTTTTTGAAGGAGAAATAAAAAATGATTTTTGAGAAAATTAAAGATTTAATTGCCACCCAATTATCTTTAGATACTTCTACAATTACTTTAGACACCCGTTTTAAAGAAGATTTAGGACTTGATTCACTTGACGCTTTAGAACTAGTTATGGAAGCAGAAAAAACATTTCAAATCAACATTAGTGATGCAACTTTACAAAATTTCAAAACTGTTCAAGATATCGTTTTTTACATAACCAAAAACACCTCTTAAACTAACTCATTTTTTTTTTTTTCAATCATTTAATTTATCCCCCACATTATAACACATCATAAAAGTTAAAACAAATATAGAAGGCTTTCAAGTATGACAAAATTAATTTATGATTTTAAACAAATAGAACATAAATGGCAACTTTATTGGCAACAAAATAATGTTTTCAAAACTCAAGATAACTTTTCAAAAAAGAAATTTTATTGTCTTGACATGTTTCCTTATCCTTCTTCTGAAGGGCTTCATGTAGGCCATATTGAAGGTTATACTGCAAGTGATATTATGAGTAGGTTCAAACGCATGCAAGGTTTTAATGTTTTGCATCCTTTTGGTTGGGATTCGTTTGGTCTGCCCGCCGAACAATATGCTTTGCAAACAGGCAAAAACCCCCGCAATTTTACTTATGAAAATATCAATAATTTTAAAAAACAAATCCAAAGTATTGGTAAAAGTGTGGATTGGGACAGAGAACTTGCCACCTCAGATCCTTATTTTTATGCCTGGACTCAATGGATTTTTAAAAAACTTTACGAAAAAGGACTAGCAGTTCTCAAAAATATAGAAGTAAATTTTTGCCCTAATTTAGGAACAGCGCTTGCCAATGAAGAAGTAATTTCTAATGAAAAAGGGATGTTTTCTGAAAGAGGTAATCATCCGGTTGTTAAAAAAAAGATGAAACAATGGGTTTTAAAAATAACTCAATATGCCGACAGACTTTTAGACGACCTTAATTTAGTTAATTGGCCTTTAAATGTGAAAGAAATGCAAGCTAATTGGATTGGCAAAAATCAAGGAGCAATTGTCTCCTTCCCAGTTTTCGATCAAAAAATGACTTTAAAAACTTTCACCAATCGCCCCGATACTCTTTTTGGTGTAACTTTTTTAGTAATAGCGCCCGAACACGAATTAGCCTTACAACTAACCAAAACCGAACACCAACAAGCAGTTAACAATTATTTGGAATTAACAAAACAAAAAAAAGACTTAGAAAGAGACATCAACAAAGACAAAACAGGTGTTTTTACAGGCAGTTTTGCAATTAACCCTTGTAACAACACCAAAATTCCTATCTGGATTGCTGATTATGTTCTTCCTCATTATGGTACAGGCGCTTTAATGTCTGTTCCTTGTCATGATCAAAGAGATTTTGAGTTTGCTCAAAAACATGGTTTAAAAATGATTCAAGTCATAAATCCCCCCTCTTCTGATTTTGCAATGCCTACCACCAATCAAACTCAACCTCCCTTGACCGAGGCTTATACAGGGGAAGGGATTCACATCAATAGTGATTTTTTAAATGGTCTTAATAACGAACAAGCCAAAACTAAAATGTTGCAATTTTTAGAAAAAAAAAACCACGGTTATCCTCATTATACTTATAAATTGCGTGATTGGGTCTTTTCGCGCCAACGATATTGGGCAGAACCCTTCCCCATTTATTATGATGATTCCAATAATGAAATTTATACTGATAGCGATACAAACTTACCAATAGAACTTCCTGTTTTGGAACAAATCAAACCATCAGGCACAGGTGAATCACCCATATCCAAAGCCCATTTTTGGCTATATTTTGAAAAAGATGGCAAAAAATATCGCAGAGATTGTAACACCATGCCACAACTTGCAGGTAGCTCTTGGTACTATATTGGCTATATTTTGAAAAACCATTTGGGTCTAATCCCGTTAAATACCGCCAAAGCAAAAGAACTACTTGACTATTATTTGCCAGTAGACTTATACATTGGAGGGACAGAACACGCTGTTGGTCATTTGCTTTATGCACGTTTTTGGCATAAGTTTTTATACGATCTGGGTTTGGTTTCTACCAAAGAACCTTTTCAAAAATTAGTTAATCAAGGTATTATTTTGGGACATGATCACACTAAAATGTCCAAATCCAAAGGCAACGGAGTAAGTGCTTCCTTAATGCTTGCGCGATATGGCGCCGATGTACTGCGAATTTATATCATGTTTATGGGTCCGTTAGAAGATATTAAAAATTGGTGTGAAAAAGGTTTCAAAGGAATACAACGTTTTTTAAATAGAGTTTATCAAATGTTTTCTTTTTCAATGCCAAATGATTTTGAAACTTCTCTAAACGCTATTTATCATCAAACCATTTTTCAAACAACCCAAGATTATGAAAAATTGAAATTCAATAAAGTTATTAGTCAATTAATGATTTTTGTTAATCAAGTTTATAAACATCAAAAAATAGGAAAAAAACAAGCACAGATCTTTTTACAACTATTAAATCCGATTGCTCCTCACTTGACAGAAGAAATTAATCAAACCATTTTAAAAAATAAAACCCAATTAGTTGCTTTAACTTGGCCTTTTTATGATAAAAACCATTTGGAACAACTGCAAGTAAAAATTATTGTGCAAGTAAATAGTAAATTAAGAGCTGTTTTAGAACTTCCTTTTAATTTGTCTTCAGAACAAATTAAAATTCGAGCTTTGCAAGATTCAAAAGTTAATAAGTTTGTATGCCATAAAAAAATTCAAAATATGATTTATATTCCCAACAAATTGTTAAATATTATTGTTAATTAATCGATATTAATATCAATATTAATTTTTTTGGTGGTGATTGTTTATTTTAATCAAAACCACTTTAATTTTTTAACCTTCAATTTTTAAAATTATTTAAGCACAACTAATATTATTAACCACTTTCACAAAATTTAAGAAAAAGGTAATCTAACATGAAATTAAATAAAAAAGGACTTTTAATAATTCTTTCAGGACCTTCAGGAGTTGGTAAAGCCACTGTTAGAAAAGCTTTGTTTGAAATGACTAATCATAATTTTGTGTATTCTGTTTCTGCTACTACCAGAAAACCGCGACCAGGCGAACAAGACGGTAAAGATTACCATTTTCTAACTAAAGAAGAGTTTGAAAAAGGGATTGAAAACAATTGTTTTTTAGAATGGGCTAAATTTATTGATCATTATTATGGCACTCCTAAAAAGCAAATTCAAGATTTTTTAAAACAAGGAAAAGAAGTGTTTTTAGAAATTGAAGTTGAAGGAGCCACTCATTTAAGAAAAAAACGTATGCCAAACACAGTTTTTATTTTTTTGGTTCCACCTAAAAAAAAAGATCTCTATGATCGTTTAAAAAAACGTGGTACCGAACAAGAAATAAATATTGTACAACGAATTGCCAAAGCCAATAACGAGTTTCGCTTAGCTCACAAATACGATTATATTGTAGTAAATGATGAAGTGGCTAATGCTGCTGACCGTATTATTGCAATTATTAGAGCAGAACACGCCAAAACGAAACGTAGTATTCGCAATTATTTAAAAATATTGGAGGATAATGTTTATGCAGAATAATAGTAAACCAAATAAAAAAAAATACAATAAGGAAGGTTTGATCTATCCTTCTATTGATAAATTATTGGATAAAATTAATTCTAAATACAAATTAGTTCATATTGCAAGCAAAACTGCTCATGTCATAGAAGCTCAAAAAAAAGAATTGCCTGAACTTTTGTGTAATAAAGTAGTTGGTAAAGCTTTGGAAGAAATTATTAATGATAAAGTTAAATTTGCCTTTAAGTAATTAACATTTAGACGCTATTTCATATTTGATAAAATAAGTTAAATTAAACAATATTATTTGTAATTTAACTATTTTTTTTATAATTGTAATTCATTTTCCTTTTCTTTTTTTCAATATTTATTTTTTTGAATCACATTTTTTAACTTTGCAAGTTAGGTAAAAACCATGAACAAACAAAATTTTCACCATATTTCAGTTCTCAAAAAAGAAGCCATAGATTTTTTAAAGATCAAGCCTGAAGGTATTTATGTAGATGCCACTTTAGGGCAATGTGGGCATACTATAGAAATTGCAAATCTTTTGCAACAAGGGTTTTTATATTCTTTTGACCAAGATGTAGAAGCTTGCACAAATGCTAAAAAAACCTTGTCACCACATTTGCCAATTGAAATAATTCATAGTATTTTTCGTATTTAAAGCCCAATTAGCACAACGAAAAGTTTTTCATTAGATGGTATTTTATTTGATTTGGGGCTATCTTCTTGTCAAATTGACAATCCCCAAAGAGGATTTAGTTATTTGCATAACACTCCTTTAGATATGAGAATGAATATTAATCAAACAATTACTGCACAATATATTTTAAATAATTACTCCTTTGCACAATTAAAAAATATTTTTAAGCTTTATGGTGAAGTTAAAAATGCTTCTTTGGTTGTCTCAGAAATCATTAAACAAAGACCTTTGCAGACATCTTATGATTTGGTTTCTATAACTGATCGATTTTGCAACCTCCAAAAAGGACATAGTGCTAAAAAAATATTTCAAGCGTTGCGTATTGAAGTTAATCAAGAATTAGAATCCTTAAAACAAGCCTTGGAACAAAGTCTTGATTTATTAAAACCAAATGCCAGGATAGTAGTTATTAGTTTTCATTCATTAGAAGACCGAATTATTAAACATTTTTTTAAAAAACATAGTACTTTTGTTTTACCTAAAAAATTGCCTATTGCAATTATTCCCCAAACTCCTTTAAGTATTATTACTAAAAAAGCCTTTTTGCCAAGTGAAGAAGAAATGCAAAACAATTCGCGTAGTATTTCAGCTAAATTGAGGGTAGCTGTAAAAAATGTTTAGTTGCCTAAATAAATGAAATATTTTAGCACATTCCCCCTCTAAATATAACCTTTTGCCTCCTAAAACCCCTCTAATTTTGATAAAATATAATATGTGTTATGGCTTTTATTTGCACATATTTTCAAATTGTTTGACTCAACCAAAACATTAGATGGAGGTTTTTTGTGGTTAAAACAAAAGCAATAACACAAATTTTAATTAATGAAAAAAGAAATAGAAAATTTTTATTAGAAGGAAACTTATGGAAAGTAATTTTTTATTTTACATTTCCTATCATTATTTATTGGATTTTTCAAAATGCATCAGATGCTATTGACCTTTTTATTTTAAAAAGAAATCAAATTTCAGATAATCAACTCACTTTTGTAAGTCGCGTACATATATTTAAAGGTATTCTTATTCCTTTTGGTATTTCTATTGCCACAGGAGGTGTTATTTTAGTAGGACGTGCTTATGGACAAAATAATGTTAATAAAATGCACCTTTATTTGGCAAAAACTTTTGTTCTTTCTATTTTAACGGGGTTTATTTTAGTTTTTTTATGCATTTTTGTTTTCAAAAGTTTCATTGCAACTAATATTTTAAAAATTAGTCAAAATGCAATTGAAAACAATGAAGGTATTAAGTATTACAATCTTATTATATTGTCACTTGTTTGCATCATTATAAATACAGTTTTTTTAAGTTTGGAGCGCGCCAAAGGTAATAACAAAATTGCCCTTTTTTTAAATATTTTGAATGCTTCTATTAAAATTATTTTTTCTTTTGTTCTTTTTCATTATTGGAATTCTTCCATGGTTTCTTTGGCTTTGGTTACTTTGATTTCTAACGGAATTGTTACTTTATTTGCTTTGTGGTTTTTATTTTTTGACAGCAAAAACCCCTTCCGTATTATTTTATCCAAAATCAGTTTTGATAAAGAATTTTTAAAAAAACTTTTCAAATTAGCTATTCCTGTTTGTGCTAGTATTAGCATTTATAGTGTTGGCAAATTAATTGTAAGTATCATTGTTAAAGAATGTTACGGCGATCCTCAAGGAATTAGTAGTTCTCAAATTGGAGCTAATTTAGCCTTAGCAGTAACTATCAATAATGTCTTTTATAATGCTCTTAATTCTTTTTCGGATTCCCAAAATGCTATTATATCTCAAAATTTAGGTCATAATAACCTTAATAGAGTTTTTGAAGCATTCAAAAAAATTATTTTTTGTATGTTTGTTTTGGCTTTGATAGGCTCTTTGATTAATATTTTTGGTTATAAGTTGATTTTGCCATTATTTCATGGTAGTCCTTGGGAAAAGATTTCTAGTTTGGAACAAGATGCTTTTCGTACATTATTATTTTTTGAAACAACTAGTTTATGGTTATCGTGTGGTTCTATTATTATGTTTAATTTTTTATTAGCTTTTAAACGCGTAGGGCCTTCTGTTTATCTTAATTTTTTAAGAACTTTAATTCGTGTCTTTTTTATTGTTCTTTTTTCCAAATACTTTTTAAATCAAGGCGTAATGGGAGTAGGTTTGAGCATTTTTCTTAGTAATTTTATTTGTTTTATCATTACATCATTAATTTTTTCAACTTTTTATCTTAAATTAAAACGTGATAAAACATTTGAACAAGATTAAATAATTATAAATATAATAATAAAATATTTTAAAATCAACACTCTCCTCTTTTTTAAATTATGATTTGATAATCCTTAATATGTAAATAAAAAACCACCCTTTGGGGTGGTTTTTTTTGTCTTTGTTTTGTCTTTTATAATGATGTTAATAAAGAAAAAAATTATTTATTAATTTTTTTTTTATTAGTCTTTTTGTCTTCTGGTTTAGGGTTTTTGGGGTTTTGTAAAAGTCTTAAACCATTGAAAATAACTAAAATTGTGCTTCCTTCATGGCAAGTGACTGCCCAAGGTAAATTCATATATCCAAAAAGATTACAAAGATTCAAGATACAAACTACTGCCATAGCAAAAATAATATTTTGCCAGATGATTTTGCGCAGTTTGACAGCTACTTGGTGAGTATAGATAATTTTTGATAAATCATTTTGCATTAAAACTGCATCTGCTACATCCATTGCCACATCAGTACCGTTTTGCATCGCAATTCCTACATCAGCAGCTTTAAGAGCAGGAGCATCATTAACACCATCACCTACCATCACTGTAGTGCCTTTTTCTTTTTGTAGTTCTTGAATTTTTTCTAGTTTGTAGGCGGGTAGAATATTTCCCCAAGCTGCATTTAGATGAAGTTTTTTTTGTAAGATGCAAGCGCTTTGATGAGTATCTCCTGTAATTACTGCAGTATATATGTTTTTATTGTTGAAGTATTGCATCAAATTATAAGCTTGAGGACGCAATTTATCCAAAAGTGCTAAAGCCATAACAATGTGATTATTACAACTAAAATAAACGATGGTTTTACCTTCGGATAAAAATTTTTGAGTTTGGGCTTGTAAAGATTCAGAGATTGGGGTTTTGGTAAAATCATTAGCTTTTGCAATTTTATAATGATTGTTTTGAAAAAAAGCTTCAAGACCGATGCCAACTGAGTTATTAATTTCCATTTGGAGATAAGATTTATGGTGGAAATGGTTTTTAATAGCTAGTGCTAAAGGATGGTTTGATTTTTGTTCCATCCCTAATAATATATTTAAATATTTGTTATACTTTTCTTCATTTATTTCAGGCGCTACATAAACATCAGTTACTTGAGGTTTGCCTTCAGTAAGGGTACCTGTTTTGTCGCATGCAAAAACTTTGATGTCTGCAATTTTTTCCAAAGATCTGCCTTTTTTGAATAAAATTCCTTTTTTAGTGAGGTTAGAAATAGCTGTAAGAGTGGAAGGAATGTCAGCGGCAGCTAGGGCACATGGAGATGATACAGTTAAAAAAATCATTGTTTTTTGTAGCCATGTGATAAATTGGAAATTGGAATTACTTTGTCCAGCAAAATGTAGTATTCCTGCAAGACCAAGGACAACAACTACTATTGCCATAACTGTTTTTACGTAAATTGGTTCTATTTTTTTAATTAAAGTAGCAGTTTTGGAAATATTGTTTTGAGTTTGACTTACCAATCTTACAATTTGAGCAAAAACAGTCTTTTCGTTAGTAGCTGTGACACGCATAACAAAATGGCTGTTGCCGTTAATGGTACTGCCGTAGACAAAATCGCCTCGTTGTTTGTCGCAAGGAATGCCTTCTCCTGTTATGTGAGCTTCGTTAATGTTGGGGTTGCCCGAAACAATTACGCCGTCAGTAGGGATTTGGTCGCCTGGTAAAATTAAGACTAAATCATTTATTTTGAGTATTTTGGAAGGAATAATTTCAGTGCTGCCGTCTTCTTTTTGCAATCTTGCTTCTGCTACTTGAAGTTTTAATAGATTTTTGATTTCTTTTTGACTTTTTGACTCAACGTATTCTTCTAAAAAAGAAGCTCCTGAAAATATGACAATTAATAAAATTCCATCGTTGTAGTTTTGTAAATATAAAGCTCCTAGAGCAGCTAAAGTCATTAAAATATGAATGTTTGGAGTGAATTTTTTAAATTTGCAAGTATCTTGCCAAGTTTCTATAAAACCTTCTAAAATGACATGATAGCCGATTAAAAATAAAAGTGCCAAAGA
Source organism: Aster yellows witches'-broom phytoplasma AYWB (assembly GCF_000012225.1). Lineage (NCBI taxonomy): Bacteria > Bacillati > Mycoplasmatota > Mollicutes > Acholeplasmatales > Acholeplasmataceae > Candidatus Phytoplasma > Aster yellows witches'-broom phytoplasma. Next base: position 679,916 of record NC_007716.1, on the reverse strand, counting down.
AACAAAGACTAATACTAATGTGTTTGTGTTCTTGTAGTAATGTAAATATATAGCAAATAAACTATATAAAAATGTTCCTATAACAAAACAAATTAATTTTTTTTTATCGTTGTGTTTGTGATTGTGGATGAATGAATAATTGCTGCAACAAGACAAATTTTTGTACCTCTTTGCTTAATTTTTTTGGGATAAATATTTTAGTAATTTAAAGTTTTTTTGTGATGATTGGGTTTTTAGTTTGGTGTGTTTTAGTTTTTTATTTGCAAAAGTTTTTTAATAAAATGGTGTTTTGAATTCAAAACATGTAAAAAAAATTCCAAAAAACTGGAATTTTTTTAAAGGTAATGATTATTAATTTTCAGAATTTTGAGAAAAATCTTCTTCTTGTGGAGGGTTATCTAGCAAATCTTGGTATTTGGTTTTGATACAATTTTCAATTATTTGACGGGTTTCTGAATTGATGGGATGAGCGATATCTCTAAAGTTGCCTTTGGAAGTTTTTCTACTTGGCATAGCAATAAATATACCCCTTTCTCCTTCTATAATTCTGATGTCATTAACTACAAATTGGTTTTCAAAAGTGATTGAAGAAACTCCTCTTAATCTACTTTCACCGTTTATTTTTCTAACTTTTACATCAGTAACTTTCATTTCTTAAGCCTCCAGTTTTGCTTCATTTTATATTAAATGCTAAATTATTATTCATTATTTATTATTTATGGTTTGTGCAATGATACAAATTACAAATAAAATATAAATAATTATTGGATACAGTTAATATTTTAATGTTTTTTTATTTTAAAAAAGATTAATATTTAATTTTTTGATATTGATGTTTAATATCGGAAAAAAGGAAAAAATTATTTTCTAATGAGCTTTTTGATTTATTTTAAATATGAAAAGTTTTATTATTTTATGACATATTTAAAAAAATAAACCATTTAACAGTTAATTTTTGAAAAGTTTCTAAAGTTACCTGTTCGGCTCTAATTTGTAAAGGGATGTGATGTTGTAAGAAAAAGGGAATAATGGTTTCTTTGGATAACAAAAATTGACAAGATAAGTTGTTGAGTAAAGTTTTTCTTTTTTGTTTAAAGGAATTTTTTACAAACTTGATAAATTGTTTTAAGAAAGTAGGTAAAATGTTGTTATTTTTAGTAAGTTTGATAACAATACTGTCTACTTTGGGTGTAGGAAAAAACATATGTCTTTTAACTTCTTGGATTTTTTCAATACTAAATAGAAATTGAATAATTACAGATAAAGCGTTATAATTTTTGTTATTTGGTTGAGCCAGTAAACGCATTCCTACTTCTTTTTGAATCATAATAGTAGCATCATTAATTTGTGGAGTGTCAATAATTTTAAAAAGAATAGGTGAGGTAATATAATAAGGTAAGTTACCAATTAAACTTAATTGAGAGTTAGGACTAAAATAATGATCAAAATCTTTTAATAAATCTCTTTTTAAAAAATCATCATAAATGATATTAACATTGTTATGATTTTCAAAATTTAAAAAAGGTTTAAGGGTAGCATCAATTTCATAGGCTAAAACATTTTTAGCTTGAGGGACAATAATTTTGGTTAAAGCACCTTTACCAGGTCCAATTTCTAAAACATTTTTGTCTGTGATTGAAGCCTTAGTTACAATTTTGTTTAATAAATTAACATCTGTTAAAAAATTTTGACCGTATTTTTTTTTGTTTGTGTGATGCATTTGATTTCCTTAAATAAAATTGATATGGATGTTGGCTTTTGGGATTTGTAGGATAGTTGCGAATTGGGGGAATTTTTTTTTGGGGGGGGAGTTTCGGTTTTATAAAGGGCGATAAAAAAATTTATTATCTTGTTTAGGGCTACTTTTAATTAAACTTTTAATAATGGGAGATTCTTCTTTAAGACTTTTGAGTTCTCCCTGAGATTTAATTAAGATTTTGGTTTCAAATTTAGGCTTACTTTCGGAATAAGCATTTTGAAAAGCAGCATTACTTGAAGTATAATATTTAATATAATCGGTGTTTTGGCTGTGATATTGTTGCTTAATGTGTGCAATTTGTTCTTGGTTTTGTTTGTTATCATCTAAAATGTGCCAAATACGTCTATTGAGAAAATCATTACATAAATTTTTTAAAATGGTATCATTACTATTTTTAAGATGCAAGATTAAACCATTCATATAATAATCATCAATTGCTAAGTATTTATCTAGTTCAGTTTGATTGTTTACAAAATTATAAAAAGGTTGGATGTATGGATCTATAGGATATTTATTTTGTAGTAAATCAAATAAACGTTTACAAATTTTTTCTAAAATAGTGTTATAAGCTCTTACTTTAGGATGATAATACACTTGCCAGAACATATGATATCGGTTAATTAAAAAATTTTCAATAGCAAAAACACCACTTTGTCTAAAGGCAATACATTTTTCGTTATTTTTGCTAGGATGAGGCTCAATTATCATGCTACGCATTAAACGTTCTAAATCGATATGCCCATAAGTGGCACCTGTAAAATAAGAATCTCGTTCTAAATAATCTAATCTGTCAATATCAATTTGACTAGTTAAAATTTGTTCTATTAAGGGGAATTTCTTTGTTTTTTCAATCACACTAGCTACATCGTTTTTGAAATCAGGACTTATTGGATCTAATAAAGTTCTAATTTCTTTGTTATTTTTGATTATGCGTGCACTTTGTGTTTCGTGGTTTACGTCAAATAAGGTTTCAAAAGAATGAGAATAAGCGCCGTGTCCAATATCATGTAACAAAGAAGATACTAGTAAAATTAATTTTTGTTTTTCAGAAAAGTGTTTTTTAATATTTGTGATTTTTAAAAACCGTCTTGCAAGTTCATAAACACCTAAACTGTGTGTAAAACGAGAATGTTCTGCTCCATGAAAAACGATGTTAGCTCCATTTAACTGTTTTATACGTCTTAATCTTTGGAAAACAGAAGTATCAATTAATTTTTCAATCAATTCGTATTCCAGATAAATATAACCGTAGATAGGGTCACGAAAAACTTCAGATCTGAGAAACTTTTTAAAAGATGGATTGGTTGTTTGCATTGATTTTATTGAGGATAATTTTTTAATTAAGTTTATTGGGTTTTTGTAATTTTTATCCTTATCCGTTTTACCTCCTTCTTGTTGTTTGCGTTTTTAAAAGAAGAGTTTTTATTGAGCGAAAGACACAAATGAAAGGAAATTTATGTCTTTCGTTCAATAAAAAAATAAAATAATTTTTAGTTATGTTTTTTAGTTATGTTAAGGGGCGAAAATAAATATAGGTTATAAGGTCTTTGGGGGTTAGTTGCAAGATCCTTATAACTCAAGAATTTAAGTTAAAAAATTATTTATTTTTTTATTTTGTTTAATGATTTATTTCAGTAATTTAACAGTATCGCCATTTTTGAGTAAAAAAGCACTGCCGTCATCAGTATCTAAGTGGCATTCAAGTTTAAAATCAGGGTGTACTCTGCACAAAACTTGTTTTAAGATACCAGGTTTAGTGCCTTCAATTTCAATACTTACCATTTGTTTGTCAGTAATGTCAAAATTTTTTGCGTCTTGGGTAGATAAATGAATGTGTCTGTTGGCAATAATAACACCTTCTTCAATGTCTACTTGACCTTTTGGTCCTATTAAAGTGGCTTTGCCTGAACCTTTAATATCGCCTGAAGATCTAACAGGAGCTGTAAAACTGTGTCTTAGAGCATCACTTTGACTAATTTCTACTTGGTCAAAAATTCTTGTGGGTCCTAAAATCCGAACTTGTGGAAGAATTTTTCCTGATGGACTCATAACATCAATTTTTTCTTGCGCTGCAAATTGTCCTGTTTGTTTGAGTGGTTTGAAAAAAGTTAGTTGATAATTTTTTTGACCGAATAAAATATCAATTGTTTCTTGTGATAGGTGAGCGTGTCTTCCTGAGATTCCTATTGGAATGTGATACATGTTTTCCTCCATTGTTTGTATTTACAGCTTTATTATAACATTTTTATTATAAAATGCCTCTTATTTTCTACATATTTTAATTTTTTTTTAAAAGAATTGGTAAAAAGTTTTGGTGAATAAATAGTATATAATTTTTTAGTAATTTACTTTATTATAACATGTAATATTAGAAATATTCAAGGTAATTTAATGATAGTATTCATTACATTATCATCTATAATTTTTTTCTAATATTGCATTCTGCTTTTCCTCTATAAAATGCTCCCAAAGTTAAAATAGTAGTTACGAACTTCACCCCATTTACCATACATTTTTTTAGGGTTAAAAAAATAACAATCAAGTTCTTTTTTCATCTTTTCAAATCAAAAAAACATTACAAAAAGTTGCAAAAAACATTTATTTACTATTTCTTTAATAATGGGGTACGGGTTTTGTTGGTTTTTTGATTTGAAAAGATGAATTTTAATTTTATCTTTGCATTATATAGTTAGGTTAAAAAAGTGGAAAAGGCGGGAATAAAATTAAATTAAAGTTATTTTTTTACGCAATTATTTTGTTTGATTGGTTTTTTGTTGAAAAAATATTTAGATGGTAAAATGTAAGGAATGAAAGGCGGTTATGTTGATGAAAAATACAAATAACAAGAAAAGAAATTGAATTATTGTAAATCGTTATTGATTATAGTAACCCTAATTTAGAAAATATTATTTTCACCTTAGTTAAAATTTTCACAAAAATACTTTTTTTATTTATAAAATTTTAAAATTATTCAAAAAAAATCACAATAATTATTATTTTTGGTGAAGAAACAAAAAACCAAAAAAGAAAAAACTAAAATCATCGATTATTTGGCGTTAAAAAAATTGGTAGGGTTTTTTATATCAAAAAAATTATTTTTCAATTGGTTATGGACAAATTGCAGTTCTTTATCAAAGAATTTTTAAAATCACAACATTAATCATAAATTAGTGTTAAAAATTATGAAAAAAATAAAATGGTTGATGAAATGGAGACAACCTAATTCAAAAAAAAATTTTATGAGGAATTTTCAAAAAAACTAATTTAATTAAAAATGATTTTAAACTAATAAATCATTAACTAAATTATACACTGATTTGACTTGGTTTTACAAATATTAAAGTGCATTTGTGGGTTTCAACGATTATTGATGGGTATAATGATCAATTTTTGGCATCGGTTATTGGCAAAAATCCTAATTTAGAATTAGTTAAAAAAAATTTTAAAAAAAATACTTAAATTAAAAAAACTTGTATTATTCACTCAGATCAGTTGAAAGTTTATCAAAGTATTAAATTTCAATTTTATTTAAATAATAGAGGTTTTTTTAGTATGTCGCGCAAATCTACACCAAACGATAACACGGTAACTGAGTCTTATTAAGGTTTTTATTAAAACAAAACAAGAACCGCGATTATTTTTAGATTCTTTTAATATGATTAATAAAAAAATTAGGAAATTTATTTCTTTTTATAATAAAAATTGGCTTTTTTTGTTAAATTAGGTTATCAGTCTCATTTGGGGCATTTGAAAACATTATCTAATTAATGTTATCTTTTTTATCTTTTATATTTATTAGTTTTATTAGCGCTTCAGAGCGTTATGGCTACATAACTTTTGAATCTAAATAAATTATCTTGTTTTTTCACCTTTACTCCTGATAAACAACTTTTATTAGGGAAAAAATATATTTAATTATTAATCATAATAAGATATTTAATAAATCATCATTAGCACCTCATATTTTAAAGCCATTTAGCATTAAATTTAGTTAACCAAAAAAGCCAAATGATTACAATAGATAGCACCTTTTGAAAAACTATTTTAACTTAGAAGAAAGCTTTTATTATAATAATTTTTTTGCCTTTTGTTATCAAAGAAATCCAATTAACATTTAATCTCAACAAGATATTTATCACCTACACAAAAGCACATTCCCTTTTATTGCATTTTCTAAAAGTAATATTTTAAAAAAAATATTTTAAACATTACCAATTATAAAATAACAATATTTTTAATATGGACTTTAATTTTCATTATAATTTTTTATAAAAACAAGATATTAAAAATATAAACAAAAAAACTAATCTTTTTTTAGAAAGATTAGTTTTTTTGTTTATAAAAAAAGAAAAGAAGAAAAAATAAATTCTAAACTAAATAATATTTTAAAAAGTTATTTTTTATTTTTTTATAAAGGAAACATTATCTATTCCAAAACCAATATCAAAAAATAAATTATCTGATGTATAAGAAAATGTTTTAAAAAGTAAATTTATTGGAATAGCATTACTTATAGGAGATTTAGTTATTTCTATATCTACAATAAAATCAAGTACATTATCAGAATTCCATCTTGTATGTTCATCAGAACCTATATAATTATGACTTTCGGTATCGTAAAAAAAACTATAAATTGTTCTTTTTTGTATTTCATTTTGTTTTAATCTTAATTTATTATAAATGACTCCTCCTCCTCCTTCTTCAAATATTTCTTCAAAATCTTTTAAAGATATATAAAATGATTGTGGATGGCTTTGTTGTTCATATATTTTAAAAAAGTTTTGAGAACCTTCTGTAGTTGGAAAAGAACCATAAAATTTAAATGAAGGGTAAAAATTGATTAAAATATCTGAAAATTGATCTTTTATTTCTTCTAAAGAAAACACTCCTAAATGATAATTTTTATTTAAATCCAATTTAATATTTTTTACAATATCATAAAAAGATAAATTTTGTGGATTTGATTTTTTATGACTTAGTCCTTCCAAAGTTTCGAAACTTTTTGAACTACTTGTTAAACTTATTTTTTTTGATTGATTCGAATGGATTCTATTTGATGTTGAAGAAGAAGCAATATCTTTATTTATCATAGCAAATATATGGTTTTGATTAAATTTATTAAATAATAAAACAAACAAAACAAATACAAATGTAAATTTAAAATATTTTTTATTAAAAAAATAATTTTTTTTAATATCTAATTTCATTATTTTATATACCTCATTTTTATTTTTTTTTATTAGTTTAAATAAAAAAATATATTAAAAAATGGAATATCGCAATTCAATTTAACCATAGACAAATTTATTTTAAAAATAAATTTGTCTATGCTATTCTTATTATATCACATTACTTAAAAAAACGAACTGCACCCCATTTACCACGCATTTTAGGGTTAAAAAATTAACAATTAATTTCTTATTTAGGTATTTATTCTCATCTTTTAAAATCAAAAAAACATTACAAAAAATTGCAAAATTTCTTTAATAATGGGGCGTTGTCTTTTCTGTTTTTTTGCGAAATTATGTTGTTTGATTGTTTTTTTGTTGAGAAAAAATATTTAGATGGTAAAATGTAAGGAATGAAAGGCGGTTATGTTGATGAAAAATACAAATAACAAGAAAAGAAATTGAATTATTGTAAATCGTTATTGATTATAGTAACCCTAATTTAGAAAATATTATTTTCACCTTAGTTAAAATTTTCACAAAAATACTTTTTTTATTTATAAAATTTTAAAATTATTCAAAAAAAATCACAATAATTATTATTTTTGGTGAAGAAACAAAAAACCAAAAAAGAAAAAACTAAAATCATCGATTATTTGGCGTTAAAAAAATTGGTAGGGTTTTTTTATATCAAAAAAATTATTTTTCAATTGGTTATGGACAAATTGCAGTTCTTTATCAAAGAATTTTTAAAATCACAACATTAATCATAAATTAGTGTTAAAAATTATGAAAAAAATAAAATGGTTGATGAAATGGAGACAACCTAATTCAAAAAAAAATTTTATGAGGAATTTTCAAAAAAACTAATTTAATTAAAAATGATTTTAAACTAATAAATCATTAACTAAATTATACACTGATTTGACTTGGTTTTACAAATATTAAAGTGCATTTGTGGGTTTCAACGATTATTGATGGGTATAATGATCAATTTTTGGCATCGGTTATTGGCAAAAATCCTAATTTAGAATTAGTTAAAAAAAATTTTAAAAAAAATACTTAAATTAAAAAAAACTTGTATTATTCACTCAGATCAGTTGAAAGTTTATCAAAGTATTAAATTTCAATTTTATTTAAATAATAGAGGTTTTTTTAGTATGTCGCGCAAATCTACACCCAACGATAACACGGTAACTGAGTCTTATTAAGGTTTTTATTAAAACAAAACAAGAACCGCGATTATTTTTAGATTCTTTTAATATGATTAATAAAAAAATTAGGAAATTTATTTCTTTTTATAATAAAAATTGGCTTTTTTTGTTAAATTAGGTTATCAGTCTCATTTGGGGCATTTGAAAACATTATCTAATTAATGTTATCTTTTTTATCTTTTATATTTATTAGTTTTATTAGCGCTTCAGCGCATTGAGGGCTTTTGGTTTGGTTTTAGAATTTTAAAAAACTCTTTTTCCAATAACCGAAAGGAAAAATTAGGGAGTTATTTATATATCGGAAAATAATAATGATAGATAAATGATATAACTATAATATCAAATATCAAATATCAAATATCGATTATCATTATCGATATAATATATAAAATATCACCCCTTAAAAAGGTTTGGCTTTGACAAAGAATTTTAGATATTAAAAGCTGTTATAAAACTTTTAATGAAGTGTTTATTTGATTTTGGATATATATTTATACATGGGATGTATTTTTTTAACCCGACAACCTTTTTTATTTTTGGTTAAAAACACTTTGATGTGTTTAAAATCTTATAATTGATAATAAATAACGTTTAGGCTTTTTTATAGTTTGTTTTGATAGGGGTTTTTTTTATATTTATCTTTTTTTAAAAATCTAATTTAAAGTATCTAACTTATCTATGTTTATTTTGCTTATTAAATTCTTTAATGTAGTCTTTTTGTTCGTTGAGATATTTATATTTGGGGAAGATAGAGAAATGTTTTTTTTTAAGGGTATTATTTTGGGTTTTATGTGGTTGTTTAGAGTTATATTATTATGTTCTTCGGAATGATGATTTTTGATTATTTCTATTCTATATTTTTTTTATTTCATCTAAGATTTGAGGGTCTACAAATAGAGTTTGGTTTTTGGGCGGTAGTTTACTTGTTGGTAGTAATTTTTCTTTTTAGAATGAGAAACAATTGTAATATTTAATAATTCTCCTTTTAATGTTTGTAAAAAAGTTTTTTATTTGAAATAATTCTTTTTGTGGATATTCTCGTTATTTGTGTACTGATAAAGATTATGCTTTGGGGTTTAAAAAACCGACCTATTAAAGGAAATAAGAGTATTTTTTATGATGATTATTTAATGCATAAAATAGATGAAAAAGGTAATATTAAAATACCTCAAAATTATTATGAGAAAAAGAATGTTAAATGTGTTAAAAATTGCTTTGCTTTGGGCTAATGCTTATGCATCTGTTATGAATAAAAATAATATAAAACATTATAAACATTTAAATCCAATTAGTTAAAACGTTCAAATTTTTAGACCATCATTTGAAAAAATTAAAATTAGTAAATGTAAAGTTTTTTATAAAGGCACTTTTGATAAAAAAGATTATGTTAATAAAGTTGTTTCATATGTTAGTAAATATGTTTTTAAAAATGATAAACAAAATGAATCAAATTCTAATAAAGGAATTGATTTTTATAGTCGTCATTTGTTTGGATTTTCTCTTACATGCTTTTCTTGTCCTAAAGAATCTTTTTGGCATTATTTCCTTATGATATAATTAAAGAAATAGAATTAAGTTCATTTCCGATGGTTAATTTTGATTTTTCTAATATATTTGAATGGAATATTAAACAAATAATTAATGGAATAAATATTAAAATTCCACATAATTTAACTTTATTGTTTAAATCTTATATGACTCCAAACCAAACTCAAAATTCTAATTATTTTAGTTTAAATTTATCTAGCATTCAACCAAAAAATTATTTTCTTAATAAGGATTTTAAAAAATATTTTAAATTACAAAAACTTAAATTAAAACTTAAAAAAGATTATTAAAAAAAAGATATTAAAATATTAAATAAAGTTGAATGTCAATATTGGTATAGATATCTTGAAAATAATTATATTTAAAGTTTTCAACTTTCTCCTTAATTTAATTTGATTAAATTAGTTTAAATTAAATATTTTTAATTAATTTTGCTGTCTAATTATTGGACGGCTTTTGTTGTTGGAAAAAAATAAATAAAATTATTTATAAATTACAAAAACTTTAAATTATTGAAATTATTAATGTTATAATATAAGCAATAATAAAAAGATTTTTTTAAAAAGAAACAATATTTTAAAAAACTCAGTAATCGCCTACAAAAAATCCCTTGAAAATTGAGATAAAATGATAATAACAATGTTTAATTCAATGGCTATTTTTTTTTAATTTAGTCATGATTTCGTTAATGGCTAGACGGTCATTTTCTAAATGGTTGTTGGTTTTGGTTATTTGAATGTGGTCAATGACGATAATTTCGGCTTTTTTTGTTTTAAATGAAGGCTATAAACTAAATAAATTACATAATTAATATTTTTGCTTTTATCATAATTAAATGATAAATTTATGTTGGTAAAAAAAATTGTTTTGTTGTTTTTATCCTTTCCTTGTAGGTGTTTTGCGTGATGCTTAAGTCCTCCAATTTTTTATCTAAAATAACATTCAAGGGAATTTGAGTTTGGTGGGATAATAAACGATTTAAATTTTCTTCTAAGGTCATTTCATAAGAAAATACCAAAATATGAGGATAATGAGAAATTTCTTGGTTTTTTGGTTTTGGCTATATATAAAATGAAGTTATAGACCAAAGTTGCTTTATCTAATCCAATCTCCCCTAATAGTTATGATTTGGACTTTTTTGAATCCTTTTGTTAATTGGTTGAGCCCTTTAAAAGTTTCCGATAAGTGGTAATATTCTTCTTGGATTTTTTTGTTTTGCCTGAGATTATCTTTGTCAAAAAAATCAGGATGTAAAGAGACAATTTGGGGACCTTATTCTTAACAATAAAATATAACATCTATTTTGTTGAATTCAATTTATTTTTATTTTTTTGTTATAACCTACTAATAGGTTTTTTGTTTAAATTATTAATTATATTTATTTTTTTTGCCATATCTTCTAATGATAATTTTTTATCATTAATATAGTAACTAATTTTTATTGGTTTATTTTTATTTTCTTTAATATGGTTGTTTTGAATTTGATAAATTGTTTTTAAAGGAACATTATAAGGCGTCGCCATAACTTGATGATTATTAGTAATTAAAAATAATCCTAATAAAATAAATAAAAATATATTCAATAATAATAAATTGTTTTTAAATTTAAACATTATATTAAATCTCCTTTTATTCCTTTAATTTTTAACATATTGGAGTTATTAAAATTTTGCAACTAGTGATATAATATTTCTTTTATTATTTTTTGGTTTCTTGGGATTTATCATATTTGTGTTTAACTTGTTAAAGAGATAAAGTATTGCGGACGGGGTTAAGGTGGAGATGGAAAAAGGTTAATGCGAAGTTATCATTTTCAACGAAACAACCGCCAAGGCAATAGTCTTTAATCGTCATTGTTGTTATTTTTCGAATTTTACATATTTATCTAAATAAAAATATCATCTTAAGCATCGAAAGAATCAACATCAAATCCGTTAAAAGTGGTATGGTTATAAGTATCAAGATCTTTTATTCCAACGACTGAAAGGATGACGATCTTTGATTTAAAAAAACTAAGTTAGAATGTTCTTTTTTGGGTTTGGAGTCTGTGTTAAATGGTTAAAATATCATTAAAACCGCCCTTTTTGGTTTGAGTTTGTTGTTGATAATAACCGATGCCATTAAAGCAATCAAATATGTAATGAATTTTAATTATTCGTTGATTTCTTACTTTATAATTAATTTCTTCTTATTCGCCTTTTATATCAGATTTGATTTCTTTTAAAATAGGGATTTTTCTTTCGGTAATTTAATGATTTCCATTTCAATTAAAACAATCCAACTGATAATAAAAAAAGAATTATCCCTAAAATAATAAAAAACTATTTGATTATTTTTTTAATTTTGATTATAGATTCCTTTCCTTTTTAATACATCACTATTTTAACACACTTAACTTTTTAATTTTTAAAATTCTTCAGTATTGCCTTTGTTTTGAATCATTTAGTCTTTAATAATATTTTTATTAGCGTCATTCAAAGTCATTACTTCTTGTAAGGTTTGATTTTTTTTGGTAATAAATAAATTATTGATAATTTTGATAATTTTCTTGATTTATTAAAGTTTCTAATGTGATATTTTCGTTATATTCTTGTTTGTTTGGGATTTTTTTAATCGATATCTTTTTTTAAATCTTTTTTTTGATTATTTGAGTTTGGGGTTTCATTTTCTTTTTAATTGGGTTATTATCGTTGGGATTGAATAGTCGAAGGAAACTGAAAAAGAGATATTTAAATATAAAACATAAACCAACAACAAATAACTTTCCAGATACAAAATCAATAGTAAAATTTGAATTAGTCATTTTCATTGTCATTTCTGATCGGTGTGTGGTTGTTATCTTCATTGTTTTGAGTTTTTAACAATCTTTTTTCTTTTTTTAGATTGTCAAATAGCTACTTTATGTTTTTTTGTTGTTTTATTTGATATAATAATTTTTCTTGCGATGTTTTTTATTTGTTCTAGTTTTTAAAATAATAATTTGTTCTTTGTTGTTCTAAGGTTTGAAGTTTTTTATTAGGAAAATTATGCTTTGGGTTTGAAAAACCGACCTATTAAAGGAAATAAGAGTATTTTTTATGATGATTATTTAATGCATAAAATAGATGAAAAAGGTAATATTAAAATACCTCAAAATTATTATGAGAAAAAGAATGTTAAATGTGTTAAAAATTGCTTTGCTTTGGGCTAATGCTTATGCATCTGTTATGAATAAAAATAATATAAAACATTATAAACATTTAAATCCAATTAGTCAAAACGTTCAAATTTTTAGACCATCAAAAACAAATCTTTTATTTGAAAAAATTGAAATTAGTAAATGTAAATTTTTTTATAAAGGCACTTTTGATAAAAAAAATTATGTTAATAAAGTTGTTTCATATGTTAGTAAATATGTTTCTAAAAATGATAAACAAATTGAATCAAATTCTAATAAAGGAATTGATTTTTATAGTCGTCATTTGTTTGGATTTTCTCGTACATGTTTTTCTTGTCCTAAAGAATCTTTTTGGCATTATTTCCTTATGATATAATTAAAGAAATAGAATTAAGTTCATTTCCAATGGTTAATTTTAATTTTTCTAATATATTTGAATGGAATATTAAAAAAATAATTAATGGAAGAAATATTAAAATTCCACATAATTTAACTTTATTGTTTAAATCTTATATGACCCCAAATCAAGTTAAAAATTCTAATTATTTTTAGTTTAAATTTATCTAGATTCAACCAAAAAATTATTTTCTTAATAAGAATTTTAAAAAATATTTTAAATTACAAAAACTTAAATTAAAACTTAAAAAAGATTATGAAAAAAAAGATATTAAAATATTAAATAAAGTTGAATGTCAATATTGGTATAGATATCTTGAAAATAATTATATTCAAAGTTTTCAACTTTCTCCTTAATTTTATTAAATTAGTTTAAATTAAATATTTTTAATTAATTTTTGCTGTCTAATTATTGGACGGCTTTTGTTGTTGGAAAAAAATAAATAAAATTATTTATAAATTACAAAAACTTAAAAAAAACTTTAAATTATTGAAATTATTAATGCTATAATATAAGTAATAAGAAAAAGATTTTTTTAGGTTTTAAGTTCATTTACTTACTCCTTAATTTTGTTAAATTTTATTTTGAATTTGGGTATAAAAAAAGTCCCTAAAGGGACTTAATTGTGTAAATATTATTTGGGTTTGTTGTCTAAAAAGATGATGTTTTGAATAATTACTTTGGTGGTGGTTCGTTTTTTGACCTTCGTTGGTTAGTATATTTTTGGAATGATAGGGTGCCTTATACATATACTTTTGAACCTTTATGTAAATATTTATCCATGTTTTCAGTTTGTTTTCTAAAAACAACACAAGGGACGTATTGATACTTAGTTTAGCTTTTAGTTTTTTTTGATATTTTATTTTTTATTTATTGTATAACTCCCTAAAATAATAGGGAGTTATTTTTTTTATATTTAATTAAAATTTTTTATTGTATCAATAGTTCCATCTAATTTATAATTAGTTTGCTTAATTCTTTTTCTTGTTATGGCATTAAATTCGTTGATATAATGTATTGTTCTACCATCAGGTTGATAAAATGTTGTTTTAATTAAATTTTGTGTTATGGGGTCAAAAATGTATATAGCTCTTATTTTACCATCAGAGAAATAAAAAGTTTGTTTTAATAAATTATTATTCTTTTGGGGGTTATATTCAGCAGTAGAAGATATTGTTTTACCGTCAACTTCAAAATATTCTATTTTGAAATAATTTTTAGTTTGAGGTTCATAATATTGAATATTATATATATTTGGGCTATTTTCGTGATAAACTGTTTGTTTAATTAAATTACCTTGTGGATCTAAATCTTGAATTTTAGATATTTGTTCTCCATTAAAATTAAAATATATTATTTTAATTAATGCATTTGTTTTAGGATCATATTCTTCAATATATTTTTTTGTTTTTCCATCAAGTTTATAAACAATATTTTTTGTTGATTTTGTTCTAACAACTTCATTTTTATTTTTAGGAATAATATCATTATCTCGTTTTAAATGCTTTTGAAGTTCAACTCTATGTTGAGGTTGAACTATTTCTTCTTCAGTTTGATTTTGTTGATTTAAAGACAACATAAAAATAAATAAAATAAAAATAACAGCTATTGAAATAACTAAACCTGAAATAATAAAAATAATTTTTGATTTATGAGAATTACTTTTTGTCATTTTTTTACTTTCTGTTTTTAATAAAGATTTATCATTTTTTTAAAATTAGTTTAAAAATTGTTTAATTTAAAAAAAATATATTTGAATTATAAATAAAATATTTAATATATTGCCAAAATAAAAATCAACATTTTGAGTAAAAATTATTTTATTGAAAGTTTTTTTTATGAATGATATAATAATCTTGACATAGTCGTTTGTTTGTGAAATAAATGATTATATTTTTGAATCAAATATATACATTTAGATAAAAAAACTATATATATTGACAGCGACGAAAACATAAATAGAGTCATTAATTATTTTAAACATTTTTTATGTGTAAAAATTAATACTTGTTGATTAATGTCGCTGTCAATACAATTATCATTTTAACAGAAAATGATGATTCAACAAGATTATTTTTTCAAATAATATTAGGATTTTTATTAATTTTTAAATTATAAAATATTAATACCCTTTAAAAAATAATTTTTAAAGAAGTGTAAAGGTGCCTGTTAATTTTTTAAAATTTCACAGACAAATTAAAAAATTACTAAGATTTTTATTTTAGTGTGGAGTTATACGAAGGCTGCAACTTTCCATTTTTTGGACATTTTTTGATTTAAAAATTCCTCTTTAAAACTAAAAATTAAGAAGATAATTTCATTTCTTTTCAAACTAAATAAATATTTTTAAATATTTTATTTTTACACTATCTAGTTAAGTAAAAAAAATAAAAACCCCCATATAAAATTAAATTAAAATTATTTTTTTACGAATGCTAAATATTAAAATAAATTAAAAAAACGGAACAAATCACAAATACTAAATAATAAAATTTTTTCAAATAGCTATTAGCACACCCCAAATCTAAACTCTCAAAAACTATAAAAAAACTCACCCAAATCAAATCCAAGAAAAAAAGCGGGATGAAAATTAAATAAGTAAATGGAATTTGCATCTATAAACCATAAACCTACTTTAATGACTCACAACAAATATATTTTTATAGTATTAATGTTTTTAGTTATTATCGAAAAAAATTATCACATATGCAAATATCTTAACCCAATAACTTATCAAACTAACTATTGAAAATTTAGAATCTATTTCAGAATTAACTGATGCTCAAATATGAGAACAAATAATAAATCCACAAAAAAATTCACCAGACAAAAGATGGAATTAAAAAATTCAAAACAACAAAAGAGAATTAAATGAAAAAAATAAAAGAAACGCAGCACAATAAAGAGAATTTGTTGAACTAAATGTAACTACAATATCACAAAATGCTCTAGAAAAAATAATGTCTTTGTGAAACTTGTTAAACAAGTAGGTTCTAAATTTGTAGATTTTTATGTTTATTTATCATTGGAGTTACAATTGCTGCTCAAGGTTTGTTAGTTTGGTTTTAAAGATATTTATGGTGGCTTATTAAGTTTCCTACAATGCATCAAACTTACATGCATCATTAATTTTCCATTGTATTAAATTCAGCTGCTAATATTGCTGTTTTTTTAATGCAAACTCTTAAATTTTTAGATAAAAGACAAGTGGAAGCGGCTCAATCTTTATTATTGAATAAAAAAACAATCTTTCTATTATGTTACTTTCCCTCAAGCATTAAAAAAACAGTTCATTTAGTAGTAGCACAATTTTTTACTAATATTAAAGCTTGTACTTTCTTCGGATTAATTGCATTAATTGATATTTCATTTGTTACAAATGATGCTGTGAATGTTACAGCAGATTTAGTTACTCCATTTGTAATACTTTCCGTTTTTTTTACTTAGTTTTAATTTAATTTACTTAACATTTTAAGTAAATATTTAGAAAAAAAATTAAATCCTGCTTTAAAAACTTTAGTTAGTACTTAATAAATTAATTTAAGAATTATAAGAAATAAATATTAATATAAAATAAATATTAATTCTTAATATAAAATATAAAAAAATTAATGCATAAATCACTAAATTTTAATTATTAAACCAATATTTATTTCTTGCCTTTTGGAATCTTTTATATTAAAGTAATTATACTTATATTAATTAAATGTTAATTTTAATTGTTTTTATGCTATCATAAGTAATAAAGTATTATTTTAAAAAAAATATCTTAGTATTAAAAGTTTGATATTATTTTAGAGTAATTTGAAAAATATTTATAAATGATGCATATTACAATTTATGTATATTTATAATATACAAATAAAAGGTTAAAAAATGAAAATTAAAAAGATGCCTCCCAAATATATATTTAATATTCATAAGTATATTAAAATTATTGTATCTATTATAAAAATGATGTTTGTTTTTTGGTGGTATTTTAAATTAAATTTGTCAAATAGATAGTTTTTATAAACACCAAAATTGAAAGTGTAGGTAAAAATTATATATTATGATTCAAAGGAAAAAAAAATACAAAATTGTTGAATATCTAAAATATACTAAATATATTTCATTATTTTTCTTTATGATTTTTTGGGGATGGCTTCATTTTAGTGTGGGGTTATTTCAAAGAGTTAATAATTCTAAGAAATATTTAAGAGTAGCTGTGGTAGCTGATGCAGCCCCTAATAGTTTGACTATTAAATCTGATAAAGATACAAGTAAAAATCATAGAACTATTCAAGGTGAATATATTTCTGGATTTGATATAGATTTAATTGATAAAATAGTAAAAGCATTACCTAAAGAAGAAAAGTATGAAGGTTGTAAATTTAGTCTTTTTGATTTTGATGGGATGTTTGCTGCTGTACAAAATGGTTCAGTGGATGTAGCTATTTCTTCTATTAGCATTACTAACAAAAGAAAAGAAAACTTTGATTTTTCTATTGCCTATACTTTAGATAATACAGGTTTTTTAGTAAGATCAGATGATGAACGTTTTAGAAATTTGCCATTAGAAGTAAATTATGAAGATATAAAAGGTAAATTACAAGATACAAAAGACAAAATTCAATTTTTAACTCTTACTGGTTCTGTGGCTGATAAAGTTATTGAAAATATTAGATCAGATTTAGGAAATTTATCACACATTACCAAATTAAATCCTATTGATGATGCTGTTATGTGTGTTAAAAGTGTTGAAGATCAATCTTCTGATATTTTTGTAACTGATAGTTATATTACTAAATATTATGCTTCGCAAAATGATAAATTAAAACATATATCAATTATATCTTATGATAATCGTTTTACTGTTTCTCCTATGGGTTTAGGAATTGCAGTTAAAAAAGGTAATACAAAATTAGTTACTCAAATTAATAATGCTTTTAAAGAAGTTTTAAAAGAAAAAGGACTTGTTTTAGAAGGTGACGGTTTAAATGTTGAAGGTATAATTGAATTAACCAAAAAATTAAAAAACGAACAATCAAAACCCACTGACAAACAAGGCCCCATTAATAAAATACAAAAATTAAAAGACAAAATATCTAAGTTTAAAGAAATAACTAATAAATGGTTAGAAAAATCTTTAAAAGAGTTAAGCCAACAACAAGGATTAAAGTGGTATCAAAAAGTATCTCTTGCTTTGTCTGAATATTCAACACCTTTAAAAACTACTTTATTACTTGCATTAGATGGAGTTATTGTAGGTTTTATCTTAGCTATTGTTTTAACGGGGATTAAAAGCATTAAACCTAATTATCAAACACAAAAACCCTTTATTTTAGGGTTAATACAAAGTTTTCTTTACTTACTTGATGCAATACTTTATATTTTTAAATCAATTCCAGTAGCAGCTCAAATTATTATAGTTCATTTTGGTTGGAGAGCTTATAATCCTGAATTAAATCCGATGTATTCAGGTGTTATAGTGTTATTATTAAATTCAGCAGTTAGTATTACGAGTATTTTATTACAAAATATTAAGTTTTTAGATAAAGGACAAGAAGAAGCTGCTCTAGCTTTAGGAATGACTCAAAGACAAACATTTTTTTTTGTTATTCTTCCCCAAACACTTAAAAGATCACTTCCTTTTGTAGTACAACAATTTATTGTAAATATTAAAGATAGTGCTTGTTTTGGTGGTTTGGTTGGTCTGTTAGATGTAGCATGGAAAGCCAAAACTCAAATCGTTCAAACAGGAAGTATTGCTATTCCTTATGCTATTACTGCTTGTATTTATTTATTGTTAATTACGATTGCTAATTTATTTGTTAAATATTTAGAAAAACAAAAAAAAGGAGTTTAGAATGCAATATTTAATTGAAGTTAAAAATCTTTGTAAAAAGTTTGGCGATAAAGAGATTTTAAAAAATGTTAATTTAAAAATTAAAAAACAAGAAATAGTAACTATTATTGGTTTTTCAGGTTCAGGGAAATCTACTTTATTAAGGTGTTTTAATCTATTAGAAGAACCTAATTCTGGACAAATCTTAATTGATAATAAAAATATCTTAGATAAAGGAGTAAAATTATCTGATTTAAGAACTAAAGTAGGAATGGTGTTTCAAAGTTTTAATTTATTTGAAGGAAAGACAGTATTAGAAAATTGTTGTTTAGCTCCGATGAAAGTATTAAAATTATCTAAACAAGAAGCTCAAGAAAATGCTTTAGAACGGTTAAAAGAACTAGATTTAAAAGCTCTTGCTAATCAAAGAGTAGAAACACTTTCAGGGGGACAAAAACAACGCGTTGCTATTGCTAGAGTTTTATGTATGAAACCTGAAGTTATTCTTTTAGATGAACCAACTTCTGCTCTAGATCCTGAATCTACTTTGCAAGTATTACAAACTTTACAAAAATTATCAGAGAAAAAAATAAACCTTATTATTGTAACTCATGAAATGAAATTTGCTCAAAAAGTATCTGATACTATTTATTTCATGGAACAAGGTAAAATTCTTGAAAAAGGCACTCCGAAAGAAATTTTTGAAACTGATAAGTTTCCTAAATCTAAGGCTTTCTTTGAAGATTTTTGATTTTTTACAAATGTATCATTTTTTAATTAAAATAACCCAAACTTTAATTACAGTTTGGTTTTTCCTTGATTTTGGGTTGGATAAATTTTTGTAATTGTTTATAATTTAGGGTGATAGAATTATTTAATTTTTGAAATGTTTAGGAATGATTATTAACAAAATGTTATAAAAGTTAATTATATAAAAAGAGTTGTTTTATGAGCAAAAAACTTTATTTTTTTATGGGAATGTGTAAAAAAATATTTAGGGATAATAAAACCTTCAATTAATTCGCCATTTTTATCTTTTTTCAAATTTATTTTTTGTGATTATATGGATTATGATATTTTGGTTTTGCAAAAATATTATTTATAAAAAAAGCAATCCAAAAAACATTAAGCAAATTCAAAAAATTCAATGAATGCAAAAATAATTTCATAAAATAGATAATAAAACAGAATTACGGGATTCATTATTAAGATATTTGTGGTTTATATAAAAACAAAAGAAATTAACACCTAAACAAGAAACACATTTAGAAGAACTTTTATCATTTTTAAAAAAAAATACTTATATATTCAAAATATAATTTTAAAATAAACATTTAAATTTTGTTTTCAAAAGCAATAAATAAGTGTTAAAATTTTTTTCTTACATTCATTATTTTAAATCTCCTTTTATTTTATTTATAAATAATAAAAAATAACATATTTTTTACGGAGCTATCACCTATTCTTTTCAAGTGGGGTTGGATTTTATATATTGCCTTAATTAATTATTTGTTTGATTTTTTATTTAAATTTTGGTATAATCCTCAGTAGAGTTATTAATAATAAAATTGATAATTAAGTAATTAAAAAAGAGGAGATTATAATCATGGCTAATATTAAACAACAAAAAAAACGTAATAAAACTAATGAAAAACGTCGTTTACAAAATTTTTCTTTTAAATCATCTGTAAAAACAGTGGTAAAACAAGTAAAAACTGCAGTGGCAAATGCTGATAAACAAAAAGCCTTAGCTTTATTAAGTGTAGCTTATAAAAAATTTGATAAAGGTGTTTCTAAAAGAGTTTATCACGCTAACTTTTCTGCTAGAAACAAATCTGATTTACAAAAATTAGTAAACACACTTTAATTTTTCTTTTTAATTATATTTGATTGAAAAAGGTTAATAAATTCATGTTTTTGGTTAAACAAAGTAATTTATGTAATTTCAGGGTTTATTTTAGGATCATTTTTGGTGACAAGTGTTTGTATTGAGATCGTCATTAAATGAACGTAAATATATCCTTAAAAAAGGCTCTATAACTACAATTAATAATATTTCGCATAAAAATTTATTGGCAAAGATGTATTAATGCCCACCTTCTTTATCTTATAATTTGATGCATTTATGGTTTGATTTTATCAACAAACAAACAAAAACATTAATAAAAATATTGTAAAAAACATTCAATTAAAAGATTTATTCTATCCCTTTGATTTATTTTATTATTTTTGCCACCACCCCATTAAATCAATTTTTTCCAAAGTAAAGAGGTATTTTTTATGTTAGATCTGAATTTTGTAGTCCAAAATCTGCCATCTGTTATTGCAAAATTAGAAAAAAGACAACAAAGTTTTGCTTATTTAAATAAATTGCCTCTTTTAGCACAACAAAGAAAATCTTTACTTTTGCAAATACAAAATTTAAGAAGTCAAAAAAATCAATCAGCTAAAAAAGTTGCCCAAAAAGCTAATGCTAAAGAAGATATTGCCCTTTTTTTGCAAGAAAATAATTTTTTGCGTGATGATTTACAAAAATTAGAACAAAAGTTAAAACTCCAAGAACAAGAAATTTTTGATATTTTAAGTATTACCCCCAATTTGCCACATGATTCTTTGCCGATTGGCACAGACGATAAAGACAATAAGGAATTGTATTGCGAAGGGCAAATAAGAACCTTTCCATTTACACCTAAAGACCACGTTTATTTAGCAGAAAAACTAGATATTCTGGACTTTAAAAGAGCTTCCAAAATTTCTGGTAGTGGATTTGTCGTTTGTAAAGGGCTAGGAGCACGACTCGAAAGAGCCTTAATTCAATTTATGATGGATCTTCATAGTAAAAAAGGTTATCAAGAAATCATTCCTCCTTATATTATCAATGAAAAATCCATGTTTGCAACAGGTCAATTACCTAAGTTTGAAGATGAAGTCTACAAACTTTACAATTCCAAAAATAATTGGTATTTAAATCCTACAGCAGAAGTTCCTACCATTAATTTGCATCGTGAAGAAATTTTTAAACCAGGTACACTTCCTATTAAATACGTCTCCTACACTACTGCTTTTCGCCAAGAAGCAGGCTCAGCTGGCAAAGATACCCGAGGTATTTTTAGACAACATCAATTTAATAAAGTAGAATTAATCCAGTTTTGCCACCCCCAAAATTCTTATGAATATCTAGAACAAATGTTAAAAGATTCCGAAGAAATACTAAAACTGCTCAAACTTCCTTATCGTGTTGTTTTGCTTTCTACTGGTGATTTGGGTTTTAGTATGTCAAAAACTTATGATTTAGAAGTTTTTTTACCCAGCTATAATTGTTATCGTGAAATTGGTTCTATCAGTAATTCTTGCGATTTCCAAGCAAGACGCGCCAATATTAAAATGAAAAATCCTAAAAACAACAAAAATGAATACGTTCATATTCTAAACGGTTCAGGTTTGGCTGTTGGAAGAACTGTTATTGCTATTTTAGAAAATTATCAAAACCAAGATGGCACTATTACAGTTCCTGAAATTTTACAGTCTTATTTAGGAACCGATATTATTAAGTAATTTGAATGTTTTTAACAATAATAATTTAGAATATAGAGTCGAATCTTTTATGAAAAATAAAATGATTCGGCGTTTTTTATTGCCAAACCAAAAGCCACTAATAAAACCTTTAATAATTTTATAACTATTTCAAAGGAAACCCCAAAAATTCATTATTTCTATTTACTAAAATAATTGCGAGGTAATATCAATATGCAAATTAAAAACATTTATTTACGCCCCCACAATTCTCAAACTTTTCCTCAACAAATAGAAACCTATATTAAAACGAATATTAATCCATATTTTTGGGGTTTTATATCTGATTATCCTTGTTATAATTCCGAGACCATTCAAACTTATCCTTGCCTTTTGTGCCGCATTAAAGACGCTCCTTCGGATTTATTAGGAGTATTTTTTGATGGTGGTACAAGGACTGCAAGTTTTAAAGGTGAAATAAAATATAGTTTAGATGATTTAAAACAAATGTCAAATGGTGCTCAAAATATGTATATTTTTTGGGAAGAACACTCCTAAAATTTATTTTATAAACCTTAATATTTATCTGAAAAAACCTAAATAAAAAATTATAAATGAAACAAAAAACATCAATCATTCATTATTTTAAATTCATAATAATTTATTTTAATAATAAAATAAAGTCTAAATTAATTAGATTTTGCATGCAATCTCAATTGAAAAGAGGCATAATTATTTTATGACAAAAACTTCTAACTCCTCATACTTAGTTATTTTATATTATCAATATGTTCCAATAAAAGACCCTCAAACTTTTAGAAACCAACATTTTAAATATTGCGAATCTCTAGGACTTTTAGGACGTATTATTGTTGCCCAAGAAGGTATTAACGGCACTTTGTCAGGTCCAAAAGAACAAATACATAAATACATCGATCAACTAAAACAAGATGTGCGTTTTTGCAATACTGTTTTTAAAATTGAAAATGTGGATGCACAAGTTTTTCCGCGTCTTTCTATTAAAGTCAAGCCTGAATTGGTTAATTTGAGTCTTGAAGAAAAGGTTGATCTTACCAAAGACAAAGGCGCTTATTTAGCTCCTCAAGAATTTTTGCAAGCCTTGCAAGAAAAAGATGTTTTAATTCTTGATGCTCGTAATGACTATGAATATGATTTAGGACATTTCAGAAATGCAGTTAACCCTAACATTAGACATTTTCGTGATTTGCCAAATTGGGTCAAACAAAACACCCATTTATTAAAAAATAAAAAAATCGTAACTTATTGCACTGGCGGTGTGCGTTGTGAAAAATTTAGTACTTTCTTAAAAAAAGAAGGTTTCGTGGATGTCTATCAACTAGAAGGAGGAATTATTTCTTATGGTAAACACCCCGAAACTCAAGGTGTTTTATGGGATGGTCAAATGTATGTCTTTGATCAAAGAATAGCAGTTACTGTTAATCAAAAAGAACATGTTATCGTTGGCAAAGACTATTTTGATGGCACCCCTTGTGAACGCTATATTAATTGCTCTAATCCTCAATGCAACAAACAAATTTTGTGCCACGAACATAACGAACACAAATATTTAGGGGCTTGTAGTGATAAATGTAGCGCCCATCCGCAAAATAGATATCTCAAAAAGCACAATAATAAAACCTCATAACAAAAAAAACATTCATATTTCAATAAGATATGTTATAATAATGTATGATTATTGTATTTTTTTTTGGTTTGGTTTTAATGCCCAATAAAAAAAAATATAAAAACCATTGTTTTTAAACAATTAATTATTATCAGATTCAATAAATTATCCAAGATAATTTGCAATTTTTGCAAGGAGGAAATAAAATGTTTGCAATCATCAAAACTGGGGGAAAACAATTTCGTGTTTCTGAAGGACAAGAAATTTATGTTGAAAAACTAAATGTTGAGCCAGAAACAACTTATCAATTTCAAGAAGTTTTGGCTGTTGGTGGCTCCAATCCTGTTTTAGGCGTCCCTTTTGTTAAAGACGCTAAAGTAACAGCTCAAGTAATCAAACATGATCGCGCTAAAAAAATTATTGTGTTTAAGTATAAAAAACGTAAAAAATATCGTTGTAAACAAGGACACAGACAATCCTATACTAAACTTTTGATTACTAAAATAACTGTTTAAAAACTATGATTCGCTATTGTTTTTACAAAGAACAAAAAAAAATTACTAGTATTCAAGTTTTCGGTCACGCTTTATACGCTCCTAAAGGTTTTGATATTGTATGTGCTTCGGTTTCTACTGCTATTATTGTGACTCTGAATGCTTTAGAAAAGCTTCAATTCCAAACAGATATTACCTACAATCTACAAGATAAGTTGTTTGAATTAGAAGTTAAAACCACCCAAAATCCCACCCTTTTTATTTTGCTAGATAATTTAGAATACACTATCTGCAATTTAGTCAAACAATACCCCAATCATTTTAAAAAAATATCTCAAATTCAAACAAGAAAGAGGTTATAACATGTTATTACAATTACAAATTCAGTTATTTGCTTCTAAAAAAGGAGCAGGTTCTACTCGAAATGGTAGAGATTCTCATTCCAAAAGATTAGGTGCTAAACTTTCTGACGGTCAATTTGCCAAAGCAGGCGCTATTATTTATCGTCAAAGAGGAACCAAAATTCACCCTGGTTTTAACGTTGGTAGAGGTGGAGATGACACTTTATTTGCTAAAATGAGTGGAATCATTAAATTTGAAAAAAAGCATGGTCGTAAAAAAGTTTCTGTTTATCTGCAATAATTTTTTTTATGTATTTAAAGAAAGCAGGTATTTAGTTTGCATTTTGTTGATGAAGCTTTTAATGAGGTTTTTGCTGGTAATGGTGGTCATGGCATCGTTGCTTTTAGAAGAGAAAAATATGTAGCTTTTGGAGGACCTGCTGGCGGCAACGGCGGCAACGGCGGGTCTGTTATTTTTGTAGGCGACAAAGGCGAGAATACCTTATTAAAATTAAAATATCAAAAACATCTTAAAGCGCCGCATGGAATAAATGGAAAAAATAAAGGTCAAAATGGAGCCAATGCCCCTCATCTTTATGTTAAAGTTCCTTTAGGAACAGTTTTTTACACTGCTGATAACAAGTTTTTGGGAGAGATCTTATACGACCAACAAACCTTAGTTATTGCTAAAGGCGGCAAAGGCGGCAAAGGCAATAAAGCATTAGCTACTTTTAAAAATCAAGCTCCAAGTTATTCTGAAAAAGGTGATTTAGGTGAAAGTTTTAAAATCAAAACAGAACTTAAAGTTTTAGCTGATATCGGATTATTAGGTTTTCCAAGTGTTGGGAAATCCTCTCTTATTTCTGCTATTTCCAAAGCCCAACCTAAAGTTGCTTCCTATCCTTTTACCACAATTAAACCTCATTTAGGAGTTGTTGAAGTGGATGGTTTTAGTTTTGTAGTAGCTGATTTACCAGGCCTAATTGAAAATGCTCATTTAGGTTGTGGTATGGGAATTCAATTTTTAAAACATATTGAAAGATGTCGTGTTTTAGTTCATATTTTAAGTATGGAAAGTTCAAACCCTTACCAAGATTTCCAAACTTTAAACCAAGAATTAAAACAATACAATCCCCAATTATTACTTAAAAAACAAATTATTGTTACCAATAAAATGGATTTACCTGATTCTTTGAAAAAACTTACTCTTTTGAAACAAAAAATCAAAGGACAACCTATTATCCCCCTTTCTTTGGTTTCTTTTGATAATTTAGAAATCTTAAAATATAAAATGAGCTCCTTTTTGCAAAATACCCCCTTAGAAGTTAACCCAAATAACAACAATGACTTTAAATTATACACCCTTACTGATAATCTAAAAACCATTTCTGTTATTAAAGAAAGTGATTCTGTTTTTGTTGTTTCTGGAAATCAAGTAGAAATTTTTTTTCATCGTACCGATTTTAACAACGAAGAATCTGTAAAAAGATTTAATAGAATATTGAAAAAAATAGGGATGGAAGAACAATTACAAAAAAAAGGAGCCAAACCAGGAGATCAAGTTAAAATTTGTGATCGTTTATTTGATTTTTTATAATTTGGTAATTATAACACAAAGAAATTATATTTTTGATCCAAAAAAAAATAAGTCAAATGCAAGATCTTATATTAAGATCTTTTTTTATTACCCAAAACCTTCCTTTTTCCAACCAAAAATATAAACTAATTCATCAAAATTGAGTTATAATAAAATAAAAAACAAAAGGACTAAATCATGGGGTTTTTAACAATGAACAATAGAGCATTTATATATCTTATTGTGCTAATTATATTATTAAAAAAAAAGATGTTCATCATATATGAAAATATTAATTAAGAAAGAAAACTATTAACAAACTCAGTATGATAAATCGACAGACACTTTATTTTTGAATCCAAAAGATATTTATTACCTAAAAGAGTCTGTTAAAAGTTTTACCAATTATAATTTAGTTTAAAAACACTTTATGTTAATTATAAAGTTCTTAGAAAATTAAGTATAACAATCCATATTCTTGTTTGGATACAGAAGGTGACTTTTTTTTAGATAACTCCTCAATAATAAAAGCTATTTTAGATTTGCATATTCATATTATTTTTGCTATTGAGCATGTTGATAATTATAACTTATCGGATTGTTGTTGTTGATTTAAGCGCTTTGGCTCCTACTGATGCAGTTTACAAAATTATCAAATGTTTGAAATCTTAATATAAAACACCCAATAAAAAAAATTTATTTTCTTAATTTATCATTAAAACATCTACAAACATAATTTAAAGATTTCATTTTACTTTAATGTTTGATATAATAAAATAGGTCAATGCAAGTGGCTGAGGTTTAAAATAATTATTTTAAGCTTAGGAAAGTCCATGTTAGCACATGCTGCGATTGCATGTAGTGTTTGTGTCTAAGGAATTAATAACTTAGAGTACTGTAAAAAGTAACGGCGTTTTTTAGATCTAAGGATTGAGATAATTACATTATTTTAATCTATGAGATAAAAACTGAAAGTGTCACAGAGACGAGTTAATTAGAAATAATTAAGTGAAACGTGATAAACCCCTCAAGCTAACAACCCAAAATAATGGTAGGGGCATGCAAAGCGATTAAATGAAATTAGTTTTGCACTACTTATTAGTAGCAGATAAATAGCCACACTTGTTTAACAAGAACAGAACATGGCTTATGCACATTGACCTTTTTTATTAAATTATTTAAAAATCAATAAATATTATTTTTTTGTTGTTATATTTATTATTTGGTATATCTATATTTGTGTAATAATATATAATTAATATTATTCATTTTATAATTATTGTATATTTATTTGTTTTTTAAGCAATTTAAAAATTATTCATCCCCTTTATTATAAATAAAAAAGCCAAACTACAAAGTTTGGCTTTCATTGTCTTTATGGTTTTATATTTTGATATTTCTTGAAAGATATTAAAATAATTTAAAGAAAGCAATTCATTTATTTTTTTGATGTTTGATTTTATAAATTAAAATAAGTAAAAAAGCAACTATTAGGCCGGTTAAAATTATTATAATTTTATAAAACATTATTGAATTTGTTGTAGTGGTTTTAGTTGTTGGAGGTGTGCTTGTTTCTTGTTGATAGTTAATTTCTAGGTCAATTATGCCTTCATATTCATGATATTTGTCTTCGTTTGCTAAATCGTATTCTATTCTACAAAAATTATTACTGCCATCTTTGTTTTTGGTAAATTGAAAATCTTTAGTTAAAAATTTATTTTGGAGTTGAGGATTTTTTTGCCAAATAACTTCACATATTAATTTTTTTCTTTGTTCCTCAGTAATATTAGGTGTTATTTGAATTGTTCCTAAATGGTTATTTGTAATAATTTCATCTAAGTTTATCATTTTTTTAGTAAAATTGAATTCTATTTTATTACCCAATATATCTTCAATTTGAAAACTACCTTTCCATTGTATTTCTTCTGGATTTTGTGTTTGTGATTCGTATTTTTCTTCTAATTGTTCGCTTGCTATTTCAAAATCATCACTTTCTATTTGTATGTTTGATTCTTTTTTTATTTCTTTAAGCATGCCATTTAAAGCGATTATAATATCTTGTTTGGTTAATTGATTGTTTTGTTTATAATAACTAAAATCATTGATTATTCTTTTTTCTGGGGGAAATAATTTTTCAAAATTTTTGGGGTTCTTTAATTTTTTTGAATGTTGATTATTTATTATTTGGTGTTTTTGTTGTGTGTTATTTGTATTTTTTACAACCCCTATTCCATTTTCCTCTTCTTGGATGTTTTCTAGTTGTTGTTTTTTTACAGCATAAATGCTAATTCTATTGCAAAAATGTATGCCCAATAAAATAATGAATAAAATTAAAGTAAGGTATTTGGGAAACAAACACATAATTGCTTTGCTTTTGGTTTTCATATTACAAATATTTTACTTTTCTATAAATATTAAAGGGTTAAAAATGCCCCATTAAAATATTAAATTATAATTGCATTTTTTATGCAACATTTGTATTTATCACATTTTATCATTGTGCCTTTTTAACAACTCTGTATCCCTTAATTTTATTATACGCCCTAAATAAAAAAGTTGAATTAAAATATTTTGCCAAATTTTTTTATGTTTAATTTAAACAATTTTATATTATAATATAATTATAATTATTTAAATATTTTAATTCTTAAATCTAAACTCTTACTTCTATTAGATTTAAAATATTCAAAATCAACTACAAATTTTATAAGTTATTTATTTCTAAATTTATTAATTTTTAACAAATCGCATATGAGCAAAATAAGCAAGATACTAAATTAATTATATTTATTTTTTGATTATATATAATCTACATAATGACTTCCAAACTCAAACCCAAAAACTATTTTTTGCAATTGGATTTCATTAAATAAGAACTTATTTATATAGTAACCCCAATATATTTAATTAATAACTATTTTTTTATAATATGTTTGCAATGTTTTGGAAAATAATAAGCATATTTTCTAAATTTGTTATTGCGCTAATAAACTCTTTTATTTAATTATTAGCCATATTTTTTATTTTTTTTAATAACTTTGGTATTAAATTATTATATTTGGAATATTTGCCTGAATACCTTAATTTATTTTTTGGACTTTCCCTTTTTTGTATTTATACAAGGTATTGCAAAACAATTTCAAAAAAACTTGCATAACATTTTGCATTAATTTATATTAAGATATAATAAATATCTTTAAATTTGTAGTTTTTTTCATAATGTAAATATGAAAAACATTTTAAAAAATGAAATCACAAGCAATAAACTTATTTGTAAAACATCCAATAAAAACATTTTATTACTAAAATTAACCTAACTCCCAATAACAAATTAATCCTCATTATAATTAAACATTTTTACTACTTTATTACAAATGTATGGTAATAACTGTATCAAAATTGAAATTTTTTAATGATGGATTTTATAAATAAATCCTAAAAACAATAAATTATAATTACATATTTTTAGATATTTTTTACAACATTGTTTTTACCTCACAAAATAGTTAAAATTTAGATCATTTTTTAAATTCATTCAGAAAGGCAAAAAGGAGACCATAATTATGGATTTTTTTATTAAACACAAACAAAAAATAATCATTTTTCTTTTGGTAACAATAACAACACTGATTTTATCTATTCCTTTTTTTTCTTTGACAAAAGCCAAAAATGCCAAAACTGTTTCAAAAGATTTACAAATAGTAACGACTTCTACCATGTTAAAAGATTTAGTCAAGCATTTAGTTGGTGATGTTGTAGAAGAAGAAAACAAAAACAAATATAACAAAATTAAAGGCATTCAAGTTGATTCTTTGATGGGAGTAGGAATTGATCCGCACAATTACAAAACCAAATTATCAGATCGCAAAAAAATTAAAGAAGCTGATTTAGTTGTGATTAATGGACTGCATTTGGAAGCTAAAATGGCAGAAGCCTTTCCGCTTTTAACGAATAATTCCTTTACAGTAGTGCAGTTAGATGAAGCAAATACCAAAGTTATAAATCAAAAAGGCAAGGAGGATGAACGCATTAAAGAAGGAGATATTAAACGAGATGAAGATACTCATGGGCCAGATCCTCATATTTGGTTTGATATAGATCTTTGGATTAAAGTTTTACACCAATTAAAATACAAATTAAAAACAGCATTGGTAAAAGATTCGCGTTTTCGCCAAAGTGATATTTATAATTTAGAACATAATTGTCAAACATATGCACACAAATTAAAATTATTACATAAATATGTAGGCAAGAAATTTAAAGCATTAAAAGAACATTTTTTTTCTCAAGGCAAAACTTTTATTTTAGTTACTGCCCATGATGCTTTTTCTTATTTAGCTAGAAAATATGATTTTGAGTTAAGTCCAATTCAAGGAATTTCTACCCAAACAGAAGCTAGTATTAGTGATATTGAAGAATTAGCTAATAAACTGGTTAACAACCAAGTAAAAGCTATTTTTGTAGAAAGTTCTTTTCCAGAAGGAACGCTTGATTCTCTTAAAGAATCTGTAAAAAGTAAAGGTCATAATATTAAAAAAAGTGATGAAGAATTATACGCTGATGCTTTGGGTTCAGAAAGTGAAGAGCCAATAGAATTTGAAGATGATAAAGATTCACAAGGAAATCCAACGAAATACAAGCATTCCACTTATATTGGAGCTTTATTACACAATATTCATACAATAGAAAAAGAATTAAAACAATAACAAATAAATAAGGAGATTATAATGAAAAAAGAAATAGCCATTAAAATTAGAGACCTAACCGTAGCTTATCATCTAAAACCAGTTTTGTGGGATATTGATTTAGATATTTATCAAAGCTCTTTGACAGCAATTTTAGGCCCTAATGGTGCTGGAAAATCTACTTTAATCAAAACAATTTTAGAATTGATTCACAAAATTTCTGGAGAAGTTTTATTTTATAATCAAAAATATGGGCAATTAAGAAAAAAAGTAGCCTACGTGCCACAAAGAAATTCAGTTGATTGGGATTTTCCAACTACTGTGTTTGATGTTGTTTTGATGGGGCGTTACGGACATTTAGGATGGTTTAAAAAACCAACTGCCAAAGATAAAGAAATAGTAATGCAATCTTTAGAAAAAACAGGAATGCAAGATCTTAAGGATTGTCAAATATCTGAACTTTCAGGCGGGCAACAACAAAGAATTTTTTTAGCTCGCGCCTTAGCTCAACAAGGAGATATTTATTTTATGGACGAACCCTTTCAAGGAGTTGATATCCAAACAGAAAAAAAAATTATTCAAGTTTTAAAAGATTTGCAAAAAGAAAATAAAACCATTATTGTAGTGCACCATGATTTAGAAACAGTGACTCAATATTTTGATCATGTAGTTTTGTTAAACGTACAAAAAATTGCAAGTGGCACTACGGATGAAGTTTTTAATAAAACTAATTTAAATAAAACTTTTCAAAATAAAAAATTAAAAAAAGATATTCATAATTTGCAAACCCCAAAGAAAACAAAATAAAATTAAATATAAATAAGAAAGTGTTAAATATGTTTGTTTTAGAATTTAATTATACTGTTGTTAAAGTTCTTTTAGCAGCTAGCTTTTTAGGATTTACATCGGGTATTTTAGGTGTTTTTATTATCTTGAAAAAACAAGCCTTAATTGGAGATGCTCTTTCGCACACCACTTTGCCAGGAATTGCCTTAGTTTATCTTTTTGCTCGTAGTACAGATATTTGGGTTTTGTGGTTGGGTGCTATTCTTGCCTCGTTTGTTACTTTGCTTTTGATGGAACTTATTAAAAAATATTCTAAAATTAAATCAGATACAGCCTTATCGTTAGTGCTTGCTTCTTTTTTTGGTTTTGGCAATGTTTTAATTGCCATTGCTCAAAATACTTGTGAGGATAACAAAATAGCTACTTTGGAAAAATTTATCTTAGGACAAATTGCTTTATTAACTGAACTAGATATGATTTCTACTGGTATTATGGCTTTAATTACTTTAGTTGTTGTAGTTGGCTTGTGGAAAGAATTCAAAATCTATATTTTTGATGATAACTTTGCCCAAAGTGTAGGGTTTAACATTAAAATTATGACTTTTATTCTTAATTTATTATTAATTGGAGTAGTAGTTACTAGTTTAAAAATTATTGGCATTATTTTGACAAGTGCTTTTTTAATTATGCCAGGAGTAATTGCTCGTCAATTTAGTGATAGATTTGTTACTAATGTTTTTGTTGCTTCTGTTGTTACTTTCTTTTCTAGTTTGATTGGAGTTTTTATAAGTAATAGTATACAAGATATGCCAACAGGACCAATTATTATTGTTATTACTACTTTATTTATTGCTGTTTCCTTGTTGTTTTCTCCTAAATATGGAGTTATTAGTAGATATTTGCAAAAAATTAAATATCAAAAAAAGATTAAAAAATTTCGTCAACTTATTCATCTTTATTATGAACAAGAAGAAAATCATACTTTAAGTTTGCCAATAATTCAAATAGAAACTTTTTTATGGAAGGAAAGATATTTAATGTTACAAAATCAAAAAGTCCAATTAACACCTAAAGGAATTAAAATAGTTGAAAATTTAATTGACGGTATTGTTTAATGATAAGTTTTATAAAAAATATTATTGGTGGTTTTGAACTAGATGTTTTTTTAGTTATTTTATTTTGTTCTTTGACTTTGGCTAGTTTAGGAGTTTTTTTAGTATTGAAAAAGTCTTCTATGGTAGTTGATGCTATGAGTCATAGTGTTTTATTAGGAATAGTTGTATCTTTTTTAGTAGTTAAAAATCTTAATTCTCCTCTTTTAATTATGGGAGCTGCTTTAGTGGGCGTGCTTACAGCTTATATGGTAGAACTTTTAGGCAAACACTCTAAAGTTACTAAAGACGCTTCTATTGGAATTGTGTTTACTTTTTTCTTTTCGGTAGCTATTATTTTGATAAGTCTTTATACAAGACACGAACATTTAGATACTGATGCTGTTTTTTTAGGCAATATTGAACTCACCCACATTAAACAACTCAAAAAAATTATTCCTCTTTTGTTTTTTAATTTATTGTTTGTTTTTTTCTTTTATAAAGAATTAAAAATCTATATTTTTGATCCTAATCTTGCTGTAATCTTAGGATTTTTCACTACTTTAATTAATTATTTATTAATGTTTTTAGTTTCTATAACAGCTGTTATTTCTTTTGATGTAGTTGGTTCTATTATGGTAATTTCTTGTATGATTGGACCTGCTGCTACATCTCTTTTGGCTACTAAGAATCTATGTAATAGTTTTTTGCTTTCTTTATGGCTCTCATTTGTGAATTCTAGCCTTGGTTATTATTTGGCAATTGGACTTAATTTACCAGTATCAGGATTAATTGCTTTTACAAATTTAGTTAACTTTTTGCTCTTTTTCTTCTTAGCCCCTAAAACTGGAATTGTTGCTAAAATGATTAAAAATAATTTGCAAAAAAAAGAATTTATGATTATTTCTTTACTAATGCATCTCAAAAATCACCAAGATCAATTGCAAAAAAATCATTTTCAAGAGATTTATAAAGACCTCAAATGGTCCTTATCTCGTTATAATAAATGTCTTAATAATGCTTTTAAAAAAGGTTATATTCAAATAAAAAACAATCAAGTGATACTAAATGATTCAGGAAACTATATTTTAGAAGAAAAAATTGCTCTTTGGATATAAAAAACTTACACTCAACAAACCTGTTTAACAAATTGTTTTTTTATCATATTTAAAGAATTTCAAAACACTTAAATAAAAAAAATAATCCTTCACTAAGGTATTTTTAGCTTGCCAACATCACAAATTTGTTTTTTGTTTTATAAAAATAAGTTATAATAAATAAGGTAGCATTTATAAGTATATAGAAATTAGAAATAACACTTTACTATTTTATTATTCAGACTTTATTATAACCAAAAACATCATGAATTATTTTTAAATTCGTACCTCAAAAACCTAACTATCCAAAAAAATAATTTATTTGTTTAATTTAGAAAAAACTAAAATAAATTATAATTACAATAAAATATCTTATCATAACATTTAATTAATACTTAAATGTCCTATAAAACTAAGGAGTAAAACAATGAAATTTATAGGTAAAAAAATATTATGTTTAGCATTAATATTAAATTTAGTTAATTTTTTGATTTTTATAGTTTTTAATGTTTGTGGTTTTAGTTTTTTTAAGAAGAAAAATCCTTATTTTAATAATAATGTTGTTTTTGCACATAAAGAAGAGAGTTCAAATGAGGGTAATAATAAAGATCAAAATGATGCAAAAGATAATCAATTAAACAAACCAAAAGAAGAAAAGCAAGAAGAACAAAAAGAAGGATGGGGTTCTTGGTTGTGGAATATAACCAAAACAACTGGATCAGCTATTTATAAGAAATTGCCAGGAACCAAAACTCCTGAAAATATTGACACAAAATTATTAAACCAAATACAAGAAGAAATAACTGCTATCGAAAACACAAAAGAAAAAATTAAAGAATTAACCCAACAAGAAGAAATATTAAAAAATATGTTAGAATTTGATGAAGCATATAAAAAAGCGGAACAAAAATATAAAGAAGTAGAAAAAAATTTAAAAGAAAATAAGTTTCAAGATGTTTCCAATTTATTAAAACCTTCTAAAAGTTGGTGGCAATCTCTTAAAAGTTTTTTTCCTTTTTTGGATAATCAAACTCCTCAACCCTTAAAAGAAGCTTATAAAACTGCGTTGGATAATTTACAAAAAGTTCAAAAAGTGAAAGAAGATTTGGATAAATTACAAAACCCTGAAGATAAACAAGAAAAACAAAACCTTTGGTCATCTATTAAAGATAAAATTAATAATTTTTGGCCTTATGCTGATGCTGATGTTGTTCCTGAATCTTTAAACATAGATCCCCAAGAAGGAATTGCTGATATTAGAAATTTTTTAAATAATCATAAATTTGCAACTAAACTGCTTGGTTGGTGTTTAGGAGAAAAAAGCAATGATGTTTCTTTAATAGCTTCTAATTTAACTCGTAGATTAGCTAAATATGTGGGAAACGAAGCAAAAAAAGAAGTTACAAAAGAATTTGCAGATGTTAAAAAAACTTTTCCTGAAAAATTAAAACAAGGGGTTAAAGATAACATATTTGAAGTTATTACTGCTGCTGTTGCTTTCACTTCTTTAGTTATTACATTTCTTTATTGGTTCATAATTAAAAAACTAAAAAACACCAAACTAAGTAAAAAAGTTGCCTTAAATAAAACAAAATAAACCTTTTTATTCTTAAATAATAAATAAGCAAAAACAATAATTTATTTTAAATCACTTCTTGCTATTATTATTATTTCTTAAATATTTCATTATCTATTGTTTTTATTTTTAATTTCATAAGAAATAAAAAGGAGATTAATTTTTTATGCTAAAAATTAATAATTTATTTAAAAAAATTCAAAATACAGAAGTCATTGAAAATGTTTCTTTTCAATTACCTCAAAAAGGATTAGTGTTTATTACTGGTAAATCAGGTTCTGGCAAATCCACTTTATTGAATCTTATGGGAGCGCTTGACAAACCTACTAAAGGAAATATTACAGTTTTAGGACGTAACATTAATGAATTTGTTTCATTCGAACTAGATTCTTATCGCAATTATTTTTTAGGATTTGTTTTTCAAGAATATAATTTATTAGATAATTTAACAGTTTTCGAAAATATTCAAATGGTCTGCGAACTACAATCAAAATCAGTAGACAATTGGGGAATACAACAAATATTAAAACAAGTAGAATTGGATGGTCTAGAAACTCACTATCCTAATCAACTTTCAGGCGGACAAAAACAAAGAGTAAGTATTGCTCGTGCTTTAATTAAAAATCCTAAAATGATTTTGGCAGACGAACCTACTGGTAATTTAGATGAAAAAACAGGAAAAAAAATCTTTGAATGTTTAAAACAAATATCAAAAGATACCTTAGTTGTTGTAGTTTCTCACAATACCCAAAGCGCTTATAAATATGCAGACCGCATCATTGAATTTGCTGATGGTAAAATTGCAAAAGACCTTACTAAAAAAGCAAATAAAACTTCTACTGATAAACCTCAAATATTACAAAATAAAACTTATACCCAAGAAGAAGTTTTTAATTTATTAAAACAAAAAAATAATGTTATGGAACTGGATTTTACACCCACTTTGGCAAATGAAAATTATAATTATCAACACCAAGCAATGCATTTTCCTTTAGTACAAACTCATCTTTCCAAACAAACAGCTCTTTTAGTAACTCGAAATATTTTAAAAAATAATAAGAAATTAGCTTTTAAAATCATTTCTACATCTAGCAATGGTGCTTTATTCTTAACTCTTTCTTTTTTAATGTTTTTTAATATGTTTCTTTGGTTTTGTAATTTAGGTTATGTTACACCACAAAGTCAAATCAAAAACAAGACATTTTGGTGGTGGCTATTAGCACCTTTGCTATTTCATATATATTTTTTAGGTATATCTTTTTATCAAATTATTATTCATATGAGAAATATTATCACCTTAAAAAACAAAGATATTGGTATTCTAAAATCTTTAGGGGCTTCTGATCAAGATATTCGCAAAATATTTCATCATTTAAATATAAAATTAACTATTATTCAATTTTTGGGGATTCCTTTATTCTTTTTTATATTTGTTTTATTAATGGTGATATCGGCTTCTTTGCAAGGAACATTAGATTCATTTTTAACGTTTTTGCCCAAACTTTGCTCATCTTTAAAAGCAATCGTACCTCTTTATTTATTTTTGGCAAATATAGTTTTATTTTTTGTTTTAGTTTTTGCTTATCCTTTTTTATTAAATCACGTTTCAACCAAAAATCAATTAAAAAAAGTCTTAAAAAAAAATCCTTTAACTATTATTTTATCTGTTCCAAAATCATAATTTTTTAACTATTTCATTTCTTAATGCTTAATAAATGAATTGACTTAATTATCATCATTTTCATGAATTTACAAAGTTATTTATATATAATAATTTTTTAAAACAATTTAACAATAACCAAAATTAATTATCCAATTAAAAATTACTAAAAAATATTATTTTATTTGACTGCTTTTGTTGTATAATCTATTTAAAAAATGCCAATTTTATTTACTGTAATCTATCTATTTTAATTTATGAAAAAAATTTCAATTACAAGTTTTGAAACACTTAACCATTATTAAAAATAATTATAAATTTATTTTTTATTTATAATATCGATTAAAATATTTCTAATAACTAAATTGCCATTCAAATCCTTTATTTGCTTTAGAAAGGTTTAAATTTATGCAAATTCCCAAAATTATTAAAGTTAAAATCCCCCTTTGCAATCAGTTTTAAATACCCTCAATAAAGCTCGTGATTTAGTCAAAAAAAGACGTCATTGAGGTGTTCCAAAAGTTTAGACACTTTTTACTTTTTAAAAATTCTTTAAGGCTAACTATTAAGTTAGTCTTTTTTTGTTTCAAGACTGAAAAATAATTTCATATCTTTTCTAAAAAAAATGTTTTTAGAGAGGAATTGAATGTTAAGACAAAAATTATTTAAAGATTTTTTAAAAAATAAAAAGAATTTAGAAATTCGTAATCAATTAATCGAACTTCATTTGCCTTTAGTAAAAAAACTAGCTTATCATTTTAAATATTACCCTAAAGTTTTAACTAAGGAGGATTTAAATTTACATTTTAAAAATATCAATATTTTGAATCAACAATCTTTGTGTGTTAACATCACGAAACAAATAATCCAAACATCTTTATTCAACAAACCATTTAACGAATATATGATAAAAACCCACAAACTCCTAAACGAATATCTTAATAATAAACAACATAACTCTCAAAGCCAAAAAGTAATCCGTGGTAAAATCAATGAATACCTCATTTTATTATATTTTCAAAACAAAGGAATCATCAATTTATACCCACAGGCTTATTTATTCTTCAGCCCAGACATTAAATTTGATTTAGTTTTATTCACAGAAACTAAACGAATAATGGCGTTTAATTTCAAAACCTGTCTCCGAGACCGCTATAAACAAGTCATGGTAGAAGGACAACAATTAAAAAAATTAGACACACGTTTTGAGTTTTATTTATTAACTAACAATGAAACAGAAACTCAAAGACTAAACAATAAAATTAATCAAGGAAAAGTACAAGGCATTAATCAAGTAATTAACTTATTTTCCAATTCAGCCAATAATTTATTACAAAACTTAATTACCGCCAAATTCATCCCTTTTTCTAATATCAATATAATTAAAAAATAAAAAAAGGAGTTAATATTAAAATGTTAACCAACGAACAAAAAGCGTTAAAACAATTAATAAATTATATCGAACAAGGCCAATGGGAAAAGTTAAACCTTTACTGCCAAATAATCAACCCCAAAAATCTACTTAACCCCAAAAATACAAAAATATTTACAGCTTTAAAATATTTATTTTTAGAAAAACAAACATCTCATCCATGGGACAAACTCACTACAAAACCCATTATTATCAAAGAGTTATTAACATATTTACAAACTCATTTCCCTCAAGATAACTTTACTTTAGATTCTTTAAATTATTTAAATGATGATTTTAATAACCAAAATAATAATCATGTTTTAGATAATCTAAAACATACCTATACCCAAGAAAAACTATTTCAACAATTAATAAAAATCATTAGCCCCACATATGAAAACCAAGACCCCTACCACAAAAATTTATATTACCAAGAAATATTTGATAAATTAAGAAATTTTATCTCTTTAATCCCCCATAAAAACGATAAAACACACTTTACTTTAAACCAAATGGCCTCTTTGCATCCTGAATTTTTTGACACAGATAATCAATCAAAACAAAAAATACAAGAAGAATATTACCGTTTATCCGAAACTTTTAAAGGACTCAACCAATCCACAAAAGGATTCAAAAAAGGCCAAATAATCACTATTGGGGGGTATACTGGATTAGGTAAAACAACTTTTGTCTACAATCTTCTTTTAGATATAGCCAAAACCAAACACAAAGAAATATCTCATTATCCTCATATTTTGGTATTTTCTTATGAAATGACCTTAGAAGAAAATTTAAATCGTTTATTAGCCCACCAAACTCAAATTCCTCTAGATGTTATTTTAGATAAAAATTTTGAAGATGCCAATATCACACCTCTCAAATACACGGAAAGGATGAAAATAGCAAAACAATTTTTTGCAAACATAAATTTATCATTTAGTTATGATAAAAGCAAAAATATTGATTATGTAATTGATTTAGTTTATCGTTTTTATTTAGAAAAACAAGCAGAAATTATCGTAATTGACCACCTTCAAATAACCAAAACCACAAACCACTTAGAAAATGACCGTCTAGCAATTGATGAAATCATGACTAAATTAAAAAAATTAGCCATTGAATTAAACATTGTTATTATCATTTTATCTCAATTTTCAAGAGATACATACAGCAATTATCAAGGTAAATCACCAGAAATAACAGCTTTAAAAGGAAGTGGCGGAATTGAAACTAACTCAGATATCGTCTTAATGATGTCTGAATTCAAACCCAAACTATCCAAAGACAAAGAAAAGCCCATAAATATATATAATTCAACCTTAGAAGAACTATATTCAGACTATAATGACAATGAAAATCAAAAAATAATCGAAGTATGTATCAAAAAAATAGAAGTGGTACCAAAAAAACCTTAATTTATCACTTTGAAATGACCACTCAAACCTTCCAAGAAATCGGTTATGTTTTACCTTATAAAATAGAAACTTATTATTAATCAAAAAAACTAGGAGTTAAAATAAATGAATTTTCAAGAAAAAATAAAAAATATTCAAATCAACTTCCCTATGTCAGTTTTATTAAAAAAATTAAATATAATACCACCAAAATTCAATCCCAAATAACGTTTTCCTTGTCCCATTCATCAAGGACAAAACCCAACTTGTTGCCATTTAACTTCAGATAATAAAATTCATTGTTGGAAATGTTGTAAAGATTACGATATTATTGATGTTTATATGGAAATAAGAGGAATTAAAACCTTCAATAACGCTCTTGAAAAAATCAATAACTTTATGAAAACTCAAGAATTTAAAAACTTAATCCAACAACAAACTTCAACGCCTAATATTTCTTACGAACCTTTTAAATATCAATACCACCACAATAAAATCAACAACCCAATTGATGAAAAAGAAATTAACGCTACAAAAACACAATTATTTAAAGAAATATCACCTTTATTCAACCAAATTAGAGATTATTATCATTATTTATTAACCACTAACCGAAATAATGAATCTCACCTAGGATTAGAATATTTAACCCAAAAAAGAAAATTAACTATAGAAACTATTAAAGAATTTAAACTAGGTTATGCCCCATTATCTGATAAGCCTTTATCCTTTCGTCTATTAAATTATTGTAAAAAGCAAAATATCGATACAATAAAATTAATTGAATATGGTTTTATTAAAGATAAAACCAATCAACAAAATAAAACATATTATCACGATACTTTTCATGGTTCCATCATTATCCCCATTGAAAATGGATACAATAAAACATTTCATTTTTATCAAAATAACTTTCGCGAAGTTTCTTATTTCCAACCTAAATATAAATCCCTCAATAATTTTAGTCAAACACCTACTTTTCATTTCAGTTATCGTTTTTTTGAAGCGTTACCTTATATTAAACAAATGAAAACCATTATTATTCATGAAGGTTTTTTCGATGTCATTAGTTGTTGGCAAAACAATATTAAAAACGTTGTCGGTCTCATTTGTGTCACTCAACTACTTTCTAAATCACAAATAGAAATTCTAAAAAAAGAAAATATCAAAGTAATTATTGCCTTAGATAATGATGAAACAGGTCAAAAACGAAGTGAAGCCTTAGGAGAACAACTTAAAGAAGAAAATATTATTTACGAAATTAGACGCATTTTACCACCTTATGATAAAACTTGTAAAGATGTTGATGATTTATTGCGACAATTCGGAAAAGAAGCATATCAAAAATGTTTTTTAGACCCATACATTACTTATGAAGAGGCCAAAAATAAAATCATAGTCGATTTAGCTATTTATTTTTTTGGAAAAGACAAAGTAGAAATAATTACATAATTATTTATTATAAAATAACAACTTAAAGCCAAAACTCAAAATTTTCCCCCTATAAAACCTTTAAAATTAAAATTAGTAATATGAATCACGCACATTCAATTACTAAGGTCCAAAATTAATAAATAATTTAACAAAATTACAAAATAAAATCGAAAGGAGACAAAATATACA
This sequence comes from Aster yellows witches'-broom phytoplasma AYWB, assembly GCF_000012225.1. NCBI lineage: Bacteria > Bacillati > Mycoplasmatota > Mollicutes > Acholeplasmatales > Acholeplasmataceae > Candidatus Phytoplasma > Aster yellows witches'-broom phytoplasma. Next base: position 637,951 of record NC_007716.1, on the reverse strand, counting down.
AGAATTGAAAAACTAATTAAAAAAACTGATTACCAAAGTTGATTTGTGTTATAATAGATTTATAAAAATAAAAGTTAATGAAAATATAAAAAAAATAAATTTACAAATAAACCACTATCTCCATTTAAAACCATTCTTTTTTTCATCAGTTGTAATTGTTTTCTATGGTTTTAATCAAACTGTTTTTCAATATTTAGCTATAAATGAATTATTTCCAAAAAGATTAGAAATTCAAAGAAACAATAATATTTTCAAAGATGAATCAGGATATGTTTTAGGCAACATTAAAACAATCGAAGTTAAAAATAAAACTTTTAATACTTGCAAAATCCCATCCTTATCAAATATATGTAATTATATCAATAAAAGGAGATTTGAAAAAATGAAAATTAATTTAACCAAAATAACATATTTAAAAGATGGCAAAACAATTGATTGGATTGACGAATACGATAAAAACGGGAAAATAGTAAAAAAAACCCTATACAATTTCAACGGTACAATTAATTCCATCACCGAATTCTCATTAAATAGTATTAGAATCAAATCAACTCATTATCAAAAAGATGGGAAAAAAATTAAATTTATCTGTGAATATGACTCAAATGGTAAAAAAACAAAATCAACCTACCTCATCCCTGATGGAAAAACAATTTCTGCTATTATTGAATTCGATAAACAAGGACAAAGAGTCAAAGCAACCTATTACCCAATCATAGGAGGCAAAGGAATTAGTCATATTGCTGAATATAAAAACAACATCATAAATAAAGAAACATACTATTTCTACGATGGAAAAACAATTGACTGGATTAACGAATACGATAAAAATGGGAAAATAGTAAAAAAAACCCCTATACAATTTCAACGGTACAATTAATTTTATCGAGGAATACAAATAAAAAGAGTAAAGTAACTAAACTAACCAATTATGGGACTAAGAATCCATAATATTAATAAATGCCATCCAACATATACCTAAAAAATATTTTCAATATTCAAACTTGACCTTCAATTGAAGGTCTTTTTTTTATATCAAAAATAACAAAAAACTAAAAAACTAACTAAAAGGAGAAAAATATGAAAAAAGAAACAAATCAAGGAATCATTAAGGGCGGTTGGGAAACAAAATCAACCCCCAACGACTTAGTTCAAATCAAAAACTTTTTACAAACATTAAAAGGAGAATTATTAAATATTACAATTGTTTCTCATTCTAAAAAGAAAAATTCCTATCAACAAACAAACTACCGCCCTAAAAACCAAACTCTATTTGTAGACCCTCAAATCTTAGATGAAATGAAAAAGTATAGAATAGAAATAATCAAAAATCACTCTTCCGAAAACGATAATAATCTAACCCTTACCAACCCAATAACACCCCCAAAACACCAAAATAATACCCTTAAAACACATTTCCCTATCTTCCAAATTAATTATCTTAACGAACAAAAAGATTATATTAAAGAATTAATAAGTAAGATAACCATAGACAAACTAGAAACTTTAAAATTATATAAATTAGATGCTAAAAAAGTAGATAAATATAACAATCCTATAAAAACAAATTATAAAAAAAGGATTAAATGTTATTTATTATCAATCGGAAGATTTAAAACACATCAAATTATTTTTAACCAAAAATAAACAGGGCTATCGGGTTAAAAAAATACATCCCATGTATAAATATATATCTAAAATCAAATAAACACTTAACTAACAGTTTTATAACACTTCACTAACAGTTTTATAACACTTCACTAACAGTTTTATAACACTTCACTAACAGTTTTATAACACTTTCAATATTTAAAATTCTTTGACAAAACCAAACATTTTTAAGGAGTGATATTTTATATATTATATCGATAATGATAATGATACTCGATATTTGATATTATCGTTGTATCTTTTATCTATCATTATTATTTTTCGATATATAAATAACTCCCTATTTTTCCTTTACATTATTAAAAAGAGTTGTTAAAAATTATCCAAACACAATACCCTAAAGCGCTGAAGCGCTAATAACAATCATAAGTACACATAAATAAAAGAAGAAGAAAAATAAAAACCCCCCAGTTGCGCGCTACCCCCTTTTTTAAATAAATATAATCATTCAGAGTTATAATGGTTATGTATATGATATAAAAAAAGGAAACAATATTTAAATCATGAAAAAAATAGCTAAAATAATAGAAAAAGAGAAACAAAAAAATAAATTATTACAAACTCTAATGAAAAAAAACCAAAAAACTGATAAAAAAACTGTTTTTGAATTAGTTAAACAATTTAATCAAAAACCAAATTTAACAACCATTTTAAAAACTATCAAAACCAAAAGAAGCACTTATTATTATTGGTTGAAAGTCGAAAATAAAATAAAAGCCAAAAAAGAAAAATACTTATTACAACAAAATCGCATCAAAGCTTTATGTTTACAAGAAAAATATTTTTGCGGTCATCGTAAAATCACTGATTTATACCAAAAAACTTTTAACGAAAACATTACCAAGAAAAAAATTTATACTATTATGAAAGAAAACGGTATTTTTTTGTCGTTTAAGAATTAAAAAAAATAAATATTATTATAAAAATAATTTAAAAGCTAAATTAAAAGTGGTAGACAATTTAATTAATCAAGACTTTATATCAACTAAACCCATGAAAAAACTATTTACCGACATAACTTATTTCAAAACTCCCCAAGGATTTTTATATTTTTCTTGTATTATTGATTCTTTCAACAACCAAATTATCGCTTCCCACACTTCCAAACATCAAAATAAAGAATTAGTTTTAAACACCATCCAAAAATTACCTCTATTAAAAGAACCTTGTATCATTCATTCCGACCAAGGCACAGTTTATCAATCACAAAAAGTCCAACAAACACTAATTAAAAAAGGTTTTTTAATCAGCATGTCGAGAAAAGCTACTCCACGTGATAACACTGTAATTGAAAACTTTTTCGGCCAAATGAAAACTATCTTACAACATCAACATCCTTTTTTATTTCAAAAATCACCTGAAAAAGTTAAAAAAATAATCAATTATTTCCCTAAATTTTGGAACAATCAATGGATTTTAGCTAAATTAAATTATTCATCACCTTCTCAATATTGTCAAAATTTTAGATAATAATTTTTTATTTCAAATTTTCAACCTTGAAAAAGGTTACTTTTTGCGCATTTTTTTAATCAAAATAACATAATTACGTAAAAAAATAATTATAATTTCATTTTCTTACCACTTTTTTAACTTTTTTTACTTAAATATATAGTGTAAGGGTAAAATATGACAAAAAAATATCTTTTGAAACTAAAGAATTATTAAAAGTTTTAGAAACTTTTTGAAATTTAAAAAAATATTTCTTTAGTTTGAAAAGATATGAAATTATCTACTTAATTTTAAGTCTTAAAGAACAATTTTAAAGACAAAAGTTGTCTAAAAAAACGGAACAGCGCACATTGACCTCCTTTGCTAAGGTAAATTATTACACAGAAGGAACAGTTTAACTTCTTCTAGCAAAGCTGATATTCTAATATATGATTTAATATTCATGTTCTTAATTATCAAAACGAAATTTTAAAAACTCACAATAAAGAAATGTTTGAATATGTTCAATCCTTTTATTATTCTAAATGCGGACTTTATAACAATAAAAATCGCAATCCTGTTTTGAAAGACTTATAAGATGTCAAAAATACATTCTAATTTAAAATAGATAGTCAAAATATTTTAGTTTATTAATATTGTTATTTATTCAATTCTACAAACAACATTATAAAGCAAAAACAAAAAAGGAATTAAAAATGGAACAAATAATTAAAATTTCAAGCCCTTTTCAAAGAGTGTTTGATGCTCTTGTTGAAATTAAAGATGATTTTTTGCAATATAACACTAAATTAGAGATTTTAATTGAACAAGAAGTTCAACCCCAATATCAATTGTCATGTAATTACGACTTAAAACAAGGTTTGATTGATACTAATATTGGTAATAATTTTTATACTATGCAAGGATATAATCAAATTTACAAAACCACAAAAAGAAGGAAACTTTGCCTTTTAACAATGGTAAGCTCCTTATTTTATCCTAAATATGGATTATACGTTCACGAAGCAAATACATTGGTTTTAGGGCAAAAAATAAAATATTGAACCCCATAGAGAAGATGTGTTTGTTATTTTAACTGCTAAAACAGGAACTGAGACACACCCTAAAGTTACAATCCTTAAACAAGTTTTAAATGACAATCATTATAGAAAAGTACAATTTTTACATGTTGGCATAACTCAAGATTATATTATGGTAAAAGACCAGAATGAGTTAAGAGAATGAATTCAACAAAAATGGTTATAATCAAATTATTAACATATTTTGAATTATAAGCGCAAGAAAGAAATAACAAATGTTTGATGCTAAAAAACACGAAATAATTATTGAACATTATCACAATCCTCAAAATCAAACTTATGCTAAACTCACAGGATATATTCAATTTGAAATTTTTTTATTGTGGTAATAAAGTTATTATTCAATTAAAATTTTGATAACAATAAAATTTATAGATATTAAATATGAAGCCAACATTTGTTCTAATTGTGTTGCTTCTGTCGGTGTTATGTTAGTTTATTTACAACATTTAACCAAATTACAAGTCTTAAATAAAACTAATCATTTTATGGATATGGTGCAAAATCAAATTTAAGATGATGCTTTTCTTAATTCGGATCTAAAAGCATTTGATATAGTTTATAAATTTCCAGGTAAAATTAATTGTGTTTTATTGCCTTGGCAAACTTTTCAAGAATTCTTACTTGGATAATTTATTACAAAACTTTTAATGTTTCATATTATACAAATTTTTGTAATTAAGAAAAAACAAAATTATTCATCATCATTATTTTGATCTAAATCTAATGATTTATAAAAACCTTTTCTTTCTAAAACAGGGATGGGTTCTGTAAATGTTTGGGCATCGGTTTTTTGTAAAAATTCTTGTAAAGATGTTAATTTGCAATCGATATTATCTAAATACCAAAGTAAAAGAGCTTCTCCTATTTGTGGTCTTTTGGCAGCTCCATGTTCTAAAAGCCCATGATGAGAAATTAAAATATGTTTTAATAATAAAACTTCTTCTTTATCTTGTAAACCCAATAATTGGGCTTCTTTTTCCACTTCACAAGCACCCATGACTAAATGACCTAATAGCAAACCTTTTGGTGTATAATTTTTTTGTTCTAAATCTAGTTCTTTAATTTTCCCCATGTCATGTAAAATAGTACCTGCAAATAGTAAATCACTATTGATAAAAGGATAAATTTTTAAAAGAGATTCTGCCATTTTTAACATAGTTAAAGTATGATAACCAAGTCCGCCATAATAATTGTGATGAATTTTTAACGCTGCTTTGGAAATTAAAAATTTATTTTTGTTTTTGCAATATAAATTATAAGTAATTTGTTTTAAGACTTTATTTTTTATTTTATTTAAATAGCTTTCTAACTCGTCTTGTACTATTGCAAAAGAAATGGGAGAACATTCATAAAAAACTAAATAAGTTTCGTACAAAGTTTGCATATCTAATACATTGTAAGCTAAATTATATGTTTGATTCATCAAAATAAGTTCTTCATTTTTGAGAAGACAAATAGTTTTGAAATTATATATTTGTCCTTGGATAGGTGGTTTGGTTTGAGGTTCTAATTTTATGTTGATGTCGTTTTTTTCTTGTAATTGTAAGGTGATATTATAAAAATGAAGTCCTTGATTGATGCTTGTGACTTGGCCTGTAAAAAAGTAGATTTGCCCTTTTTGATATTTTGGTAAGTTGTTGGTTTGGTTTTTTTTCATACGTTTGTTTCCTATTGGTTTAGATTGGGATTGATAAAAATATGTTGATAATGGGAAATAGTGAGTTTGAATTATTACATTTATAAACAAAAAATAAATAGATGTTTATAATTTTGCTAATAATACAATTAAGTTCATTTTATTTTTATTCGTTGTTTTTTTTATTCTTTATCTAGGGTTTGATTTTTGCTAAGTACAAAATTAATTAATCTTTCTTTGATGTTGGGTATTTCTCTGTTAAGTACTTTGGTAATTAATTCTTTTTGTGTATGTTTAATCCATGTTCCTTTGGGTTTTTGGGGCAATTGTTTTAAGACTTCTTTCCAACTAAAATTAAGTTCAGTAATTGTTTTTATTGGTAAATGTTGATAAATATATTGCATTTTAGCTACTTCATAAGGTTCTTTTTGTAAAAGATAATTAATTTGATTAGCTAGGAGACAATTTTTTAATCCATGTTTAAATAAATTAAAAGTAATATTTTCCCAAAGATATAAACTTAAAGAGGCAATGTTTTGGTAGATTTTTTTCTTTTGTTTGGTAAAAGGAAAAGATGCAAGGATTTGGTTGTTTAGTAAAAGTGACATTGACCAAAAAATTCTTCTTTTTAATTTGTGGTGTGTTTGAATGTATTTCAGTTGAGTTTCATTTAAATAACCTAAACAAAGAATACTTTTGTATATTTGGGGTAAAAATAGATGGGTTTTGGTTTCTATCATGGTTTTAAAAGTTTGGTGCCAGTTTTTGTGAGTGATTATTTTTTCGAGGTGTTCATAGATTCTTTGAGAAGAAATTTTAGCTAATAAATGGTTTTTTTGGATGATAGCTTTTTTGGTGTTTTTTTCTATGCAAAAACATAGCTTAGATTGAAAATAAAAAGCTCTTAAAATTCTTAAAGGGTCTTCTTGAAATCTAATAAAAGGGTCTTTGATAGTACGAATTAAGCCTTTTTTTAAGTCTGTTTTGCCTTTTTTTTCGGGTGTGAAATCAAATATTTTACCAGTTTCATCCATTAAAAGAGCATTAATAGTAAAATCACGTCTTAAAAGGTCTTGATGGATGTTTTTAGTGAAAAAAATTTCACTAGGGTGGCGATAGTCTTTGTAAGTGCCTTCTTTTCTGTAAGTAGTAATTTCGAAAAGATATTTTTCAAAAGTTATTTTAAGGCTACCATAATTAATTTGTATTTGGGTTGTTTTTTTTGGGCATAAAAGGAGTTTTATTTGTTTGGGAGCGGCGTTAGTAGTGATGTCGATGTCTTCGTTGGCATTTATTTTGAGTAAATAATCTCTGACAGTGCCACCAACAATAAAGGCTTCGAAGCCGTTTGTTTTTAAGATAGTAATTATTTTTTGAGCTGTTTTTATTTGATTGGAATGTTTCATATTTTTGGCTTTTAGTAATATTTCTAATTTTTTTATTTTGTTCTTTTTGGTTGGTTTGTTGCCTTTGGTGAAAAAACATAGTTAAGATAAAAGTAAAATAGATAATAGATATAAATATTAAAGGTTGTTTTTTTAGTTAGTGTTTTTTATTATTTATTTTTTATTAAATATTATTTAATATTATTATTATTATTAGTGTTTTAATGTAGGGTGAATTATTTAGGATTAGAAAATATTTAAAATAAAAAGTATTTCATTATTGGCAAATTATTTTTTTGAAAATAAAAGACCATCGGTTGTGATGGTCTAATTGGGTTGTTATAAGAGTTGTTATTGTTTTGTTGCATTTTTTTATTTTTTTTATTTGGATAGTAAATTATTTTTTTTGATTCTTAGTTCTTGAAAAAATTTTTTTAAAAGTTGTATGCTTTCTTGAGCTAAAAGTCCTGATTGGATATTTAATTTATCCATAAAAGGCATATTTTGGATAGATGACATATCATTAAAAGAATATGATTTTTCAATGCTCGTGCCATAATAAAGGTTTTTGATTCCTGCTTGTATAATTGCTCCTGTACACATTAAGCAAGGTTCTAAAGTGACATAAAGAGATACATCATTTAAAAAACGGCTGTTTATTTTTTTGCCTGCTTTTATTAGGGCTAAAAATTCAGCATGTCCAAAAAAAAGTTTTTTAGTGTTTCTGTTATTATGAGCACGTGCAATTATTTTTTGGTTTAAAACAGCGATAGCTCCGATGGGGACTTCTTCTTTGAGGTAGGCTTTTTGGGCTTCTTTTAAAGCTTCTTTCATAAAAAAAATATGTTGTTGGTTGTTATTTTCCATATTTTAAGTATCAATCCACATTCTAAAAGAATTATTTAGATGAATTATTTTAGTGGAGTTATTTAGATTGGTTGGCGAAGTTTTTCCAGTTAACTTTTGTTTTGTCAATGTCTGCTAAACAATGGTGTTTTCGACAACGAGGTTCGTGGTATTCTTTTCCACCTACCAAAACCACAGGTTCATTACTTTGAGCAGGTTTACCTTCAATTAATCTTTGAGTTCGGTTAGCTTTTCCCCCACTTATAGCACAAATGGAAGTTAATTTAGTAACGGTGTCTGCAATTGCTAATAAATAAGGCATTGGTCCGAATGGTTTTCCACAAAAATCAAGTTCTAAACCTGATATAATAACTTCAATATTGCAGTTAGCTAAATAATCTACAATAGCGATAATGTCGTTATCTAAAAATTGGGATTCATCTATTATTACAACATTAATTTCGGGAGTAATAAATGTGAGAATGTCTTTGCTTTTGTCAATTAAAATAGCAGGAATATTGTTGCGATTGTGAGAAACTATCTCTTCTTTAACAGAATAACGGTCATCTATTCTTGGTTTGAAGGATAAAATTTTTTTTTTGAGCTTTAATGCTTTATTTCTGCGTTGAATTAATGATTCTGTTTTTCCTGCAAACATTGGTCCGCAAATAACTTCAATAAACCCTTGCCCTTGTTCTTTTTGGGTCATTTTTTTGAACTCCTTTATAAATAAGATAATTTGATTTAGTTTTTTGGTTTTTTGTTGTGATAGTTGGTCCAAAAGAACTTATAGGGCGATTTGCTATTTTATTTTAAATATTTTTTGAATTTATTATTTATTTTTATTCTTGTTCTTCGGCGGGTTCTTTTTGGTTATCAGCATTTGAAGGAAATTTTTTAACTTTTTGGTCTTGGGTAATGCCATAACGTTTGTTAAATTTGTCAACTGGGCCTGCTTTAACTACAAAAGTTTGGACTCCGGTGTAAAAAGTGTGGCAATTAGAACAAGTTTCTATTTTGATGCTATTAACTGTGGTGCCAATTGGGTGTTGTTTGCCACAAGTCGCACAAGATACTTCGACTGTTTTAAATTGAGGGTGAATGTTTGCTTTCATGTGTTTAGAGCTCCTTATTATTTTTTTGATTTTATTTTTATTTTGTTATGTTTTATACGATGTGTTTGTGTTTTATTATTTATTTTTTTAATGGGTTTTTTTGAACTTTTGATTTTTTATTTTTGAGAAAATCAGAAAAAATAAAAAATCAAAAGAAAGTAAAGATTTTTTTAGGCTCTTTGTAATTTGAGCTTTTTTAAAGCCCTAGCAGAGATTTTTACTTTTTGAATCTTGCCGTTTTCGTCAATAATTTTTACATTTTGTAAGTTGGCTTTCCAAATTCTTTTAGTTGCGTTCATAGCGTGGCTACGACGATTACCAAAGAGGGTGGTTTTTCCAGTTATATAACATTTACTCATTGTTTTTCTCCTTTGTTAATTACAATATATAAATTATTATAACACAATAAGGGTTTATTTGTATGATATTTTTTTGCTTTTTTAAAAATAAATTTATTGTTGTTTATTTGGTTTGGAATAATTTTATATTGATGATAGGGATTTATCTTAATTGTAACATTATTTTATTTGATTGTTTTGTGCTATTATATTTGTATATTTATTTAATAATTTAGTAAAATAGTTTAAGCTTTTATTTTGGATATTGTATATTATGATATTTTTGTTTTGTAGATAAAAACTTTGTTTTTTTAGTATATTTTTTGTTTTTTGATTAATTTTTATTTTATTTATTATTTTAATTCCTAATTATTTTTTTGCCTATTTCATTTTTATTAATCACATTTTTATCAAGGAGATATTTATGTTTGCAAAAAAAAATTTATTGATTGTCTCTGTTTGCTCCTTACTTGCAATGTTTATTTTCGTTGTTATTTTTTATAATTGTTGCAAGTAAATTAGGATATTTGATTTTTTAAAGTTGTTAAATAACCTAATTTTATCCAAAGACACAAAAAGACCTAAAAAAACAAGAAAAAATTAAAATTAATATAGATTATTATTCAATTTTAATTTATAACAAATACAATTAAATAATAATTATAGTAAATAATGTATATAAAATATCCATTATTTTTTTATTTTTAATTAACAATTTTTTATCTTTGTTTGATAACTTGAATAAATTATTTATATTAACATTGATGTTATTGTATTTTGATATATGTTATAATTGAGGTGATAAAAATAATATCATAATTCCTTAAAAATAAATTTATCAACAAGTATATTAGAAAACTAAAAGGAGCAATGTTTTGTATTCTTCAATCACCCAAAAGACTAAAAAGACTTTGCATAAATATATTCTAGCAGCTCATATACTTGCTTTAGCTCTTATATTATTTCATATTTCTAAACAAATGGGATTCTATGATTATTTTAGGTCTCCTTTAACTTATAAAGCTTATTTGAATTTTGCTTTAGTACCTTTATTTTATTTAGGGTTTTTTTTTGGATTTAAGAAAGCTTATTTAACACTTATTATTTATCTTTTTTGTGAATTTGTAACCACTTTGGGTCATTTTTGGATTTTAGCTGATTATGATATTTTTTTGCTTGAAAAAATAAATATTAATAAAGTAACTTTTTTCATACTGAATTATCTTTTAAAAAATTTAATGCCTCTTTTATCTTGGTCTTTTACAGGATTGTTATATTATAAAGATTTAAGTCATTTTAATATTAATAAAAAAAATATTATACGTTTATTAATCATTTTAATTATAATTATGTTAATTCATACTTGTCTTTATACTATAAATGGTTATTTATGTTATTTGCCAAGTATTAAATATATTCTAAAAGACAATTCCCATTATAATATTTTTTTTGCTAATGGAATAACTTCTTTTATTACTATTTTTGTTCTTAATTTAGAAACAGTTATTACTTGTAATTTATTATTATTGGTTTGTGTTATTTATCTTAATCCAAGATTAAAGATTATTTATCAAACTTATTTTTATGATAATAAATAACAACATAAATAAAAAACTTTGTTGCAATTTCAAACCATAAACATAAAATAATTTTTTGAATCCCCCCAAAAAACCTAATTAATTCTTTTAACACTTGCCAATTATTAAATCTTATGATATAATAAAATTGCTTTGGCACTTAAATTATTTAGTGCTAAAATTAAATCATTACAAAAATATTTTATTTACTATAATAAATTACTAAATTAAAAGGAGTTTAATCATGAAACAAAAAACAATTATCCCTTTACATGACAATGTTGTTTTAAAATTGAAAATGGAAGAAACCAAAACAGCTAGCGGAATTATTTTAGCTTTATCAGAAAGAGAAAAATCCTCTGTTGGAGTTGTTGTTGGAGTAGGTTCTAAAGTTGAAGGTTTAAAAAAAGATGACGAAGTGGTTTATAAAAGCTATTCTGGTAGCAAAGTTACTTTAGGAGAAAAAGATTATTTAATTGTTGCTGTAAAAGATATTTTGGCACAAATTAAATAATATAATATAGATAAGATAAATAATTATAAACTAAATATTAATAAATAAAAAGGCAATATTTTAATCCCTTTTTAAAATCATAAATCATAAAAATATTAATAAATCAATAAATAAGGAGTAATAAAATGAGTAAAAAAATACTTTATGGCAAAGAAGCAAGAAAAGCTTTATTACAAGGAGTAGATGCAATTGCAAATACTGTTAAAGTTACTTTAGGACCTAAAGGACGTAATGTTATTTTAGAAAAAGCCTACGAGTCGCCCGCTATTGTAAATGATGGTGTTTCTATTGCAAAAGAAATTGAATTAAAAAATCCTTATCAAAATATGGGAGCAAAGTTAGTATATGAAGTGGCTTCTAAAACTAACGATAAAGCAGGAGATGGAACAACTACAGCAACTGTTTTGGCACAAAGTATGATTCATCGTGGTTTTGATGCAATTGATGCAGGAGCTAATCCTGTTTTAGTAAAAGAAGGAATTGAGTTAGCTTCATTAACAGTTGCAAAAAAACTTTTAGCTAAATCTAAAAAAGTAGACGACCAAGAAGATATTCAAAATGTGGCTTCTGTTTCATCAGGTAGTCAAGAAATTGGTAAAATCATTGCCCAAGCGATGCAAAAAGTAGGTAAAGATGGAGTTATTAATGTTGATGAATCCAAAGGTTTTGAAACAGAATTAGAAGTTGTTGAAGGATTGCAGTACGATAAAGGATATGCTTCTCCTTATTTTGTCTCTGATAGAGAAAGTATGACAGTACATTTAGAAAATGCGTTAGTTTTAGTAACTGATCATAAAATTAGCACCGTGCAAGAAATTGTACCTATTTTGGAAGAAGTAGTAAAAGCATCTAGACCTTTGTTAATTGTAGCTGAAGCAGTGGAAAATGAAGTTTTAGGGGTTTTGGTAGCTAATAAATTAAGAGGAACTTTTAATGTAGTTGTAACTAATGCTCCTGGTTTTGGCGATAATCAAAAAGAAATGTTAAAAGATATTGCAGTACTTACAAAAGCTAATTTTGTTTTTAAAGATCTTAATATGAAATTAGCAGATTTAAAAATGGATGATTTAGGAAATATCAATAAAGTTATTATTAAAAAAGATAATACTACTTTGATAAGCAATTCTAAAAGTCCTGAATTAGAAAAACGTATTCAATTATTAAAAACCCAAATTAAAAATTCTACTTCTGATTATGAAACTAAAAATTTGCAAGAAAGATTAGCTAAATTATCAGGAGGAGTTGCCTTAATTAAAGTTGGGGCTGCAACTGATACTGAATTAAAAGATAAAAAATTACGTATTGAAGATGCTCTTAATGCTACTAAAGCTGCTATTACTGAGGGAATTGTAGTTGGTGGTGGAAAAGCTTTAGTTGAGGTCTATCAAGAATTAAAAGATACTTTAGTATCTGATAATAAAGAAGTACAACAAGGAATTGATTTGGTAGTACAAAGTCTTTTAGTGCCTACTTATCAAATTGCTTATAATGCAGGATTTTCAGGTAAAGATGTAGTAAAACAACAACTTTTACAACCCTCAAATTTTGGTTTTAATGCTAAAGAAGGTAAATATGTTTGTCTATTAAAAGAAGGCATAATTGATCCTACTAAAGTAACTCGTCAAGCTGTTATTAATGCTGCTTCTATCTCTGCTTTGATGATTACAACTGAGGCTGCTGTTGTAAGTTTTAAAGAAAATAAAGATAATAACTTTGATTTAGGGACACAAGAATAATTTTTTGTAACTAATAAAGCTTTATTTTTTTAATTATTATTTCTCATTTTTCTTTTTTTCATGTTAAAATAATAGTAGGTTTTGATTGTATTTTAAATCTTTGTTAGAAAACAACTCAAACCATATAATTATATAACGCAAGAAAGGAGAACAAACAATGCAAAATCAAAAAACTCAAAAATCTTTAATTGCTAAAGTTTTAGTTTTATTTGCTGCTGTTTCTTTAATGTTTGTTGGCGTTCAAGTTTTTGCTAATAATGTTATCGATTTAAATTCAGCAACATTACCATCAGGAACTGACAAACTTACTTTTAAATCAGATGAAGAAGCTAAACAAATAGTTTCAATTGTTAAAGCTTTAAAAGCTGCTAAAGTAGATAAAATTTATACTGATGTTTTAACAGATGAAAATGTTGATGTTACAGTTGATGTAGCCGATACAAATGCAAAAAAAGTAATAGTTAAAGCTAAAACTACGAAACCTGATGTTGTTACAGGTGGAGTAACTTACACTTATGTAGTTGACGCTGGTAAAGGTGTTTCTACTACATCTTGGTACAAATCATGGTGGTTTTTAACATTAGTAGCTGTTACAGTTGTTGCTGCTATTGGTGGTGGCGTTTTCTTTGTTAAAAAAAACAAAAAAAACTAATTAATCCCTAATTATACTGTTTTTAAAAAAAGCTAGGTTTTTTTTTAACCTAGTTTTTTTTTATTTATCTTTATTATTAATAATAGTTTTTATCAATAAAATAATCTTTATAAATACAATTATAATCAAAAATTATTATTAATAATAAAAAAGAATTAATTATAAGGTTTTATTTGGGAAAATTATTAAAAAATTATATAATATATATAATGGTTTTATTTTTTTATCATCCTAAACCATATAAATACTTATCAATTTATTTAACATCAATATAAAAAATTATTTAAAAATAAACAATAAAAATTATAGTTATTAACATTAAATTATCTTAATAAAAAATATTAGTTATCATAAATATTAAACTTTAATTATTAAAAAATGAATAACTAAGGAAGCAAATAAAAGAAAATGTACAAAAACGGTTCTATTAAAATTGAATTAGCAAGTCCTCCTTTAACAGTAGGCAATCCCTTAAAAAATGCTTATAGTATGCAAAATGTTCTAAAAAAAAGTAAAGCCAGTTTTGTTTTGTTCCCTGAACTTTGTTTAAGTAGTTATACAGCAGGAGATCTTTTTTTTGAAACTAATTTTTTAGAACAAAATTTTCAAGCTTTAGATTGGCTTTTAAAAAATAATTCTTTTGAAGGAGTCTATATTTTAGGTATGCCTCTTGCTTTGCATGAAGTTTTATTTAATGTAGCAGTTATCATTCAAAAAGATAAAATATTAGGAATAACCCCTAAAAAAACTATTCCCAATTATAAAGAATTTAGTGAAAAAAGATGGTTTCAATCAGGTAAAACCTGTGAATCCCAATACATCCAAATTTTGGGTCAAACAGTTCCTTTTGGAGATGTTTTATTTATTAATTCTCAATTTGATCTTATTTTTGGAGTAGAAATTTGTCAAGATTTATGGACTGTCTTTTCTCCTGGCGATCTACTTTCCTTAAATGGGGCTCATTTAATTTTTAACCTTTCTGCTTCAACTGATCACATAGGCAAACTTGATTTAAGAAAAAATGCCGTTCTTGATCATTCGCGCAAACAAATTGGAGGCTATTTTTACACCAGTAGCGGAATTACTGAATCCACTGTTGATAATTTATTTTCTAACCACAAAATGGCTGCTTTGTTAGGCGAAATGGTCTCCGAAAAAGATTTATTTAATCAAGATGTAAGTTTAGTAGTTGATGTTTGTGTTGATTTAATTAAATTTCAAAGAAGAATTGATACTACTTATGGTGACCAAAGAATAGGTAAACAACATCCTTTTTTAAAAGCTTATTTTGAACTTAAAGAAACACCTCATTATTATTTTGAAAAACCAATCAATCAAACGCCTTTTATTCCTCAATCAAATGTTGCTTCGCACTTAAAATTGGCAAACGAAATTCAAGTATTAGCACTTAAAACCAAACTTAGCAATTTGAACGCCAAAATAATTGTAGAAATTACTGAAAATATTAAAGATTTATTAACTTTAGTAGTTGCTTTTCAAAGTTTTTCCTTATTGCAAAAACCATTAGAAGATTTAATTGTAATCCTAAATCCACTTCTTTTTTCTAACCCAACTCATTATCAACTCCTCAAAGATTTTTTACAAACTAAAGGAGTTTGTCACATTTGTGAAAGTGGTTTTTTAAATAAAAAAGATTTGTTAGCCTTTTTGGGACTTGACAAAATTGATGCCACAAACAACACAAGCGCAACAAATGAAACAAACAAAATAGCTACTTTAGTCAAAAATGTTAACAACATTTCTATTTTATCAAACGAGCTTGCTTCTTGTACCAAAGACCTAGATCAAGTTTTTTTAAAGGAATTGGCTTCCCAAACGCAAAAGTTTTTGTTGTTAGAAAATAATAATTTTTCGGATATGGCTTTAGGAAAAAACAATCCTCGTAGTCATTATGACCACATTTATAATGTCAATGCTGGTGTTCCTAACGTTTTAGTTAAAGAATTATTACTTTATCATTTAGAAAACAACCATTTACAAATTGCACCTTCCTTAAAAAAATTATATCAAAAATTAGCACAAGAAAACATTAATCAAAAATTAATTATAGAAGATTTTATTCTTTGTTGCCACATCAAAAAAGGTTTTACCAAAACCAAAATTGCTTGGTTATTACAAATTGCCTTTGATTTGAGTCAAGAAAAAAGCAATCAATTAGTTGTTTCATATCTTAAAACTTTTTATCAAAACCAATTTAAAAGACAAAATGTGGCACCAGGTCCTAAAGTTTTAGAAAATAGTCTTTCGCCCAGAAATGAATTTTTGCTTCCTATTTATCTACAAAGACAAGAATAAAAAGTAATAAAACAAATTTCCAAAAAAACCAAAATATCAAAACATCAATAAAATATCATCAAAATAATACATAACAAACTAAAAAAAGAAAAGGAGCAAAAAATGACAAAAGTTGTTGTTGGTTTATCAGGAGGAGTTGATAGTGCCGTTGCTGCTTTTCTTTTAAAAAAACAAGGTTATTTGGTAGAAGCAGTTTTTATGCGTAATTGGGATAGCAATCTTAATTTTGATATCCAAGGCAATCCCACTTTAAATGACATATGCCCGCAAGAACTAGATTATAAAGATGCCTTAAAAGTGTCTGAACAACTAGGAATTAAGTTACATCGTGTTGATTTTATTGAAGAATATTGGCAAAAAGTATTTATGTCTTTTATAAAAGCCTTTGAAAATAATCTTACTCCAAATCCCGATATTTTGTGTAATAATGAAATTAAATTTAGAGCTTTCATTGAGTATGTAACAACAAAACTTGCCCCTCGATATATTGCTATGGGACATTATGCTAACATCATATATGAAACTTTTTCGGAACAAAAATTATTTCCACAACTTGCTTGTGCTGTGGATCAAAACAAAGATCAAACTTATTTTTTATCACAACTAGCAACTAAACAATTACAAAATATTTTGTTTCCTTTGGGTAATCTCACCAAACAAGAAGTACGCCAAATTGCTTTAGAAAATAATTTAATTAATGCCACTAAAAAAGATTCCACAGGGATTTGTTTTATTGGTGAAAGAAATTTTTTTCAATTCCTAAGCAACTATTTACCCGCTCAAAAAGGTGATATTAAAACTTTGGATGGTACTTTTTTAGCACATCACAAAGGAGTAATGTATTATACTATAGGGCAACGCAAAAATTTAGGTTTGGGTGATTTTTCCAGCCAAAAACCTTGGTTTGTCGTGGGAAAACACCTTCAAACTAACACTTTATACGTAGAACAAGGCAACACACATCCTTATTTATACAGCGACAAAGCCTTAATTAGTGATATTGTTTGGCGCGGTAAAAAAACCAATCTGCACTTGCAAGCCAAAATGCGTTACCGCCAACCCAATCAAGATGTTATTTTAACTTGGATAGACCAAAATACCTTAGAAATTTATTATCCTCAAACAATTAAAGCAGTAACTCCAGGGCAAATATGTGCTTTTTATAATAATAATATTTGTTGTGGTGCAGGTGTTATTAAAGAAGTTTATTTTCAAGGCACAAAAAGATTATACACTTAATTTATTTTTTGCTTCCTTTTATTTTCTTTGCTTTTTTTTAAATCCTTAAAAAGGAAGGTTATAAGATGATTTTAAATTCCGATTTAACTTTAGAAAAAGATACATTATATCAAGATTTAATGGTTGTGATTTTCAAAAATATTCAAGATGCCACCATTTTGCAAAAAATTACTAAAGCCTATCTTTTTGCCAAAGAAAAACATCACGGGCAAAAACGTTTTACAGGAGAACCATATATTATTCATCCTTGTGCAGTGACTAAAATTTTGGCACAATTAAACAGCGAACCCAATACTTTAATGGCGGGTTTACTCCACGACGTTTTGGAAGATGCTAATGCTACTATGGAAGATTTAACTTCTTTGTTTGGAGAAGATGTAGCTTATTTAGTTTATCAGGCAACCAAACTTACCAAAATTGCTTTTCACAAAAATCAAGGACATGCTGATAATCAACAAAAAATGTTTTTAGCGATGGCGAAAGACATTAGAGTTGTTATTGTAAAGATTGCTGACCGCTTGCACAATATGCAAACTTTAAATGTGATGACTTCAGAAAAACAATTACGCATTGCTAAAGAAACCTTAGAAATTCACGCTCCTTTAACACATCGTTTAGGACTTTTTGAAATTAAATCACAATTAGAAGATTTGTCTCTAAGATATGTTTTTCCTCAAGAATATTACCGTGTTTCTAATTTAATTCGTTTAAAAAAACAACAACGTGAAGAATCAATTGCCAAAATTATTACTAATATTAAATCTCTTTTAGACAGCCACCAACTCAAAAATTACACTATTAAAGGACGCGTCAAAAATATTTATAGCATTTATAAAAAAATTGTTAAAAGAAAAGTTAGTTTTGAAGAAATCTTTGACCTTTTAGCTATCCGAATTATTGTTCCTACCGTTGATTTGTGTTATCAATGTTTAGGGATTATTCACGGTCATTTTTCGCCATTGCCCCTAAGATTTAAAGACTATATTGCAGTTCCTAAACCCAATCTTTATCAATCTTTGCACACAACTGTTTTAACTAAGGATGGTTCTTTGTTTGAAATGCAAATAAGAACTCAAGAAATGGATGAAATTGCTGAAAAAGGAATTGCTGCTCACTGGGCTTATAAAGAAAATAAAACTTATTCCCAAGAAGCTAAACAATTAGAACTTGCCAAAAAATTAAGATGGTATCGAGAATTAGTTAAAATTACTATTGATGCCAAAAATCATCCTGAAGAAACACCCAAAGAATTTGTAGATGCTATTAAAAATGATATTTTAAGTGATAATGTCTATGTTTTTACTCCTACTCAAGAAGTATTTGAACTTCCCAAAGGTTCTACTCCCATTGATTTTGCCTTTCGTATTCATTCCGCAGTAGGAAGCAAAATGACAGCAGCTATTATTAATGGGCAAATTGCACCAATTGATTATCAACTAAAAAATGGCGATATTATTTCGATTAAAACCAATAAAAATATTTTATCAGTTAATAAAGACTGGTTGCGTATGGTAAAAACAACACACGCTAAAAGAAAAATTAAAGGTTTTTTAAAGAAAGATATCAAAGAAAATAAAACTGAATATTTAGCAGAAATTCAAAAAGGAAAAGATATTATTGAAAAAGAATTAACCGCCAATAAAATTGAAATTTCCTTACTTGATAATAATTTTGTCCAAAAACATTTTGAGCGCTATAATATTCAAACTCTTAACGATTTTTATTATGAAATTGCTAAAAAACAATTAAATCCTAAGTCATTAATTAATAAATTGCTTGTTTTAGCCAAAGAAACTTTAAGTCAAAATATTTTGCAAAAACAAATGGCAAAATCTCATGTTAAACTCAAACATCAAAGTGAGACAGGTGTTATTATTGAAGGTCTTAGTAATCCTAAATTAAAATTGGCAAGTTGTTGTACCCCTGTTTATAACGACGAAATCCTAGGATTTGTCACTAAAGGAAGAGGCATTATTGTGCATCGCAAGGAATGTAATAATTTAGCTCAATGTGATGAAAAAAGACTAATTACTGCTTCATGGCAAAAAGATTACACTATTGCTAAATATCCTGCTTGGATTAGCATTATTGCTTCTACCAAAGATATTTTAGTGCAACAAATTATTAATAAAATCAATAGTTTTAATTTAAGTATTTTAGAATTTAATGTTATTAATAAACAAAAATTAGAAACAATTATTAAGATTAGGATTTTAATAGCTAATACTAAAGAATTAAATAATTTAATTACTAATTTATATAAAATTTCACAAATTTATAAAATTCAAAGAATCAATAATTAAATAATTTATTATTTATAATGCAGACAATTATTTATTACTTCATTTATTCTATTTTATTCAATTATTAATGATACCTTATTAAAATTATTTTGTTTATTGTTTGTTTTTTTTGTGTTTTTTAAATTATTTTTCATCCATCTTTTAAAGCTTTATTATCAAAAAAACTTAAAAAATATAAAAATCCCTAAAAAGCTTTATCAAAACTTTTATCCCAAAAACAACAAAACAATCCAAAAATTAAAAACCAAACCAAACCCCTAAAAGCAAAGGAGCCCAAAGATGTTTTCTAAAATTAAAGGTACTCATGATTTGATGTTGGATAAAATGGTTTGTTGGCAAAAAGTAGAAAATCACATTCGCACTTTATTTGCTAAGTATCATTTGCAAGAAATAAGAACTCCTATAATTGAATATCGTGGTGTTTTTGATAGAGCAGCTCAACATTCAGAAATGGTTTCCAAAGAAACTTACACTTTTACAGATAAAAAAGGACGTTTTATTACTTTGCGTCCCGAAGGAACTGCTGGTGTTATTCGTAGTTATGTGGAAAATAAATTAGATAAAACTTCACAATTACACAAGTTTTTTTATTATGGACCTTTTTTTCGCTATGAAAGACCTCAAAAAGGTCGCTATCGTCAATTTCATCAAGTAGGAGTAGAAATTTTAGGACAATCAAGCCCTTTTTTAGATGTAGAAGTAATTTTTCTTGCCTATAAAACCCTTAAATCATTAGGGATTTGTGATATTACTGTGAAAATTAATTCTTTGGGATGCAAAACTACATACAATAATTATTTACAAGTTTTTAAAAACTATTTACAAACACATTATCAACAATTATGTCCTTTATGCCAAGAAAGATTTGAAAAAAATATTTTGCGTATTTGGGATTGTAAAAATTGTAATAATGAACCTTTTTTAAAGCAAGCACCACGCATTTTTGACCACCTTGTTGAGGATGCTAAAGTTCGTTTTTTACAAGTTTTAGAAGGGCTTAAACAAATGAATGTTAATTTTGAATTGTGTCATGATTTAGTCCGTGGGCTTGATTATTATACTAATAGTGTTTTTGAAATTGTTTACAATAACGAACAAGGACATCAAGCAGTTTTGGGTGGCGGTGGTTGTTATGATAATTTAGTTACTTTATTTAGAGGAAGTCCTTCGCCTGGTATTGGATTCGCCTTAGGTATGGAACGCTTAATGTCAATTCTAGCCACCCGTTCTTTTTGTAACAAAAATATCTTACCTTCTTTAGATGCCTTTATATTAGTTAGTGAGCCACAATTTTTTTATCAAGGTCTTGAACTTGCAACAACTCTCCGCCATCAAGGTTTTTCCGCTGATCTTAATTATAAGTTTTTATCTTTTTCCAAAAGTCTTAAACAAGCCTTAAAAAAACAACCTCTTTATCTTTTAATTCTGGGACCAAAAGAATTTGCCAATAATCAAATTACAATCAAAAATACTTACACCCAACAGCAAACCACCATATTACAAAAAGATGTTGTTTCTTATTTACAAAACAACAAGGAGTTAAATTATATTCATGAAAACTAAATATAGCTATTATAATAATCAATTAACACTAATCCACCAAGGAAAAATAGTTTTTCTAAAAGGTTTTATTTTTCGTAAACGTAATTTAGGAAAAACTCTTTTTTTTGACTTACGCGATGTTTCTGGCATCGTTCAATTATTAGTTAAAGAAAACAATCCACAATACGACAAAATAGCTTTAATTAAATTAGAAACAGTCGTGCAAATTAAAGGTCAAGTAATTGAAAGAATCAATAAAAATCCTGATTTGCCAACTGGTGATATTGAAATTTTAGTATCTCATATTGAAATTTTAAGTGAGGCTCAAACCTTACCTTTAAATGTGTTTCAAAGTCAAGAAAGTTTAGAAGAAACCAGACTTAAATATCGTTATTTGGATTTAAGAAATCCTGAAGTTAAACATTTTTTGATTCAAAGACATCACATTACCCAAAGTATTCGTCAAACCCTTTTGAAAAATGATTTTTTAGAACTAGAAACCCCCATTTTATCTAAATCAACTCCTGAAGGAGCAAGAGATTATTTAGTGCCTTCTAGGATTTATCCAGGTAATTTTTATGCTCTTCCTCAATCTCCCCAACTTTTTAAACAATTATACATGATTGCAGGATTTGAAAGGTATTTTCAAGTAGCGCGTTGTTTCCGTGATGAGGACCTCAGATCTGATAGACAACCTGAATTTAGTCAAATTGATATCGAAACATCTTTTTTAAATCAAGATGAAATTATGTCTTTAACAGAAGAAATTATAGTAGATTTATTTGCCAATATTTGGAAAAAACCACTTCTTCAACCCTTTTTAAGATTAACTTATCAACAAGCCTTTGAACTTTATGGTTCTGATAAACCAGATTTAAGGAATCCCCTTAAAATTACAGATTTTACTACTTTTTTTGATACTAATACTTATTCCCAAAATATTTTTGCAGGAAAAATTAAAGGATTTAAAGTTTCCAAAACAGCATTTTTGACACGCCGTAAACTAGATGAGTATCAATTGTTTTTTAGTAAACATTTTAACTTGAAATTGTTTTCTTTTGTTAAAAAAAATGATAAAATTATAGGTGGAATATCTCAATTTATTCAAGATGATTCTTTTTTAAAAAATGAAGAAATTTGTTTTGTCGTTTCTGGCAAAAAAGACATTATTCACAAAGCTTTAGGTATTTTTCGCACCAAACTAGCCCTTGATTTATCTTTGGTTGACACAACTCAAGAAGCGTTATTATGGATTGTTGATTTTCCTTTGTTTGAAACCATTCAAGAAGACCTATCCCCACCAAACCGTCTTTACTCTTTGCACCATCCTTTTACTGCCCCTCGTGATGCTACTATTTTAAAAAGCAATCCTCAAAAAGCTCTTGCCAATGCTTATGATTTAGTTTGGAACGGCTATGAAGTGGGTGGTGGTTCGTTAAGAATTAACAATCACCAAACGCAAGAATTAATTTTTAGTCTTTTAGGATTTTTGCAAGAAGAAGTGCAAAACCGTTTTGGTTTTTTAATCGAAGCCCTTAAATACGGTACCCCACCTCATGGAGGAATTGCCCTAGGTCTTGATCGTCTTGTGATGTTGTTTACCAAAACTAATAATATCAAAGATGTTATTGCTTTTCCTAAAACCCAAAGTGCCAAAGATTTGATGTTAGAAGCTCCCAGCGCAGTTAACCAAGAACAACTCAACACCCTAAAACTCCAACTCAAATGCAATTTTAATTAAGGATTTTTCATGGAAAATATTAAACTTGCTTGTAGTCTAGAAACCAATCAAACCTATATTATAGCTGTAAGTGGTGGCGTTGATTCAATGGCTTTACTTCATTATTTGGTGGCACAAAAAATAAAACTTCAAGTTGTGCATTTCAACCATTTAACAAACTCCAATACTTGGAAAAATAAAGAATTAGTTAAAAATTATTGCCTCCAAAACTCCCTTGGCTTCCATTATTTTGAACTAAATTGCCCTCAAAAAAACTTTCAAGCCCAAGCACGTTTATTAAGGCAACAAAAATTAATGCAAATAGCTGCAAAACACCGAACCCCTTTTATTTTGACAGCTCATCATTTAGATGATTTGGCAGAAACTATTTTACAAAAAATAAGCAGAAGCAGCACTTTGCTAGGTTATAGTGGCATGCAGATCCAAACTTCTTGGACGGATTTCATCTTTTTAAAACCTTTTTTATACATTCCCAAAGCTAAAATCATAAGTTATGCTGCTTTTTACAAAATTCCTTTTTTGGAAGATTACACCAATCAAAAGCTTACTTATCAAAGAAACCAAATCAGGCATCAAGTTATTCCCTATTTAAAAACTCAAACTAGTTTTTTGCAAAATATCCAAAAATACCAACAAACTCTTTTGCAAGCCTACAATTTTATTCGAAAACAAACTCTTTTATTTCTTACAAAACACACAAATCATAGTTGTAACCAACCAAACTCTATTGCACTTGCGCCTTTTTTAAACCTTGATTTAGTTATTCAAAAAGATATCATTTTATTATTATTAGAACAAAAAAATATTACTCAAAGTTTTATTTTTATCCAAAATATAATCAAAGGCATTAACAATCCTTATAAGCCTAATCTATCTTGGCATCTTAATTCTGATTGGCATTTAATTAAAGATTACAAGCATATTAAATTAATGAACCCCGCACTACCGCTCCCCTTTGCTTTAACAAAACCTTTGTTGTGTGTTTCTACATGTAATCTTTGTCTTGTTTGTGTTTGTCCTTTGATAGAAACCCTCAATTATAATTCTCAAAAAGTTAGCTTCCCTTTAAAAGTGCGTTTGCGCCAACCAAAAGACACATTAAAATTTAGTTTTGGCACTAAAAAATTGAAAAAATTTTTAATTGAAAAAAAAGTTCCCCTTACTCAAAGAAATAATTTATGGTTAGTAGTAGACAATCTAGACAATATTTTATTTATTCCTCAATTATATACCAACCTAACTTTAGGAAATCAATTCAGGATTTATTTAGCTTTTAAAAACTTTTTTACCTCTTCAAATTGTTTTTCTCAAACAAATTAAAAATGAGAATCGAAAAAAATGCAGAAATTACATCCATCCCGAATTTAAACTCAAAACATTAAAATATTTTATTTTAATGTTTAACCCAAAGATAATTTCTTGCAAGAAAGGTTAATTTATGTCATTTTTTGATAAAATTTTTAAAAAATTCCATATGGGAGTCCTTTATTTTGCTGTAATTTTAATAGGCGCCACTTTTATTTATTGTTATTTTACTAAGCATGAAAAAAAAGATAACAATACATTTGATGCACTTGCGCAAAAAAACGAAATTGAAAAAATACAGTATAATCCCATTTTTGCTAATTCTGCTTTTTGTGACATTGTAGTTACTACTACAGATGGTAGAGTAATTGATTTTTTTAATATTCCTTATGACAAAGTATTTGAAAAAAAACCAAACGGCAAATACAAATATAACACCTATTCTGTAGATCCTAGACCTTGGAATGGTTATGAACATGTTTTTTGGGTATTTAGACAATGTTTAACAATGTTATTTTTTTACTGTTTTTTTCTCTTTTTTGCCGATACTATCAAACAAATGGGACAAGAAATTTTGGCATCAACCTCTGGTAAAAAAGGCGCTAAAAGTCGCAAAGTTATTATCAATCACAAAAGATTTACTTTTTCAGATGTAGCAGGAGCTGATGAAGAAAAAGAAGAAATGTCAGAATTGATTGACTTTTTAAAAAACCCGCGTAAATATGCTGCTATGGGAGCAAGAATTCCTAAAGGAGTTTTGTTGTATGGGCCTCCAGGAACAGGAAAAACCTTACTTGCTAAAGCAGTTGCAGGTGAGGCGGGCGTTCCTTTTTTTGCTGCTTCAGGTTCTGATTTTGATGAAGTTTATGTAGGTGTTGGAGCTTCACGTGTAAGAGATCTTTTTAAAGAAGCTCAACTGGCAGCTCCTTGTATCGTTTTTATTGATGAAATTGAGGCAGTTGCTAGAAAAAGAGGTTCCAATATTGGTGGGAGCAACGGTTCTGAACAAACCTTAAACCAACTTTTAGTAGAGATGGATGGCTTTAACCAAAAAATGGGTGTTATTGTTATTGCAGCTACTAACCAACCCGAAGTTCTTGACTCAGCTATTTTACGTCCTGGGCGTTTTGACCGTCACTTTAATATTACTTTACCAAATGTTAAAGACCGTGAAGCTATCTTAAAATTACATGCAAGTAATAAAAAACTTTCAGAAGAAATCAGTTTAGAAGAATTAGCCAAACAAACTCCAGGCTTTAGTGGCGCTCAATTAGAAGGAACCTTAAATGAAGCTGCTTTATTAGCTGCTAGAAGAAATGCTACTTTTATCAATAAAAAAGACATTAGCGAAGCTTTAGACCGCATTTTAATTGGTCCTACTAAAAAATCTAAAAAATACAACGACAAAGAAAAACGTATGGTAGCTTATCACGAAGCAGGACATGCTGTTATTGGAATCAAAATTCCTTTTGCCCAAATAGTTCAAAAAATCACTATTATTCCACGTGGAAATGCAGGCGGATACAACTTAATGCTTCCTCAAGAAGAAACTTTCTTTTCTTCTAAAAAAGCCCTATTAGCCCAAATTACTTCCTTTCTTGGCGGACGTGTCGCTGAAGAATTAATGTTTGATGACGTTTCTAATGGTGCTTATAACGATTTTAAACACGCTACACAAATAGCTAAACTGATGGTAACTAAATATGGAATGAGTGATTTAGGACCAGTGCAATATTCAGGAAACACTTTTCAAAATGATTTTTCTGATCCTAAAGGTTTAGAAATTGATCAACAAATTCAAAAAATTATTGCTAATTGTTATCAACAAGCCAAACAAATTATTCAAGAAAATCAAGATTTGCTTGACACAATCGCCAAATATTTACTTGAAATAGAAACCCTTAATAAAAGAGATATTGACGAAATTGTAGCTACGGGAAAAATTGCTTGGTGGGAAAAAGAAAAAGAAGAAACCAACGCCCCAACCCAAACAACTTCTCAAATGTCTTCCAACAATGAAACAACTAACACTGATAAAACTCCTTTAAATGATGAATTAGAAATAACAACCAATTTAGACAACCAAGAATCAAATGAATCAAATCCAAACAATAATGAAAAAGCTTCTCCAGAAGTTTTGTCAACAGACTCCGAACAAACTTAAATCTAATCTATTTTTTTCATTTCTAAAAACAGCTTTTTTACAAAAAACAAAAATATCTTTACAATTAACACCAATTTTAAACTTTCTTAGAGTTGGTGTTCGTTATGATAATTTAATTTTATCACTAATGCTTTTTCTTAATTTTTTAATCTTTTGAATATTTTGTCTTTATTTTTTAACCCAACCTTTTTACTGCATTTTTTAACTTTTAGAAAACAAGGCCTTTTGCATGAATGAAAAAAAAGAGTTTCTTATTTCTGCCAGTGAGGCATTTCAACGTTTGGATCATTTTTTATCCGCTCACATTAATTTAAATAAAAGTCAATGTCAAAAATTAATTTTGGCACAACAAGTTTTGGTCAACACCAAATCTTCTAAAAAAAGTTATTTGTTAAAGCCCCAAGACCTCATTACAGTTATCATCCCTCAAACTCACGAATCTATTAATTTACAAACTCCTCAAAATCTTAATTTAGACATCATTTATGAAGATCCTTATTTAGCAGTTATCAATAAACCTGCCAATTTGGTAGTGCATCCTTCTTTAAGTTTTCAAAAAACAACCTTAGTTAATGGATTGTTACACCAATTTAACACTTTAAGTCATATAGATACCCAAAGGCCTGGTATCGTTCATAGACTTGATAAAAATACTACTGGTTTATTAATTGTTGCTAAAACTAATGATGTAAGCGACAAACTACAAATTGCGTTCCAACAAAGAAAAATTACCAAAATTTATTGGGCTTTAATTGAAGGTTTTTTAGAAGATAAAGGTATTATTAAACTACCTATCGGAAGAAATAATCATAATCGATTAAAAATGCAAGTTATGCCCGACGGCAAAACTGCTGTTACTCATTTTAAAACTTTGCAACGCTTTTCTCACTTTTCTTTGATGGAATGTAATTTGGAAACAGGAAGAACTCATCAACTAAGAGCACATTTTTCCTTCCTAAAACATCCCATTGTAGGAGATCTACTTTATGACTCATCACACCATATTACTCCTTTAGGTCAATTTTTGCATTCTAAAATACTAAAATTCAATCACCCTATCACTAATCAAAATCTTATTTTGGAAGCACCCTTACCTACTAATTTTGAAAAGCTTTTAAAAACTTTTACTGACTCCAATTGCATTTTTTAAACTTTTCTTCATCATTTTTGTTTTAGAGTTTTTTTTATTTTTTTCACCTACTTTCCAATCATTTAAATTCAAAAAAACAATAAACAAGGAATTATTTATGATTAAAATCAATAATCTTTCGAAAACTTTTTTCCTTAAAAAAGAACAACTTCCGGTTTTACAAAACATTTCACTTGCAGTTTTTAAAGGAGAAATCTTTGGGTTAGTAGGAACTTCAGGTTCTGGCAAAACTACGTTATTAAAAATTATGAATGGATTTATGTTGCCTGATAAAAATGCTAATTCTTCCATTCAAAAAACTTTTAGCCATCTAGAAAGTGCTATGATTTTTCAAAATTTTAATCTTTTGAGTAATTTAAATGTTTTTGAAAATGTTGCTCTTCCTTTAGAAATAAGAAGCACTCCTGAAAAACAAATTACTTCTAAAGTAAACAAAATGCTAGATTTTGTAGGGCTTAAACAATTTAGAAATATCTATCCTAAAACACTTTCGGGCGGACAAAAACAACGTGTAGCCATTGCGCGTGCCTTAGTTTATGAGCCTAAAATTATTTTTTGTGATGAGCCTACTTTTGCCCTGGATGAAATGACAAGTCAGGAGATTTTGAAATTATTGCAAACAACCAATCAAAAACTAAAAACTACAATTGTTTTAGTTTCTCATAATGTTGCAGTAATTAAAAGTTTGTGCCACCGTGTAGCTATTTTGGAACAAGGAAAATTAGCTAAAATTTCTACCCTGAATCATTCTTGTAAATTTGAAGCTACTTCTTATCAAAACATTTTTGTCTGAATTTTATCCTTTTTTATCATACAAATGTTTTTGTCAAACAAAATATTAATAAATAAAATTACTTAGAAAAGAGACGCATTGCATGTTTAAACTATCTTTTTTATCTTCCAAAACTAAAAAAAATCTAATATTTGCCTTATTAACTATTTCTCTTTTGTGTAATTTGCTTTTGGGTTATTTTCTTTGGTATAATAAAAAAACTTTAGCTGATAACTCCTATAACCA
The DNA here is from genome assembly GCF_000012225.1 of Aster yellows witches'-broom phytoplasma AYWB. Classification (NCBI taxonomy): domain Bacteria; kingdom Bacillati; phylum Mycoplasmatota; class Mollicutes; order Acholeplasmatales; family Acholeplasmataceae; genus Candidatus Phytoplasma; species Aster yellows witches'-broom phytoplasma. The sequence continues at coordinate 609,172 of NC_007716.1, read as the reverse complement.
AAAAACCCATAAATTAAAAGTAGCGACTGCTCTGCCAACTATTAAAGATTTTTTAGAGGCATATGCCAAAGACCGTTTAAAAGAATACAATATTGATTTAGATGTTCAATATTTAAGTTTAGGATTTAAACAAACCAATGAATTACTTTTAAACAAACAAGTTGATGCCAAATTAGACGCTCATGTACATCATCTAAATGTTTTTAACAAAGAACAATCAAATATCACAGATAAAGACAAATTAACGTTTAGCCAAGTAGTTTATTTAGCTAAATTTGGGCTTTTTGCTAAACCTAATACTTTTAATAATTTAGAAAGCATTCAAAAAACCACCCATCCTAGCAATCTTAAAATTTTGATGCCACAAGATAATTTTCAACGTTCTTTAGCTTTGTGTTTGTTGCAAGAATTAAAAATTATCGAAGAAAAAAACCCAGGACGCACTCTTATCAATGAAGAGCAATTTAATTTAAAAACTACAGATTTTAAATCTACTGATTTATATCCTTATATAGAATACACTACTGAAACGGATTTAAACAAAATTACATCTAGATTTCTCGCTCACAATGATTTTGATTTGTGTCTTAATTATCCTACTGTTATGGGATTAGGAATAAATAAATTTATATCACTAGGCATAATACAAAAACCCAATAAGTTAGATGATATTCTTTATTCTTATGCCATTTCTTTAGTAACTACCAACAATAATGAAAATGACTGGAAAATTAAAATTTTAAAAGATATTTTAAAAGAAGAAGAAGCTATTGCATATATGGAAGCAAACCCATTTGCAACCAATTTTTATATGATTCCAAGACAAGAAGTTAAACAAATAAGTAAAAACATTAAATATAAATATTTAGGCAAAACAGGCTCTGCTTCTTCTTCTTCTAATTAATGGAAAAACTTAATGGAAAATAATATTTTTATTCGTTTGTGGAATGTTTTAGCTAAAAATAAATTGGTATGGAATGGTTTTAAAGAAACTCTTAAAATTACTTTAATAGGTTGTTTTATTGCTTTTTTTTTAGGGCTTATTTTAGGAGTTTTATTATATTTATTCCAAATACAAAAAAATTATAAAATATATTGGATTTTAAATAGTTTGATGAATTTTTTCATTTCTACTCCCTTTTTAATCTTAATTGTTTTATTACTAAAATTAGTTTTAATCCCTTATTTTCGCATGGGTTATGGTTTTGGTACTGCCCTTTTTTTCTTAGTTTTGGCTATTGTTCCTCTTTTTGCTCGCCATTGTGAACAAGTTTTTTTAACTACTAATCCAGAATTATACCAAACATCATTTAGTCTTGGGGCGACTAAATTTCAATTTGTGACTAAATTTTTGTTAGTAGAAACTCGTTCTGATATCATTTTAAAACTAGCTTCTCTTTTTATCACTTCCCTTGCTTATTCTTCTGTTTTGCAAATTGTAGGGCATCAAGGTATTGCAGCAGTTGCAATTGATAATGGATATAACGGACATTATGATTTTGAACCTTTTTTTACTCGTTTTGATTTAATTATAGTATCTGTTTTGATTACCTTTATTTTAACTCAAACAGTTTATTTTGTGGGAAATCGAATTGCTTTTGCCCTTAATAAACACTAATCGCAATCCTTTTTTCATTTTCCTCTCCTACCTACTTTTTGGTTATTTTTTTTCATCAAATAAAGCAAAATTAAGGTATAATACTATTGTGGATAATATGAAATTAATTATAGCTATCGTTTCTAGTCACGATGCTAACAAAGTACAACAATCTTTAATAGAAAATAGTTTTTTTACAACTAGATTAGCTACTAAAGGAGGCTTTTTAAAAGAAGTTAATGCAACTTTTATTTTGGGAGTCAAAGAAGAAAAAGTATCCAAAGCTTTAGAAATTATAAAATCCCATTCTCATAAAAAAACTCAAATGATTCCAAACAATATCATCAATGAGTTTAGCGCTTATAATTCTTTTCCTACTGAAGTTTCTGTTGGCGGAGCAACGATTTTTGTTCTTGATGTGGACCAATTTTTAAAAGTTTAACATTAATTATCAAACCTAAAACCTATCAAATTCAACTAAATATAAATTAAAAAAAGGAGTTTTTACGTGGCATTAACCAAAGAACAAAAACAAGAAATCATTAAACAAAATTCACATTTTGCAAAAGATACAGGTTCATCTGAAGTTCAAATTGCTATTTTATCAGCAGAAATCAAACAATTAAGTGAACATTTAAAACAACATCCTCATGATTTTCACTCTAAAAGGGGTTTGTTTATGAAAAACAGCAAAAGACGTAATTTAGTAAAATATTTAGCAAACCAAAATTAATAATTAAAATATCACAGTTTTTTTGTGGTATTTTTTATTTTTATTTTCACTTTGTATTTTAATTTATATTAACTAACACCAACACCAAAAAATTACTTACAAACACATGCAACTAAACAAATAACAAAGTTAAAAAGGAGACAACAAAGAACAATATGAAAGGTTTATTAGTTTTATATGATGGATTTGAGGATTGTGAGGCTTTAGTCACAAGAGCTTTATTAAATCACGCATCCCTTCCTTTAACAAGCGCAACTCTAAATCCCCAATTAGAAGTTGTATCTTCTAGCGGGCTTTGTGTAAAAGCAAACGCCAATTTAGCTACCATTAATCCTTTAGAATACGATTTTTTAGTTATTCCTGGAGGACCTTACGTGGCACAAATTATTGAAAAAGAAACTTTTTTATTGCAATTAATTCAAATTTTTTTTGATGCTAATAAAGTTATTGGAGCTATTTGCGCCGCTCCTATGTTTCTAGGTAAACTAGATTTATTAAAAAACCACCCTTTTACTTGTTTTCCTTCTTGTAATAATTTTATTGAAGGTACTTATTTGCCAGACAAAAAAGCTGTTATTAGTGATAAATTTGTAACTTCTCGTTCCCCTATAACTGTCTTTGACTTTGCTTTTGCTTTAGTAGAAGTGCTAAAAGGCAAAGACTTTGCTCTTGCTTTTAAAAATTCCCTTAATGTTTAGTAAATGTGTATCAAATAAATTAAGAATTAAAAAATAATATTTTTGCCTCAAAAAAATATTTTATTTAACGATTCCCCAATTTTAAATTTAAAATTGCAAAAAATACCTTTTTATTTATTATTAAATTATTTTTTTGTTGTTTACAACGTGGTAAATATTTTTTTTGGACCTTTTTTATTTTTATATAAAAAATATCAAAATTATCCGAGAATCATCTATTCATCATTGCCTTTTTTCATTTTTTTACACAATTTATGCATTATTTTTTAAAAAAGCGAATAAAATTATTTTTTTACTTGACTTAATGACATTATTTTAGTAAAATATTAAGAGAATATTGAAAATAAAAAATTAATATATCATAATAATTTAAGACTATTTCATATCAAAATTACAAAATATTTCATAGCTCTTTTTTTGTTTTCATCGCTTTCAAACAAAACATAAATACACACATAAAATTAATCACTATTTTTTCACTAATGATAAGGAGAAAATTCCATGACAGAACAATTGCAACCAAAAAACAATCAAAAAACTTTAATGGCTAATAAAAAAACAGTAAAACCCAAATGGCACCTAGTAGACGCTAAGGGCAAAATCCTAGGTAGATTAGCTACCAAAGTGGCTTCCATTTTAAAAGGAAAACATAAAACACATTACACGCCACATGTAGACAATGGCGATTATGTTATTGTTATAAATGCTGCCTACATTAATTTAACTGGCAAAAAATGGCAACAAAAAACTTACTACAAACATTCAGGTTATCCTGGTGGTTTAACTAAAGTTGTAGCTTCAGAAATGATGCTTAAATTTCCTACAAGAATGGTTGAAAAAGCAATTTTAGGAATGGTTCCTCATACTAAATTAGGTTCACAAATTGGTAAAAAATTATTTGTTTATGCCGAACAAAAACATAATCATCAAGCTCAACAACCAGAAAGTTTAGAGGTTTAATTAGATGAAAAAAGTAAATTATTTTGGTACTGGTCGTCGTAAAAGTTCTGTGGCAAGAGTTATTTTAACTAATGGTACTGGCAAAATTACAATCAATACTAGAGATTTTGAAAAATATTTACCATTACCTGCAACACGTCTAGAAATGATTCAACCTTTAGAATTAACTGAAAAAAGAGAAGTTTTTGATGTAAGTGTGAATGTAAATGGTGGAGGACTTTCAGCTCAAGCAGGCGCTATTCGTTTAGGAATTGCCCGCGCTTTAATTGAAAGTATTCCAGAATTAAGAGCCATTTTAAAAAAATCTGGTTTATTAACTCGCGATGCTCGTTGTGTAGAGCGCAAAAAATACGGTTTAAAAAAAGCTCGTCGAGCACCACAATTTTCCAAACGTTAATCCAAAAAAGAACTTTGTAAAAAAGTTCCTTTTTTTTAATTTTTTAACCAACATCTCCCCTTTATCGATTTTAAATTAAAAGGAAAACCATTACTGTAACTATGAAAAAAATTAAAGTTCGTTATGCTCCAAGCCCTACTGGTTTTTTGCATATAGGAAATGCCCGTACTGCTTTATTCAATTATTTGTTTGCCAAACACAATCAAGGAGAGTTTATCATCCGAATCGAAGACACCGATTTTTCCCGCAATGTTAAAGGCGGCGAGGCTTCTCAATTAAAAAATTTACGTTGGTTAGGGATTGATTGGAGTGAGGGGCCCGATATCCAAGGGCCTTTTGGACCTTATCGCCAATCAGAAAGACTTGCTATTTACCAAAAATACGCCCAAAAACTACTTGATCAAGGTCTCGCTTACAAAGAATTTCAAGAAAATACAACTACTTTTGCAATAAGATTCCGTGTTCCTACCAATCAAACTTTTTCCTTTGATGATTTAATTAGAGGTAAACTTACTTTTCAAAGTCAAGAAATTGAAGATTGGGTTATCATCAAATCAAACGGCTATCCTTCTTATAATTTTGCAGTGGTTATTGACGATCATTTAATGCAGATTTCTCATATTTTTCGCGGAGAAGAACACATAACTAACACCCCTAAACAAATTATGATTTATCAAACTTTTCAATGGCATCTTCCTCAATTTGCTCACATGACTTTAATTCTTAACGACAACAAAAAAAAATTAAGTAAAAGAGATGCTAACATTATGCAATTCATTGAACAATATGAAAAATTAGGCTACTTGCCACAAGCCTTATTTAATTTTTTATCTTTGTTAGGATTCAGTCCTTTAAGTCAAACCGAAATATTAAGTCCTCAAGAATTAATTAATTTATTTGATGTGGCACGCCTCAATAAAGCTCCTGCTATGTTTGATACAGTTAAATTAGATTATTTGAATAATCAACATTTAAGAAAATTAACTCCAGAAGTGATTGCATCATTTATTGTGCAAAAAAAATATTTAACTCTTACAACTGCTCCTACAAATGACAAAGAGTGGATGACTAAATTTGTTTCTTTGTTTCAAGATAGAATGAATTATATACAACAAATAGCAGACTTTTATCAACTTTTTTTTCAAACCAAACCTTCCTTATCACAAGAAGCTACGATTTTTTTACAAACTAATCCCCAAACAACCCTAATTTTAAAAACTTTTTATAATGTTTTTGATGTTATTGTATTTAAAAAAGATGTTATTTTTAATGCCATTAAACAAGTTGCTAACCAAAATGATTTTTCTAAAAAAACACTTTTTATGGCTTTGCGCATCGGAACTACTTGCAAAATGCATGGTCCAAGTATCGCCCTTTTATTAGAATTGTTAGGAAAAAAACAAGTACTTAAAAATTTATCTTATGTTTTAAAACAAGCCCAAAAATTCTAATTAATTCCATTTGAAAAATAATATTTATATATTAATTAATTTCATTTACTTATCATTTCTTTTTTCTTTATTCCATTTTCCAAACAAAAAGGATTTCTTTAATGCTACAAATTTATAACTCTTTAACTCGCAAAAAAGAATTTTTTAAACCTGACCATCCGCCCCAAATTAACATTTATGTTTGTGGGCCTACTGTCTATAATCACCTGCATTTAGGAAACACTAGACCTTTAATTTTTTTTGATACAGTGAAAAGATATTTAGAAATGCTTAAATTTAAGGTATATTATGTAGTGAATATTACTGATATTGATGATAAAATTATTGAAACTTCGCTTAAAAACCAAGTTTTGGAAAAAGATTTAGCCAATAAGTATATTAAATCTTTTAACAATCTCCTTGAAACCCTTAATATCCAAACCATTAATTTTAAACCCCAAGCTACTCAATATATCAATTCTATGATTTTATACATTCAAACTCTTTTAGACCAAGGATTTGCTTATTTTACTGATCAAGGAATATATTTTCGTGTATCTAAAATCACTGATTATGGTAAACTCAAAAAACAAGATTTATCCCAACTTAAACAAAATGTACGTAAACAATTAGACCCCCAAAAAGAATTTCCAGGAGATTTTATTTTGTGGAAAAAAACTTCTCAAGGCATCACATACCCAAGCCCTTGGTTTGCGGGGCGTCCTGGTTGGCATACTGAATGTGCAACTATGATTGAACAACTTTTTAAATTGCCTTTGGATATTCATGGAGGAGGAACAGATTTAAAATTTCCTCATCACGAAAATGAAATTGCCCAAACACATGCCCATAGTCATCAAAAACTAGCTAATTTTTTTATGCATGTAGAAAGATTAGATTATCAAAATCAAAAAATGTCTAAATCTTTAGGCAATATTATTTGGTGTAAAGATTTATTAAAGCAATATAATCCTTGTATAATAAAGTTTTTAATTTTAAGTACTCATTATCGTAAGCCAATTAATTTTAGTTATGATTTAATGGAACAAACTCAACAAAAATACAAAAAAATAACTTATTTTTTAACTAAAAATAATTTTTATTTAAAAGTTAATCATTTTTTTTGTCAAACCTTAGACCAAGATATAATGCAGCTTTTTCATCAATTAATGCAAGATGATTTTGCTACTCATAAAGTAATTGATTTAATGGAACAAATAATTAAACGAGCCCATCAAACCCAAATTTTGGATAAGTTATCTCAATTTCAAAACTCTTTATTATTAATTTTAAATACTTTAGTAATTGCAATTCCATTTAACAAACCAACAAAAAAAGACTTACAAACATATTTTTTGTGGCAAGATGCAAGAAAATGCAGAGATTTTATCCAAGCAGATATTTTAAGAAAGCAATTATTAGATAAAGGCTTTATTTAAAAAATTACCCTTTTTTTATTTTTTGCAATCTTTATCATTTTTCATTCATGCCCCCACATTTTAATTATTTTTTACCTTTTTTTATTTTTCAATATTATTTATTGCAATCCACAAACATTACAATAATTTTATTTAGGAAAAGACCTCTTAATTGAGGTTTTTAATATATTATCAGTATCAGAGGAAATCGTGCTAAAAGTTTATTATAATCAAACCATCTTAAATGTTCCTTTAAACACTAGTTTAGAGACTTTAAAAAATCAATTAAACCTTAAAAATGTTTATGCTGCCAAAGTAAACAATAAATTAAAAGAACTTACCTTTAAATTGCAAGACCCCACCAATCAAATTGCTTTTTTAGGCGCTTGGCACGCTGAGGCTGTAAATATTTATGAAGCTAGTTTAAGATATTTAGTTGCTATGGCATCTTACAAACTTTTTGAAAATATTTCATTACATTTTACTTATTATAGTTCTTCTAGTATTTTGGCATCTTTTCCCAAAGAAATTACTTTTTTGCCAGAAATGTTTCAACAAATCAAAGAAGAAATGCTCTTGTTAGTATATCAAAAATTAGATATTACAAAAAAGAAATTGCCTCTTGTAAAAGCCTTACAAATTTATCAATCTTTGGGGTTTGGGGATAAAATTAGTCTCCTCAAACAAAAAAATCCTTCCTTTGTCACCCTTTATTTTTGCCAAAATTATTGTAATTATATGTATCAAGGTTTAGTTCCTAACACTAGTTATTTAGATAAATATAATTTATTTTATCATAAAAATGGGTTTGTTATTCAATTTGTAACTCCTTTTAGTGATGAAAAAATTCCTCTTTTTCAACAAGAGCCTCTATTTGAACAAATGCTTACTCAAAGTTTGGCTTTTAAAAAAACTATTCAAATACAAAATGTTTCTCAAATTAATCAATTTGCTCAAACTGCTCAAAGTCAATTCAATTTAATTAATCTTGCAGAAATTAATCATCAAAATCAGTTGCAACAATTAAGCACCCAAATTGCTAAACGCGTTTCCAATCTTAAAATTATTAATATTTCAGGCCCTTCTTCTAGTGGCAAAACTACGTTTGCTAAAAGATTACAATTACAATTACAAGCTTTAGGAATTTTTACTTTTATTGTTGCTATGGATAATTATTATTTGCCTTTGAAAGATATTCCCAAAGAAAAAGATGGCACCTCCTTTGATTTTGAAAGTATCGATGCCTTAAATATTCCTTTATTTAATCAAAATATCTATGATTTGCTTACTTGTAAAAAAACTACTATTCCACAATTTGATTTTGTTACTCGTAGTCATACCCAAAAAGATATTCAAACCCATAATCACATTATTTTAGTAGAAGGAATGCATGCCATAAACCCTAAACTTACTCCTTTTATTCCAAGATTACAAAAATTTCAAATCTATATTTCTCCACAACATCAATTATCACTAGATTTACACAATCCTTTACATTTAACCGATGTAAGGTTTTTAAGAAGAGCTATAAGAGATTATATTTCTAGGAATACCAATATTTTAAGGACTTTTGAGTTTTGGGATTCTGTGAGAAAAGGGGAGTTTAGATGGATTTATCCTATTCAAAAAGAAGCTGATTTTGTTTTTAATTCTGAATTAATTTATGAATTTAATGTTTTAAAACCATATTTGATTCCTTTTTTATTACAAATTCCTGAAACAAGTAAGTATTTTGATAAAGCTCAGTATTTTTTAAATTTGTTAAGTTTTTTTAAATCTTTTGATTCTAATTTAGTGTTTCATGAGTCTTTGTTAAAAGAATTTATTGGTGGTAGTCCTTTTTATTTTTAGATTATTTTATAATTAAATATTTTTTTATATGGAAAGATTAACTTTTGTAAAAGTTAATCTTTTTTTTGTTTATAAAAAGATATATTATTGATAAAAAGTACTATTTTTGAGCGATTTTTACGCAAAAAAGAGTAAAATAAAGGTAAGATCAAAAAATAATAAACCCTAAAAACCACCAAAAGGAGAACATTTAAAAATGACAAAACAACAAAACAACAACAATTTTTTTTGTAATATTTTTATTAGTAGGGTTAATTAGAACAGCTTATTTCGCATGAAAGCAACAAGAAGAAAAAAAGTAAAACCCAAATCCACCAACCTAACTAGAACCAACAAAAACCAATCATCTTGCGCTGTTCCAAAAGTTTAGACACCTTTTATTTTTTAAAAACTCTTTAAGGCTAAATGTTAAGATAAAAATTATTTAAAGATTTTTTTAAAAAACAAAAAGAATTTAGAAATTTGTAATCATTTAAACGAACTTCATTTACCTTTAGTAAAAAAATAGTTCAAAATTCAAATATTGCCCTAAATTGTTAATTAGAGATTATTTGTACTAAGAAGGATTCTTAGGATTAATCAAATCTCTCAATAATTAACAAGATTTAGGTTATGACTTCATTGCTTACATAACCCCCAATCATAAAATCAGCAATCAATGAACTAATAAGAAAAAGTCACTCACCTTCAATCCAACAAAAAACCAAATCAAATAATATCATTTTCAAAGAAAAAAATTATGATCCCGATAGAATAAGAAACCTCAACCCACATCAATTATGGTTAAAACAAGTAAATCATGATGAATTACTCCTTAAAAAATTAAAAACCAAATTAAGCAAAAACAAATTTAATGTTATTTGTTTAAGTTTCGGCATCACTCCAGAAAAAATTTAAAACTCTCACAAGTTGAATGTCTAAAAGATAAAACAATCCGAAACCAAACCAAAGAATAAAAAAATAAAAAGGAGCAATGCACCAATGATTACATCACAATTCACAAAAGATAAAAATATATTAAAATATAAATTTTTTGGAACAATTAGAAGAAAAACAATCCTTTTAAAAAGATATATTATTAAATGAGGATATATAAATTTATAATTGTAGTATTCAAGGTAAAAACTTATCAATATGCAGTTGTATCACAAAAATAGTTGTATTCATGTTATAATTAATCTGTAAAAAGTTATTATATTTTAATATTTTAATTGTATAAAGATATTTAAATATAATTTATTCAAAAATATTCATACACAAAATATTGATGTGAGGAACTTTATGTATCAGAAAAAAATTTTAATTAGATTTGGAGAATTATTTTTAAAAAGAAAAAATAAAAAAGCTTTCATTAATACATTAAGGCAATTATTGCAAAATAAAATTAAAGATCTTTGCAACGTTCAAATGTATTTTAAACATGATTATGCTTATTTAGAATATATTTATGATGTAAATTTAGAAAAAGAAATTCTTAAAAGATTGTCTTATGTATCAGGGATTTCTTCTTTTGTTGTAGTAAGTCAAGCAAGCAGACAATTAGATGATATTGTTCAAAAAACTTGTTCGTTGTTGCAAGAAAAAATTACAAAAAATACTTCTTTTAAAATAGAAACCACTAGAAAAGATAAAAGCTTTCCTTTAAAAAGTTTGGAAATCACCCAACAAATTGCTCCTTTAATTTTAAATCAGTTTGAAGGCAAATTAATAGTTGATGTTAAAAATCCTCAAGTTATTTTGCATGTTATTATTAGAAAAGAAAATACTTATCTTTATTTGAAAAGTGATGAAACTCAAGCTTTAGGAGGGTTTCCTGCTTCTTCTGGAGGTAGAGGAACTGTTTTGATGAGTGGTGGCATTGATTCTCCTGTAGCTGCTTATTTAGCAATGAGAAAAGGTATTACAGTAGAGTTATTACATTTTGAGTCCAGCCCTTTAACTCCTTTAGAATCAATCCAAAAAGTAATTGATTTAGCTAAAGTTTTGAGTCGTTATGCTTTTGGTAATCAAATTAAATTGCATTTAGTGCCTTTTAGATATTTTCAAGAAAAAATTACTAAAACAGTTCTAGATTCTTATATCATTAATATTATGCGTCGGATGATGTATCGTTTAGCTTCTCAATTTGCTTGTCAAAAAAATCATTTATGTTTAATTAATGGCGAATCAGTAGGACAAGTAGCAAGTCAAACTTTGGAAAGCATGCAAACAATTACTCAAGTAACAAATATGACTATTTTAAGACCATTAGTTACTATGGATAAAAATGAAATAATTAAAATAGCTAAACAAATTGATACTTTTGATATTTCTATTCGTGCTTTTCATGATTGTTGTACTCTTTATTTGCCTCAAAATCCTGCCACTAAACCAACTATTCTAAAAACTAAAAGAGAAGAGCAAAAAATAGATTATTTTGCATTATTAAATGATGCTTTGAAAAATACAATTACTCTCAATATAAACCAACATTTGCAATTTAAAATCTGTGATTATGGTTTTTTTGATGTAAAAGAAGCAATTAAGCATTTTTGCGAACAAAATCCAGAGCAAACTATTGTAAGTCAATATTAAAATGCAAAAGATAAAAAAACAATAAAATAATATTTAAAAAGATCTTAAAAAGGGAACAATTTTATCAAAGGAAAATTTATGATTACATCGAAACAAAATTCTACTTTTAAAAAATTAAAAAAATTACAATTAAAAAAATATCGCGATTTATATCAACAATTTTTAGTATATGGTGATCATCTTATTGAACAAGCACAAAAAAATAACGCTGTTGTTGCCATTTTTACTTCTAATGAAGAAAAACCAGGGACTTTTATTGAGTCTTCTTTGATGAAAGAATTATCTCAAACTAAAACTGTCTTTGATCAAATGGCTCTTTGTAAACCTATCTCAGAGAACAATTTATTGTCTGATAAAATTTTAGTTTTGGATGATATTCAAGACCCTGCTAATTTAGGAGTTTTAATGCGTTCTGCTAGTGCTTTTGGGTTTAATCAAGTTTTTGCCAGTTTTCATAGTGCTGATTTTTATCATGAAAAAACCATTAGATCAAGTCAAGGTGCCTTATTTTCGCTTTCCTTAAAAAGAGGAAGTACCAAATCTTTTTTAGAAGAAGTTAAAGAACAAAACTATTCTATTTTTAGTGCTTTTCCCCAAAAATCCAATATTACTATAAAAGATGCTAAAAAACATCCTAAAAAAGTATTAGTTTTAGGTAATGAAGGGCAAGGGATTTCTTCGGAAACAGAAGGCCTTTCTGATTATTTTGTAAATATTTTCACCCAAAATGTCGAAAGCCTAAATGTTGCAGTTGCAGGAAGCATTTTAATGTATCTTTTGTAATTACCAAAGAAAAAAGATTTCATTGCAAAAAAATTATAAAATAAATAAAATAATAAAGAGGTTTAAAAATGAATATATTACATGATATTAATCCCGAAAGAATTACTAAAGAAGAGTTTATAGTAGTTATTGAAATTTCTCAAGGAAGTAAAAAAAAATATGAGATTGATAAAGAAACAGGTCTTTTGTTGCTTGATCGTTTTTTGACAACTGCTTTTCGTTATCCGATTAATTATGGTTTTGTTCCTTTAACTCATTGTGAAGACAACGATCCTTTAGATGTTTTGGTGTTATCTCAAGAAATCCTAGATCCTATGACTTTGGTAAAATGTCGTCCTTTAGGAGTAATTAAAATGATTGATAATAATGAATTAGATGAAAAAGTAATTGCAGTTCCTGTTTTTGATAAGCATTTTTCTCATTTACAAGATTTAAAAGATATGCCTTTGCCCATGATTGCAGAAATTAAGCATTTTTTTGAAAATTACAAAACTTTAGAAAAGAAAAAAGTAGTTATTGAAGCTATACAAGATAAACAATCAGCATTTAGTGCTATTGAAACAAGTCTTTTAACTTATCAAAAAGTTATTAAACCTTCTTTAAAGAAAGAAAAAAAGCAATAAGGGCCTTCTTATATTTTTGCAAATAAAATTTATTTTTTGAAAAAATGATTTTTTTAGTTTTGATAAGACTCAATTGTAATTAAATATTTGATTAAAGTGTTTAAAAAAGAAAACAAGATTTCACAATAATATTGGTTATAAATATTTACTTTACAACAAAATTATTTTTGAAACAATACTTACTAACTCAAATTTGATTATTGTATTTATTTCGTTTTGCAAAGGAAAAGTTTAAATTATGAAAACAATTATCACTAATAAAAAAGCATTTTATGATTATTCTTTAGAAAAAAAAAAATATCAAGCAGGAATTAAATTATTAGGGAGTGAAGTAAAATCAATTAGAATAGGAAAAATTAATTTATTAAACTCCTATATTCATATCAAAAATGAAGAAGTTTTTATAGTGAATATGACTATTTTAAAATATCCTTTTAGTTGTTGTTTGGTATATGATGAAAATAGAACTAAAAAGCTTTTGTTGCAAAAATATGAAATTATCCAAATTCAAAAAAAAATCAAAACTGAAAAATTGTCTGTTATTCCTTTGAAAGTTTATTTTAATAAAAATTTAGTTAAATTAGAAATTGCCTTAGCTAAAGGCAAGAAAAAACATGATAAAAGAAATGCTTTAAAAGATTTTAATGCTAAATTGCGTATTCAAAAAACATTAAAAAACTTTAATAAAAAACAATAACTCTTGTATTTTTTAATGAGTAAAAAAACAATTAAACAAAATCAAATTGATTAATATTTTGTATTTTTTGCTTTTATGCAGATATCAAATTAGACAATAATTAAGGACATATGAATGAAAATTTCTAAAACTCGTTTTATTAAGTTTTTAAAAGTTTTAAAATATTTGAATTTTAAGTTTTTGTATCAAAATAAATCTCAGTTTCTTTTGGATTTTTCCAATGAACTCAAAGATTTAATTAAAGAAGAAACTTATGCTAAAAAACTTGCTTTTTTACAAGAAAATCTAAGTGAGCAAGAAGAATATCAAGCTTTTTTAAACCAAAAACATTTAGCCATTATGCAACCTTATTACAAACAATTAGAGCTTTTGGTAAGTTCTTATTTGGAAAAACATTTTCCAGGAGAAGTTATTTTTTCTTTGGAAACTCATCAACAAAAAAAGTTTCAAATGAATAAACAAGGATATCAATTTTATTGTTTTTTAGATGGATATCAAGAAGACCAAACCACTATTCGTATTTTTGAAACTAAAACTACTACTAGCAAAAAATTTTTAAAATTGCAATTTGTAAATGATAACAAAGAAAAAATGCCTTTTTTCCATTATACAAACCCTAACACTTTATCGCCTTTTTTCAAGGTTTCCAATCAAGGAAATCTATCTTATCAAAAAAAAATGCAAACTTTTTTTAATCCTGAATCAGAAGAAGGAAAATACATCTATGATTTAACTTATCAAAGATGGGTAATTGAAAATAATTTAACTGAGGCACAAAAAAAGAAAAAAATAGAGTATTATTTGGTAGTTCTTAATTCGGATTATGTTTTGGATGACAAAAGAAGTTGCAATAAGTCTTTGGATCCTAGCTTGCTTACTTTTATTGATTTGACTTTGATTACTCAACAAGTAACTCAAATATTAGAAAATGATGCCAATCTTTTAATTTCTTATTTGTCTTCCAAAACTTCCAAGCCCAAAAGCACTTTTGCTTCTTATTTGTTGCCCGAAAAAATCCTTCATTTTTATGAAAACATCCCTTCTAAAGATAGTATTTTTACTTATTTTTATAATCATTTAGGTTTTTTTGACTCCCAAAAAAAACAAAAATACGAAATACAACAGTTAATTTTGCAACAATATTATCATGTTTTTGATATCCCTTTTGCTTGGTTGAATCGTTTTGATAATAAAGTGCAACAAAAAGTTACCCAAAAAAAGATTCCTTATTATTGTTTTGATAAGATTAAAGCAGGTTTGCAAACCTTAAAATATCCTCTTTATTATTTAGATTTTGAAGCTTTTCCTTCTCCTTTTCCTAGATTTAAGGGCGAAAAACCCTACACTCAATCCTTATTTCAATTTTCACTTCACATTGAAAAAGCCCCTGGTTTGTGCGATAAAGATAAAAATCACGTTTCTTTTTTGGCACCCAATCACTCTGATCACAGAAAAACCTTATTAGAAAAACTAACCAATGCCATTTTAGATGATGGAGGTTCCATTATTGTTTATCATAAAGCTTTTGAAAAAACACGGCTTCAAGAATTATCTTTGCTTTTTCCTGAATATTCCTTCCAAATCCAAAATCTTATTGCGCGTATTTTTGACCTTAAAGACATTCTAAAAGGCAGCAAAACTTTTTATCAAAACCTAGGATTTGATTCCGAACAAGCCGCAGGCATTAATTTTTATCATCCCCATTTACAAGGCTCTTTTTCTATCAAAAAAATTACTCCTTTATTTTGCAATCTGAATTATCAAAATTTAGTTATTCAAAATGGTATTGAGGCTTTTTTAACTTACATTCAACTTCCTCAAATGTCTCCTTTAAAATTTCAAGCGCAATTTCAAGCCTTAGAACAATATTGCAAACAAGATACTTGGGTAATGGTAAAAATTTTGAAAGGACTTATTGGTAAAACCAAAAAAACTAATTTCTTATATTTAACTCCTAAAGATATTGTCCAATAGCCAAATTTATTATTTTTATCTACTTTTTATTCACAAAATTCCTTAAGTATGCATAAAAAATTGTTATTTGCCTTGGGAAATGATATAATTATATTATGAGTTATTTTTTCATCAAAAGATAAAAAATGGTGCTTGTAAAAAATCACTGTTTTTTTATTTTGTATCTAGTTTTAGTTGGTTGCGTTTGTTAATGTTAAACGTTCCCCAAACCTAACAAGATGCATTTACTAGGAGGTATCATTTGATTAGTAAGAATTTTTTTAAACTTTTAGATAAAATCGCTCAAGAAAGTGGTTTAGATAAAGACCAAGTTATTGATGCTTTTGCTAAAGGATTGATTTCTGGTTGCAAAAAAAATCATAAAGTTAAAAGTTGTAAAATCCATTTAAAAGAAGACAAAAGTGAAATTATTTTATATAAACAATTTTTGGTAGCTGACGAAGCTACTATCAGCACTATTAATTTAAAAGAGTCAACTCCCATTACTCTTGAAGAAGCTCAACAAATCAAGCCTCATGCTAAAATAGGTCAAGTAATTGATATTAAAGTTGATCCTAAAGATTTTAATCTATACGCTGTCAAAGAATTTAAAAATCAATTTAACGAAGAACTTACCAAAAAGAAAAGAGAAAACATTTATAATTTTTTTAAACAACAAGAAGGCAAATTAATTAGTGCTAAAATTATTTCAGAAAACGACAAATTTTATAATTTGGAATTAGAAAAAGAAATTACTACCTTACTTCCTAAAAAAGAAATTGCTTCAAATAATGAAATGCAAGTAGGTGAAAGAATTCAAGTTTTTTTGTCAGAAGTAAAAAAAACTACCAAATGGCCTAAGATTTTTGTCAGTTGTAATCATGTTGGACTTGTAGTTAAAGTGTTAGAAGAAAATATTCCTGAAATCCAAGAAGGCATCGTTAAAATTGCAGGTGTTGCCCGCATTTCTGGCGAACGCACTAAAATTGGTTTATTTTCTTGTGATGCTCAAATAGATGCAATTGGCTCTTGTATTGGCGAAAGAAGCAACCGTATTAAAAATGTTATCAAAATCCTTAAAGGCGAAAAAATTGATTTATTTATTTGGAGCGACGATCCCCAAGAACTTATTGCAAATGCCCTTAAACCTGCTTCATGCCTTCAAGTTGTCATCAAAGACGACATTAACAAATGCGCTCTTGCAATTGTACCTGACGACCAGTTTTCTTTAGCAATTGGTAAATTAGGTAAAAATGTTAAATTAGCAGTGGAAGTAACTAAGTGGAATATTGATATCAAAACCTTAGATCAAGCCCAAATAGAAGGATTAATTTAATTGTAATGACTGTTTTACGCACTTGTATAGTTTCTAAAAAAATTCAAGATATCAAAAAAATGATCAGAATAAATAGTACTAAACAAGGAAAAGTATCTGTTGATTTTAATTTAGCACTTCAAGGAAGAGGGGCATATCTAACCTTAAAACCTGAATATGTTATTTTGTCGCAAAAAAAGAAACTTTTAGATAAAAAACTCAAAACCCAAGTTCCTGAAGAAATATATCAAATCCTTTTAAAATTAATTGCTTCAAAAACTTAGTAAACATTTTTATATTTATTCATTTTTTCCATCTTTTTAATATTTTTGTTTACTTCACACTTTATTATTTTGTCCAAATTTATTTTTTTATGTTGTAATTTTTTATTTTCATGCATTCAAAATTATTAAAATTAAAGGAGGGATTTAAATGACCCTTAACAAAAAAACAAATAATGAAAATTCATCCAAAACTACCCCTAAATTATCTAAGAAAACAGATTTTCAAAACGATTTTGCTAGTAAAAACTATGTTTTTAATCCCCAAGACAAAGTTTTTCAAATCGCTCAAGTTTTTGGCATTACCAGTGCTGTTTTAATTAAAAAGTTATTACAATTAGGGCTTAAAGCAGATGTTAACCAAACCTTAGAAAAAGATATTGTTGAACTTTTAGCCAAAGAATACAATATTAAAGTAATTGAACCCCAAAAAGAACAAACACCACCACAACTTCAACCACAAAAGCCTCCACTAACTAAATCCAAACTCCAAGCCAAGCCCAATCAAAAACTTAATTTGCAAAAAACACCTCCTATTGTAACTATTATGGGACATGTTGACCACGGTAAAACAACCCTATTAGATGCCATTCGAAAAACTCGTGTAGTTGATCAAGAATTTGGAGGCATTACACAACACATAGGAGCTTATCAAGTTGAATACCAAGGCAATAAAATAACTTTTATTGATACTCCAGGACATGAAGCTTTTGATAAGATGAGAGCTAGAGGAGCTAAAATTACTGATATTTGTATTTTGGTAGTAGCAGTTGATGATTGTGTCAAACCACAAACCTTAGAAGCTTTGAAACACGCCCAAAAAGCCCAAATTCCTATTATTGTTGCTTTAAATAAAGTTGATAAACCCAACAATAAAACACAACAAATTATGCAAGAATTATCTAGTTATGATTTATTACCTGAAGAATGGGGCGGCACTACTCCTTATATTGCTATTTCTGCTTTAAAAAGAGAAGGTTTGGAAAAAATATTAGAAATTATTCTTTTATTTAGTGAAATCCAAAATTTACAAACTAATCCCGATCAAAAAGCTAAAGGAACAGTTATTGAGGCAAGCCTTGATAAATCTTTAGGTCCTGTGGCTACTTTTATTATAAGTGATGGAAACCTCAAAGTAGGCGATATCGTTGTTGCTGGAACTTCTTATGGGAAAATTCGTTCCATGGAAGATGAAAATAAAAAAACACCAACCAAAGCCTTACCTTCGCAACCTGTGCGAGTTTCAGGATTAAAAGAAGTTCCTCAAGCAGGAGATATTTTTTATGCCGTTTCTAATGAAAAACAAGCACGACAAATTGTATCTGAAAAAAAAACCAAAACTAAAGAAACTTTAGCTAAACCCCCTTCTCCTCTTAATTTAGAAGATATTTTACAAGACTTAGAAACCGAAAAACCTCAAGAACTAAATATCATTTTAAAAGCCGATACTCAAGGCAGTTTGGAAGCGCTTCAAGGTATGATTGACAAAATTAAAGTATCCGATCTTAAAGTGCAACTTTTGCGCGCTGCTGTTGGAACAATCACAGAAAAAGATATTGCTTTTGCCAAATCATCAGACAGTTTGTTAATAGGCTTCAATATCAAACCTGCTTTTTCTACACTTAAATCTGCTCAAATACAAGAAGTAAAAATTACTATTCATAATGTTATTTATCGCATTATTGAAGATATTGAACAAAAATTAAAATCTATGATTAAGCCTACTTTTGAAGAAGTGGTTACTGGCAAAGTAGAAGTAAGAAAAATTTTTAATATCAGTAAAGTTGGTAATATTGCTGGTTGTTATGTGACACAAGGCATTGTCAATAATAGCGATTTTGCTAAAGTGATGCGCAATGATGAAGTTTTATTTAAAGGCAAAATTACATCCTTAAAACATCTCAAAGATAACATTAAATCTGCCAAACAAGGTCATGAGTGCGGCATTTTACTTGATGGTTTTAATGATTTTGAAATTAATGATATAATAGAAACATCTAAACTAAGCAAAGTAGAGGAATAAAAAATGGTAACAACATCTGAAAGGCTATCCAGTCTAATTCAAAAAGAATTGGTTTTAATTAATGATGTTATTCAAGACGAACAAATAGGATATATTAATTTAACTGATGTTAAAGTAACAAAAGACTTGTCTTTTGCTAATGTTTATTATACTATTTTAAGCGATGATCCAGCTGTTTTGAAATTAACAGAAGAAACTATTGAACAAAATAAAGTTGTTATTCGGTTCGAATTAGCTAAAAAAATTAAAAATTTTCGTAAAATCCCTGATTTAGTTTTTAAATATGATAAATCTTTATCTTATGGGCGTCGTATAGAAAATATTTTAAAAGATATTAATAAATAATTTCTTTCTTTGCTATTTGTTTCAATAATTTATATAAGAGATGCTTTAATGAAAGCATCTTTTTTCTTTATTGCCGTTGGTATTTTGTTATCTTCGTTATTAAAAATAATTTGCGCACAAAATACAAAAAATAAAACCGCTTTTCTTTGTTCAATTCAAAAAGAAAAAATAATGTAATTAGTAAAATAATTCAAATATACAATTGCAAAATTAAATTTGTAAACAGTTTTTGCTTTTTCTTATCATAAATAACAAAATGAAATAATAAAACACAAAAAAGAAAGGACAAACGATGAAACTTATTGTAGGTTTGGGCAATCCAGGTAAAAAATTTTTAAATACTCGTCATAATATTGGTTTTGTTGTTGTTGATTCTTTTTTAAGTCAAAATAAATATCAAACCTTGAAGGAAGACACAAATGCCCATATTTATCAAATTAACTTTAATAATCATCAAACATTATTGATTAAACCACAAACTTATATGAATTTGTCAGGCGAAGTGGTGAAAAAAATTATAAATAAATATCGCATTAAGATAGAAAATATTTTAGTCATTGTAGATGATATTTATTTGGATGAAGGAAAATTAAAGTTAAAAATGCAAGGTGGTCATGGAGGGCATAACGGATTAAGAAATATTATTGATCGTTTATGCACTAAACAATTTAAAAGGTTAAAAATAGGAGTTAGTTTAGATTCTTGTATGCCTTTGGATCAATATCTTTTAACGCCTGTAAATGCAAGTAGTCAAAAAAACATTTTAAAAAACATTGATATTATTAATAAAATTATATTTAATTTTATTCAAGATGTGGATTTTAATATTTTGATGAATGGTTATAATTCTAAACATTGATTTTTACTACTCATTATTATTTATTTGAAAATAAATGATTTTTTAATTGAACAAACTTATAAAGGTATAAAAAAGAGCAAATATGAAAATATTTGCTTTTTTTATTTTATTTTTGTAAATCTATTTTTGAGATTTTGATTTGAGAAATTACTTTATCATTGTGTTTTAAGATTTTAAATTTAAAATTCTTGTAAATGATTTCGGTATTTTTGTCATTTTGGTTGGGGCATCTTCCCAATTTTCCTATTAAAAAACCACTTAAAGTGTCGTAATCTTCAGTGTTAAATTCTAATTTAATTGTTTCTGCGACTTCTTCTAAATCAGCAAATCCATTGACAATATATTCATTTTTGGCAACTTCTTTGATCATTAGCTCTTCGTTGTCGTATTCGTCAGAAATTTCACCTAAAATCTCTTCAATTAAATCTTCAAAAGTAATTATTCCAGCTGTGCCACCATATTCGTCAATTACTATTGCCATATGGGTTTTGTTTTTTTTCATTTCGCGAAATATTTCTCTAGTATTTTGGGCATCTTGCACTAAATAAGGTTTTCTAATGAATTTTTTCAAATCAAAAATTTTATTTGTGTTTGAGGACATTAAATAATTAAAAATATCTTTAATATGTAAAATTCCTATAATATTATCAATACTATTTTCATAAACTGGGAAACGTGTGTATTTTTCATTTTGGATAGTTTTAATTAATTCTTTTTTGGTAATTTCAACATCAATTGCAACTACTTCAGTGCGGTGACGCATTACTTCAAAAATGTTTGTGTGATCAAATTCAAAAATATTTTGAATCATTTTATTTTCATCTTTGTCAATTATGCCTTTTTGATAACTTGAAATTAACATCAATCGTAGTTCGTCTTCCGAAATTTGTATGCTATTTTTGTTAGGATTTAGTCCGAAAACAATAAGAAAAAGATTACTTACTTGAGTCAAAACCCAAACTAAAGGCGTAATTAACCAAGCAATTAAGGAAATAGAACCAGAAAAAAAATAAGCAATTTTAGAAGGCGCATGCATTGCTATGCGTTTAGGAATTAATTCTCCAAAAATAATAGAAAGAGTAATAATTAAAGCCTCAATTCCAATTTTATGTAATGAAAAATGACCCTCTTTCTCTCTTAGAAAATAAGATGTTACAATATTTCCTTGAAAAAAAGTAATGATGTGAATCATAATTTGAATTACTGATAAAAAAGTGGTTGGTTTGGCTTTGATTTTTTTTACTCTTAAAGCATTTTTATTGCCCTTTCTAATATCTAATTCAATTTTGCTTTCGTTAGTAGAAATAAAAGATATTTCGCAAGCTGCAAAAAAAGCATTTAATGCGATTAAAATAATCAATATGATTATCGGATTCATAAGAAAAAACCCCTTTTGGCATTAATGCATAATTTTTTATTTGCTAAATTTTTTTTTTTATCCAAAAACGTCTTTTTTTCAAAGATCTTTATTGTGATAAATTTTATACTATCACTATCGTCCATATGTTTTTGAAATAATACCTCGCTTTTAATTTATATTTTTAATAACTAACTAATTTCATTTTAACATAAATAATAAAAAATGTCAATTTATACAATAAAATAATTGCTGATTTTGTATTGTTTTTTCTGGTTTTTTTTAAGTACATATTTTTTTGTTAATGGCAATTAAAAAGCAATAAAAAAGAATGGTAATTTTGTTTGGATGTTGTTTTTTCTTTCCTCAATGTAAATTTAATTTATCTTTTGCTTTTATAATTTGTTTACAATAAATTGTTGAACCTATCAAAAACAATTAAAGCATCTTGGTGAATGTTGTTTTCCAAAATAAAATCTAGATCCAAAGGCCAAATGTTATATTTTAGTGTCAATAAACAGCGATAACGGTTATTTTTTTTAGGAATAAGTGACAAAACAGGACCTAAAACAGTTATCTTTTGCGAAAAGCGATTTGCCAATGCGCCTTTGATTCGGTAAGCAATATTAAAAGTTTTTTTAAAATCTTTATGAGAGATTAAAATTTGGCTCAGGTATCCAAATGGAGGGTTTTGTGACATTTTTCTTTCTTCTAAAAGTTTTCTCAAAAACCCCTTTTCTTCATATTTAACTGCTGCATTAATTGCAAAATGATCTACATTATAGCTTTGCACAATTACTTTTCCTTGTTCTTTTCTGCCACAACGTCCTGCTGCTTGAATGATTAATTGAAAGGTTTTTTCTGAGCCTTTAAAACTAGGAATTTTGAGTAAAGAATCTGCCATTAAAATACCTACTAAAGTAACTTTGTGAAAGTCAAGCCCTTTGGCAATCATTTGAGTTCCTAACAAAATATCTGCTTTTTCTTGATTAAAATCGTTCCATAATTTTTCGTATTGACTAATTTTTGTTATAGTATCTGAATCAAATTTGATAAGCCTTGCATGCAAAAATTCTTTTTTGATATAAGCTTCGATGTATTCGATACCAACGCCAACTTCTTTTATTTGTTCTTTGGAACAGCGTCTGCATTTTTTTGTAAATTGCTCTTTATAGTTACAATGACTACATTTTAATAGCTCTTGTTTTAGATAAAAAGTAAGGCTATTATTGCATTTATGGCATTTGGGGACAAACCCGCAAAAACGGCATAAAACAAATGGCGCAAAACCTTTGGTGTTGATAAATAAAATGGCTTGTTGTTGTTTGGCTATAACTTCCTTTAAGGCATTTTTGAGGTTTTGGGAAAAAGGTTCTAAATTACCTTTTTTTAATTCTTCTTTCATGTCAACAAGTTCTATGGGCGGAAAATCATCAATTAAAACTCTTTTGGTAAGGCTTAAAAGTTGATAATTTTGTTGTAAAACTTGATAATGACTTTCCAAAGAAGGAGTAGCGCTTCCTAAAATTAAAGGAATTTTGTGGTATTTAGCCCTTATTTGTGCTAAGATTCTTGCATCATAAGTGGCGCGTTCTTTTTCTATTAAAGCCTCTTCGTGTTCTTCGTCAATAATAATAATTCCTAAATTATTTAAAGGAGCAAAAATAGCACTACGAGTTCCCAAAACAATGTAGGCTTGTTGTTCTTTAATTTTTAAGAATTGGTCTAAATGTTCTTTGGGACTTAAATAACTATGCAAAATAGCTATATTTTTTTTTGTAAATTTGGCTTGGAGGCGTTGCATTAAAGGAGCTATTAACATTAATTCGGGTACCAATAATAAAACTTGCTTATTTTGATTGAGAACTTTTGTAATTAAATGGAGATAAATTTCAGTTTTTCCTGTTCCTGTTTTTCCGTGCAAAAGATAAGTCTTATGATAGTTAATATTTATTTTTTGCAATATTTGTTTTTGCTCTTCATTCAAAATTATTTTTTTGTCTTCTGCAAGCAAATCAAAGTTGTGATTCAAAATTATACTTATTTTTTTTTCTGTTTGTAAAATAAGCTTTTTGCGGATTAAGGATTGAATAATGCTGTTCGAAGTTAATTCTAAGGCTTTTTTTCTTGTGATTTCTTGAATTTCTATTTTTTGTTTGCTATGTTTGATTTCATTTGAGTGTGTTTTATATAATTTTTTCAAAGGCTTTAATTGTTTTAATTTTTCAATAAAATCTTTTTGTTTGGGTGTTAATTTTTTGTCTTTTTGTTCGCTTGATTGTGGATTAAGGTGGTAAATGCATATTTTTTTTTCATTGTTTTTTTCTTTAAGTTGTAAAATATCTTTGATTATGACAATTTTTTTCTTAGATATTTTTGTGAAATGTTCTAACAGTTTTTCTTGGGATTTGTTTTTCGGATTTAAAAAAATTTCATTTTTGTTTGTGAAAAAACCTTTGAGATTTTCAGGCAACAACTCCTTATTTATAATTTTAATTTCTTTTAAAAAAGATTTTACAAATTCTTTGGGGAAAATAGTTTTATAAACTAAAGCTTTAATGATAAAAGGAGTTTTTAACATTTCTTGGGATAATAAAAAAAATTCTTGATCAAAATAAGGATTTTCATCCAAAATAGTTATTATTTCTTTTAAGTTGTTATTAAATTGGCTATTTTCTTTTAAATTGATAATGTAGCCTAAGCGTTGTAAATTAGCATTACCAAAAGGAACAACAACTCTCATTGCCCTTTGGATTATCTTTTCAAAATGGGGTGGTACCAAATAATCAAAAGGTTTGTTGATTCCTTGATATGTAGTTTTTATATCTATAATTATTTCAGCTATCAATGTTTTATCCTTGCTTTCCTTATTGCTTTGGTTTTTTGTGTGTTTGATACTTCAATTATAACAAAATTATAAATTATTTGGGTTTAATAAAAAAAGAGACTGTAAAAAGTCTCTTTGGGGTTTGTTTGATTGTGATTAATGTGTTTTTTTCTAATTATATCTGTTTTTTTTGTTGCTGTTGGAACTACAATATTTTATTGCTCAAAATTGTAAGCTATTTATAATATGTTATATTTTTTTTATAAATAGATAAAGTTTTTCTTACAGGATTAAAGTATAAATTAAAACTTTCTTTACAGTTAAATTGCTTTTGATAAATGCTTAATATTAAATTACCTAAAAAAATCTCTTTGTCTTGAATTAATATTTTTTTGATTACTGTTATATTCCATAATTATAACCTTATTTATTTTTTCTAAGGGTAATTTCAATATTTTTGTTAAAAATAAGCAAAAAATAGCATTGTTATCTTGTATTATTTGGATTTGAGTAAAAATATCTATTTTGTTTAAAGTTTTTTGCCATTTATTAAAAGGATTTTGCAATAATTTAATTCATTGCGAATCCAAAGGTTCTTGAAAATGGTTGTTTTTTTGTTTAAACAAATCAAGTTCTTTTTGTATTTGATTAATTTTTTGGGGTTTTATTATTTGTTCTAATATTTGAACATTAGTTAATTCGGGAATAGATTATAAATTTGCAATATTTGGTTTGTTTTCATAAAAAATGTATTTTTTGTGAGTCATTAAAGTAGGTTTTTGTATTACAGATACAAATTCTATTCCCTTTTTTAAAGTTTTGTCCCACTTACCCCCTTTATTTTGTTTGGGTGAGTTTTTTTATATTTTTTGAGAGTTTGGATTTGAGGTTCATTAATAGCTACTGTTTCATTGAAAACTTTATGATTTAGTCTTTGATTTCTAAATTGCAAATAAACTAATCCAATTAATAATGTTATTGATGTTATATAAATGCAAAAAATACAAAATAATTTGAATTTGGAGTTTTTGTGATAAAATATTAGTTTTTTGATTTTGCAAATGATTAATAATGAATTTTGTCTCCTTTTTATGATTAAAAATATTTAAAATATATCCAAAATGTAAATGATGCAATATATTAAAAATAATTACAAAATATTTAAAAGTTATTTGAAAAGTTGTAAAATATTTTTATAAAGACAAAAAAAGTAAAAAAATATGGTAAAGACAAAATTTTGCCTAAAAGATTAAAATAAAAGCTTAAATGCAAAAATACGGTATTAAAAAACTAGCTTATTTTATTAACTAAAAATAATTTATTAATAAAAATAAAACGAAGAAAAAAGGAAATATTCATGTTAAAAAACAAGCCAAAGAACAAAAAATTAGAAGAATGTTGAAAAAAGTTAATATTGATAAATTAAAAATTGTGATTTTGAAAAATTGTAGTAAAAAACTTATTTTGAAGTTAAAAATCAGATTCTTTTTGTCAATCCTCAAGTTAAAGCTATTGTAGAACAAATTTTGGAAGAATTGAAGAAAAAAATGTATAAAAAAAATCATTAGTTATTTATGAAAATTATATATTTAATTTATCAGATTCATTTATAATTTCTAATATAGTTGTTTTTATAAGGTTTTCTAATTCTTGCATATCTTTTTGAAATATGGTAGTTATATTGACATTTTGAGATATTTTTTGAGATATTTTTTGGAGAGTTTGGAATTTTGTTCTCAATTCCATTAAATTAAAAGATTGTTTCCTTAATTTTTTTATTAAAATATTTTGTTCTGGATCAGATTCAAGTTTGGCATTTGAATTAGCCATCAAATTTTGTTTTATAAAATCTTTAATTTCTGTGATTTTGCATTTGCCTGTATTCATATCAATTACAATTTTATTTTTTTCAAGTGGTGTTAGTGGTTTTTTTAATATTTGATCTATATCATTAATATAGGTTTGTAATTTATCAAAAATATTTGTTGCCGTTTGTTGCCATTTATTTATGTTATGCAATAATTGGTCTTGAAAAGTTAATATAAGAGTGGGATTTGGTTTTTCTTTTTTCCAAAAAATATGAATTTTATTGTTTTGATTTTGCTTTAAGGCATCTAAAAGATTATTTTGAGTTTGATATGATGTAATTTTTTCATCATTAAAGTTTAAAAAAATAGCAAAAATTTTGTTTTGGATAGCATCAGTAATTTTTTGATTTGCATTATTTTTAGAAAGCATATGATAATTATAAGCAAAAACTTCTTGGTTCCAATCAGGGTTTATTTTTCTAAATTCTTTTTTTAAATTTTCTAAATTAGGATTTAGACCTAAATAATGTTCAATAATATTTGTCTTGTGAGTGGTTTTGATTTCAGGAAGGGGTTGGCTTAATTTTGCCTTAGGGGCGGATTTATTTTTTTGATTAATAAAAATAATTGCAGATAACAAAATCATTAGTGCGATAATAAATGTTATAATTATTAAATACTTGTAGTATTTAGTTTGAATAGATTTCATTAAAAATATTCCTTTTCTATGGAAACTCAGTTTCCTTAAATATTATAACCTTATTTGCTGACCATACATTATTATATTTTGAAGCATGTTGTGAAACTCCATATATTTGTCTTTTGTCAATTTACCAAATTTAGTTTAACAACTACTTTTATGTGATAGAATATATAAGAATTAGTTTTTATTACAATTTAATCTAATTTATAAATTATTTAATAAAATGAATTATTATTTTTTAAATGTTTCCTTATTTTCCTTATTTTCCTTATTTTCCTTATTTTCCTTATTTTTTCTTATAATTTGTATAATTTCTAAACTTTTTATAATTTCATTAATTGCTGCATATTCCAAGCAAGAAGGGAGTTTTATTCTGAAATGTTCTACTAAACCAAGTGATAAACAAACTTTGGGTGAAGAAATTGCCAACGCCATTTCCCATGGTTTAATGATTCCTTTAGGATTTTTTATTCTTGTTTGTTTTTGTCTTAAAACCTCTTCAATGTCAAATCCTAACGGTTATATTGTGCTTGTTTTTAGCATATCGATGATTATTCTTTATTTGATGAGTACTTTGTATCATTCTTTATCCTTTACCAAAGCTCATAATTTTTTTCAAAAGACAGATCATATTAGTATTTATTTATTAATTTGGGGAACTTTTACCCCTATTTTGTTACTTTTGCCAGAATTACAAAAACCCTTATTTGCTTTAGCAAGTGTGCCAATTTCCAAAGGACAATTCTTTTTTGTTTGCCAATGTATTTTAGTTTTTTCAGGTATCATATGCAAAGTTTTTTGGATGAATAAAGGAAAAATTATTCATTTAATCTTTTATGCTTTGCTTGGTTGGAGTGGGCTTTTGTTAGTGCCTGCAATGTGGGAAACCAATATTTTTTATTTCGTTTTACTTGGTGGTGTTTTTTACAGTTTAGGCATCTATTTTTATATTAAAGATAATAAAAAATATTTTCATTTTATTTGGCATCTTTTTGTTATTGCAGGAACTTGTTTTCATGCTTGGGGAATATATTGTTTGCTTGAAATTTTACCAAAAAATTAATAAAAAATAAATCAAATAACAAATAATTAAAACAAACTCAACCAAAAAAAATAATATATAAACAAAAAAATAAATTATTATACATCAAAAATCGGAGAAAAATATATGAAAATTATGTCGGTAAATTCTGGTAGTTCTTCTTTAAAATTTCAATTATTAGAAATGCCACAACAAGAAGTAATTGTTTCAGTTTTATTTGAAAGAATTGGCAGCAATCAAGCTGTTTTAACAATGAAGACCAAAGACAAAAAAGACAAACAAGTATTAGAAGTGCCAAACCATCAAACAGCGGTAGAGTTATTGCTAGATGCTTTGATTCAAAAAAAAGTTATTAATGCTTTGGAAGAAATAGAAGGAGTAGGGCACCGCGTAGTTCAAGGTGGAGAAATATTTAGTGATTCTGCCGTTTTAACTGAAAAAACCCTTGCTCAAATTGAAAGTTTATGCGACCTAGCACCCTTACACAATCCCGCAAACATAATAAGTATTAAAGCTTTTCAAAAAGTACTTCCTCAAACTTTTCAAGTAGCTGTTTTTGATACTACTTTTCACCAAAGCATGCCCGCAGTTAATTTTTTATATGCCACTCCTTATTACTGGTACCAAAAATACCAAATTAGAAAATACGGAGCTCATGGTACATCTTATAAATACGTAACTGAGCAAATGCAACAAATTTTGGCTAAAGACAACGCCAAAATCATTATTTGTCATGCTGGCAACGGCGTTTCTTTGTGTGCAGTGGATTCTGGTAAATCAGTTGATACTTCTATGGGTTTCACTCCCTTAGAAGGGGTTCCTATGGGAACTCGTAGTGGAAATATTGATCCTGCAGTAGTGAAATTTATATCTGAAAAAGAAAACAAAACTGTTGCTTGTGTTATCGATGATTTGAATAAAAAATCAGGTTATTTAGGAGTATCAGGTATTTCTAATGACACTCGTGATATTTTGGCAAGCATTAAAGAAGGCAACCAGCAAGCTATTTTATCACACGACATCCAAGTTAAGCGCATAGTTGATTATATTGCTAGTTATTACGTATTATTAAAAGGAATTGATGCTTTAGTATTTACAGCTGGTATTGGCGAAAATTCTTCTTTTTTTCGTTCCGAAATTATTAAACGTTTATCAGTTTTAGGAATTAAGTTAGACGAAGAAAAAAACAAAGTTAAAGGCAAACAAGAACTTATTACAACTCCTGATTCTACCATTAAAGCTTTTGTCATTCCTACCAACGAAGAACTTGCTATTGCTCAAGATGTTTTGCGTTTAAAACAAAACAAAACTAACCAATATAAAGACGATCAGCAAGAATGCTTTTGCTTTTGCGGCTAATAATTAAATCATAAATCTAATTAAACTTTTATAGTTTTTGGATTTTTGGAGGAATACTCAAGTGGACGAAGAGGCACGCTTGGAAAGCGTGTAGATCTAAAAAGATGCGAGGGTTCGAATCCCTCTTCCTCCGCCAAATAAAATTAGCTATTTTTTGTTAGTTTTCGAAGTCATTTTCATTTTGATAAAAATAATTTCCATAATTTAATCTCTCATATTATTTTTTAAGAACTTGTTGTTGGGAATATATTTTGGGAATTTCTTTTTAAACTTTTTTGGACTTATCCTTTTTTTCTTTTGCTTCTTTTTGGATACATATTTTTTATCTCAATTTATACCCTAAAAACTTTTTTAAACATTTTCACAAAAAATATTGACTAAAAAAATTTATAAAAACAACTCACTTAACTTTTTTTACTTTACAAATTAACAAAATCAAGGTATAATATTTTATGTTATTGAATTTTAATTATTAAAATTATTTGGCGGTTATGGCGAAGTGGTTAACGCGGCGGCTTGTGGCGCCGATATGCGTGGGTTCGATTCCCACTAGCCGCCCCAGAATATATTACACAAAATATAAAAATACAAAAAAAATATTATAAACATTATTTAATAATAAAATATCCAGATTATAAATTTATATTGAGGCCCATAGCCAAGTGGTAAGGCAACGGACTTTGACTCCGTGATTCGTTGGTTCAAATCCAGCTGGGTCTGCCATTTTATAACTGTTTATTAGTTATTAACGAACGAAAATAACAAATGTAAAAGCGGGTGTGGCGGAATGGAAGACGCACTAGACTTAGGATCTAGCGCTTAGGCTTGCAGGTTCAAATCCTGTCACCCGTACCATACAACCTACTTACAAATTAAGGGATATGATGTCAACGGTAGCATAACGGTCTCCAAAACCGCTCGTTCGGGTTCGAATCCTGATATCCCTGCCAAAATTAAATTACCCCAAGAAAAATATTTTAATAAAGTAAAAAAAGTGTTTATCAGAAAAGCTTAATTGATGTTTTTATTTTATTAAAATATTTTAAAACGCATTTTTTCAATCATTTTACCCTTTAAATCTCAAAAAAACTTATTTATCTTTTCTAAAATTCCAAGAAAACAACTTTATCTCAAAAAACCACCAAAATTAATTGACAATTGTTTCTTTTTTTGATTAAATAAAGGTGTAGATATAAAGTTTTATGATAAAATAAATATAAGCCATATTTAAGTTTTTTATGAAGCTAACAAATAAAGTATAAAAGTTTTACAGAAGCTTTTATTAGGAGGTTGGTTTTTTGAGATTTGAAGAATTGGCAACTTGGGTTTCCAATAACCATTGGATTTGGGTTGTTGGAGCTGTTTTGTTCCCTGTACTGATATTTCTTTTAGTAAAATTAGTAATTAAAACGCTAATTTTCATTTATGTTATCAATTTTCGCATTGCAGCTTTCTTTAGTCCTTCTAAATCGTTTAAAGAGAGCAAAAACAACAATAATAAAAACGAACAACCTCAAATTCCCAATGTTTTAATTAATAACAAAGACTTTGATTCTAATTGTCTAATTAATTTAAAATTAATGGAGATGATGGACAAAAAAGATAATAACCGTTCGCAAACTGATCTTTTAGAATTAAAGCATAAAATGCTTGAAACTTATTTTAATCAAAAGATCTTTGAATTAGAAATGAAACAAAAAATCAAAGAATTAGAAGAAAAACAAGAGCAATCCAAAGCTGATACCATCCCTAATAATGCCCAAACTTTTAACTCACAAAAGAATTTTTGGGATAAAATTCCAGAAACTTTGAAACAAGTTTTAGAAAAATTAAATAACATTGAAGAAATGCAGTTCGAAATTTTACAAGATTACACTAAAAAAACTTATTATAGTTATGATGATAGAGTTTTGTACGTTCATCCAGAAGACTTTTTACACATTAATAAAGCTTTAGGACATAAAAAACAACAACAATTAAAAAATTAAATAAAATATTAGGATGAAAGCATGCAAAAGCTCCTTTTGCATGCTTTTTCTTTTTGTTATTTCGAAAAACTACCTTTTTAAACTAGTCTTGCTTTTGCCTTTAAACATTTTTCCCAACAATTCTAATTGTCATTGTTTTCTATGACATCGCCACTATTAGGATCATAATTATAAATATCTTTAACATTATTTTTGCTCTGATATTTGTATTTTTCGCACCAAATTCTTATTTCTGTTTTGGGGTCGTATTTATTTATATAATCGATATTTCCATTAGGAAAATACTTTGTATGTTTAATTTTATTTTGGGTTTGAGGGTCATATTCTAAAATATATTCTATTTTGCCATTTTGACTATTATGATGAGTTTCTTTTATGATATTTCCACCTTTAGCATCGCATTCATACATATATAAAATATTTGATGTTCCTTCTGCGAAACTTATTTCTTTAATTAAATTTTGCGTATGTGGATCGTATTCTTTAATATTTATGATATTTCCATCATTGCCAAAGACAGTTTGTCTTATTTTATTGGCAGTTTGCAAATCATATTCTATGATATACCAAACACACCCTTCTTCTTCATTAAATGCTGTGAGTTTAATTTTTTGATTTGTTTTGCTATCGTAATCCAAAATATGGTCAATGTTTCCATCCATGTTATAGATTTTTTCTTGAATAACATCCACATTATGATTAGGTTCGTTTTTTGTTGGGCTTATATTATCAATATTGTCAAAAGATTTAAAAATCAGCACCACTAACAACAATAATACAAAAGTAGTTGTAATAGTTGCAAATCTATATCTTAATTTTGTAATTTTCATATTTTTTAATTTATTATTGCGAAATTCTTATATGGAATGTAATTTATCTTTCAATTCATTGTGAGAATAATCATTATTTTATAATAAGCTTTTGATTATATATAGTATTATCAATATTATTATAACATTAATTTTATAATAATAATATTTTTTTTAGCACTTATAATTGTTTTATCAAAAAAAAACTTGTTCTGTGCTATAATTAATTTGTATAGTTTAAAATAATTCATAGTTAATAAATAAAAAAGGAAAATAATTCATTATTATGATAATTATTTATGTTCAAAAATAAAACAAAAATTCAACCACAAAGTCAAAAAACGAAATACTTTTTTTTAATTTTTAAAAAAAGTATGATTATTATTTTAGATTTTTTTCTAATCTATCTCTTTATTGCTTCTTTGGGTAATGTTTTTTTTCCTGCATATTCAGCCAAATATCTAGGTATTGCTCATTTTCCTGTTGCTTCTGGCAGCATGGAGCCTTTTATACATGGTCCTGGAGATGAAGTTTTTATTATAGGTGTTTGGGATGCTTCCAAACTTATGCCTGTTGGCGGGAAACAAATTACCAAAAATCCCATAACCAAACCTTATAAAGTAGGCATAAATAATCCAAAAGACGGCGATATTGTAATTTTCGAACACCCTCATTATAATAATCCTAATGTTTCTGAAGAAGAAAGACAAGATGCCAAAGAAAAGCGTTTTATTATTCATAGAGTTGTTTCTAATGATCCAAATAAAAAATTAATTGGTACTTGGGGTGATGCAAATGAACCCCAACTTCCATACGAAAAAGAAATTCCTTATGACAAAATTGTAGGAAAATATATTTTTAAACACCGTTATATTTTTTCATTCATCAGAAATTTATTTGATTATATTCGTTCTTTCTTTGTTTTTTTATTCCAACGCCCCTTATATTTGTTTTTAATAATCGTTTATTTAATGATTATGGCGTATCTCTTATATGCTTTAATGAAAGAACTAAAAGCAGCCAAATAATTACAAAATACAATCAAATAAAGCCAAATTATACAATAATAGAACAATAATTTTGATAATAACAAAACAAAAGGTAAACAATTAATGTGGCAAATCATTAATAATCAAAAAACCAAACCTTATTTTAAAAAAATATTTACTTTTTTGCAAGAAGAAAAAACCAATCACAAAATTATTTATCCCAATCAAGAAGATATTTTTGCAGCTTTTAATTTAACTCCTTTTGAAAAAGTGAAAGTAGTTATTTTGGGGCAAGATCCTTATCATCGCAAAAATCAAGCTCACGGTTTGTCTTTTAGTGTAAAAACACTCCAAAAACCACCTAGTTTATCCAATATTTTTAAAGAATTAAAAAATGATTTACAAATTGCTGCTTGCACCAATAATTTAACTAAATGGGCACTAGAAGGCGTTTTGATGATTAATGCTATTTTGACTGTTGAAAAAGATAAACCCTTAAGTCATCATCAAATTGGTTGGCAAGAATTTACCAAAACTATTTTTCAAGCTTTGCAAGCTAAACCGCATATAGTTTATGTTTTGTGGGGCAAATTTGCTCAAAAATACGAACAATACATTTGTCAATCCCGAAATTGCATAATTAAAAGTCCCCATCCTTCCCCTTTTTCCGCTCATAGAGGTTTTTTTGGATCTAAACCCTTTTCTCGAACCAATACTTATTTGCAAACTTGTGGAATTAAAGCTGTTGATTGGAATCTTTAACTTTTTTATAATATTTAAACTCATTTTTTGATATTTTTATCACCCTTTTTTAATTATTTTTTGTCTCTCGTTTTTATTACTTTTATTTTGTGATTTGTATTTATTAATTTAGAAATGAAATTACTAACTACCCCCAAAAGAAAGCCAAGGTTTAATTTTATGAATAAAACAAACCGTTTTTTTGAAAAAGTAAGCAGTTATCAAAATCAAGGAATCAATCTTCCCCAACGTCAAACCAAATTCAGCGCTGGTTATGATTTTGAAGCATCCCAAAGCATTGAAATTCCACCGCAAACAGTCATTTTGGTTCCCACAGGAATTAAAGCATATTTTCCTTGTAACGAAGTTTTATTAATTTATGTAAGGTCTTCTTTGCCATTAAAAAAACAACTTACCCTTGCCAACGGCGTGGGAGTAGTCGATAGTGATTATTATAATAATTTGCAAAATGAAGGTCATATTTTTATTGCTTTGTATAATTTTTCTAAAAGCCCAGTTCAAGTTTTCAAAGGTGAAAGAATTGCACAAGGAATTTTTCAAACCTTTTTCCAAATTACCCAAGAAAAAGAAAATAATTTTTACAGAAAAGGCGGTTTTGGTAGCACAAAGTAACAAAATTGCACTCCATTCAACAAAAACATTGTTAAATGGTTTTAAATATGATAAAATATGTTAGGAAAAAAGTTATTTATTTTCATCATTTTAAAAACATTTTATTTTTTGTTCTTATTTTTTTAATTCATTTGTTTGTTTGTTGCTGTTTTTGTTACCAGGAAAACCATTTTGCCCGTCAATTTTAATTATTTAATTTTTTTTAGTTATTATATTTATGATTTATAAATTTATATAATTATCACATAATTATTCAAAACGTCAATTTTTCTTCCCAAAAAAAATTTTCAAAAAAAGCTTTTATTTAATCATAAGGGATGTATAAATGCATTGCTCAAATATTTTATAACACAATTAAAAAATGTATTAAATAGTTAAAATGAAAAAGCCCAAACACAAACAAAGTTATCATTTATTTATTTTTAATCACAATTCATTACAATATTTCAGAAAATATATCAATCAAAATAAAAAGGAGTTTTTTAATAATAATGGCAGTAGTTACAACAAAACAATTATTAGAATCAGGAGTATATTTTGGTCATGCTACTCGCAAATGGAATCCCAAAATGAAACCCTACATTTTTACTTCTAGAAATGGCATTCATATCATCAACTTGAAAAAAACTTCAGAAGAAATTGAAAAAGCTTATCAAGAATTGCTAAACATCATTACTTCAGGCGGAAAAGCTTTATTTTTAGGCACCAAAAAACAAATTCAATCATCGATTAGAGAAGAAGCACAACGTTCACAACAATACTACGTGGATCATCGTTGGTTAGGCGGCACGCTAACTAATTTCAAAACTATTTTAAAAAGAATCGAATTACTTCATTTGCTCCACAAACAAGAAGAAGAAGGACTTTGGAAAAAACTTCCTAAAAAAGAAGTAGTGAAATTAAAGCGCAAAAGAGACAAATTAGAAAAATTCTTAGGTGGCATCAAAGACATGAAAAACTTGCCTCAAGCTATTTTTATTTTTGACCCAGAAAAAGAAAGCATCGCAGTTGCCGAAGCGCGAAAATTAGGAATCAAAGTTTTTGGGATTGTAGACACTAACTGTGACCCTGATTTAGTGGACTACATTATTCCTGCTAATGATGATGCTATTAGAGGAGTGAAATTAATTATTTGGTTAATGGCTAATGCTTGTGTTCAAGGCAATGGTGGTGTTGCTGAAAAAGCAGAAACTTTTGATGCCAAAAACCCATTAAAACCTCAAAATTACAACACCCTTAACAAACGTCCTTACCAAGATTCACCAAGAAAACCATCTTACCAAAATCAAAATCAAAGATAATTAAATTTTTTTGGTCCTTAACTAACCAATACACAATTTTTTTATTTTTACAATTTATAATTAAAAGTAATCAAATTATTAAAATTTAGAATGGAGCAATAAATGAAAATTACAGCCGAAATGATTAAGGATTTGCGTCAAAAAACGCATGCTGGAATGAATGAATGTCACAAAGCTTTACAACAAACTGAAGGCAACATTGAAAAAGCCATTGTTTTTTTAAGAGAAAAAGGCATCATTAAAGCAGCTCAAAAACAAGGACGCGTAACTTCTGAAGGCATCACTAATATTGTTTTTGCTGGCAATAATGCTTTTTTATATGAAATCAATTCTGAGACTGATTTTGTTTCTAAAAACGAACATTTTCAACAATTAGTAAAAATGCTTGGAGAAATTATTTTAAAAAAACAATTATCTAACGTTAAAGACCTTTTAGCCTTTAATTATCAAAATAAAACAGTTCAAGAATTATTGTTCGAAAAAACCTCAGTTTTGGGCGAAAATATCACTCTTAAACGTGTTTTAAAAGTTACTAAAAAGCCTCAAGAATCTTTTGGAATTTACAAACACCAAGGTGGACGTATTTCTGTTTTGGTAGTTTTAAAAAACGACTGCCCTTCTGTATCAGAAGACATAGCGATGCATATAGCTGCTTCCAAACCACAATTTTTAACTCCTGACAAAGTAGACCCTACATTTTTAGCAGAAGAAAAAAAGATTTTACACAAACAAGCTGCCAAAGAATTATCAGACAAACCAGCACAAATGATAGAAAAAATTATTGAAAATCGTTTAGGCAAAATGTTAAAAGACATGTGTTTATCAGAACAACCTTTTGTCAAAAATGCAGATCAAAAAGTAAAAGATTACCTTAAAGCCAACAATACTGATGTAGTTTATTATGTTCGTTGGGAAATGGGTAACTAATAATTCAAAAATACTTTATTTCATACTTCATTTAACAAACTCAAATTTAGACTCTTTTAAAGATGTTTCGGATGTTTATGAAGAAAGGGTTTGTGGATGCATAAAAAAATTCTTTTAAAATTAAGTGGTGAATCTCTTAAAGGCGACTCTTCATACGGCATTGATCCTCGCACTATTAAAAAAATTGCTTGGGAAATCAAAGAAATAAAAGACTTAGGAGTCAAAATTGCTATCATTGTAGGAGCAGGCAATCTTTGGCGTGGGCGCACTGGTGAAGAACTTGGTATGGATCGTTCTCAGGCAGATTATATGGGAATGCTTGGAACTATCATGAATTCTTTAGCTTTGCAAGATGCCTTAGAACAAACAAACACCATCACACGCGTGATGACCGCCTTTCCTGTTTCTTCGGTAGCTGAACCCTATATTCGCCGCAAAGCTATTCGTCATTTGGAAAAAGATAGAGTAGTTATTTTAGGTGCAGGAGCTGGTTCTCCTTATTTTTCCACCGATACTGCTGCTGCCCTAAGAGCTGCCGAACTAAACATCGATGTTATTTTAATGGCTAAAAACAATATTGAAGGTGTTTACAATAAAGATCCCAAAAAATACCAAGATGCCGTTTTAATCAAACACATAAAACACCAACAAATTTTATCTCAAAGACTGGCAGTTATGGATATTACAGCCGCTTCTCTTTGTTTAGAAAATAATATCGATATTTTAGTTTTTAATATGTTAAAAAAAGGTAACATCAAAAAAGTTGTACTCAAAGAAGGCAACATAGGTACTGTTATTAGTTCAAAAGGAGAATAAATATGCAACAATTTGCCAAAGATATTCTTGCGTCTTTAGAAATTAAAATGACTCAAGCCCAAGAATTAATGTTAAAAAACTTTTGTGATATTCGCACTGGAACTGCTAATCCTAATATTTTAGATAAAATTACTGTTAATTATTATGGAGCGACCACTTTTTTAAAAACGTTAGCCTCTATTAGTGTTTCTGAAGGTAACCAAATCAACATCAAACCTTACGATAGCAATTTAATTCCTAATATTAAAAAAGTTCTTTTGGCGTCTAATCTAGGAATCACTCCTCAAACTGATGGTGTAGTTGTAAGGCTTGTCTTCCCCAAACCAACCGAAGAGAGAAGAAAAGCTTTAATGAAAGAAGTAGAGCAACTATCAGAAAAAACCAAAGTAGCTATCAGAAACGTTCGTCGCGAAGGCAACGACAAAATCAAAAAAGTTGAACTTACTAAAGATTTAGAAACTTTTTATTTAAATCAAATTCAAACATTAACTGATAAAAATATTAAACTTATTGACAAACAAACTGCCACTAAAAACATTGAATTATCAAAAGCTTAAAATGATTTTGTTTTTAAAATATAATAATTTCACCCAATTTTTACCTTTTGCTTTAAAAAAATGGAGGTTTATATGATAAAAAAGAGAATAATAACAGGGGGGACCTTAGTTTTATTTTCTTTTTTCTTTTATTATTGCGCTCCTTTAGAAATCAAATTTTTAGTTTTTGCCAGTTTAGTAATAAAAGCAGTCCAAGAAATGTTTTTTATACTCAACCACCCCAAAGACACCCAAAAACAAACCTTTATTAAATTTGGTTTAGTTGCCACTTCTACTTTATTATTTTTTACAGGCGTTTGTTTGATTTTGTATCAAAATATTTGTCAAAATAATAAATTAAGAAATGATTTTTTGCTACCTTTCAAAAGTTTTTTATCATATTTAAAACAACCGTTATTTAATTATTATTTTTTCCTCCTTTTATTTTTACCTTTTTTGTTAGTTTTAATAATGCTAGTTTTTTTACCCTTTTTGCAAACTAAAGATGTAAGCAAAACCTTTCTTATCACTTTTTATATAGGTTTTTTGATGGCTTGTCTTTTTTCTTTATTTTTCCTACATTGGCATTATTTTTTTTTGTTTGTTTTATCAGTTATGTTCACTGATTCTTTTGCTTTTTTAGCGCGTTTCCCGTGTTTTTGTCCATTTTTAGGAACAAGTTCCCTAGCCCCTCACCTAAGTCCTAAAAAAACTCAAAAAGGTGCTATTTTAGGCACTTTCGGTTCTACTATAACAGTTTTGATTGTCTTTTTATTTCTTAAATGTGACTCTTGTATTAGATTCTCCATTTATACTTTTTTAATTTCAATTATTTCTCAAATCAGCGATTTGTTAGCTTCCAAATTTAAAAGAGATTATGGCATCAAAGACTTTGGAAGTTTCCTTCCGGGTCATGGTGGTTTTTTAGATAGATTTGATTCTTGGCTTTTGAGTTCTTTTTTTGCTCTCATACTCTTTAATTTACCTTTTTAAGTAAATCTAAACTACCATATTTATTTATATTTTTTAAACATTTAATCTTTTTGCCTTTGCCTTGTTATGATATAATTTTATTTGTAAATGTTAATATAAAATAATAAATCTTTTCGTATTTTTCTTTCTCTTTATCACAAATTTTAATTCAATATTTTATTTTTTTAATAATTTCTACTTCAAAAAATATTGATTTAAAAAATTAGTTTAAATTTTTCTAATCATCTATTTTTTGCAAAAAAATATTAAAGGAGTAATTTATGAATTACAAACCAAGAACAAAAGTGATTGCAGGTAATTGGAAAATGCACAAATGCAAAGACGAAGCTCTGGAATTTATCCAAAAAGTAAGTTTGCAAGTTCCTGATCAAACCCAAGTCCAAACTCTAATTTTCCCCCAACTTACCTTATTAGATCCCTTAGTACAATTACAAGGCGCCAATTTACAAGTAGGGGCTCAAAATATGTTTTATGAAACCGAAGGCGCTTTTACTGGTGAAGTTTCACCGCAAAATTTGCTTTCACTAGGTGTCAAACACGTTTTATTAGGACACAGCGAAAGAAGAACTCTTTTTGGAGAAACTGATCAAACAGTTAATCTAAAACTTTTATCGGCTCTCAAACACAAATTAGTTCCTACTGTTTGTGTGGGTGAATCACTTCTTACTAAGGAAAACAACCAAACTCAAATGTTTTTAGACCAACAATTAACCAACATTTTTGCAGGCGTTCCAGAAGAAGCATTAAAAAACATGATCATCGCTTATGAACCGGTTTGGGCAATTGGTACAGGCAAAAGCGCAAATCCCCAAGATGCTAACAAAACCATTGAACAAATCCGAGAAAAAGTCACTGCACTTTATTCTTTCCAAGCATCTTGTGCAATTAGAATTATTTATGGCGGTTCGTTGTCTGTTGCCAATATTAAATCTATTTTAGAACAACCCGCTATTGATGGTATTTTAGCAGGAAAAGCTTCCCTCCAAACCGAGGATTTTTTATTTTTTGCTCAAATAGCAAGCAAACAAGTCTTAGTTTCCACTAAAGATATTTTTCAAAAAAATGATTGTCCTTTTTGTTACTAATGATTTGGTAAATGTTTTTATTTAAATTTGCTACAATTAATTAATCCTCCTTTTTTTCTAATTGTTTTTTCTTTCATTTTTTGCATTTCATCATTTTTTGTTTTTTTCAAATACGTTAGGATAATAGGAGTTTCAAATGAAACAAAAAAAAGAATCTTTATTTATTTTTGATATTGATGGCACCCTTTTAAGTTCTAAATATAAAAAAATCTTTCCTCAAACGATCAAAGCCATCCAAACTTTATCCCAAAACCCTGATAATGTTTTAGCAGTTGCCACAGGAAGAAACATTAAAAGAATAGATGTTTTAGGTGATTTGCTACCTTATTTCAAACATTTTGTGTTTTTTAACGGCGGTCTTACTAAATATTTTGATAAAGTAATTGATGATAGACCTTTTAAAAAAGAAGTAGTTAAAGAACTAATTGAAAAAGCCCATCAAGCCAACATTCACATAGGTCTTACAGGAATGACACAAGAAATTGTGCCAAGTCCACAAGACTTAATTCCGCCTTCATTAGGAGAGCTTTATTGCACCAATAAAAAATCTGTAGTTGACCCTGAATTCCATTTGCACAACAATGTTTATCAAGTGTGGCTATTCGAACCCAACAAAGAAAAATTGCAAAATTTTCTTAAAGATTTGAAAGACTTGCAAAAGTATTATTGGAGAACTAATGGTGGTGTTGATTTAGTTCCTCAAAGCGTGAATAAAACTTGTGGTATTAAAAAATTAAAAGAGCTTTACTGCAATCATCAATTAGTTTGCGTAGGAGACGGCTATAATGATGTTGAAATGCTTAAATTAGCTGATTTAGGCATCGGATTGGAAAACACCAATTGCCAAGAAATAAAAGATAATTGTAATCTTTTGGCTCCTCATATCGACGATGATAAATTCTATGATTTTTTAAAACTACATCATTTAGTTTAATTTTTTCTTTTGGATTTTAATTTAAAAACAGCATACATTTTTGCTGGCTTTTATAATTTTTATATTTTTCTTCTCTGTTTTGTGATTTTAAAAACGTTAATTTGCATTCTTTTTGACAATAATAATAATATTTTTTTGCACTTATACCTTAAAAAACTTTTCTAAATTCCTAAATTATTTTTTTATTCAAAAAATCCAATTAACAAACCTCATTAATTACAATTTAGATGCAAATCTAAAACCAAAGAAAGGATTAAGTTAAATGTTAACTTCCGATAAAAATGTTCTTTTAAAAGCACATCAACAAGAATACGCTATAGCTCAAGTAAATATTAACAATTTAGAATGGACCAAAGCTGCTTTACAAACTGCCGAAGAACTAAAATCACCTGTTATTTTAGGAGTATCCGAAGGAGCTGCAAAATATATGGGAGGACTTAAAACAGTCGTTGCAATGGTAAGAGAACTAGACGCCTTTTATAATGTCTCTGTTCCTGTTATTTTGCATTTAGATCACGGCTCTTATGAAGCCGCCAAACAAGCAATGGAGGCAGGTTTCACTTCTGTTATGTTTGATGGCAGTCATTATGATTTTGCCCAAAATTTAAGCAAAACCAAAGAAATCACTGAAATATGTCACCAAAAAGGACTTTTAATAGAAGCAGAAGTTGGGGGCATCGGTGGTGAAGAAGATGGCATTATTGGTAAAGGAGAAATTGCAGATCCTCAAGAATGCAAACAAATTGCTGATTTAGGTGTTGATATGCTTGCTGCTGGAATTGGCAATGTGCACGGTAAATATCCTGATAATTGGACAGGACTTGATTTTAGTGTTTTTGCAACAATTAGAGCACTTACTAAAAAACAAATGCCCCTAGTGCTGCACGGAGGAACTGGCATTCCTGAAGACATGATTAAAAAAGCTATTTCTTTGGGAGTAGCAAAAATCAACGTCAATACCGAATTTCAATTAGTTTTTGCCCGAGCCACTAGACAATACATCGAAGAAAAAAAAGATTTAACAGACAAAGGCTTTGATCCGCGCAAGTTATTAAATCCCGGTTTTTTAGCTATTAAAGAATTAATGAGGCATAAATTAGCTCTTTTTGGTTCAATCAACAAAGCCTAATTATTTAATATTAATAATTTCTAATTTTAAATAACTTCCTTAAAAAAATATAGTTACCATTAAAAAAAACTTCCTTTTTTATATTTTATAGAAGAAAGGTCCAAAATATGGTAAGTTCTAATACAAATATGAACACCAACAATACTATAGTTATTGTTTTATTAGCAATTAAAACACTTGTAACTATTATTTGTTGGTATTTTAGCTTTGTGCAGTTATTTTAAAGGAAAAAACGAAACCAAACTTTTTGTTTTATTAAGAGTGGTTAATTAAAGATGTTAAAATTAGGTTAACTGAATACGATAATTTCAAATTAAAAGAAAAATCTTCTTTATAAATTCAATTTATTGTTGAAAGAATTAATGATTTTGAAAAGCAACGGTTAATGAGAGGCGAAATGTTTTTTTTAACTTTTGTAATATGAGTTTTTACCAATCGCAAATAAAACCTTATAGAAGGTGAACTTGATCAATGCTTGGAAGAACTAAATGTCATTAAAGACGAATTGCCATAATCAACAATCGAAAAAATTAAAAAACATAAACACTAAAATAATAATCAATAATTTAAAAATTATTATTACTCTAAACATTTGATAAAATAAAAAAAATTTATAATAAAAATGACACAATCAAAACTAACTATTTACTAATTTATATTAAAAATAACTTAAAAATAATTAATATTTATTAAGTGAAAGGCATAAATGCATGACAAAATCCTTAACTAATATGAACATTACAAATAAAAAAGTTTTATTACGAGCAGACCTAAATGTTCCTTTAGAAAACGGCGTTATCACAGATGACAACAGAATTAAGGCTATTTTACCCACTTTACAATATTTGGTTAAGCAAAAAACTAAAGTTATTATTTTTTCTCATTTGGGACGTGTAAAAACTGAAGCTGATAAAGTCCATTTTAGCTTGCAAGTGGTAGCTGAAAAAATTGCTTTTCATTTGCAACAAAAAGTAAAGTTTGTTCCAGAAACCCAAGGAAAAATCTTAAATCAAGCTGTTTGCAAGATGCTTCCAGGGGATGTGTTAGTAGTACAAAACACTCGTTTTGAAGATGTTCCTTTCAAAAAAGAAAGTAAAAACGACCCCGAATTAGGCAAATATTGGGCATCTTTAGGTGATATTTTTGTCAATGATGCTTTTGGAACATGCCACCGCACCCATGCTTCTAATGTAGGCATTGCAACATATATCAAAGAAAAATGTTTTGGTTTTTTGGTCGAAAAAGAAATATCTTTTTTAAAAAAAATTGTACAAACTCCTCAAAGACCTTTGGTTGCTGTTTTGGGTGGCTCCAAAGTATCTGACAAAATTGGAGTTATTCGCAGCCTTTTGCAAAAAGTTGATGTTCTTTTGATAGGTGGAGGAATGAGCTATACTTGTCTTAAAG
The DNA here is from genome assembly GCF_000012225.1 of Aster yellows witches'-broom phytoplasma AYWB. Taxonomy (NCBI): domain Bacteria; kingdom Bacillati; phylum Mycoplasmatota; class Mollicutes; order Acholeplasmatales; family Acholeplasmataceae; genus Candidatus Phytoplasma; species Aster yellows witches'-broom phytoplasma. The sequence continues at coordinate 565,251 of NC_007716.1, read as the reverse complement.
CCAAAGGTTTTAACATAGGTACTAGTTTGCTAGAAGCAGACAAAATCCCTTTAGTAAAAGAATTATTAGCTTCTCCAGAAGTCAAAAAAATCGTTTTACCTAAAGATTTTGTTTGTGGAAAAGAATTTTCGCCAACAACACAAGTAGCTGTTTATAGTTATGATAATATTCCTGATGATGTAATGGGACTTGATATTGGACCTAAAACAATTGAACTTTTCACAACTCATTTACAAACGGCTCAAACGGTTGTTTGGAATGGTCCTGTAGGAGTGTTTGAATTTGAACAATTTTCTAAAGGAACCAAAGCTTTAGCCCAAACAATAAGTAATCTTTCACCCAATAAAACTACTATTATTGGTGGCGGCGATAGTGCTGCTTCAGTCTTTAAATACGGTCTAGATCAAAATTTCAGCCATATTTCTACTGGTGGGGGCGCTTTTTTAGAATTTTTAGAAGGTAAACCAATGCCGGGGCTTTCATGCATTGAAAAACTGTAATCACAACCCCCCCTATTTTTATTTTATTTTTCAATCATTTTTTAAAATTACTAAATATTACAAACATCACAAAAAATAAATAGATCCATTATTTACATTAAAAAAATATAAAAAAAGAAAAAGAGGTTTAATTAATTATGAAAGTTAAAGTAGCAATTAATGGTTTTGGGCGTATCGGTAAATTAGCATTTCGTCTTGTTTTTGGAAATCCTAAATTTGAAGTAGTAGCTATTAATGATTTAGCAACTTTAGAAACTATTTCTTATTTATTAAAATACGACAGCATTCAAAAACCTTACAAATTAGACGCTGTTAGTTTTGAAGACAACTATTTAGTAGTTGAAGGACAAAAAATTCCTGTATTTCGAGAAAAAAACCCTCAATGTTTACCTTGGAAAAAACTAGGAGTAGATATTGTTTTAGAATGTACAGGTTTTTTTACTAGCAAAGAAAAAGCATCTTTTCATTTAGAAGCTGGAGCTAAAAAAGTGTTAATTAGTGCTCCTGCTATTGGGGATGTAAAAACAGTTGTTTACAATGTTAATGATCAAATCCTAACCAAAGAAGACGCCATTGTAAGTGGGGCTTCGTGTACTACTAACTGTTTGGCGCCTGTTGTTAAAGTCTTAAATGATAATTTTGGCATCAACCAAGCTTTTATGACTACTGTTCACAGTTACACCAGCGACCAAAGTTTAATTGATCAAAACCATCCCAAAGGCATTTGGACACGTCGTGGTAGAGCTGCAGCCTTTAATATGGTGCCAAGTTCTACTGGAGCTGCCAAAGCTATTAGTTTAGTTATTCCTGAATTAAAAGGAAAACTGGATGGTACAGCAATTAGAGTTCCTACAATTACAGGGTCTTTAGTTGACATTACCGCAGAACTTATCCAAGAAACTACTCCAGAAACCATCAATGCAGCTTTTAAAAAAGCTGCTAATGAAACTTTAGCCTACATTACAGATCCTATTGTTTCCTCGGATGTTATTGGAACAAGTTATGGTTCTTTATATGATTCTCACACTTTGCAAGTCCTCAAAGAAAAACCTAAATTTATTAAATTAATATCTTGGTATGACAATGAAATGAGTTATGTTAGTCAATTAGTAAGATTGCTTCACAAAGTAGCAACTTTAGTTTAATAATTTTTAGAATCTATCTTTTTTATAAATAAAACTCCTTAGACCATTTTTTGAAAGTGGTCTACTTTCTTTATTTTCTCCTTTGCGACCATTATAAAATATTGCTATCACCTTATTATTAATTAAATTTATTATCAATATCTTTTATTAATAATTTTCTATTGGCGGCGATCATCCCCATTCTTTATTTCTCCGTTTCCGCCCCTTATTTTATTTTTTTACCTCAATTATTACTTTACTTGATGAAAAGTAATTTTGATATTTTTTTAGAAAGAAATTAATCTCATATGCTAAAAACCAATAACAAAGCAACAAAAGTTTTCTTTTCTCCCTTGCAAAAACACATTATTGCTTCTACTTTGTTAGGATTAACAATTGTGTTAGAATTTGCCTATGATAAGTTAGGTATTGCCAAAATGGGAGCAAATATAGGTTCTTTTATTAAAGTTTCTCTCCTTCCCTTAATTTTAATTGGTTTTTTATTGGGAAAAAAACATAGCTTTCTTTTTTGTTCTCTTTATGCTTTGTTTCACCTATTTAAAGCTATTTTTTTAAGTGAATCAAACAACATTTTAGCTTATATGCAAGACCAAAAAATGCCTCCCTTACAACAAATTGCAGTTTTGCTTTTAGATTATCTTTTAGTTGATTTATCTTATAGTCTTTCTTTTGTTTTTTACACCCCTAATTTAAAATATTTTGATAATTATAAAAGAATTTTACTTAATTTATTAATAGTCTTTACCTTTGTTTTTGCTTTTAAATGTTTAGCTTCTTATTTTATTTGGTTGCCCCTTATTACAAATAAACAAAATTATTTCCCCTTTTTAGCTCCATTAAACTACAACCCTATTATTTGGTGTTTGTGTTATAATTTAATCCCTGTTTTTAATACTTTTTCCTTTATTTTTATTTTTTTGTTTTTCTTAAATCCTAGAATTAAAACCTACCTTAACTATTATAGATAATTTTAGCCCCCTCTTTTTTTTATCAATGTTGTCAAAGAACATTTTATTAATATAAATAATAAAATTACATACACAAAGAAAAGAGAAAAACTATGAATAATAATTTTAATCGCAATCAAAAACTTTTAAGACAAATCATCCTCACTTCTTATCTAACTTCTTTATCAATTATTTTAACTAAAGTTTTTTATACATTTGGTAATCAAACAACTACTTTTACAACTATACCAGGGTTAAAGATTTTTAGAATCCATACGGATTTTCTTGTATATGTGCGCTTTTTGCCTTTAATTGTAATGTCTTTTTATGTTCCTTGGTATCTTTCTTGCATTGGGGCTTCTTTGGCAGAGGCTATCGGTTTTTATTTAATGCCCAAAACTCAAAGTTTTGGATTTGAACCTTTTGCCAATCTTTCTTGTGTTATTTGCTTTGCTTTGTTGACTGGTTTATTGTTGCAAAAAAAAGACTATTTTTTAAAATTTTATTTAGTAATTACCCTTGTTTCTGGATTGTATCAAGTATGTAATTGGTTTAATGTATTAAAATATCGTTTAAAAATAGATCTTTTTAAAAAAACAACTTGGCAAGTTAAAACTCCAATGAAAACAATTTTGATTGAAATGCTCAAAGTAGATTTGTTTATTAGATTATCATTAGTGTTTGTGACTTCCTTTTTTGTAGTTATCCTTTTAAAGGAGCTGTTTAAAAGATTGCAATTTTTAGCGGATACTTATGAATTCGATAAGAAATAATCAAATTTATTAATTTATAATTAAAATATAGTTATTCGACAATAAAATTTTTTTCAAATCAAAATAAATAAAAATTAAAAAATAGGATTAAACCAAAGTGAAATTTCAAGATTTTGAATATCAAAGAGTTGATATTAATCAAACCAAACAAACTATTTTGTATATGATAGAGTCTTTTTTGGATGTTTCCTTACCAGAACAAATTAAAATTATTAACCGTCTTAATTCATTAATGGACGACATCAATTCCATGTTTACTTTGGCAGAAATTAGGCATAGCCTAGATGTAAAAGATACTTTTTATCAAGAAGAAAAACATTTTTGTGACCAAAATGCTCCTTTGATAACCGAATTGCAACATCAATTTAGTCAAACTATGATAAAAAGTAAATATTATGACGCCTTAGTTCAAGAATTTGGTTCCTTGTTATTTGATCAAACCAAACTATTTTTAAAAACATTTGACCCCAAAATTATTCCTTATTTAAAAGAAGAAAATGCTTTAACAACCAAATATCAAAAATTAATTTCTGATTTTTCTGTTTCTTTTGAAGGTAAAATTTATAATTTAAGTCAAATGTCTCCTTTTTTGGAATCATCCCAAAGGCAAACTAGAAAAAACGCCCAATTAGCTGTTTCGCATTTTTTTGCTAAAAACGAAAAAGAATACGATCTTATTTATGACCATTTAGTGAAAACGCGTACTAAGATGGCTCAAATATTGGGATATTCCAACTTTGTTGCCTTAGGTTATGATCTTTTAGGACGAACTGATTACGATGCTAACCAAATTGCAGATTATCGTACCAACATTTTAAAACATGTTTTGCCGTTTTATACCATGACTCAAAAACGTAAATCCAAACATTTAGGCATTGCTAAATTGGAAAGCTATGACAAAAGTTTTAATTTTGTAAGTGGCAATCCCAAACCTCAAGGAGGAGTTGTTTTTCAATTATCCCAAACACAAAAAATGTATCATGCAATGTCTCTCCAAACCAAAATATTTTTTGATTTTCTCTTAGAAAAAAACTTATTAGATCTAGATAGTAAACCCAACAAAACAGGCGGTGGATACTGCACTTATCTTCCTAAATATAACGCTCCTTTTGTTTTTGCTAATTTTAATGGCACAAGCCATGATGTAGAAGTTTTGACTCATGAAATAGGGCATGCCTTCCAAGTTTATCAAAGCCGTCATTTAATTCCTGAATATCGTTGGCCTACTTTAGAAGCAGCTGAAATTAGTTCTATGGGAATGGAATTTTTAGCTTATCCGTGGGTAAAAGATTTTTTTGCTCAAGATGTAGACAAATATCAATTTCTACATTTATATCAATCCCTTAATTTTTTACTTTATGGTGCTTTAGTGGATCATTTTCAACATGAAGTTTATCAAAATCCTCAAATGACTGTCGCCCAAAGAAAAGAATGTTGGCGAAATTTGGAAAAAGAATATTTGTTGTTAGAAACTTATGAAGGCGACCCTTTTTTAGAAAAAGGTACTTTTTGGTTTCGCCAAAGCCACATTTTTTCTACTCCTTTCTACTACATTGACTATACTTTAGCCCAAATTTGTGCTTTAGAAATTTGGCTTTTAAGTCAACAAGATTATTCCCATACTTGGCAAAAGTACTTAAAATTATGTCAATTAGGCGGTTCACAAACTTTTTTAAACCTTTTAAAAACTACAGGACTTACTAATCCTTTTGAACCCAATCATTTAAAAAACATCGTTTCTTTTGTAACTTGTTATTTGCAAAAAATTGATGATACTAAATTTAATTACTCCATTTTATAAAAATTTTTCCACCTTTTCATAAAAACTCAATCTTATTTTTTATTTTATATTGTGATTTACGATTCGTTGCAAAAGTGGTTTTCTTTTTTTCAAATTTATAACTACTCAAAATAAATCAACTATTTCAAAAATGCCCCTTCACAACTATCAAACATTCAAACAAAGAAAGAAAAAATTTAAAGTTATGATATCTATTCAAAATTTAACTTTTTATTATGGTTGCAATCCTATTCTCAAAGATATTAATTTAACCATTCAAAATAATTCTTGGGTTTCTATTGTTGGTCATAATGGCTCGGGAAAATCTACTTTAGCCAAAATTTTATTAGGACTGCTGGCTTTTAACAAAGGACAAATTGTAATTGACAATATCGTTTTAAATGAAAAAAATTTGCCTATTTTGCGACCTAAAATAGGTATTGTTTTCCAAAATCCTGATTATCAGTTTACAGGACTTACTGTAAGAGAAGATATTGCGTTTGGATTGGAAAATTATAATGTTTGTAGAGAAGAAATTATAGCCAAAGTTTTGAAATATGCAAAAATGGTAAAAATAGATGATTTATTAGATAAAAACGTGAATCAACTTTCAGGAGGACAAAAACAACGTGTAACAATTGCCTCCATTTTAGCTATGGAACCTGAAATTATTATCTTTGATGAAGCAACTTCTTTTTTAGATCCTCAAGGTGCTTTGGAAGTGCAAAAAATTATTCAAACCATTAAAAATAAAATTTTGATTACCATTACTCATGATTTAGATTTTGCCTCTAAAAGTGATGAAATTATTGTTCTTTATCAAGGAAAATTAATTACCCAAAGACCACCTAAAAACCTTTTGCAAGACCCTTTATTTTTGCAACAATATAAATTAACCCCCCCTTTATCATTGCAGCTTTACTATGAAATTTTAAAAGACAGCACCACCAAAAAAATTAAAAATAATCAAATGTTAGAAAATTTAAAGGATATTTTATGGCAATACAATTTGAAAAAGTAAGCTTTTATTATAATAAAAAAATCCAGCCCACCCAAACAAAAGCTGCCGCTTTATCTGATATTAATTTAAAAATTAATTCTCAAAATGAATTTATTGCTTTAGTGGGGAAAACCGGCTCAGGCAAATCGACTTTAGTGCAATTAATGAATGCTTTGCTTACCACAAATATAGGAAAAGTAACAGCTTACGGCACTACCATAACTTCTAAAACCAAAAAAGAGCTATTAGTTCCTTTGCGCCAAAAATTAGGCTTAGTTTTCCAATTCCCTGAATATCAATTATTTGAAACAACTGTTTTAAAAGATGTAATGTTTGGAGCTGAAGTTTTTTTAAATAACAAACAACAAGCCCAAAAACAAGCTCTCAAAACTTTAGAACAAATCAACATTCCTCCTGCTTTACATCAAAAATCTCCCTTTCAAATTAGCGATGGGCAACAAAGAAAAGTAGCTATTGCAGGTATTTTAGCCATGCAGCCTGATATTTTAATCCTTGATGAACCTACACGTGGTCTTGATTTGGAAAGTAGTTCTGATATTATGGAATTTTTACAAATTTTGCATCAAACATTTCACAAAACCATTATCATTATTACTCATGATATGAATTTGGTTGCCCAATATGCAAAACGTGTTTTGGTTTTGTCTCAAGGAAAATTGCTTTTTGATGGTACAAAAGAAAATTTTTTTGAACACTCCCACTTTGAGCAATTTAACTTAGATATTCCTGATACTTTTAAAATTTTAAAACATTTAAATCAAACTTTAGGAATTCCTTTTAAAGCACACTATTGTTTTATCACCCTTGCTCAATATTTAAAAGAATTTTATTGCTAAAAGGTATTATTGATGAAAAATAATGATTTTACAAATAATAATTTATCCCGCGCCCCTTTATCGCGTTGTTTTTTGTACCAACTCCATCCTTCTATCAAAATTCTTGCTTTTATGCTGTTGTTAGTTTTTATTTTAAAACTGCCTATTAATGTTGATCATATCGCCCAAAAGCAAGCTTTTATTTTTGCAAATCCCAAATACATTACTTTATTTTATCTTTTTTTTATGTTAGCTTTAATGAGCCTTTGTTTCTTTTTTGGAGTAACTTGGAGTTATTTTTGGCAAAGAATTAAACATTTAAGATTTGTTTTTGTTATTTCTTTGTTAATAAATTTAGTTCCTTTGGAAACCGTTTCTTGTGATGCTTTTATGCAAGCTTCCATCCCTATTTTAAGTTATACCATCAATTCTTTTTGGTTGTTTGTAATATGTATTTTATTGTATAATTTCACTAAAAAATATACCCCTTTTAAATTATCTTATTTGTTATTTTTATTTTTTTGTGTCTTTGTTATTCCTTCATATTTTCCTTCTAATATACAAAATATTTTGGGATGCGAACCTAAAAAATATATATTGCAAACGACTTCTTTTCTAAGAATTTGTTTTATTATGACAAGATTGTTTTTAATTGTTATGTTGTTTTTTTTATTCAATAAAATAACTTCTTTTATTGAAATTCAAGATGGTCTAGATATTATTTTATCTCCTTTAAAAAAACTCAAAATTTCTACTGAAACTTTTACTTTGATGCTTTCTTTAATTTTTATGGCTAATTCTTTTTTATTGCAAGAAACCAATAAAATTTTAAAAGCTCAGACAGCAAGAGGCATGGATTTGCACAAAAAAAATATTTTTAAAAGAATTAATCATCTTTTAGCCTTGTTGGTTCCTATTTTTGTGTTGGTTTTTAAAAGATCTTTGGTGCTTTCCAACGCTATGGAAGTAAGAGGTTATGTTTTGGGAGCTGCTCGCACTAAAATGATTACTTATCGTTTGAAAATAATTGATTTTATAACCATAAGTACTATTTTTGCTCTATTGTTTATCAAATAAATTTGTAAATGATTTTATAAATACTTTTGTTTTTCCAATAATTATATTAAATGCCCAAAAATACAAAAAGAAAAAGGTTGTGCCCAAAAATGAATCAAAAGTTAGGATTAAAAGACCAAGATCAAGAAATCTTTGATCTTATTGAACAAGAAAAAGCTAGACAAAAAGAAAATATCTTATTAATTGCTTCTGAAAATTTTGTTTCTCAAGCAGTATTAGACGCCCAAGGAAGTATTTTGACCAACAAATATGCAGAAGGCTATCCTCAAGCTAGATATTATAATGGTTGTAAAAATGTAGATCAAATAGAAAAAATCGCCATTCAAAGAGCAACCAAGTTGTTTGGTGCTAAATATGCAAATGTCCAACCTCATTCAGGCTCACAAGCAAATATGGGAGTATTTCAAGCTTTATTAAAACCTGGTGATAAAATTTTAGGATTATCTTTAATGGATGGAGGACATCTTACTCACGGTCATAAATTAAGTTTTTCTGGTGGATTTTACGAAGCTCATTTTTATAATGTCAATCCCCAAACTGAAATGCTTGATTATGATGAAATTCGTAAAGTTGCCTTAGCAGTTAAACCTAAATTAATTATTGCAGGATATTCAGCTTATTCTAAAACTATTAATTTTAAAAAGTTTCGTCAAATTGCTGATGAAGTAAATGCATATTTAATAGCAGATATTGCCCATATTGCAGGTTTAGTTGCTTGTGGTCTTCATCCTTGTCCCTTTGAAGCTAATGCCGATGTTGTTACTTCTACTATGCACAAAACGCTGAGAGGACCGCGTGGAGGTTTGATTTTAACTAATAAAGAAGAATTATTTAAAAAAATTAATCGTGGCATTTTTCCTGGTATTCAAGGAGGACCTTGCATTCATACTATTGCTGCTAAAGCTGTTGCTTTTCAAGAAGCTATGATGCCTTCATTTAAAGAATATCAAAAGCAAGTTATCAAAAATGCAAACACCTTTGCTAAAGCCTTCCAACAAAAAGGTTATCGCATTGTAAGTGGAAGCACTGACAATCATTTATTTCTAATTGATGTTAAACATAAAAATACTGAGTTTACAGGAGCCAAAATCGCAAACATGTTAGAAAAAATAAATATTGTTGTCAATAAAAATACTATTCCTTTTGATCAAGAAAAACCTTTTGTAACAAGTGGTATTAGAATTGGCACACCTGCTATGACAACAGTAGGGTTTAGAGAAAATGATTTTGTTGCAGTTGCAGATTTGATGGACAAAGCTATCAATCACTTGGACGATGAGTCTTATTTATCCCAAATTAAACAACAAGTTTTGGCTTTATTAAGTAAGTTTAATAAATAAAAAAACGACATCCCTATTTTCAACCATAAAAATAACTATTTTGTAATCTTACAATTTTACCATTGCCTAATTATATTGACAAAATATTAATAAAAAATTAACAAAAGACTCCTTAATAATAAGGAGTCTTTTCTTTTTTATGTAACAATTTTTGCCAGAAAACGTCAGCACATTTTTTATTTTTTTTGTTATAAACATTCTATTTGTAAAATTCGCATCCATAAAAAAAATTAGCAAATAAACTCTGGTTTTGCTTATTTAAATCCATTTTATCTTTATATGTAATTATTGTTTTTTTATATGTTATAATAAAAATAATTAATGATTTTTTTAATTAACTATAAAAAAGTTGCTCAAATTATAATAAATTATTATCTAGCATATTTTTCATCTCACACGTAGACAATTTAAAAATTTTTAAAAAGTAATTTATACAAAATAAGAAAAAAAATAATTAAAAAGATTTCACAATATAAAAAAGGAGTTATTATTTGGAAAAAGCTTTAGTATTAAGATTTTTGGCTGGAGTTTATTATATTAAAGATTTAGAAACTCAAATCATTTTGGAAGCTAAAAAAAGAGGCAAATTAAAAACCCTTGTTATCAAAACTACCCAAAAAGAAAATAGTTCTGCCTCTGACTTTATTATTAAAGTAGGTGATATTGTGCTTTATGAACTTTCTTGTGATACTTATTTAATTCAATCTATTTTGCCTCGTAAAAATGAATTAAAAAGACCTAATGTTGCCAATATTGACCAGGTATTGCTAGTTTTTTCCTTAGTAAAGCCCAATTTTCAATTTCTTTTATTAGATAAGTTTTTATTAATTTTAGAACAACAAAAATTAGATGTAGTTTTGGTTTTTTCTAAAATAGATTTGTTAGAACCCGAAAACTTTAAAACAATGCAACAACAATTATCTTATTACCAAAAATTTCAACACTTTTATTATATCAACTCCAAACAAAAAATAGGAATAGATGCCCTTAAACACATTTTTGCTAATCAAATTACAGTTTTGGCAGGACAAACCGGAGTAGGGAAATCCACTTTACTAAAAGTCTTAATTCCAGATGCCCAACTCAAAACACAAGAAATTTCTGAAAGTCTTGGCAGAGGCAAACATACCACTAAAAACGCACAATTATACGATTTTAATGGGGGATTTATAGTTGATACTCCTGGTTTTTCTAAGTTAGACTTAACTACTTTTTCCCCTAGGACTTTAAAGAATTTTTATCCTGATTTTTTAGAACATGTTTGTGATTGTTTTTTTGGTGAAAGTTGTTTCCATTTACAAGAAGAAAAATGCGGCGTCAAAAAAGCCTTAGAAAACGGCCAAATACTTCCCTCTCGATATCAAAATTATGTGATCTTTTGCGAAGAAATAAAAAACCAACCCAAATATTAGTTATTTTTTTCAACATTTTTTATATCATCATTTCAGAACTCAATTTAAGAATTGCTACAAGATTATATTTTATCTATTTTTTACACAATTTTATAACCATATTTTGCCCCTCAACAAAAAAACTACTCCCTATTTTTACAAAATAAAATACTATAAGGAAACTCAAAAATGAAAGTCGGAATTATTGGTTTGCCAAATGTGGGCAAATCTACTTTGTTTAATGCTTTAACTAAAATGCAAGTTTTAGAAGCTAATTATCCTTTTGCCACTATCGAACCTAATGTTGGCATTGTAGAAGTGTCAGATTCGCGTCTCCAAACTTTATCTCAAATTTTTCAATCTCAAAAAACTATTTCTGCTTTTATAGAATTCAAAGATATTGCAGGTTTGGTGTCAGGAGCTTCCAAAGGTGAAGGTCTTGGCAATCAATTTTTAAGTCATATTCGCAATGTAGATGCTATTTGTCATGTGGTTAAATGTTTTGAAGACCCAAATATTGCTCATGTGAAAGAGACAAATAATCCTGTAGAAGAAATTGATATTATTCAAACAGAACTAGCTTTAGCAGATTTAGAACAAATTGAAAAACGATTACTTAAACTAGGAAAACAAAAAAATAAACTTAACAAAGAATTATTGCAAGAAAAAGCGTTAATAACCAAAATCAAAACCCACTTAACTACCCAAGATTTAAAAAAATTGGTTTTTTCGGATGAAGAATTAAAGCTTGTCAAAACCTTTAATTTGTTATATTTAAAACCTTCCCTTTATTTAGCTAACATCAAAGAACATGATTTATTATCTTTGGATTCCAACGTTTTTTACCAACAAGTTTTAGCTTATGCTACTAAAGAATCCAAAAAAGTAATTCCTTTGTGTGTGCAATTAGAAAAAGAAATATCGTCTTTAGATTTTGCAGAAAAGCAACTTTTTTTAAAGGACTATGGTCTTTTGGAATCAGGACTTACTAAATTAATTCAAGAAAGTTATGATCTTTTAGATCTCCAAACTTATTTTACTGCAGGACCTAAAGAAGTTCGCGCTTGGTCTTTTAAAAAAGGTCTTAAAGCTCCTGAATGTGCTCGCATTATTCACACCGATTTACAAAAAGGTTTTATTAAAGCTGAAGTTGTTTCTTACTTTGATTTATTAGAAACCAAAACTTTTCAAAAAAGTAAAGAAAAAGGTAAAGTTCGCATTGAGGGTAAAGAATACATAGTTAAAGATGGTGATATTATTACTTTTAGATTTAATATTTAATTTTCATTTTTTCATTTAATTTTAAACTTTAATTCCGAATAACAAATAAAGCAATTTAACAACCCAAAAATAAGGAGATAAAAAAGATATGACAATAAATTATAAAACAACTCTTTTGATGCCAAAAACCGATTTCCCTATGAAAGGAAATTTAGGCAAAAACGAAATCAACATTCAAAAAAATTGGCAAACACTTGACTTATATCAAAAAAAATTACAACAAAATCAAGATAATGCCTCTTTTATTTTGCACGATGGACCTCCTTATGCTAATGGCAATATTCATATGGGACACGCCTTAAACAAAATTTTAAAAGATTTTATTATTCGTTTTCGGAGTATGCAAGGTTTTTACACTCCTTTTATTCCTGGTTGGGATACTCATGGTTTGCCAATTGAGGCAGCAGTTCTTAAAAAAACTTCCAAAAAAGCTTTTACTAGAAAATCTTTCCTAGATAAATGCCAAGAATTTGCCTTGGAAAATGTTAATAATCAAAAAAAGCAATTTCAAAGATTAGGGATTTTAGGAGATTGGCAAAATCCTTATTTAACGTTGGATAAAACTTTTGTTGCTGATCAGGTAAGAATTTTTGGAAAAATGGTTGCCAAAGGTTTAATTTTTAAAGCCCTTAAGCCAATTCATTGGTCACCTACTTTAGAATCTGCTTTAGCAGAAGCAGAATTAGAATACCACAATCACCAATCTCCTTCTGTTTATGTTGCTTTTAATATGAAAAAACTAGATATTTTTGATAATGTGGCTTTGGTGATTTGGACAACTACCCCTTGGACTTTGCCTGCCAATGTAGCAATTGCGGTTCATCCTGAAAAAGAATATCAATTAATTGAAGTTTTACAAAAACGCTATTTGGTAGGAACTAAAAACATTCCTTTTCTTCAAAAAGTTTTTGTTTGGAACCCAGAAAACATCAAATTTATTTCCACTTTTGAAGGAAAAACTTTAGAACATTTAACTTATCACAATCACCTTGCTTCCAAACCCGGAAAAATTATTTTATCACAACACGTTTTGGATGAAGAAGGAACGGGGCTAGTCCACATCGCTCCAGGACACGGTTTGGACGATTTTTTAGTAGGTCAAAAATATAATTTAGATGTTGTTTGTAGCATTGATAAAAAAGGTATGATGACAGATGTTTCCCAATATCAAGGTCTATTTTACACTAAAGCTAACGAAGCTATCATCTCTGATTTAGAAAAAAACCATTCTTTGCTTAAAGCAGATGTGATTTCGCACTCTTATCCTCATGATTGGCGTACTAAAAAACCAGTTATTTCTCTTGCACTTCCTCAATGGTTTGTCTCTATTAAAAAAATTAAATCTCTTTTGCTAGAAGAAGCCCAAAAAGTTAAGTGGATTCCACGTTGGGGGGGATTAAAAATGACTAATATGATTACTAATCGCGAGGATTGGAATATTAGTCGTCAAAGAACTTGGGGGATTCCCATTCCTATTTTTTACACCGAAACCCAACAACCCATTCTAGATTTAAAATTAATTAATCATGTAGCTGATTTATTCGAACAGCACGGAATGTATATTTGGTATGAATGGGATGTAAAAAAACTACTTCCTGAAAACTACACCCATCCCCAAAGTCCTAAAAATTTGTTTACAAAAGAACTAGATATTATGGATGTTTGGTTTGACTCAGGAACTTCTTATAGTGTTTTGAAAAAACGTAATCAAGTTTTACAAAGTGATGTTTATTTCGAAGGATCTGATCAATATCGTGGGTGGTTCAATTCTTCTTTAATTATTTCTGTAGCCACTCAAAATCAAGCCCCTTATAAAACTGTTATTACTCATGGTTTTGTTTTTGACGGAGAAGGCAAAAAAATGTCTAAATCTTTGGGCAATGTTATTGATCCATTAACTGTTGCTGAACAAAAAGGAGCAGATATTATTCGTTTATGGGTTGCAAACATTAATTATAATCTTGATGTACGCATTAACTCTTCCATTTTAAAACAAGTAGAAGATCTTTATCGTAAAATTAGAAATACCTTCCGTTTTATGTTAGGCAATTTAGATAATTTTAAAAAAGATACTAATTATATTGCCTTTGAACAAAGAACTTTTATCCATCAAGCAATGATGCTAGATTTTGAAGAAGTGTTAAAAAACGTATTACATTCTTATGATACTTATAATTTTGAAGGTGTGTTAAGACATCTATTCCCTTTCATTACTAATAAAATTAGTGCTTTTTATCTAGATTTTGCTAAAGATATTTTATACATTGAAAAAGAAGATTACAAAGAAAGAAAGATGATTCAATCAACTATTTATGATTTGTTGTTATCGCTTTTACAAGTTTTAACTCCAATCATTCCTCACACCACTTCGGAAGTTTACGGCTTTTTTCCTTTTGCTGCTGAAAAAGATATTTATTTAGAAAAAATGCCACAACCCAAAACACGACCAACTTCTCATCTTTTATTAGAATATCATAAATTTTTAATATTAAGAAAAAATGTTTTACAACATTTGGAAAAAGCAAGGCAAAGTGGACTTATTAATTCTTCTTTGCAAGCCCATATTACGTTATCATTAACCCAAGAAGAAATGCATGCTTTGGATGTTTTACAAATTAAAGATCAATTACATCAACTTTTTATAGTCTCTAAAGTAACACTTCAATTAAAAGATACTTTTGATGTTAAAGTTGCTAAGGCTTCTGGATATGCTTGTAAAAGATGTTGGAACGTAGTTATCAACAATCCCCTTAATCCTTTGTGCACACGTTGCCAAAATATATTGAAACAAAAGAAATAGGTGTATTATGAAAAATGGCATAGAAAATATTGCAAAATTCCCTCCAACAAAGAAAAAAAAACAATATGGTCAAGAATTTAAAAAAATATTACTTTTATCTTTATCCTTGATAATATATGTTTTAGTTTCTGTTTGGGCTTTTGATTGTACCCGAGATGGCGGATATAAAACCGATCTTTTTCCTACTGGGGTTATTGGTTTAGGTGATGTAATAGGTAAATTATTACATAAAGCAGGAAAGATTGAAACCCATAATATTATAGTTATTGCTGGTACTTTTTACTTTGTCATTAATGTTTTCTTTTTGTTTTTTATTTCTCGTCGTTATTTAGGTAAATATTTTACCATTACTACTGCGTTTGCAACTGTCCTTCTTTTTGTTTCGGTGTTTTTTATTGAAAATCAAGTTAAACAAGGTTTTTTATTTCATACTGAACGATTTTTTGGAATATTCAAAACTGAAAGTGATTTTTTAAGTGATATTACCAGAGTTTTTTTTGCAGGTATTTTAATAGGTATTTTTAATGGCATTCCTGTAAGAATCGGCGCTTCTACTGGAGGACTTGATATTGTTGCTAAATATTTATCTGTTTATAAGAAAAAAGATATTTCTTTTGTAGTGGAAATGTTTGGTTATATTATTATGATTTTTGGCGCTTTGGGTGTTTTTATTATTGGATATTTTTATAAAGAAACAGGTTTCAAAGAACTTATTACACAAATGTCTTTATCGCTTTTTTATACTGTTTTACGTATTAAATTATCTTCCTTATTTATGGGGTTGATAACTTTTGTTCCCAAAAAAGAAACGAAACTAAACTGCTAAAACGGTTTAGTTTTTTATTTTATTTGAACATTTTACTTATTTTTTATTATTTGTGAAACCCAACTTCATAATATATGCAAAACAAATTAAAATTTTTACTTTTTGCTTTGCACAAAACATTTTTTTGTATTTATTATTAAATAAAGGAATTTTAATGAAACATTCATTTAGTCAAAAAAACCCTGAACAATTGCAAGCATTGTTACAAACCAAAATCACAAAAGGGCTTACTGACAAAGAAGCCTTGCAAAGACTGCAAATTAACGGCAAAAATCAAATCCAATCCCTTACCAAACCCACTTTTTGGCATCAATTCCAACAACAATTTAAAGATTTTTTAGTTATTGTACTTTTGTTAGCAGCTACAATTAATTTTGCAATT
The DNA here is from genome assembly GCF_000012225.1 of Aster yellows witches'-broom phytoplasma AYWB. Classification (NCBI taxonomy): domain Bacteria; kingdom Bacillati; phylum Mycoplasmatota; class Mollicutes; order Acholeplasmatales; family Acholeplasmataceae; genus Candidatus Phytoplasma; species Aster yellows witches'-broom phytoplasma. The sequence continues at coordinate 549,173 of NC_007716.1, read as the reverse complement.
GGTATTTTACAAGGCAACAAAGAAGAACTTTTAGAAGGTTTTTTTATTTTGATTATTGTCCTTCTTAACGCCTTTTTAAGTATTTATTATGAAACCCAATCTCAAAAAGCTTTAGCAAATGTTTCGGAAAAAACTTCCCTTAATGCCAAAGTAATAAGAGATAGCAAACATCTTTTAATTCCTATGCAAAATTTAGTGATAGGAGATATTGTTATTTTGGAAACAGGCGATATTATTCCAGCCGATATGATACTTTTAGAAACATTTAATTTATACGTAGATGAATCTTTGTTTACAGGAGAATCGCAAGCTGTTTTAAAAAGTGCTTATGTTTGTTTCAAAAATGAAGTTCTTACTAATCAAAACATGGCTTTTATGAATACTGTTATTTTAAAAGGAAGAGCCAAAGGAGTGGTTTGTGCTTCAGGAATGCAAACCGAAATTGGAAAAATTACCCAGTTCATTACTCAACCTCAACAAGAAAAAACACCATTAGAACAAAATATTGCCAAATTAACTAAAAAGTTAACTTTGACAATTGGTATAATTATTTTCCTTAATGGTTTATGGACTATTTTCAAAAACATTTATAACTCAACTTTTAGTTCCCACATTTTGAAACATACTTTTTTGGATGCCATTGCTCTTGCAGTTGCTGCCATTCCTGAAAGTTTATTAATTATTATGACTTTAATTTTGGCTTTGGGGATGAAAAAACTTGCTCTTAAAAAAGCTATTGTTAAAAATTTAAAAACCTTAGAAACTTTGGGGGATGTTAATGTTATTTGTACTGATAAAACAGGGACTTTAACTCAAAATAATATGACTGTTAAAAAAATTATAGTTTGTAATTCTTTGGAAAAAATAATTCCCTTTTGCGTGGAAGATATTAATGCGCCAAAACCCTTTAATTTGGAAAAGTTACTTTTATTTGGTATTTTATGCAATGATGCTTTGATTAGTGTTACAAAAATAACCAAAGATACAACTTCAAACAACTTAGAAATTATTGCAGATCCTACTGAAAAAGCCTTTATTAATTTAGCTTTGTTTTATCAATATGATGCTTTTGCACTCAAAAAGCAATATCCTCGCTTTGCAGAAATTGCCTTTGATTCCCAAAGGAAATTGATGACCACTTTTCATCATAAAGACGGGCTTATTTATGCTATTACTAAAGGTGCTCCAGAAGTTTTATTGCAAAAATGTAGTCAAGTTCAATATCAAGAACAAATAATTGAAAAAGATTCTAAAATAACAAACACATTAGAAAAACAAATTAGTCAATTAAGTGAGCAATCTTTGCGAGTTTTGGGAGTTGCTTATCGTGCTTTTTCTATTGAACTAGAAACAAATCTTAAAAAAAATCCTAATATTTTTGAACAAGATCTTATTTTTTTAGGGGCAGTCGCGATGGAAGATCCCATTCGAAAAGAAGTTTTGCAAGCTATTTTTAAATGTAATCAGGCACGCATCACTCCGATTATGATTACAGGGGACCATTTAAAAACTGCTTTTGTGATTGCCAAAAAATTAAATATTTTATCCCAACCTCAAGATTTAGCTATTACAGGAGATGAATTAACTCAAATGCCAGAGGAAGAATTTTTGAAAAAATTATTGCAAATTAAAGTTTATGCAAGAACTAATCCTCATCATAAATTAAAAATTGTGCAAGCTTGGCAAAAAAAAGGTTTTGTGGCAGCAATGACAGGAGATGGCATAAATGATGCTTTAAGCATTAAACAAGCAAATGTGGGAATTGCTATGGGAATTTCAGGTACTGATGTTTGCAAAATGGCATCAGATATGATTTTAACAGATGATAATTTTGCTACCATTACGAATGCTTTAGAAGAAGGACGAAATATTTTTAATAATATTAAAAAAAGTTTAGTTTTTCTTTTGAGTTGTAATGTTGGTGAAATTATTTTGATTTTGCTTGGTAATTTTTTAGGAATTTTCTTTTTTGGGTGTGATTTTAAAATTTTGACTGCTTTACAAATTCTTTGGATTAATTTAGTCACTGATTCATTGCCAGCGATGGCTTTGGGGATAGAACCACAAGAAAAAAATTTTATGTCGCCAAAAACTTATAATCCTAAAGTCAGTTTACTGAATAAAAAAACTTATCAAAAAATTATTTTGGAAGGATTTTTAATTGGTCTTTTGGCTTTTGTGGCTTCTTTGATAGGTTATCATAATCATGATAGTGATAAAATAAGATATGCTCAAACTTTTGCTTTTATGGTTTTGGCATTTTCACAATTGATTCATGTATGGAATTTGAGAAGTTTTTGTACTTCTGTTTTTAAGTTAAAAATAAATTCTTTTTTGATTAAAGCGTTTGCCATTAGTGTGTTTTTGCAATTAATCATAATTTTTGTCCCTTTTTTAAGAGTTTTATTTCAATTAATTTCTTTAACAACAAAGGATTTTGTAATTATTTTATTGCTATCTTTGATTCCTTTGTTGTTTGTAGAAATAAAAAAAAGATTTTTTCATTTTAAATGCAATAAATGTAGATGATATTAAAAAACAAAAAAAGACTCTTTCAAGAAGAGTCTTTTTTTTTTTTTATATTATTAAATTAATTATTCAAATATTTATTTTCTAAATATTGTAAAAAGGTTTCAGGGTTAATTTGGGGCATGCCTGTTGCTTTGAAAACAAATTCTTGGTTGGTATAAAAAGAACCCCAGTTTCTTATGTTTTTGTTTAAATATTGATTTAAAGTTTCAAATTTTCCTGTTTTAAAACTCTCTTTAATATTGAGATTTGCTTGTTTAATTTTTTTCATTATCATGGATGCCAAAATAGCTCCATTTAAATAGCTAGGGAAATAACCAAAACTTCCTTGAGGCCAGTGAATATCTTGCAAGCATCCAAGACCTACATTGGGTGGTGTAATTCCTAGATATTCTTTCATTTTGCAATCCCAAAAGTGAGGTAAATCATTTAAAGATAACTGATTAGAAATTAATAATTCTTCAATTTCAAAACGTAAAATAACATGGAAAGGATAAGTTACTTCATCAGCATAAATACGAACAAAATCAGGTTTAACTTGGTTGGCTTGTTTAAATAAATTTTGTGGAGTTAATGAAGGGTTGTAAAAGTTTACTTCTGTTTTTAAAATATCTACTAAGTAAGTTAAAAATTCTTGAGATTTAGCAACTTGTTTTTCCATTAATAAAGATTGGCTTTCATCAAAAGAAAAGCTTCGTGGAGCTCCTACTGGTTGATTTTTATATTGTTGGGGTAAATTTTGGGCGTATAAACCATGTCCTACTTCGTGTATAGTTGCTAAAAAGCTATCTAAAAAATTGTTTGTATTATAATTGGAAGTAAGGCGAACGTCATAAGGAGTGCCTCCACAAAAAGGGTGGATTGATTCATCAAGGCGACCATAATTGCAATCAAATCCTATTTTTGGCATAATTATTTGATTTAATTTTTTTTGTTTTTCTAAAGGCATTGCAATATCTTTGTAAAGGTGTTTTTCTTGTTCTTGTTTTTGCAAAATTTTTTTCATTAAAGGTGGTAATTTTTCTTTGATTACGTTAAATATTTGTTTGTTTTTGGTAGCAGTCATTTCATAGTCGTATTGATAGATTAGAGCATCATACAAAGAAACGCCTAATTTTTGGGACCTGAGGTTTGCTATTTCTTTGGTGTAATTGAGTACTTTTTGAAAATAAGGTTTGAAGCTGTTATAATCATTATTTTTTTTGGCTTGTCTCCACATTAGCTCTGATTTTGTAGTTGCTAAAATTAAATTATTTTTTAGTTCTTCAGGGATTATTTCTTCTGATTGTATTTTGGATGTTATTTCTCGTAGATTAGCTTGTTGCCAAGAATTGAGAGTTTCTTGTTCTTGTTGTGCTTGTGAAACCCAATTTTTGGTTTCTTGGGAAATTAATAGTTTTTTGATAATTCGGGTTAAATCAATTATTTCAAAAGTACGACTTTCTTGGGAGCCTTTTTTAATGTTGCAGGCCATATCCCAGCGTAATATATTGATAATATTTTTTAAACGACCAATTTTTTCAAACCTTTGTTCTAATTTTTGATAATTAATCGACATATAAGAATTCCTTTTTGAATTTGTTGATTTTTTTTTGGTTTGGTTATGTTTGTTCTTTTTTTAAAATTTTAATGTTTTTCTTTTGGATTAAAAAGTTGGATTAAGCCTTTGCCTATTAAATTAAAGGATAAACTAGTTAATAAAATGACAACGAAAGGTCCAAAAAATAAATGAGGATGGAATCTAAAATGGCTTTTACTTTCAAATAAAATTCTGCCCCATTCAGGAACGTTAGGATCAAGCCCTAAACCAACCATTCCTAATGCTGATATAGCTAAAATAATGCTGCTCATACTAAGTATTATTCTGGTTATAAAAGGAGCTAATATGTGGGATAAAATGTGTTTGGAAATAATATGCATGTGGGTTGCTCCTAAAGCTTTGGATGCTTGAATAAAACTTTTAGCTTTGATTTGCATAGTGTTAGTTCTAATAGAACGAATAAAGGTGGGAATATGGGAAATACTCAAAACAATAATTAAAGCAAGAATCCCTTTTTTGAAAAAACACATAATTAAAATAGCTAAAATAAAATCAGGGAATACTACTAAAATATCACATATAAAATTAATAATACCATCAAACATACCACGAAAATAACCAGATAGAATTCCTAAAAAACCACCCACAAAAGCACTAATCATAACAGCAAAAAAACTTATTTGTAAAGTAATTTTGGCACCTTCTAAAATAAGACTAAATAAATCATATCCAGTAGAATCAGTTCCCATTAAATGATTCCAACTGATTTGTTGTAAAGGTTTTTGGTTTTGGGAATTAAAAGGTTTATAATCATAAGGTAGATAAGATATTATTAAAATAGTTAAAACTAAAATAGTTAAAAAAGAGCATCCAATTATAATATTTTTATTTTGCAAAAATTTAGTTATTTGATTTTTTATAGAAAAAAAAATAGATATTTTTTTATTAATATTCAAATTTGTTACCTCTTTCTATTGGTTTTTATCCCCTTTGCTTATTTTAGGATTTAACCAAAAATAAACTAAATCTAGACATAAATTAAAAATAGCTATAAATAAAGCTAATAAAATAATACAACAACGAAGTACAGGATAATTTCTATTTTCAAAAGATTCCAACATTAAAGTTCCTACTGCTCTTATGTTAAATATTTTTTCTGTTATAATAGAACCACCAATTAAAAAACTAAATAGTAAGCCAATATGAGCAACAATAGGGATTAAAGCGTTTTTGAGGGCGTGTTTAAAAATGATGTTTTTTTTTGATAATCCTTTAGCATAGGCTGTTTTAATATAGGGTTGCGCTAAACATTCTTTTATTTTGGTTTTGGTAGTTTTTAATACCGAACCACTAATTACCAAAGATAGAGTTAAAATGGGCAAAACTTTGCATCTTAAATTATTCCATCCTGAAATAGCAAAAATAGGAATACCTCTATTGGTAGCTAAATAAACACGCAATAGATATCCTATAATAAAAGCAGGAGTAGAAATCATTAAAATAGCATAAAATTCTAATAGAGTGCTTTTCTTGGTGTTATCAAAAAAGGCTGATAAGTTGCCTAATAAAATACCCAATAAAGAACCTATCAAACAGCTAAAAAAAGCTAATTGAAAGGTTTTTGTAAAACTTTCCCAAAAAAGTTCTAAAGCTGGTATTTGATTTTTATGATAAGATTTTCCAAAATCAAATTTAGAAAATATTTTTTTTATATATTGGGGAAACATTTGATTTAAATCTAGGTCTTGTGTTATGCGTTTTATTTCTTCTGGGCTTGGTTTTTGTTGTTCAAACATAGCAGAAATAGGGTCTCCAGGAATTAAAGTAATAACAAAAAAACTAATTATTATAACTGCAATAAAAATAGTAAAAGCGTAAAAAATTTTTTTACAAATATATTTAATCAAAATAAACCTCACAATCTTAATATTTATAAAACAAATTCTTTACTTAATATTTGATTTCGTATTATATTTTTTTTATTTGAGTAATATCAAAATGACCAAATTTATTGGTTTTGAGTCCCTTTTGTATTTTGCTAGTCGTAATGGTGAAATTTTTTGAAGAATATAAAGGAATGATATAAAATTGGTCGTGGATGTATTTATTTACATCTTGAACTGATTTTTCAAATGTTTTTGAATCCTTAGCTTTCAAACCAGCTTCTAAATTTTTTTTTATTTTATTTTCATCTTTTTCATCCACATGACAAAAATTATAACCTTTTCCTTGTATAAAATAATCACATAAAACTTTATGACCGTATTCTAAATCGTAATTTTCTCCCATAAATAATATGTTTAAATCATTGGTATTTATTGATTTTTCTATAAGAGCATTAAATTCCATTTGTTCTAATTCGACTGTAAATCCTACTTCCCTTAAACCTTCTACTATTTTTTTTGTTAAATCCAAGGGTTTGCTTTGGGCTATTCCTAATTTTAATGTTTTGTTTTCTATTGGAAGGGTTTTAATTATTTCTTTTGCCTCTTCAACATTGGTTGGATTATGTTTCAAGTTTTTATCATACCCTATTAAACCATTCGGAATATAACTTTCTAAAGGGTTTGCTTTTAATTGTAAATCTTTAATATATTTAGAAATATCTAAAGCTTTTGTGATAGCTTTTCTTACTTCTAAAGTTGTAGATTGTTTATTAATATAACAATATTGAGCAGAAATGCCTTCGCCTTCAATAATTTTAATGTTTGATAATTTTTGCGATTCTAAATCTGTAATTCTTTCAAATGGATAGTTAAAGGTAGCATCAATATTTCCTTGTTCTATTTCTTGTAAAACAGTATCTGGGTCTGGTATAATTTTTATTAATATTTTTTCAGGAGCATTGTTGCTAGTTTCCCCATTATAATATTTGTCAAAACGTTCTAATAAGATAAAATCATTTGGTACCCATTCTTTTAATTTGTATGGACCTGTACCAATTTTAAGACTTTCATTAGGATTTTTTTCTACAGCTTTTTTGTTTAAAATTCTAATAAAATGAGTAAAATAAAAATCCCAAAAAACTACATCATTTTTTAAGGTGATTTTAAATTGGATATTATCTATTTTTTGAATATTTTCAACAAAACTATACATATCATTTTTATTTTCTTTTCCTCTATTAATTGAAAATTCAATGTCTTCGAATGTTACTTTTTCGCCGTTATGAAAATATGCATTATTCCTTAATGTAAAAGTAATTTCTTTGCCTTTTTTTTCACACTTATCAACTAATTTAGTAATTATTTTTTCATTATTTTGTTCATCAATTTTAACTGATAATAAATTATCATGGATACAACGAAAAAAACGATTTCCTATAGCTGTTTGGCTGAATTCTTTTTTAGTTGGATCTAGACCATTAATATCGGTATTAGAAGCTATTTTGATAGTTGTATTGTCTTTATTTTCTATTGAATCTTTAACTAAATGATAAGTAAAAATAACAATAATGAAAATAGCTATAAAACCTAATATCAATAATTTAATATTTTGTTTTTTTATCATATAATTTTATTTTCTTCTTTTTTAAATTTTTATAAAATATTTTAATGTTTAATTAAATTTATGGTTTAATTATATTTTAATCATATGTTTTTAAATAACTATATAATTAAGATAAATCCAAACTAAAAATTATGATAACCAAGCCCAGTTTTTAAAAAATTATTAAGTAAGCTTTTAGTGTAGGTGTGTTGGGGATTTTTTAATATTTGTGATGTTTTGGCGCTTTCTACAATTTTTCCTCGATACATGACAATAATATCATCGGCTACTTGAGAAACTACTCCTAAATCATGTGTGATAAATAAAACAGAAGTGTTTTGTTCTTGTTGTAGACAAGCAATTAAGTTAAGAATTTCTTTTTGGACGATTACATCTAGAGCAGTAGTTGCTTCGTCAGCAATTAAAAGTTTAGGTTTACAAACTAATGCCATAGCAATCATTATTCTTTGACACATTCCTCCTGAAAGTTGATGAGGATATGAATTCATCACTCTTTGGGCGTTAGGAATTTGGACTTTTTCCAAAATATCAAGAGTTTTTTTATAAGCTTGATCGTAATCAAGTTTTTTATGAAGCATTAGAACTTCTATAATTTGATTTTTGATTTTAAAAACAGGGTTAAGGCTAGAAATGGCATCTTGGAAAATCATAGCAATTTCATTTCCTCTGATTTTTTGCATTTCTTTTTCACTAAATTGAGAAATAATACGATTTTCAAAAGTAATTTCGCCTTGGTAAATTTTTTGGTTTTTTTCAAATAATTTGAGAATAGAAATTGCAGTTTGGCTTTTACCACTACCAGATTCTCCGACTATTCCTAAAGTTTTTCCTTTTTGGACTTCAAAAGAAACACCACAAACTGCTTTGATTAAGCCTTTTTTTGTTTCAAAATAAGTATGTAGATTGATAACTTTTAATAAACTCATATCTTGCTCCTTTACATTTTAGTAGCTTTATTTTTTAAAGTGCAAGAAATAAAATGATTAGGGGCTACTTGATGCCAATCTAGGTCTTTTTTTTGAGTTTGAAATAAAAATCTAAATTTTTTAGTTTCGTAGGTGATTGGAATTTCTTCTAAAACTTTATTTTGGGTTTTTAATTTAGGGATAGCATTTATAATTTGTTTGGTGTAGGGATGATAAGGATTTTTAAAAATACTTTCTGAAGGTGCTATTTCAATTACTTTTCCTAAATGCATTACACAAATGCGGTCACTTAAAAAACGAGCAACTCCTAAATCATGAGTAATAAACAAGAAAGTTATTTGGTAATCTTTTTTTAAATCATTTAAAAGGTTTAAAATTTGGGATTGAATTGATACATCTAATGCTGATACTATTTCATCGCAAACAACAAATTTAGGTTTAATGATTAAAGCTCTTGCAATTGAAATTCTTTGTCTTTGGCCGCCTGAAAGTTGATGGGGATAACAATCATAAAGATAATTATCAATGCCACATTTTTTCATGATATCTAGAATCATTTTTTGATATTTAGGGTCTTCTTTACCTTTTATCATTTTGTGGATTAAAAGTCCTTCGCCAATGATATCTGATATTTTGAGATGAGTGTTAAGAGAAGAAAAAGGGTCTTGGAAAATAATTTGCAAATCTTTTCTTAAAAAGCGCTTTTCTTTATTACTTAAAGTAGTTAAATCAATTTTTTCAATGTCTTTTGTCTTTTTTTCTTTGAATTCTTTGGCTTTTTTCGTTGTTTCTTTGTAATAAAAAACATTGCCTGAAGTGGGTTTTATAAGTTGCAGAAGAACTTGCCCTAAAGTTGATTTTCCTGAACCAGAACCTCCAACTACGGATAATGTTTCGCCTTTGAAAATGGATAAATTAATATTTTGGTTCGCTTTTAGTAAGGTATCTGGTTTTAAAAAGTTTTTTTTGATAGAAAAGTTTTTGGATAAGTTTTTAATTTCAATTAAAACTTGATTTGAGGACGTCATTTTTCCTCCTTTCTTATTTTTTTTTTTTTTTGATCCATTTTGTGAAAATTTACTTTTTATCTCAATCTTTAATTATATATTAAAAAAAATAAAAATGCAAATGAGATTTTAAATATTGTTGTAATGAATGATGTTTTTTTTGTTTGTTTTGATAAGTTGTTTTATTACTATATTTATTTATAATTTTAATATTTTTTTTGCTTTAAGAAATTTGTTTATCAAGTTCAATAGTTTTTTGGATTTGTTTGGTAATTTGTTTTTGTTGGTGTTTTATTTTGAATTTCCCTTTTTGTTTTTGCCAAAAAAAAGAACATTTTAAAAAGATAGTTTTGATTTTGGTTTTGAAATTAGTTAGTTTAATTTTAGTAATTAATTTTTTTTTGGTTTTTTGGATTTGTTTTCCTATTTTGGTTATTTTTTTGTGATTAGATTTTCGTTTTTGAGTAAATGATTGGGATATTTTTTCTTTTTGTTTTATGAAATGTTTAAATATTTGGTTGTTTTTTTGTTTGATTGCTATTTTTTTGTTTTCGAAAAATAATTTGTCTTTTTTTTCAAAATTGAGGAGGGCTTCTTTTTTTAGGTTTGATAGTTTTTGGCGTAATTCTTTTTGTGTTTGTTGCCATGATAAATTAAGATTTATGAGAGCATCGTTTAGATTTTCGTTTAATAATCCTAATTTTTCTTTCATTAAATTAGTTGTTTGGGTTAAACTTTTTTCTTTGGATTTAATTGTTTTAGTAATTTCTTGTAATAAAGATATTTGATTTTGTTTAAATTTTTTTTCTAAAGAAGTATGTATAAAATTCTTTATTAATTCATTTTGGCTGTAAAAAACTTTGTTAAGGTGTTTAATTGTATTAGTTGTATTTATAGTTGTTTGAATTAAACTTTGTTCTTTTTTTATTTTTTCTTGGAGTAAATTATTTAAACATTGATAAATGTTTTTTTGATAATCATTATAGAACAAAATATCTTTGATAACATTTGTTATTGTTTTTTGGCAAGCATTGAAAAAAGATTTGTTTGATATTTTGAAATTTATTAAAGGAGTAATTGCAATGTTTTTGGAGACAGGTTTTAAATAGTGCCATAAATTTAAAAGCTTAGTTATTTTAAGTTTTGTTTTATTGATTTTTTTTTGGTGTTTGATAGTTGTTTTTTCTAAAATATGTTTGTGCTTTTTGGTTGCTTTATCTTTTTTTTGTGTTAGTTTTTTGATATTTTTTTCATAATATTCTTTGTGAGTTTTGATTTTGTATAAAAGGGGATATAGGTCAGTTCCTTTTTGTTTGTATTTGTGGAAAAATCCTTGTATTCCTTTATTTTTTTCAGTATTTATTTTTTGATTGAGAAAGGTTAATTGTTTGTCATAAAAAGCTATTATTTGTTCGTTAAGATCAATTTCATTTTGTAGGTTAGTTTGGTTTAATTGGTGTTTTTTTTGTAAAAGATAAATTGTTTGATTAAATTGTTTTTGAATGATGGTAAATAAGTTGTTTTCAATTATAGTTTTTATTTGGTCTAAGATAGTTTGTTTGATAATGCAAGTTTTATTTTGATAATTGCTTGCAAAAGTATTAATTTGTAATTGGGTTTGTTGTAAAGTTTGTTCTAATAATGTGCTTTCTTTTTGCCAATATGGATAATTGTTTAGTAAAATGTTTAAAGTTTGTAAAAGTTCTATATTTTGGGTTTGTAATAATAAATAGATATCTTTTTGCATTAAAGTGACGTCTTGTAAAAAGAGATATTTTTCCTTTTCTTGGGTAAGTTTGAAGGTTAGAAAATCATCTTTTTGAAATATTTTATTAAGTGTTAATTGGGTTTGGAAGTTGTTAATTTCTTTTTTTAAAGTAGTTATTTGTTCTAAATAATAATGTTGGATTTTGGTTTTTTCTAATTTTAGTTGCAAGGCAATACTTTTAGTTTTAAGTTCAAATTCTTGTTTTTTTTCAAAGAAATGATAATAATAATCTATTTGGTAATTGTTTTGTTTACGTTGTAAGGCTAAAAGAGTTTTTTGATAAGCAAAGAAAGTTTCTTGATAGTCTTTTTGATTATCAAATATAGCTGTTTCTTGGAGATGTAAGTTAAGAACTGTTTTTATTTGTTCTTTTATGCCGTTTATTTTTTGGAAGAATAAATAATTTGTTTTTTGGTGGATTAGATGATAAATTTTTTCTAAGGTTTGCTGGTAGATGTGTTTGTATTTGTTTTGTTTGTAATGTTCTAAATGCCACATATTAATTGCTTTTTGGTGTAAAAGATTGATGAAGTGATATTGTTGGCTCCATAAAGATTTTTGGTTTTGGTATGAAAGGCAGTTTTTTTTTTGATTGTAAAAAAGAGCTTTTTTGGATGTTTCAATTTGGTAATTGAAAAGAATTGGTATATTTATAAAAGGAAAAGGTCTTATTTGGAGAAAAAAAGCTTTCATTTTTTCTTGGATTAAAGTTCTTTCTTGTTGGTAAGCTTCTTTGATGATATCTAGTTTTTTGTCATTTATACTTAGTTTATTTTGGTATAGTTTGTGAGTTTTGGTAATGTTTTTTTGATAAGTTTGTTCTTTGGTAGTCTTTATTTGTTCTAAGATGTTAATTGCTTTTTGTTTGTCTTTTTCTTGTAAATTAAGAGTTGTTTCTAGTTGTTTTAATAAATTGGTGTTTTTTTGATTGAGGTTGAAATCAGTAGTATAAAAGTTTTGTTTGGATTCTTGGTTAAGTTTTTTCTTTTTGAGTTCTAATTTTTGTTTGTCTTTTTCAATTTGAATTAATAAATTATTAATGTTGTTATTTTTGTTGTTTAGATTAGTTATAAGGGTGGTTTCTTTTTGATTGTTTTTTTTGGTAATTTCTTGGAGTTCTTTTTGTAAGATTTCTTTTAATTGGAGGTTTTTATCGTTGTTTTTGTTTTTTTGATAAATAAGTTCTTGATTTAAAAGAGTTTGGATTTTTTCTTGTTGTGATTTGTATTTTTGGAGGATTGTTTTTTTATTGGTTTGTAGTTTTTCTATTTGTTCGTAAATGTTTAATAATATGTGATTGTATTTTTCTTGTATTTGTTTTGTTTGGGTATTGTGTTTGTTATTTAGGGTTTGCAATCTTTGATTTAATTGTTGATTTTGTTTGTTTGTAATAATTTTTGGTGTTGTTTTTTTTTCTTGGGTGTTTTTTAGTTTTGTGATATTATTTGTTAATTGGGATAAAAAAGGAGAAAAAAATTCGTTTGATAATTTTTTATTGCTTTTTAAGAATAAAGCCAAAAATCTATTATAATATGATGACATAAAATTTTTCCTTCAATCTAAATATTAATTAAACAACATAAAAGCACTTAATTGCATTTTATTATTAATTTTTGTTTTGTAATATTATATTATTTTGGTTTTTCAAAGAAATAAGTTTTAAATTATTTTATCATTTACTTTTATCATAACATAAACCAAATTAATTTTGGATGTAAAAAAGAATACTTAGTTTTCATTATTTAGATCTTAAAAACAAAAAACTATCCTGAAGGATAGTTTTTTTTATTATTTATATTATTTTTATTTTTTTTAAATAGTTTATTAATTTATTTTAAATATGAAAATAATTATTTCTTGTGATAAGATTTATACCAAGTTGTTTTTTTGGATAGAGAGATATTTTGGATTAAATTTGGTTCATAGTAAAAAAAATATAAATTATTGTATTTATTTTTTTCATGTTTATGATTGCTTCTAAGGTATGTGTTTTATCCTTAATAAATAGCTTTTTTTCCATAATGATAGATAAATATAATATTTTTTGGGGGGACAATTAATAATTGACCGTAGACATTAATTCGTCTTTTTTTGATTAATTGTTTTGTGAAATGAGACTTTTGTGTAATAATTAGGATCAATTTTTATCTATATAAGAAAGAGCTTTATTATTGTTTTTTTACTTTAATATTATGAATTGTATTATTTAGAGTATCTCTTTTTACTTTTATTTTAAAAGTACTTTTGATTTGATAGTTTAATTTAAATTCTGAATGTTCTTTAATAAAATAAGAATTAATGTTGAGTAATAGTATTAAAATATTTTATAATTATAAGCATTAAAAAGGAATTAAAGCTTTATATTGGTTTTTTTAGAAGTCTTGTTAATTTTGTTAATTTAAAAAATAGACTCCTTTCTTTTTAAAAAAAAGGTAGTTAATATTAATTATAAGTATAAATTATTAAGCTATAAAAAAATCATAAATTAATATATATAATTAAAAATATAAAAAATGTATTTACTTTATTATAAGTTGGTTTATTGTTCGCTAAATAATAGTTAGCGTACACCAAACACTCTTTGGAAAAATTTCAATTTAATTAGGTCATACCAAAAAATATATAAATTATTGTATTTATCTTTTCTTTTTCTTTGATTTTTTTATAATTAAAGTTATTTAAAAAAGTTTAAAAATTTGAAATAGTGTAAAAAGTTATTTATTATGTAATTAATATTAAATAAATGTTTTTTTTATCAAGTGTTTTTATCATTATTTTATCAATTATTTAAATGTAGTTAACAAGCAATTTTTTTAATTTGTTTATTAACTAAATATTTTTAGGAAAATTGATGTAAGTTGTTTTTTCTTTATGCATTTTATCAAGTTATTTTTACTGTTTAATTTAAAAATTTATTTATATTCCGTTTGAATCCTTTCCTTTTTTTTATTTTGCAGTTTGGTGTTCATGAAAAAATATTTAAAAAAATATAGACAATAATATTTCAACATGCAGCGTTTTCATTAGTGTTTAATTCTATTATAACTCTTTTTTGTGTTAAAGTATGCTCACTTTTTTCACTTTTTTATTGTTTTTGATAAAATGGGGTAGAAAAGCTAAATAATGTTTAAAAATGATAAATTAATATGATACAAAATAATTATCTAAATTTGTTTATTTATAAGTTATTTACAAAATAATTTATTTATATTATTGTAATTTTACAAAATAATAATACAAAATAATAATTAAAGTAAAAAATAAATAAGAACAAAAAGTAAAAAAAGCTCAAAATAGATTGACAAAACAGCTTTTTTAAGATAAAATAAACTTAGGTTTAAAATTAATTTTTGCAATCTTTGGTATGATTATTAATTTTTTAAGCTTGATTAAATTGCTAATAATAATTTTTGGCAGTTATTAATTGGGTTTTGATTAACCTTTTATTTGTTGAAAAGTTTTATTATTAATTATAATAAATTCTACAAACAAACAAAATTACAAAGAAAGGATTTGATAAAATGGCTGTTCCTTTTAGACGCACCGGAAAAACGGCAAAAAGAAAAAGACGTACTCATTATAAGTTAAGTAATCCTGCTTTAGTACTTTGCAAAGAAACTAATGCTTTTACTTTGTCTCACAGAGTTACTAAAAATAGTGGTTATTACAAAGGAAAACTTATTTTAGAAAATAAACCTTCTAAAGCTCAAAAAACAACTGACAATTAATTTATCATTATTAGACAAATTATTTTGTTTAAATAATTTTTTTCTTAGACAATGATATTTTTTTCCTTATTGGATATTATTTTAATTTATAGTTTTGATATTATTTTTTAACTTATTTCTTGTTAATAACAAATTAAATAAATACTTACATTTAGATTAACTGTCAAACAAACAAAACTCAGATAAAAGAACAGAAAAATATAACGAAGATTTAAAAGCACTTAAATAAAAACAATTAACTAAAAAATATTATGCTTTTTGTTTAGTTCTTGTTTTAGTTCTTTTAGTAAAAGCACTTGTTGGATATTTCTGTTATTCCAAAACTAAATCATTTAAATAATTATAAGTAAAAAATATATCTGGGGTATCAAACAAAACATATCTTCTTTATTAAGAACCACCATTTTTTTATTATTAAGTATATTTGGAATGATTGTTACTTTTTTGATATATTCGTTTTTGAAAATCTAAATACTCAAAAAGTTTTACAACAATATCTAGATTTATTTACAATCCAATACAAATACATTATCAAATTATATTTTATTATTACAACTTAATAAAACACAAATTTATACAAGTTATTTAAGATTTGTTATATTATTTATTATTTGGTTTTTAATTATAAATATTTAATGGTTATATGCGTTTTGCAAAAACTAATCCTTTTAAACAGTTTTTTAAATTTGTTAAAAAAGTTATCATTAAATATAAAAAAAGAACCTTTTAATTAAATCATTTTATATTTTAATATAAAGATATTTGAATTAACTAATTATATTTTTTTAACAAACAAAAATTCAAAATAAATAAATCCTTTCATAATTTTGCTTATTTTAAACAGATTTTTTTATTTTAAAAAAACATTATTAATTACTTTTTTAACTTTTGTAATTAAAATGACTTACAATAAAATCTTTTTTTAAGGTATAATAAAAAGGCTTGTTTTAAATATTTTTTCTTTTAATCCAAAAATACAAAACACTAATGTCAGTTGTCTAAGAAAAAAATTATTTAAGCAAAATATTTGTCTAATAGACAATATTTTCAAAAATTTCTAAAAAAGGAGAATATAAGTGAACAAAAAAGAAAAAGAAATTATCAAAATAATTCTAAGAGCCTATGACCATCATTTAATTGATCAAGCAGCTAAAAAAATTATTGATATTGTCTCTAAAACAGGAGTAAATATTGAAGGTCCAATACCTCTTCCTACCAGAAAAGAAGTATTTACTGTTTTGCGTTCCCCTTTCGTCAACAAAGATTCAAGAGAACAATTTGAACGACGCACTCACAAACGTTTAATTCAAATTATCAATCCCAATAAAAAAACAATTGAATCTTTAATGCACATTAGTTTACCAACTGCAATTGATATTTTGTTAAAAAAATAAACCAATAGAAAAAGCAAACATTCTAGACACTATTAATTTTAATATGAATAAATATTTATTTTTTAAAAATCATTTCATTTGGTTGAATCACAATTACAATTGCAATCAACTTTTTAAAATCACTTTAAAAAACTTTTTACAAACTTTAAAACTAAAATTAAAAAAAGAAAGAGGAAGGACATGGCTCAAGGAATCTTAGGTAAAAAAATAGGAATGACTCAAGTTTTTAACGAACAAGGAGAATTAGTTCCAGTAACAATAGTAGATGTTGCAGCCAATGTTGTTTTGCAACAAAAAAACGTTGACCAAGACGGCTATCAAGCTACTCAAATAGGTTTTTGCGATAAAAGAGAAAAAAACACTTCTAAACCTATGTTAGGTCATTTTAAAAAAGCAACTACTGCCCCTAAGCGCTTCATTAAAGAAATTAATTTTAGTTCGGATGTCAACTCAAACCTAGCTAATTTAGTGGTAGGCGCGCTAATCACAAACGATTTATTTCAAGTAGGTGATTTAGTTGATGTAACAGGAACTTCCAAAGGTAAAGGTTTTGCTGGTTCTATTAAAAGGCACAACCAAAGCAGAGGTCCTGAAAGTCACGGGTCTCGTTATCACCGTCGTCCAGGTTCAATGGGTCCTATTAAAGGCAAATTAAAAGGTAAAAAACTACCAGGACACATGGGATACGAAACTGTTACTATTCAAAATTTAGCTATTCTTTCAATTGATACTGAAAAAAATTTATTCTTAATTAAAGGCAATGTCCCAGGACCTAATAAAGGTTTTGTAATGATCAAATCTGCTGTAAAAAAATTGACAAAGGAGCAAACGCATGCCAAAAATTAATATCCTTAATCAACAAGGCGACTTAGTTTCTGAAAAGGTTTTAGCAACTACTGTTTTTGACATTAAACCTAATCAACAAGTTTTATACGACGTTGTAAATGCTCAAAGAGCCGCAATGCGTCAAGGCACACACGCTACCAAAACTCGCGCTTTGGTAGCTGGCGGAGGTAAAAAACCGTGGAGACAAAAAGGAACTGGTCGTGCTCGTCATGGCTCCATTCGCTCTCCTTTATGGCGCGGTGGCGGAGTTACTTTTGGACCTTCCCCAAGAAATTATTCTGTTAAAGTAAACCAAAAAGTACGCATTCTAGCTCTAAAATCAGCTTTATCACTCCAAGTTCAAAATAATCAATTAGTAGTTTTAGACAACATTAATTTAGCAACTCACAAAACTAAAGATTTCCAACAAATGTTACAAAAATTAAACATCACTTCCAAATCCTTAATTGTAGTTACTCAAATGACAGAACAATTAGCTTTGGCTTCTCGCAATCTATCTTATATTACTTTAGAAACAGCTTCTCATGCAAGTGTTTATCAAATCCTTAATTGCAAACAATTAGTTCTAACTGCTGATGCTGTTAACTATTTTGAAGAGGTTTTGAAATAATGAATAAATACTATGATTTAGTTAAAGCACCAATCATTACTGAATTAACTAATAAATTGATCGAAAGACAAAATAAATACACCTTTAAAGTTGCCAAAACAGCTAATAAAGTAGAAATTAAAAAAGCTTTAGAAAGCATTTTCCAAGTTAAAGTTTTATCAGTTAACACTCGCAACGTTTTACCACAATTCAAAAGAAAAGGCAAATTTGAAGGTTATACTTCTGGTTATAAAAAAGCTATTTGTAAATTAGCTCCGGGACAAAAAATTAAAATCCTTGCTAATGAATAAACTCAAGCCCAACCAAAATAATGATTAACGATTAAAAAAAACAAGGCAGGTATAAATATGGCAATTAAAAAATATAAGCCTACCACAAATGGATGTCGCAATATGAGTGTTTCTGCTTTTTCAGAAATCACCACTCAAACTCCTGAAAGAAGTTTATTGGTATCTCATAAAGACCAAGCCGGACGCAACAATCAAGGTAAAATTACAGTAAGACATCGTGGCGGCGGCGTTAAAAGAAAATACCGTTTAATTGATTTTAAAAGAAACAAAGATAACATTGTTGGCAAAGTAGCTACCATTGAGTACGATCCAAACCGCAGTGCTAACATCGCTTTAATTCACTATGTAGACGGCGAAAAAAGATACATTCTTGCTCCTAAAGGACTTACAGTAGGGATGCAAATTGTCTCTGGTAAGGAAACAGATATTAAAGTTGCCAATTGCCTTCCTTTAATGAATATTCCAGTAGGAACCACGGTTCATAACATCGAATTAAAACCAGGCAAAGGCGGACAAATTGCTCGTAGTGCTGGTTCTTCTTGTCAAATTATTAGTAGAGAAGACAAATACGTACTATTACGTCTTCAATCAGGCGAAGTTCGCAAAGTGCTTGCAACTTGTCGTGCTACTATCGGAGAGATCGGTAACGAATCTTACAAACTAATTAATTACGGCAAAGCAGGCAAAAAACGTTTCTTAGGAATAAGACCAACAGTAAGAGGTTCTGCTATGAACCCGAACGATCACCCTCATGGCGGTGGTGAAGGTAGAGCTCCTATTGGACGCAAATCACCAATGACACCTTGGGGTAAAAAAGCTCGCGGGGTCAAAACTCGTGACCGCAAAAAAGCATCTAATGCTTTAATTATTAGGCGTCGTAAAAAATAAGGAGTTGTTAATATGCCACGTTCAGTTAAAAAAGGACCTATTGTTGCTAGCCATCTATTAGCAAAAATAGAAAAACAAAAAAACTTAAAAAACAAAAAAGTGATCCAAACTTGGTCACGCAGTTCTACAATTACACCTATTTTTGTAGGACACAAAATCGCAGTTTATAATGGGCGCGAACATATTCCAGTCTATATTACAGAAAACATGGTAGGACATAAGTTAGGTGAATTTTCCCCTACACGCACTTACCGCGGACACAACAAAAAAGACAAAAAAATGCAAAAAAAATAAAATAATGGGAAGGAATAACTATGGAAACCAAAAACGCCAAAGCGATTGCTAGAAAAGTTTCAATCGCCCCTCGAAAAGCACGTTTAGTTGTTGATTTAATTCGAGGAAAAAATATTGCACAAGCTCAAGCCATTTTAACTTTTACCCCTAAAGTAGCTGCTCCCGTTATTTTAAAACTTTTAAACAGTGCTGTTTCCAATGCTGTTAATAATTTAAAATTAAACCGCGAACAACTTTATGTTAAAGAAGTTTTTGTCAACGAAGGTTTTCGTTTAAAACGTATGTTTCCAAGAGCTAAAGGTTCTGGCGATATGATTAAAAAAAGAACCAGCCACATTACTTTAGTAATAACTTCTAGCACAAACTTGCAAACATCAAAGGAGGAAGAACAAAGTGGGTCAAAAAACTAATCCTAACGGATTAAGATTAGGCATTATTAGAACTTGGGAATCTCAATGGTGTGTTAATGATAAAGAAATTCCTAATTTAATTAAAGAAGATTTTTTAATTCGTAAACTAATCAATAATTTTGCTAAAAAAAGCGCTATAAGTCAAATTGACATCGAACGCCTAAAAGAAAAAAATAAAAACCGTATCACTATTTCTGTTCACACCGCTAAACCAGGCGTTATTATTGGAAAAGACGGCGATACACGCAACAAATTAGTTGCTAAACTTAAAGAACTTACTCAAAAAGACGTTAATCTTAACGTTTTAGAAGTTAAAAACTCTGATAAAGTCGCTTTATTAATTGCTCAAAATATGGCTGAAAAACTAGAAAATCGTATGTTTTTCCGCCGTGTTCAAAAAATGGCAATCCAAAAAGCAATAAAAGCAGGTGCCAAAGGAGTAAAAACTTTAATTTCTGGTCGTTTGGGTGGTGCTGAAATAGCTCGAAGCGAAGGACATGCCGAAGGCAGAGTTCCTCTACACACTCTAAGAGCAGACATCGATTACGCTGCTGTTGAAGCTCACACTACTTATGGAGTTTTAGGAATTAAAGTATGGATTTTCCACGGTGAAGTTTTACCAGGACAAACCATTCTAGACACTAGAAAATTGTTTGCTTCGCAATCTTCTAATAACCCTAACAGGCGCCCTCGCAATTTCAAAGGAGGCAACAATAATCATGTTAATGCCAAAAAGAACTAAATATCGTCGTCCTCACCGCGTTAGTTTTGAAGGAAAATCCAAAGGTAAAAATGTTATTGCCAACGGAAACCACGCTTTGGTTGCCAAAGAAGGTGCTTTTATCACCAACAAACAAATTGAAGCCGCTCGTATCGCAATGACACGTTACATGAAAAGAACAGGAAAAGTGTGGATTAACATTTTCCCACATCTATCATTAACTAAAAAACCTTTAGAAGTAAGAATGGGTTCTGGTAAAGGTTCTCCTGAAGAATGGGTATCTGTGGTAAAAACAGGTAAAGTTTTGTTTGAAGTTAAAGACACCACTAATTCCTCCAAAGTAGAAACAGAAGCTTTAAGACTGGCGTCTCACAAACTACCGATTAAAACTAAAATCGTTAAAAAAGGTGCTGAAATATGAAAACTCAAGAAATTTTAAAATTAAATCCAGAAGAATTAGAAAACAAAGTAGACAAATTAAAGCAAGAACTGTTTGATTTGCGTTTTCAATTAGCTTTAGGCAAACTAACTAACACTGCCAAAATCAAAAAACTTAAAAAAACCATTGCTCGCATCAAAACCATCCTAACCCAAAAAAACAATCAAGCACAAACAGACTCTACCCCGACTTTTGTCACTTCCACTGTCAAACCTGTTTTAACAAAACCAACCCTAACCTCACAACCAACTACCCCTGATTTAGATGATGCTGTAGAAACTATCAAGGAGGAACAACAATAATGCAACGTAATTTTAGAAAAACTTTCGTAGGTAAAGTGGTTTCAGATAAAATGGATAAAACCATTACTGTTATTGTTGATATTTACAAAAAAGACCCTTTATATGGCAAAAGAGTGAAACAATCGAAAAAATTCCACGTCCATGATGAAAATCAAGAAGCCAAACCAGGCGATTTAGTTAATTTTATGGAAACAAGACCTCTTTCTAAAACTAAAAGATTTCGATTATTCAAAATTCTTTACCATTCAAAGAGTGCAAATTAAGGAGATTTTGAGATGATTCAACGAGAAAGTCGTTTAGTTGTAGCTGATAACAGTGGCGCTAAAGAAGTTTTAGTTATTGGCATTTTAGGAGGAACTCGTCGTAGTCATGTAAATATCGGAGATATTGTAGTAGTAACTGTTAAATCGGGTTCTGGTACAGTTAAAAAACATGACGTTCTAAAAGCTGTCATTGTACGCACCAAAAAAGGTCTAAGACGTAAAAATGGTTCTTACATTAAATTTGACGATAATGCTGTAGTACTTTTAAAAGAGGATTTAAATATTATTGGCACCCGTATTTTTGGTCCAGTAGTTAGAGAATTGAGTGATAAGAAATTTTCCAAAATAGTTTCTTTAGCCCAATTAGTTTTGTAAGGAGGACAGCTCAATGCGTATTAAAGTAGGAGAAACAGTAGCTATTTTAGCTGGCAAAGATCGTTTTGTAACAGACGAATCAGGTAAAAAAATGATTAAAACAGGCAAAGTATTAAAAGTTTTTGCTAAAACTCAAAAAATTATTGTTGAAGGTGTCAACATCAAAACCAAACACCAACCCCCTTCCCAAAACGAAGAAAAGGGCGCCATCGTTAAACAAGAAGCTCCCATTCATGTTTCTAATGTAGCTTTAGTAGACCCCCAAACACAAACTTCCACTAAAGTAGGAATTCGCATACAATCAGGTAAAAAAGTTCGTTATGCTAAAAAATCAAATCAAACATTAGACGAAAAAAATTAAGGAGGCTTTGCATCAATGTCAATTAAAAAAGAAAATACTCTAGACTATTCCAAAATCACTGCCACCCTAATGAAAACTTTTAATTATAAATCTGTTATGCAAGTCCCAAAAGTAGATAAAGTTGTTATCAATATGGGCGTAGGTGATGCTATTTTTAATGTTAAAGTTTTGGATGATGTAGTAGAAGAATTAAAATTATTAAGCGGACAAAGCCCTGTTATCACTAAAGCCAAAAAAGCTATTTCTAATTTTAAATTACGTGAAGGCATGCCAATTGGAGCTAAAGTGACTTTAAGAGGAGCCCGTAAAGAAGCTTTTTTATACAAACTAACTCGTTTAGTTTTACCCCGTGTAAGAGATTTTAGAGGTATTTCTGGCAAATCTTTTGACGGCAGAGGGAATTACGCTCTAGGATTAAAAGAACAAATCGTTTTTCCAGAAATTAATATCGACAAAGTTAAAAAAATTCGTGGCATGGATATCATCATTGTAACAACTGCCAAAAATAACACTCAAGCCAAAAAGCTTTTAGAGCTTTATGGTATGCCGTTTAAAAATTAAAGGAACTATTACTTATGGCTAAAAAATCCAAAATCGTAAAAGATCAAAAACAAAGAGAGCTAGTTTTAAAATATTCCAAACTTCGCTTAGAACTTAAAAAAAAAGCTGACTACGCTGGATTGTCTCAAATTCCTGCCAAAGCATCACCTGTACGTTTAAAAAACAGAGATTCTATTGATGGAAGACCACGCGGATACATTCGTAAATTCGGCATCTCCCGCATTAATTTTAGGCAGTTAGCTCATCAAGGTAAATTACCTGGAGTCAGAAAAACTAGTTGGTAAAGGTAAAAAGGAGGCTCAAACATGGTTATGACAGACCCTATTGCAGATATGCTGACACGTATTCGTAATGCCAATCAAATGTCACATTTAAAAGTGTTAGTACCTGCTTCTAAGTTAAAATTAGAAATTTTAGCAGTTTTAAAAAAAGAAGGTTTTATTAAAGATTTTTATCTACCTCAGTCATCTCGTGAAATAATTATTAGTTTGAAATATTCTCCCAACAAAGAAAGAGTCATTAAAGGCTTAAAAAGAGTTTCTAAACCAGGACTTAGAGTTTATGCATCAGCAGAACAAATTCCTAAAGTGCTTAATGGTTTAGGAGTTGCTTTGGTTTCTACTTCTAAAGGAATTCTAACAGACGCTCAAGCTCGCCTTTCTCAAGTTGGTGGCGAAGTTTTAGCTTATATTTGGTAATTAATTGCTAAATCAAAAGTATTTAAAGGAGATAAAGGAGAAAATTATGTCACGCGTAGGAAACAAAGCAATTGAAGTCCCTAATGCGGTTAAAGTTGATATCAAAGATAGAAATTTTATCTCAGTTGAAGGCCCTAAAGGCAAATTAGAATATCAATTCAATCACAGATTAATAATCACTAACGAAAACAAAGTAATCACAGTCAAACGACCTAATGATGAAATTTTTATGAAAAAAATTCACGGAACCACCAGAGCCTTACTCTCCAATATGGTAGAAGGTGTAAGCAAAGGGTTTCAAAAAACCTTAAAAATTGTAGGGTTAGCTTATCGTGCTCAAATTAAAGGTAAACAACTAATTTTATCTTTGGGTTTTTCTCATCCTGTAAGCGTTGCCATTCCTGATAATCTAGAAGTGGTAGTTAACCAAAACACAGAAATTGTTATCAAAGGAATTGACAAACAACTTGTCGGCGAATTTGCTGCCAAAAACGTAAAATTACGTAAACCAGAACCTTACAAAGGTAAAGGAATCCGCTACGTAGGACAATACGTTAGACAAAAAGCTGGGAAAAGCGCTAAAAAAACAAGAAAGGACTAAAAATAAGTTATGATAACCAAACAATCCTCTAACGCGCTTCGTAAAAAACGTCATCTTCGCCTTAGAAAAATTGTTTCAGGCACATCACAAAGACCACGTTTAAACGTTTTTAGATCTAATAAATTTCTTTATGTGCAAATAATTGATGACACCAAACAAACAACTCTATGTAGCGCTAATAGCAAAGAAGCCAATGTTTGGGGTTCCAACATCAAAGCCGCTGAAGCAGTAGGCGCTCTTATCGCTAAAAAAGCCTTATCCCAAGGCATTAAAAACGTTGTTTTTGATAGATCAGGGTATTTTTATCACGGTAAAATCAAAGCCTTAGCTGATGCTTGTCGCAAATCAGGCTTACATTTTTAAAGGAGAAAAACAAAATGAAAGCAATAAAGAAAGAATTTAACAAAAAAGCCGCTCTTTTAGAAGAAAAAGTTGTTAAAATTAATCGTATTACTAAAGTAGTTAAAGGAGGCGCTCGTTTTCGTTTTTCTGCTTTGGTAGTTGTTGGCGATAAAAAAGGGCAAATTGGGTTCGCCACCGCTAAAGCTAAAGAAATTGTAGAAGCTATTAAAAAAGCTTTAGAAAAAGCCAAAAAACAATTAGTTCGTATTCCTATTGTGGGAACTACTATTCCTCATGACACTATTGGACGCTTTGGAGCGTCTAAGTTTTTTTTAAAACCAGCTTCCAAAGGAACTGGAATTGTTGCTGGAGGAAAAGCTGCTAGAACTATTTTAGAATTAGTAGGCATTAATGATGTTCTTACTAAAACTTTTGGTTCGCGTACCTCTATTAACGTAATAAGAGCAGTAATGGATGGATTACAAAGTTTACGCACTAAAGAAGAAGTAGCTAAATTAAGAGGCATTAATTTAGCGAAAAAAGAACAATGAAATTAAAAATTACTCTTACCAAAAGTCTTATTGCTTGTCGTTTTAATCAAATTAAAACCGCTCACTGCCTAGGTTTAAAAAAAATTAACAATCAAGTTATTAAAGATGATACTCCAGCCATCCATGGAATGATTAAAACCATCAGTCATCTTGTTGTAGTTGAAAAAGTTTCTTATACAAAGGAGCAAAAATAATGTTACACACAATAAAACCAGTCACTAATGCTCGCAAGTCCACTAAACGTTTAGGACGCGGACCTGGTAGTGGCACTGGTAAAACTTCTGGTAAAGGTCACAAAGGACAATTAGCACGTTCAGGAAAAACTTTGCGTCCTGGATTTGAAGGCGGTCAAATTCCTTTTTTTCAAAGAATTCCTAAAAGAGGATTTCACAATTTTTCCCAAAAAAGATACGCTCTTCTTAACCTTAAAACTCTAGAATCCTTTCCTCAAGATACCGTTGTTACTCCTCAATTATTGTTAGAAAAAAAAATAATTAAAGACCAATTATGTGGTATTAAAGTTTTGTCGCAAGGAACTCTCACTAAAAAATTATTAGTCAAAGCTTCAAAATTCTCCAAACAAGCTCAAGCAGCCATTTTAGCAGTTGGTGGAAACATAGAGGTAATTTAAAGATGAAACGTCAATTAAAATTAGTTTTAGGCAATCGTAAATTAATGTTTAAAATCTTTTTCACCTTATTTATTATTTCTATTGTTTGTTTAGGAACTTCTTGGCCTCTTCCTTTTATTAATTCTAAATCTCTTGATTTATCCAAACTTTTTGGGGTTTTTTCCATAAATGCTGGTACTCTTTTTGGATTGGGGATAACTCCTTATATTACTTCTTCCATTGTAGTGCAATTTTTGCAAAAGCTCCTTCCTATTTGTCGTGAATGGAAAGACCAAGGACAAATGGGAAAAAGCAAACTTAATCTTTTAACACGTAGTCTTGCCTTATTGTTCGCTTTTGGACAATCTTTTGCTTTTTTGAACAGTTATTCAAAACTTTTAGTTACATCAATAAGTACAAGCCAACTGTTTTTGTTAGCTTTAATTGCTACTGCAGGAGTTTCTATTTTAATTTGGTTTGCTGACCTTATCAATTCCAAAGGTATTGGAAACGGCACTTCTATTTTAATTGTTGTTTCGATGAGCCACAGCGTAATTAATCTATTTGCAAATTTGAACAAATCATATTTATCTCAAAATACTTTTTTAACTTTGAAAACTTTTAATTTTGCATGTATTGTTCTTTTACTTCTCTTATTCTTAATTTTTACTGTAGTTGTGCAAATAACATCTTTAAAAATACCTATCAATTATGCGCGCAATCAAGTGCAAGGCAAAAGCTACATTCCATTAAAAATTAATAGTGCAGGAGTTATGCCAGTTATTTTGTCATTTGCTTTATTGCAACCTTTCCAGATGCTAGCAGGATTTATTGGGAATGACAAGTTGACTAAGTATGTAAATTTGTTTACCAATACTAATTCTTCTAATAACCAAATTAACTTTTTTGCCATAGGTTTTTTAGTCTTGTTAGTAATTGTTCTTTCTTTTTTTTCTGCTTTTATGAATGTTAATCCCGAAGATATTTCAGAACATTTATCTAAACAAGATGCCTATATTGCAGGTTTAAGACCAGGTGAACAAACTACTCGTTATTTAGCTAATACCTTATTTAAAATCACCGTTTTAGGAACTGTTTTTATTACTTCTCTTGTTGTAACGCCTATTCTTATGGAACATTTTTTAAGTTTGAAAGATATGAAATTAGGAGGAACCAGTTTGCTTATTATTGTTAGTGTAGCCCTTGAAACTATCCAACGCATCAAAGCTACTGCCAACAAAAAAGAATATCAAAAATTATTTTAATTAAGCAAACAATACAACATGATACTAATATTATTAGGACCACCAGGAATTGGTAAAGGCACTCAAGCTTCTGTTTTATCATATATTTTAAAAATTAACCACATTTCAACAGGCGATATTTTTCGTAAAAATTTTAAAGAAAATACTGAATTAGGAACTTTAAGTAAAAAATTTATTGCTCAAGGACTTTTAGTTCCTGACGACATCACTAACCAAATGATAGCTGATTACTTGTCTAAGGACATCGCTACTAAAGATTTTTTATTAGACGGTTTTCCCCGCAATGTTTTGCAAGCTCGTTTTTTGGATGATTTTTTTAAAAAATCTCATTTATTTTTAACTAAAGTCATCTATTTTAACGCTGGAACCAAAGATTTAATGAAAAGAATTGCAGGACGCAGAATTTGTCCCGAATGTGGCAAGGTTTATCACATCGAAAAAATTCCTCCCAAAAATCCAGGCATTTGTGACAAAGACCAAAAAACCTTAATTCAAAGAGAAGATGATAAACCAGAAACTTTCCTTAAACGCCTCAAAGTGTTTAATAAAGAAACATTACCATTAGTGCAATATTATTGCGAACAAAACCAACTTTTTGAAGTAGATGGTATGCAAACCATCGACCAAGTTACTAAAATGATTTTAGAAGTTTTAGAAACAGACCGCAAATGATTTCCATTAAAACTCCTCATGAAATTGCTATCATGAAACAAGCAGGAAAAATCATTAATGAAGCCCACAGATTACTTGCTTCCTTTGTTATTCCAGGAATGTCAACTTTTGATCTAGATTTATTAGCTAAGAATTTTTATCAAAAAAAAGGTGTCATTTCTGCCTTTAAAGGTTACAATGGCTTTCCCAAACATATTTGTGCCTCAGTTAATGAAGTGGTAGTTCACGGCATTCCTTCCAAAAAAACCATCCTTAAACAAGGTGATATCATCACCTTAGATTTAGGAATTAACTATCAAGGTTATTATGTTGATTGTGCTTATTCTTATGCTGTAGGAACTGTTTGCCAAACTACTCAAAACTTGCTTTTATTTACTCAAAAAGCCTTATTACAAGGTCTTTTGCAAATTAAACCTCAAAATCATTTTTCTGATATTTCTCATGCCATTGAACTTTTTGCTAAAAAAAATAATTTAGGCATCGTAGAAGAATTTACCGGACATGGTATTGGTACATCTTTACACGAAGAGCCCTATATTCCTAATTTTGGCAAACCACACGAAGGCGAAATACTGCAACCAGGAATGACTTTTTGTGTCGAGCCCATGCTTACTTTAGGAAATCCTGAAATTGCTATTTTGCAAGATAATTGGACTGTAGTTACCATAGATAAAAGTCTAAGTTCTCATTTTGAACACACAGTTTTAGTAACTCCTAAAGGATATGAAATACTTGCATAATATATTTTTCATTTTACCAAATTATATCACAATCACCCCCCCTCGAACCCAGAAATAAAAATTAAAGGAATCACTTTGAATGTCAAAAAACAATTTAAACGAAACTGAATCCAAAATTGAAATCGAAGCTAAAGTTGTTGAATTATTATCAAATGATAAATTTAAAGTAGAGCTTCCAAATAAAAAAACGATTATTGCTTATGTTTCTGGTAAAATACGTATCAACAACATACGCATTTTACCTGGTGATAAAGTAAGAATTGAATTATCACCATACTACCCTACACAAGCACGAATAACTTATCGTTTTAAGTAAGGAGAAAAGTTTATGAAAGTTAGAGCTTCAGTTAAAAAACGCAGCGAAGACGATATCATTGTTCGTCGTAAAGGACGCATTTATGTTATCAATAAAAAAAATCGCAGACACAATCAAAGACAAGGATAAAAGGAGATATTTATGGCGAGAATTGCAGGAATAGATATTCCAAGCGACAAAAGAGTAGTAATTGCACTAACTTATATTTATGGTTTAGGAAATAAATTATCTCATAAAATTTTAAACGAGTTAAAAATTGACCAAAATATTAGAGTTAAAAATTTAACCGAACAGCAATTATCAGCTTTACGTATTGAAATTACTAAATACAATGTAGAAGGTGACCTAAGACGTGAAGTTACTTTAAATATTAAACGTTTAATGGAGATTGGAGCTTACAGAGGACTACGTCATCGTAAAGGATTACCTGTAAGAGGACAAAAAACCAGAAACAACGCTCACACTGTTAAAGGCAAACCTAAAGCAGCAATTGCTGGTAAGAAAAAAAATAAAGTTAACTAAAAATAAAAATAATAAAGGAGAAATGCATTGGCAAGAAAAAAAAATACCAAACGCAAAGTTAAAAAAAATGTTCCTTTAGGAATTGCACACATCCATACCACCTTTAACAACACCATTGTTACTATCACCGATCTTAACGGTAATGCTGTTACTTGGAGTAGTGCAGGTGCTTTGGGTTTTAAAGGAAGTCGCAAATCAACCCCCTTTGCAGCTCAATTAGCCGCTGAAGCAGTTGCCAAAGCAGCGATGGAACACGGAATGGTTAAAGTAGAAACTTTCATTACAGGACCAGGTCCCGGAAGAGAAGCAGCCATCCGTTCTTTGCAAGCAGCAGGATTAGAAATTACTGCTATTAAAGATGTTACTGCAGTACCACATAATGGTTGTCGACCGCCAAAACCTCCTAGAGGATAATAATCTTGTTCGACATTTTAAGGAGTAATTATGAAAAATCTTAAATTTATTAAACCTTTTTTTGTTGAAGAAATTGATGAAAATCCCATTTCCGGGAAATTCACTATCAAACCTTTAGAAAGAGGATACGGCATTACTGTGGGAAACGCCCTAAGAAGAGTTTTGTTATCTTCTTTGCCTGGTGCTGCTATTGTAAATGTTAAAATTCAAGGAGTAGAACAAGAATTCACTACTATTCCGGGCGTTTATGAAGATGTCATGACAATTATTTTAAATTTAAAAAAAATTGTTTTTGCCGTAGACGACGAATCAGATGATTTTGAAGAAAAATTAGAATTAATCGCTAAAGGACCACAACGCCTAACTGCTGCTTCTTTCGAACTGCCTGCAGGAGTTAAAATCATCAACCCCGATCATTACATTACCACCCTTTCTGATGATGTTTGCTTTCATATGACAGTCACTATTAAAAAAGGCATCGGTTATGTTGGTGCCAAAGAAAATAAAGTTCACATTGAAAATCAAGTAGGCGTTATTGCAATTGACTCTTTATTTACTCCTGTTGTTAATGTTTCTTATCAAGTAGAAAAAAAATTAGGCAATAAAGACGAATTAACTATTGAAATTACCACTAACGGCGCTCTTTTAGCTAAAGAAGCTTTAGCAACTGCAGCTAGCATTTTAGTAGATCATTTCAATGTTTTAGTAGAATTAAGCCAAAAACCTGCTCATGTAGAATTTGTTTCTGAATCTAAAAAAGAAGCCCATAATTACGTGCTAGATTTAGAAATTGAACAATTAGATTTATCTGTAAGACTTTTCAACAGTCTTAAAAGAGCAGGGATTGATACAGTTGCTTCTTTAGTGAAATTAAGTGAAAAAGAAGTTGTCAAACTGAAAAGCCTAGGACGAAAATCTTTCCAAGAATTAAAAGATAAATTTTTAGAATATGGTTTAGAATTCAACGATTACCTCAAAGAAGCTTTGCATCATAGCGTTGAAGAAGACAAAGACAAACATTAAAACTAAAAAACACATTAGAAAATAGAAAGGACAGATAAATTTTATGCCTTTTAGCAAATTAGGACGCAATAAATCTCAAAGAAGAGCTTTGTTAAGAACTTTAATGACTGATTTAATTGTGCAAGAAAAAATTATGACAACTGAATCTAAAGCTAAGGAATTACAAAAATTAGCTGATAAAATGGTTACTTTATCTAAAAAAAATACTTTGCATACTAGACGCCAAGCCAAAAGACATCTTTTTGATGAAAAAATCAACGATGACACTACAGTTTTACAAAAACTATTTAAAAATATCTCCTCTAAATATCTTGATCGTCAAGGTGGATACACTAGAGTTATTAAAACTGTTCCTCGTCGTGGTGATAGTGCTCCAATGGCAATTATCGCTTTTGTTTAACAACAATTAACCGAGCATTTTTAGTTTCTTTCACAAAAAGCTTCAATTATCAAAACCTTCTTATCTTAAGGATTAAGGAGGTTTTTTAATATTAACACCTTTTTCTTCGTTCCTTATTTTACATTTTTAAATTTTTTAAAAATATTTTGTAGTTACACAAGGAGGCATTTTTGCAACACTTTTTTTATAAATTAATTTTAAGCTATGATGGTACTTTTTATTGTGGATATCAAAAACAACCTCAAAAAAAAACCGTGCAACAAACTTTTGAAAAAGCTTTAAAAAAAATGACCCATCAAAACATCCCCACTTTTGCAGCTAGTAGAACCGATAAAGGAGTCCATTCTCAAGGACAAACCCTCCATTTCCAAACCACTTTTTCTCTAAAACCTAAACATTTCCAAAAAACTCTTAATTATCTTTTGCCTCCTGATATTAGAGTTAGACAAATGCATTTTGCCACTCCTAATTTTCATGCTCGTTATTCAGCGAAATCAAAAATTTATCAATATGTTTTTTCTAAAAAACCCCTTAATGCTTTTAACCATCATTTTCAAATTTTTGCTGACAAGTTTGATTTTGTCAAAATCACTAAAGCCCTAAAATTTATCGAAGGCACTCATAATTTTTTTGCTTTTACTAGTGAGACCCAGCCTAAAAATTTTTCTAAAACAATTTTTCAAGCTTCTCTCAAAGAAACTGTACACAAATATATTTTAGTTTTTCATGGTAATGGTTTTTTAAAATATATGATTCGTTTTTTGGTGGGAAGTTTAATTGAAATTGGTAAAAATAAATTTTCTTTGGAACAATTTCAAGCGATGTTATTAGGTAACAAAACTAAAAAAGCCACCCTTTTGGCTCCTGCCAAAGCCTTAGTTTTAAAAAAAATTTTTTATTGATTTTGTGACAATAAATAAAAATACACAAAAAGGAGAATTTATACTAAATGTTTATTTCTTTTGAAGGTTGTGAAGGCACCGGAAAAACCACCCATTCAAGTTATTTATTTGAAAAATTAAGTAAAAAATATTCGTGTGTTTTAACCAAAGAACCTGGTGGTGGTTTATTTAATGAAGTAATTAGAAATATTTTGTTGCATTCTTATAATAAACAAATAGATTTTCACACTGAGGCTTTGTTATTTGCAGCAGATAGAGCAGAACATTTAAGCAAATTAATTATTCCTGCCTTACAACAAAATAAAATAGTTATTTGTGATCGTTATTTGGATTCTACTATAGCTTATCAAGTTTATGCTCGTGGTTTAAGTAAAGATTTTGTTTTAAATATTAATAATTTGGCTTTAAATTATATGCCCAACATTACTTTTTATCTAGATTTAGATCCTAAAATAGGAATTCAAAGAGTCAAACAATTTAGACCTAAAGAAATTAATTCATTTGATTTACAAAAATTATCTTTTCATAAAAAAGTACGCAAAGGTTATCTTGACCTTTATCAAAAAGACCAACAAAAAAGAATTTTTTTAATTGATGCAAGTAAGTCCTTGGAAAAGATTTATAACATCATTGAACAAAAACTCAAAGAAGTCTTCCAAATAGATTTATGAAAAAAATCCAATCTTTGTTAACCAAATTTAATCAAATTATCCAAAATAAAAAACTCGCCCATCTTTATTTAGTTGTTGGATCCACCCTTTCCCAACAAAAAGAATTTGTTTTAGAACTTGCCTATCGCATTTTTAAACCCCATGACCCTTATCTTTTGTCAAAAGATACCTTACTTAATTCGCAATACCCCAATTTTTATTATTTGACCAAACAAAACCATCTTTTTACCAAAGAACAAATTTTGCAATTTCAAAAAAACTTTTTGAAAACTTCTTTATTCGGAACCCAAAGAATTTATGTAATCGAAGAAATAGAAAAAATAACTACCCAAACTTCCAATAGTTTATTGCATTTTTTTGAAAATCCTTCCAACAACACTATAGGTTTTTTATTAACCAATAATTTAGAAAAAGTTTTACCAACCATAGTTTCTCGCTGTCAAATTATTAATATCTTTGATGCCGTGGATGCAAAAACACAAAATTTAGACCCCAAAGCTAAACCCCAAATAGATGTTTTTGATTTTTACTTAAGCAATTTAATAAATAAAAATCCCGATCAAATGGATTTATTCATTGCCAGCGATTATTATCAAAATTTTAAACAGTTTTTTTTGGATTTTCTTATTCAATTTCCAAAAACAATTTCATTAAAATTAGCGGTTTTTGCCTCTCCTGTGTTTGCAAAACTTACTTCTTTTCCTCATTTTTTAAATGATTTTTTATCAGCGTTATTACATTTTTTTTCTGATGTGTTATATGAAAAAATACCCAAAAACCAGTTACCCATTTATTTTTCCAAAACACAAATTTTAACAAATCCAGAATATCGAAAATATTATCAAACTTTACCCCTTACAACTGCTTTCGATATTTTAAAAATTATTCATCAAATTTACAAAAAACAATATATATTATCTAATCAAGAAAATCTTTTAATGGCTTTGTTAATTCAATTAGAAGCTCAAAGACTTTCATTTTAAATCTTTACAAATTTACAACCCCCCTATATTAAAGCAATATAAAATTTTGTAAACACCAAAACCCAACAAATAAGGTAAAAAAATATGTTATTTCAACAACAAAGTTTTCGCAATGCTAAGCCTATTTTATATTTAGTAGCAACTCCCATAGGTAATTCAGAAGATATCACCTTAAGAGCGCTTTATACTTTAAAAGAAGTTTTTTTAATTTTAGCAGAAGATACTAGAAGAGCCAAAAAACTTTTACACACTTACCAAATCCAAAAACCTCTACTTTCTTATTATGAACACAATCAAACAAGAAGGTTACCTCAAATTTTAGAACTTTTATCACAAGGAAAAAATATCGCCTTAATTAGCGATGCGGGCACTCCTCTTATTAGCGATCCTGGTTTTTCTTTAGTTTGTGAAGTGCAAAAACATGGTTTTAATGTGGTAGCAATCCCAGGAGTATCTGCTTTTTTAACTGCTTTTATGACTTCTGCTATCCCTTCACCTTTTATCTTTTTGGCTTTTTTACCTCGTTTGTCTCAAGCTTTGAAAAAATATTTACTCCAATATAAAAATACCTCCGAAAGCCTTGTTATTTATGAATCTCCTCATAGAATTAAAAAGACTTTACTTTTAATAAACAAATTATATGGTAATAGAAAAATTTCTTTAGCACGTGAACTGACTAAAAAATTTGAAACCATTATCAATGGTAATCTTGACTCTATTTTAGAACTTGATTTAATTAATAAGGGAGAATATGTCATTGTTGTTGCAGGCAATCCCAATCCCAACGAACATTTGCTTGTTCTAAGCATAAACGATCACGTTCTTTTTTACCTCAAATTAGGCTTTAACGAAAAAGAGGCTTTTAGCAAAGTTGCTCAAGAAAGAAACATTACCAAAAAAGAAATTTATCGCCAATACAAAATCAAAAAAAACCAATCTTGATTTGATTTTTCAAACCACATGCAGATTTTTTCTAACAACCCATAATTAAAAATATTTTTTGCCACCATTTATTTAAGGAGTTTTTATGAAAACAACCCAAAAACAAAAACCTAAATTTTTTCTTTCCACAGCGATTGCCTATGCTTCTGGCATTCCACACATTGGCAACGTTTACGAATGCATTTTAGCTGATGCCATTGCTCGTTTTAAACGCCTAGAAGGATTTGATGTTTTTTTTCAAACAGGAACCGATGAACACGGACAAAAAATTGCTGCTAAATCTTTGCAACAAGGTAAAAATCCACAAGAATATGTAGACCAAATATCTTTGGAAATAAAAAGAATTTATGATTTAATGCAAGTAAGTTATGATAAATTTGTCAAAACTACCAACCCTAACCATAAACAAACAGTTCAAGCCATCTTTGACAAGTTATGGAAAAAAGGAGATATTTATTTAGGAAAATATCAAGGACTTTATTCAGTTTCTGAAGAATCTTATGTGGCTCCCAAAGATTTAATTGATGGAAAAACTTCTAATGGTGAAATTCCTATTTTAATCAGTGAAGAAACTTATTTTTTTAAGATTTCCAAATACCAATCCCATTTATTGAAATATTTAGAAAACAACCCCTCCTTGATTAAACCTGATGCCCAAAGAAAAGAGCTGTTAAATTTATTAAAAGAACCATTATCAGATTTGTCTGTTTCTAGAACTTCTTTTAAGTGGGGCATTCGCGTTCCTTTTGATCCCAAACACGTGATTTATGTTTGGATTGATGCTCTAAGCAATTATCTAACCGGACTAGGCTACAATCCTACATCTGAAAATAGCCAGTTTAATCGATATTGGCCCTGCGATATGCATGTCATTGGTAAAGATATTTTAAGGTTTCATCTCATTTACTGGCCTATTTTATTGATGGCACTTGAAATTTCGCTGCCCAAACAGTTTTTAACCCATCCATGGATTTTATTTGATAAAAATAAAATGTCTAAATCTAAAGGTAACGTTTTGTACGTTGATGATTTGTTAAAGCATTTTCCGGTGGATTCCATTCGTTATTTTGTTCTATCAGAAATTCCTTATGCTCAAGATGGTAATATCACTTATGAATTGTTAGTAGAAAGGCACAATAGTGATCTAGCTAATGTTTTGGGAAACTTAGTTCATAGAGTTTTTGGGATGATAAAAATTTATCGTCAAAATAATTTATCTAAAACTTTAATTACATCTAATTTAGACCCTAAATTTGATTTATCCAAACAAACTTTAGCAACTCTTCCTTCAGTTCGTCTCAAAATGCAAGATTACAAAGTGGGAGATGCCCTTAAAAAAATTATTAATTTGGCTCGTTTTGCTAATAAATACATTGATTTAGTAGAGCCTTGGAATTTATTTAAAAATCCTGAAAAACAACAACTATTAGACCACACACTATATTCTTTGGTAGAAGCTTTAAGGTTTTTAGGGGTTTTATTACAACCTTTTTTACCTCAAACAGCTAATAAAATTTTAACTCAACTCAAAGCCTCGGATATTACTTTTAAAAGCTTAGATACTTTCGGGATTCTTCCAAGTCAAAAATTAGACAATTATCATATTTTATTTAATCGCTTGGAAATTGATGAGATTTTGCCTATATAATTAAATTATTAACACACAATAATTTTATTTATTTTAATGAGTTTGGACTTAATTTATTTTGATGCTTCTTTTTTTATATTATTACATTTATATGTTCACATTTAATAATAGATTCATAATTAATTTAATTTCTCGAAGAATGGTTATGGCTACAATAATTATATTTTTTAAAAAAGAACTTTTAAGCAGTAGTCAAAATTCACAAAGGAATTATATTATTATCACAGTCCTCCAGGAACAGGAAAAAACCTTGCTTGCAAAGTACTGGCGGGCGAATCAGATGCGTCCTTTTATGCTTTTATTTTTACTGATTTTTTGCAAAGAATTCGTGGGGATGGTGCTAAAAAAAGTAAGATATTTGTTTGGAAAAATAAAAACCCATAAAACAAGCATTATTTTTTATTGATGAAATTGATTCTTTTGTTATTGATAGAAACGATTTTAGCCAACAAGAAAAAGGAAACAACATCAAATGGATGGTATTTAAATCCGGAGATAATGAAAATACTTTCATTGTGATAGTTGCTACTAACAGAGTAGAAGCTCTAGACTATGCCTTGCTTCGTCCAGGACGTTTTAATTATGTAGTTAATATTTTACTACCTGACCTTAAAGCACAAAAAGCTATTTTAGAATTATTTGCTAAAGGCAAAAATATAGCTGATGCTGCAAGCAGAAAAAAAAGAAAAAGAAATTATTGCTACTAATGAAGCTGCTAAAATAATTATCAGCTAAGTCAAAAACACTCTTTTTTTAAGTTCAGTTTCTTTGATTCCACACTCTT
Source organism: Aster yellows witches'-broom phytoplasma AYWB (assembly GCF_000012225.1). Classification (NCBI taxonomy): domain Bacteria; kingdom Bacillati; phylum Mycoplasmatota; class Mollicutes; order Acholeplasmatales; family Acholeplasmataceae; genus Candidatus Phytoplasma; species Aster yellows witches'-broom phytoplasma. The sequence goes on along the minus strand of NC_007716.1, from coordinate 512,327 downwards.
CGGATAAAATTATTTACTTTATTTTCCAAAGAACAAAATCCTAATATTTTATTAAAAGAAACTTTAATCTAAGAAATTATCGTTTTTTTAGCAGGAAAAGCTGCTAAATAAGTGATTTGCGAAATAATTATTGATAAAGCTTGTTCTGATTTTGTTGAGGCTTTTCACAAATCCCAAGAACTAACACGTTTTTTTAGTTACAATTCGATATCGGTTAATTATAAAGAAGATTTAAAAAGAGATATTTTAAAAAAATGTTTTTATTATTCCAAAACTTTAGTGAAATTAAACTAACCTTTAATCAAAGAATCAAAGAATTTTTACAAAGCAAACAAATAAAAGATATGAAAGAAATTAAAATTTAACCATTCAAACCTGCAACGTAACCACTTTTTATTGCAAACTAAAACCCATTTCGCAAAACATTTTGTAACAAAAAATAGCTTCTCTTAAATACAAAGTTTTTGTTATCCAAGAAGAAAAATATTTTGATTGTATAAAATTATTAATTAAAATAATCCTTTCCTTTGTCTTCATTTGCGTTTTTGCTTTATGTTTGCATCAATATTAAACGCATTATAAAACAATTCTCAAACGAACAAAGTTCCAAAAAAAATATGATGCATAAAAAAATCATTTTTTCATTTTTTAAAAAATTAAAATAACTAAAACATATCCTTATTAATTAACATTTTTTTAAATTATAATAAATTGGTGTATGCCAAAATCCAAATACCAAAAAAACAAAAGGAGTTTTAAATATGATGAGTAATTTAATGAATTATCAAGGACAAGATTTTGAGACCATAACTGCTACCCCACAATTGGTAGTTGTTGATTTTTTTGCTACATGGTGCCCTCCATGTCAAAGATTATTGCCTGTTTTGGAAGAAGTTTGCACTTTAGAACAAGACATTCTTTTTTACAAAGTAGACGTTGATTTTTTTAGACAATTAGCATTAGAAAAAGACGTTTCTGGGTTCCCCACCCTTATTTTGTACAAAAATAAAAAAGAATTAGCAAGACATAGCGGATTTCTAAATAAAGAAGACTTGCTTAAATTTTTACATTCTTATAAATAATTTTACCACAAAACGAAAGCAAAATCAAACGTTATGAACGGTTTTTTTTTAGTCAACAAGCCAGAAAAGATGACATCACATGATGTAGTTTTTCAAATTAAAAAAAAATTTCATTTTGACAAAGTAGGACACACAGGAACGCTTGATCCTTTAGCCTCAGGACTTTTAATTGTTTGTGTGGGTAAAGCCACTAAACTGGCTTTTTTGTTCGATAAACTTTCAAAAACTTATCAAGGAACCTTTCTTTTTAATAAACATTATGATACTTTGGATGTGAAAGGTAAATTGTTGGATACTAAAAATATCCCTTTAAATGATTTTGCTATCCAAACAAGTTTTGCATCTTTTCATCAAAAAAAGTATTGGCAAATACCTCCTATGTTTTCAGCAGTCAAAATTAAAGGTCAAAAAATGTATCGTTTAGCACGCCAAAATCAAGTTGTAGATATACCTCCAAGAGAAGTTTTTATTCATCATTTTGAAAAAAAATCTTTGTTTTGTCACGACCAAGTAGATTTTTTGGTACATGTTTCCAAAGGAACTTATATTAGAAGTCTTGCTCGTGATCTAGCTTTGCAATTAAATACTTATGGAGCTCTTCTTCGTTTGCAAAGAACTGCAATTGGCACTCATTTATTACAAAATGCTAAAACTATTGAAAATTTAGAACTCAATGATTTGATTTTGGATAGTATTTTTTTTGCTTCTTATGATGAACTTATTTTAAATGATTATTTAATTAAGTTAGTAAAAAACGGCACTTATTTAGACCAAAGACAAATAATTACCCAAAAACCTTTTATAGTTAAAGATAGTAATAAAAATTTTGTTGCTTATTATGATATCTTGGATGAAAATAAATACTATCCGCGTTATTTTTTTTAATCCACAATATTTTTAACTATTAGAAAAACAAAAAACATTTTTTAACAATATTTTAATAATGCGTTTTAAATACGCAAATACAAAATTAAACAAGGAAGAATTGGAAAATAATGCAAAGATTACAAAAAGTTTTGGCTTATGCAAACGTCGCATCTAGAAGAAAAGCAGAAATTTTAATTTTGGAAAAACGCATTAAAGTCAATGGCAAAATTATTTCTGAATTAGGAACCAAAGTATCTTCCAGCGACATTATAACTTTGGATGACAAACCGATCACCAAAGCCACTTATTCTTATTTTTTGCTCAACAAGCCTAATGGATTTCTTTCCACTGCCAAAGATAAAAAAAATCGCCCTACTGTTTTGGATTTAATTGAAGAAGCAAGTATACAAAGATTATATCCGATAGGGCGCCTTGATTTTAATACTACAGGGCTTCTTTTAATTACTAATGACGGCGATCTTACTCAAAAATTAACCCATCCTTCCTTTTGTATTCCTAAAGAATATCATGTTAAAATTAATGCTTGTTTGCAAAAAAAAGACCTTTCCACATTCTGCAAAGGAATTATCATTGATAAAAAATATTTGGCTGTTTGTAAAGAAATTGATATTTTGAAAATTTCTTATATGCCTAAACCTTCTACTTGGTTAAAGCTGGTAATAACTGAAGGAAAAAACAGGCAAGTTCGCAAAATGATGCAAGCTTTAGGATATCAAGTTTTAAAGTTAAAGCGTTATCGTTATTCTTTTTTAACTATTGAAAATCTCACAATAGGTGCTTATCGCCCTTTAAAAATTCATGAAATTAAAAAATTAAAAACCTTAACTACTCAAATACCTAATTAATTTTAAGTAAATTTAAGATCGCTATAAGGAGTTAGTTATATATGCATATGCGAAGTTTTAAAATCGCCATTGATGGTCCGGCAGGGTCGGGCAAAAGTACTATTAGTAAAAAGTTGTCCCAAAAATTAGGTTGGAATCACATTGATACCGGAGCAATGTTTCGGGCGCTAACTTTATATTTGTTAGAAAATGAAGTTTCATGGCATAATGAAAAAAGCCTTAATCAAATTTTAGACAAAATCAATCTTTCTTATTCTTGTAATAAAATTTTTCTTAATCAAGAAGATGTTTCTTTAAAAATTAAGTCTTTGGATGTCGAAAAACATGTCTCTTCTGTAGCTTTGATTCCTGGTGTAAGAACTAAATTATTGAAATTGCAAAAAGAAATTTGCGCCAATACTCCTAATTTAATTATGGATGGAAGAGATATTGGAACAGTTGTAATGCCAGATGCTAATTTAAAAATTTTTCTTACTGCCAACATTACTAAAAGAGCTTTGAGAAAACAACAAGAAGATGCCCAAAACGGCAAAATCACAGATATTACTCAAATTATGAAACAACTCAAGGAACGCGATCATAAAGACTATCATCGCCATCTTGCACCCTTGTCTAAAGCTTTAGATGCCATTTTGCTAGATACTACCGAATTATCAATTGATGAATTAATTGCCAAAATTACTACCTTAATTGAAAAAAAAAGGAGAGCTTAAATGTCTTTTAAAATTGCTATTGTGGGTCGTCCTAATGTCGGCAAATCAAGTTTGTTTAACCGCATTATTGGAAAAAGACACGCTATTACTCATCAAAAAAAAGGCATTACTCGGGACCGTATTTATGCTACTGCCCATTGGCTTACTAAAACATTTGGCGTTATTGATACGGGTGGTATCGAAATTAAATCAACTCCCTTTTTGGAACAAATTAAAATACAAGCCCAACTTGCAGTTGATGAAGCTGATGTAATTGTTTTTGTAGTTGACGGTCAAATAGGACTTACTCAAAATGATAGTTATTTAGCTAAACTTTTGTATAAAACAAAAAAACCAGTTATTTTGGCAGTCAATAAAATTGACAACCACAATTTATTATTCAATACTTATGAATTTTATGCTCTTGGATTCGATACTCCTTTTGCAATTAGTACTCAACATGGCGTTGGTATAGGTGATTTGTTAGATAAAATTGTTTTTCTTTTGCGTGATGCTTCTTTAACTTCTGATTCTTCCTTTTTAGAAGCACTTCCAACAGATAAATCTTTGCAAAGTTCGCTTTTTGAATCGAATTATGAAATCCCAGAAAAACAACTGTTAGAACCAGAACAAAAACAAAACCAAGAAAAAGAAGAAAACAAAATTATTAAATTTTGTGTTGTGGGACGCCCCAATGTTGGCAAATCAACTCTTACTAATTCTCTTTTAGCATCCCAAAGAATGATTGTCTCTGATATGGCAGGAACTACCACCGATGCTGTTGATACTTTTTTTGAAAATGATGGGCAAAAATACCAAATTATTGATACTGCAGGTATTAAAAAAAGAGGTAAAATTTATGAACAAGAAGACAAATACAGCTTTTTGCGTGCTTTAGGTGCTTTGGAAAAAGCAGATATTGCTTGTTTAGTTCTAGATGCTAAAGAAGGTATTTTAGAACAAGATAAAAATATTGCAGGGTTTATTTTAGAAAATTACAAAGCTTGCATTATTATTGTCAATAAATGGGATTTGTTAGAAAAAGATACAAATACCCTAAAGAACTTTGAGCAAAAAATTCGTCAAGAATTTGTTTTTTTATCTTATGCGCCTGTTATTTTCTTATCAGCTTTGAAAAAAAGTCGTCTTACTCAAATTTTTGCTATTTTAAAACGAGTTTTTAACAATTATAAAAGTCAGTTTAGTACTAGTCTTTTAAACGATATTTTGCAAGAAGCAACTCTTATTACACCCCCCACTTTCTTTAATCAAAAAAAAGCTAAGTTTCAATATATTTTTCAAACTAAAACTAAAGCTCCTGAATTTCTTTGTTTTGTTAATGACCCTAAATATATTCATTTTTCTTATGAAAGATTTTTAAAAAATCAATTTAGAAAAAACCTTGATTTAGAAGGAACGCCCCTTAAAATTATTTTTCATAAAAAAAAGTCTAATTTTTAAAACTATTTTGAACCCCCCTCCCACCTTCTTTTTGCATTTTATTTGAAAGTATTTTATTATTTGTTCTTACTTTGTGATTTAATTATAAGTGGTTGAAGAAAATTCAACCTTATTTTTAATTATCAAAAAACCTTTTTTCTTTTTTCTATAATTTTTTTCATTACTCTTTTTGCTATTTTGATTAAAAGAAAGAAGCTATATTTTATGAAAATTACTATTATTGGCAGTGGTGCTTGGGGATCTACTTTGGCACAAGTTTTAACTGATAACAACAATCAAGTTTTACTCTATGACACCAACCTTTCTTATGTGGAAAAAATAAATCAAGGAAAACACCCTATTTTTAATACTCCGTTATTAAATGTCAAAGCAGTTTCTTGCCTTAAACAAACCCTTGAATATTCTGATTTGATAGTTTTGGCAGTTCCTATGAAATTCATGCGTCATCTTCTAAAAAAAATTACCCTTATGTTAACTAATCCTAAATCGTTTGTCAATGTTTCCAAAGGCATTGAACCTTTAACTTTTTTGCGTGTTTCTGAAATTGTCAAACAAGTTATTCCTGCTCCTCTTTTAGCTAATTTTGCTTCCTTAATGGGCCCATCGCATGCCGAAGAAGTTATTTTGCGTAAATTAACTCTGCTGACTGCAGCTTCTTCCAATCCCGTTTTTTCCTTGGAAATTCAAAAATTATTTTCTTGCCCTAATTATTTGAAAGTATATACTTCTTCTGATTTGGTAGGAAATGAAATTTGCAGTGCTTTTAAAAATATTTTAGCCCTCATTAATGGTATTTTAGTAGCCAAGGACTTTGGAATTAATTCTCAAGCAGCTTTGATGAGCCGTGGTATTTTAGAAATGTCGAGGTTAGTTACTTTTTATCAAGGAAACCCCCAAACTGTTTTGGGACTTCCAGGATTAGGTGATTTAATTGTGACTGCTTTTAGCAAATATTCCAGAAATTTTAATGCTGGCGCCAAAATTGCTGCAGGAATTCCTTATCAACAAATTATTGACTCTTCTTTGCAAACCGTCGAAGGATTCCAAACTCTTAATGCTTTTTATCAATTGCAATTAAAACATAATTTAGATCTTCCCATTATTCAAGCCTCTTATCAATTAATTTTTGAATCCAAACCTTTTGACACTGTTTTTGCAACTTTAATTCAAAGACCTTACAAAAGCGAATTCTAAATTATTTTTTACCATTCAATTTTGCAAACGTCCCCGAAACCAATCAAGAATAAAACGAAAATAATTGCAAATGATTGTTGGTTTTCGCTTGTAAATTATTTTTTTTGATGTTATAATAAGTACGTAAATAAAAAGAAAAGGAGGCAAAAAATGAACAAATTAAAATTTTTAAGAAAATTAGCTGAAAAAAATGGTATTACTAAAAAAGAAGCTAATAAATTTCTTAATAACTTTATTGAACTTATTTATCAAACTTTTGAAGAAACCGAAGAATATAAAAAAGTTACTTTAACAGGTTTTGGCACCTTTGGAGCAAAATACAGAAATGCTCGCGAAGGAAAAAATCCAAGAACTGGTAAAACTATTTACATTCCAGCTAAAAAGGTTCCTACTTTCAAATTTAGCAAACTTTTAAAGATCTTTTTATTGAATAAAATCTTTATTATTAATTTTTTTAATATTTTAAAATAAAAAAACAAACTAGTTAGTTTGTTTTTTTATTTACAATTTTTGATAAAGTGAACCGATAAGGAAGTAGGTTAGTGATTTTGCAACCCATAGCTAAAAATTATTTAATAGGAACTCGCGCCAAAGTTCAAAACGAAACCCAAATAGCGGTTATTACTCGCATTGATTATCAAAGGGGTTTTATTTACTTGTTATTTAAAAGAATGAGAGAAGAAAAATATCCTTTTCTTCAATCCTTAAATCAAAACATTATTCAACCTATTGTTTCTAAAAATCAATCTCATCAGCAATAATTTATCATTAATTCAGTTTATAATTTATTTCCATTATCCATTATTTTAATTGCATTTTTGAATATTTAAATGTTAAACCAAAAAGGAACAATATGAAAAGAAAATTAAGATTTAAAAAAATTGTTTTAATAAATTATTTTAAAAAGACCAATGTTGTTTTTCTTTTTTTAATGTTGTCTATTTGTACTTTAATGCTTGTTTTTTTTCATGATTTTAAAGAATGTGTTAATAAAGGACAAAGTTATTGGCAATATAAGTACAAAGCTCCTACTTTTATGCCTGAAATTGATTTTGAATCCACAGGAAAAGAAGACAACATTTTAGATTACGAATACGGTTATTATCCTGGACACCACACTTTTATCAAAACATTTTGGTATTTTACCCATCAAGTTAATTTATTTTTATTAATTGTTTATGCTTTATTTTTTACCAAATTAAGACAAAAAAAATGTTATCATTATTTAGTTTTTGCATGTTTAGTTAGTGCTTTGATGACAGGTTTAATTTTTCACACTTTAATTGATAAAGGTAGACATTTTTATGAACCTAAATTTAGTCTTTCTTTTTTTCTTTCTCATTTGCATCACACCTTATCTCCCTTATGTTATCTATATTTTTATTTTAAAGTCAATTCTTATGCTATTCCTTATAAAAAAATGTGGATAGCTTTTATTCATCCCTTGCTTTATATGACCTTTTTTAGTTTATTTGGCTTTTTTTCTATGCAAGATTATTTTCAAGATCTGCAAAAAGATAAACCAATTATAATTTCAGAAAAACAAGCAGCTAAAAGAGATCCTTTTAAAATGTTTCCTTATGTTTTCTTTTCTCCTTTTAAACAAAAATTAAATAATCCTGCAAATGCCAAAAAGTTAGAAGATAATGAAAATCGTCATCATAAACGTTATCGTTTTGTTTATTCAGGTTATGAATTTGTTTGTTTGGTCTTTTCTTGCCTTTTTGTCTTTACAGTTTTGATGACTTATACTCTTTTATGGATTAAAAAACGTTTACTTAATAAAAAAACTACTACTAATTATAAAAAAACTAAATAATAATAATTTTAAAAACTCTTTATTATTTATCAAAAAATTTGATATAATAGTACTATATTGCTTAATTAGTTAGGAGAAAATTAACATGCGTGATTTAGTAAAATTAGTTTGCACAGAGTGCAAAAGAGAAAATTATCATACTGATAAAAATAAAAAAAAGACTCCAGGACGTTTAGAATTAAAAAAATACTGTCCTTTTTCTAGAACTAACACTCTACATAGAGAAAAAAAATAAAACAATTTTTTGCCTTCTTTTTTTAATATTAATTTTTTTAATATTAAACATTTTTACGTTTGCTTTATGAACTTATTTGCTCCTTTCTATCTTAAAAAGGGGAAAACGTTTTTTTATGTTTTTGCAAAATAGAAATAATTTCATACTAAAAATTAAACCAAACGACGCTATTCTTTTTTATTCTGGAAAAGCAATTACTAAGAGTTGTGGTCAAGCTTTTCCTTTTGAATTCGATCATAATTTTTATTATTCGACAGGAATTAACTAACCAAAAACCATTTTATTTTTGGTAAAAACACATAATTTATCTCATACTTTTTTATTTTTAGAATAAAATGACCCTATTAAAACCTTGTGGGATGTAGATATTTTGAGTTTTTATGATTTTTCTTCGATATCTCAAAGGTGTTTCTTTTATTGATTCTTTAGAGGGTTTTTATTTTGGCCTATCCAAAAAAACCTTATACCAAAAAGCAAGTTAGGCTTTATAATATTATCAAAAAATTGCTTCTTTATAACCTTTTTAAAAATTTATAATATCTGCTAGATATCAATCATCAAATCCTTAATTATTTTAAAAAATTAAAAACTGTAATGTGTGGATATCAAATAGCCTCTCTTTTCCATTATTTTTGGAAAATAACCAAACTTAAAAAACCTTTGAAATCATTGCTGCTTAAGGAGAAAATACGTTAATTTTGCATTATAATAAACCTAAATGCCAATTAAAAACCCAATGACCTTTTTATTATTTGATATTGATGTTACTTATAATAATTTTATTACTCTTATATTGCTCGTTGTTATTTTTATAAGCGGACAATTTAGTTCTTAAAGCTAATAAAGAAATCATTGCTTGGGATAAACCGCATCACACTTTTGCGCAATTAAACTGATGTGGTAAAGATATTTTATTTTACAAGGATTAAAAGAACTGTATTTACTTAAATAAGACGAAAAAATCCATCAATATTGCTATCACGACTTATGACATCATTTAAGATTAGATATTCATGACGTTTGCAATTATATATGTGTTATATGAACAAAACAGCGCAATTAATGCCTAACCAGGTCTATATTAAAAGATTTTTAGGGTTTGGGGCAATAATTTAAGACAACCTTTTAATCATTTTAATCACTCAAGAAGGAGCTCTTAATTTATCAAAACATATCCCTAAAGAAGTCAAAGACATTTGTCACTCATTAATTTAATTACAAACAAATCGCATTAAAGCGATGTTTGGCCCTGTAGCCAAGTGGTAAGGCATGGCTCTGCAAAAGCTTGATCAACGGTTCAAATCCGTTCAGGGCCTCCATTTTTTTAATACACTTTTTTTGATATTTTTTAACAAATTGCAATTACTATTTTTTCATCAAACCTCCTTTTATTTTTACTTTTTATATTTGTTTATATTCATCTATTTATTATTTTTTATATAATTTAGGAGTAGTACTCAAGTGGCTATAAGAGGCGTCCCTGCTAAGGACGTAGTCCGAGAAATCGGTTCAAGGGTTCGAATCCCTTCTACTCCGCCATTTTAAATTTATTTTTTTTATCCTTTCTTTTTTAATAGATATTTGACATTTTTTAATCAATAAAAAACTTTTGTCCCCCCTTTTTTTATTACGGATTGCCAAATTCTAATTCCACCTACAATTATTTCTTTTCGTTTCCAAACTACAACAACATTATTATAAATTGAAATAAAAGAATTGTTATATTCTTTAAAAAATAAATATTTTCAAAAGACCTCCATTTACAAACCATCATTATACTTTTAAATATTTATTTTTTATTATTTTTTCATGTTATAATATTTTTGCTTATAGTTTGTTTTTTAAAAACCAACAAAAATCATACATTTAATTTAAATATTTATAATATATTATAACTAAACAAAGGTAATTAAAAATGAAGACAATGAAACGAGTTAAAACAGTTGCTACTCGCTTATCTGATTTTGGAAAATGGTATACAGATATTTGTCTCAAAGCTGAATTAATAGCTTATTCTGAGGCAAAAGGGTTTATTATATATCTTCCTTATGGTTATGCTTTGTGGGAAAATATTCAAAAACATCTTAATTGTACTTTGCAAAAAACAGGGCATCAAAATGTTTATTTTCCGTTAGTTTTTCCAGAAAAACTATTTCACAAAGAAAAAGAACATATTCAAGGATTTTCTCCAGAAGCAGCAATGATAACAACTACAGGCAAAAAAAACTTATCCGAAAAACTAGTAATTCGTCCTACTTCAGAGATTTTATTTTCGCAATATTATTCTAAAACAATCACTTCTTATCGTGATTTACCTAAGTTATATAATCAATGGTGCAATGTGGTTCGTTGGGAAAAAACAACTAAACCTTTTTTAAGAGGTAAAGAGTTTTTGTGGCAAGAAGGACACACTGTGCATGCCACCGAACAAGAAGCGATGCAACAAACTTTATCCATCCTTGATATTTATCAAAAGTTAGGTAAAGACCTTTTAGCTCTTCCTTTTGTGTGTGGCAAAAAAACCGAAACAGAAAAATTTGCTGGAGCCCTAATCACTTATTCTATCGAAGCGTTAATGCATGACGGACAAGCTCTTCAAGCAGGGACTTCTCATTACTTAGGTATTATTTTTGCTAAATCGTTTCAAATACAATTTCAAGATTGCGACAATCAAAAAAAATATGCCCATCAAACATCTTGGGGTGTTTCTACACGTTTAATTGGAGCTTTAATTATGGTTCACAGCGATGATGAAGGACTAGTTCTGCCGCCTTATGTTGCTCCTATGCAAATTGTAATTATTCCTTTGCAAACTCAAGATGAGTCGGTAAAACAAGTATCCGAAAATCTTTTTTCCATCCTTCAAAAAAACTATCGCGTTCATCTTGATCTACAAGACAAAACTGCTGGTTGGAAATTTAGTCAATATGAGCTTAAAGGTGTTCCTTTACGTATAGAAATTGGTAAACGTGGTTTAGAAAATGATGAAGTTACTATTTTTCAAAGATATAACTTCGCCAAACAAAATATCAAAATTAAAGATTTTCCATCTCAAATCCCGCAATTATTTGAAACCATGCACAACAACATGTATCAAAAAGCACTGCAACATTTAGAACAAAATCGCAAACAAGCTACTACTTATGAAGAATTTAAAACTTACCTCAAACAAGGCGGTTATGTAGCGATGAGCATTTCAGGAACTGATGCCGAATTGCAAATTAAACAAGAAACAGGAGCTACTGCAAGAGTTATTTTAGAAACTAATTTAATTACTGCTAATTGCCCTGTTACTAACAAAAAAGCCCTTCAAACTGTTTTATTTGCTAGAGCTTATTAAAAATCATTTATCCAAATGTTTTCTTTCTTTTTATAAATATTTTAATTTTTACATTTTTTACCCCCCACAACCACTACTTTTTAATTATTCAAAACTTTTAGACTTGACATTTCATATTAAAAAAGCTATAATTAGGAAAGTGTGTTAAATAGAAAAGAGGTTTTTTTATGAAACGAACATATCAACCTAGCAAAATCAAAAGAAAAAGAACTCATGGTTTTAGAGCTAGAATGTCAACTGTTGGAGGATGCAAAGTTCTTGCTAGAAGAAGAGCTAAAGGACGTTTGCAAATAACAGTTTAAAATAAAACTAACTTGATTTTGATTATATTCAAACCAAAAATAAACACCGCTTTTTCGGTGTTTTTTTGATAAATTTCTTTTTATTGTTATTGCGCCATTAATAATTATGGAATTTATATTTTTTAAAATGGTTAATTGATGTTTTGAATATAAAAGTTAAGAATTTTAGGATCATTAATAAGATGAAAAGAAAATATATTCTTAAAAAAGAAAACGAAATCACCCCTGTTTTTAAATCTAAAAAAAGATACGGAAACTCTTTTTTTATTATTTATTATGTCAAACAAACTACCTTTCCTCATTTTAAATTTGCTTTAAGTGTTGGCAAAAAATATGGAAAAGCCCACGAAAGAAATTTAATCAAACGTCGTTTAAGAGCGATTATTAGTAGTTTTTCTCCTTGCCTTAACCCCAAAATGTGTTTTGTTATTGTTATTAAAGCTCCAGCCAAAACCCTAACTTTTAAACAATTAAAAACTTTCTTTTTTCAATTCGCTACCAAAACTCGCATATTACTTTCAAATAACTAAAATAAGGAGTTAATTAAAATGGATGTTAGAAATCATTCTTCAAAAAATTTTTTTTTATTTTTAACAATTTTTCTATTCGGGTTATTTTTTTGGCTCCTTACTCCTCCAAAGCCTGAAAAAATAGAAGTTTTAGACAAAGTTGTTGTTTTTAAAAATAGCGAAAAACATAAAAAATATTTTGATCCTGTTGATTCTTCTAAGCTATTATCTGATTATGCTGATATTTTTGTAGTTTATGTCATCAATGACAAAAAGAAAGAAATTCAAATATCTACGCAAGACGAATTTAAAGGCATGTTAGCTAAAAAAAAAGAAGCAAAATATTTTTTTAGTTTAATAAAAAAACCAGATCCTAAATTAAAAGATGAATTTAATTTTTCTAAATTAGATAATAAAGAAGAATATTTTTTAACTTTTAAAACTGATAAAGAAACAACCGAATTCAAAAATAAATTAATGAAGGATTTTTTAACAGTTGCTGCAGGCACTAATGATGATTATATTGAAAACAATAAATATCAAAAAAAAGAATTAAGAGACGCATTAGAGTTTCAAAAAATTGATTCGTCTAATAAACTTATTTCGGTTTCTTTAGAAAATATAAAATTAGAAGATGATTATGCAGAAAATATCAAAAACACTTCAAATAATGTTTTATCTAAAATTAATGTTAGATTTAATAATGGCCGTTTAATGCCTAGAAAACTTTTTATAACCAATTTTTCAGTGCCAATTCAATTTACTTCTAGGCTGGAATGGAGTCTCTTTGGTTATTTTTGGAATATTTTAATAATTTCAATTGGTTCTTTTTTATATTTTTTCTCAACTTTCTTAGTTTATGGTGCTTCTGGTATGTTTTTTGGAAACTTAGGATTAGGAATCGTTTTGGCTACCGTTTTCATCCGTACTTTAACTTGGCCTATTTATACTAAAACAAGTACTTTGAGTATGAATATGAGCTTAATTCAGTCCGAAATTGAAAAAGTAAAGCAAAAATATGCTATCAAAAAAGATCTTGCTTCTGCTCAAAAAATGCAGTTAGAAATTTTAAAAGTTTATCGCAAAAATAATTTTTCTTTTTGGGGTTTTTTGCTATCTTTCTTACAACTTCCCTTATTTATTGCAATTAATCAAACCCTAAGTCGTTTTATTATTCCTGGAGGTATTTTTGCAACTGATAAATTAATTGAAAAGCCCTTTTTAGGATTAATTAATTTAAAACCTTCTAATCCCAACAACGCTTTTGTTATCTTTTTGCTTTCTTTTTTAGTTGGAGCAACGATGTTTATTTTGAATAAAATTAGTTTTAAAAAACCAGATTATTTAAAAACTCCTTCTTATCATTTGACTTCAGAACAAAAACAAAAAGCTAAACAATCAGAAAAAAGCATTAAAATTATGAGTGTTTTTATGATTTTAATGATGGTGTTTTTCTCGCGTTCTAACCCAATATTGTCTTTATATTGGATTGTTGGGAATACCTATACTATTTTCCAAACTTTGCTCACTAGAAAAAAAATACAAAAAAAATATTTTGCATTAAAACAAAACAATTTATAAAAACTTTTGTCTTCATTGATGCTTCCAACAAGTCAAAAAAACAAACTAAGTAAAAAAACAAATAATATCTTTATATTTTTTCATATTTAGTTAAGATAATTTTTTTTACAAAATAAAAAATATTTATTTGTAAAAAAACTATTTTAAACGCCATTATCCAACCCCAAATTCCTATCAAAAATGACAACCCAAATTAAAAATTTTAAAAAAAAACAAAAAAGCTTGCTTTTCATTTTTATATGTGCTATAATATCTAAGGTAAATAAATTTGAAATTGTTAAGCAATTTAGGAGGGATAGCGAAGCGGCTAAACGCAGCAGTCTGTAAAACTGTTCCGTAAGGTACGGTGGTTCGAATCCACCTCCCTTCACCATTAATTTTTTTAATCTTTGAAAACTGAAGATGATAATTAACGAATATTTTCAATTATTTTTTTAACACCTTAAAATTGACACCAAAAAGCAATTTTTGATGAATCAATTTTGTAACATACGAAGAGTTTGATCCTGGCTCAGGATTAACGCTGGCGGCGTGCCTAATACATGCAAGTCGAACGGAAGTTTAATCAATTAAACTTTAGTGGCGAACGGGTGAGTAACGCGTAAGCAATCTACCCCTAAGACGAGGATAACAGTTGGAAACGACTGCTAAGACTGGATAGTAGACAAGAAGGCATCTTCTTGTTTTTAAAAGACCTATTAATAGGTATGCTTAGGGAGGAGCTTGCGTCACATTAGTTAGTTGGTGGGGTAAAGGCCTACCAAGACTATGATGTGTAGCCGGGCTGAGAGGTTGAACGGCCACATTGGGACTGAGACACGGCCCAAACTCCTACGGGAGGCAGCAGTAGGGAATTTTCGGCAATGGAGGAAACTCTGACCGAGCAACGCCGCGTGAACGATGAAGTATTTCGGTACGTAAAGTTCTTTTATTAGGGAAGAATAAATGATGGAAAAATCATTCTGACGGTACCTAATGAATAAGCCCCGGCTAACTATGTGCCAGCAGCCGCGGTAATACATAGGGGGCAAGCGTTATCCGGAATTATTGGGCGTAAAGGGTGCGTAGGCTGTTAAATAAGTTTATGGTCTAAGTGCAATGCTCAACATTGTGATGCTATAAAAACTGTTTAGCTAGAGTAAGATAGAGGCAAGTGGAATTCCATGTGTAGTGGTAAAATGCGTAAATATATGGAGGAACACCAGTAGCGAAGGCGGCTTGCTGGGTCTTTACTGACGCTGAGGCACGAAAGCGTGGGGAGCAAACAGGATTAGATACCCTGGTAGTCCACGCCGTAAACGATGAGTACTAAACGTTGGGTAAAACCAGTGTTGAAGTTAACACATTAAGTACTCCGCCTGAGTAGTACGTACGCAAGTATGAAACTTAAAGGAATTGACGGGACTCCGCACAAGCGGTGGATCATGTTGTTTAATTCGAAGGTACCCGAAAAACCTCACCAGGTCTTGACATGCTTCTGCAAAGCTGTAGAAACACAGTGGAGGTTATCAGTTGCACAGGTGGTGCATGGTTGTCGTCAGCTCGTGTCGTGAGATGTTGGGTTAAGTCCCGCAACGAGCGCAACCCTTATTGTTAGTTGCCAGCACGTAATGGTGGGGACTTTAGCAAGACTGCCAGTGATAAATTGGAGGAAGGTGGGGACGACGTCAAATCATCATGCCCCTTATGACCTGGGCTACAAACGTGATACAATGGCTGTTACAAAGGGTAGCTGAAACGCAAGTTTTTGGCGAATCTCAAAAAAACAGTCTCAGTTCGGATTGAAGTCTGCAACTCGACTTCATGAAGTTGGAATCGCTAGTAATCGCGAATCAGCATGTCGCGGTGAATACGTTCTCGGGGTTTGTACACACCGCCCGTCAAACCACGAAAGTTGGCAATACCCAAAACCGGTGGCCTAACTTCGCAAGAAGAGGGAACCGTCTAAGGTAGGGTCGATGATTGGGGTTAAGTCGTAACAAGGTATCCCTACCGGAAGGTGGGGATGGATCACCTCCTTTCTAAGGAAACAATTATCATCTTCAGTTTTGAGAGACTTAAGAAAGTTTTTCATTTTAAATTCCTTGCAAATTTTATTTGCAACATTTAAATCTTTTTAAGATTAAGGGCCTATAGCTCAGTTGGTTAGAGCACACGCCTGATAAGTGTGAGGTCGGTGGTTCAAGTCCATTTAGGCCCACCATAACCAAAAATAGGCAAAATCTTAAAAAAGCTCTTTGAAAAGTAGATAAACGAAGGTTAAAAAATCAAAGGAACTAAGGGCGCACAGCGGATGCCTTGGCACTAAGAGCCGATGAAGGACGCAATTAACGGCGAAACGCCACGGGAAGCTGTAAATAAGTGAAGATCCGTGGGTCTCCGAATGGGAAAACCCATTACATTGAAGATGTAATATTCTTCTAATCCGATTTATCTTGTTAGAAGAAAGGAAACGCGGCGAACTGAAATATCTAAGTAACCGCAGGAAAAGAAAGTAATAACGATTCTGGTAGTAGTGACGAGCGAACCCAGAACAGCCTGATATCATTTGTAGTTATAAAATTTTAACGAAGTAGAAGCTTTTGGAAAGAAGCACCAAAGAAGGTGACAGTCCCGTAAACGTAAGTTAAAATCTAGGGTATCAATAAGTACGGCGAGACACGAGAAATCTTGTCGGAAGATGGGAGGACCATCTCCTAAGGCTAAATACTTCTTAGTGACCGATAGTGAACTAGTACCGTGAGGGAAAGGTGAAAAGAACCCCGAAAGGGGAGTGAAATAGATCCTGAAACTGTGTGCCTACAATTAGTCAAAGCACGTTAATGTGTGATGGCTTGCCTTTTGCAGAATGAACCGGCGAGTTATGATATGGAGCAAGGTTAAGTTTTAAGGAACGGAGCCGTAGCGAAAGCGAGTCTTAATAGGGCGTTTAGTTGCATGTCATAGACCCGAAACTGAAGTGAGCTAGCCATGAGCAGGTTGAAGTTTAGGTAAAACTAAATGGAGGACCGAACCAGGACACGTTGAAAAGTGTTTGGATGACTTGTGGCTAGGGGTGAAATTCCAATCGAACTCAGAGATAGCTGGTTCTCCCCGAAATAGCTTTAGGGCTAGCGTTGATTTAGTAATTTGGTGAAGGTAGAGCACTGAATGAGTAAGGGCTCCACCTCGGGGTACCGAACTCAATCAAACTCCGAATGTTACCAAATAAAATCAGCAGTCAGACTGTGGGTGATAAGGTCCATGGTCAAAAGGGAAAGAGCCCAGACCGTCAGCTAAGGTCCCAAAATTGATGTTAAGTGGCAAAGGAAGTGAAGACGTTTAAACAACTAGGAGGTTGGCTTAGAAGCAGCCATCCTTTAAAGAGTGCGTAATAGCTCACTAGTCGAATGACTCTGCGCCGAAAATGTACCGGGGCTAAAACATCATACCGAAGCTACGGATTCAAATGACTTCTTAGTTATTTGAATGGTAGGGGAAGCGTTCTGACATCAGTGAAGCCATAGCGGAAGCAGTGGTGGAGAGGTCAGAAGTGAGAATGCCGGTGTAAGTAACGAAAAGATAGGTGAGAATCCTATCCGTCAAAAACCCAAGGTTTCCAGGGCCAGGTTCGTCCTCCCTGGGTTAGTCGGGTCCTAAGGTGAGGGAGAAATCCGTAATCGATGGCAAGCAGGCTGAGATTCCTGCACTAGTTAATCAACTGATGGAGGGACAAAGCAGGCTAAACACCCCCCTTATTGGATTGGGGCAGAAAAACTAAGTCTGAGAAGACAGGCAAATCCGTTTTCTCATTTAAAAGATAAGGTTTGAAAGTAAAGTGATTGATGTCATACTTTCAAGAAAAACTTCTAGGGCTAATTGATTAACTACCCGTACCGCAAACCGACACAGGTGGGTAGGTAGAGTATACTAAGACGCGCGAGCAAACTCTTGTTAAGGAACTCGGCAAAATTACTCCGTAACTTAGGGATAAGGAGAGCTTTTATTAAAACTAAAAGCCGCAGAGAATAGGCCCAAGCGACTGTTTATCAAAAACATAGGTCTCTGCTAAACCGTAAGGTGATGTATAGGGGCTGATGCCTGCCCGGTGCTGGAAGATTAAAAGGAGATGTCAGGCAACAAAGCATTGAATTGAAGTCCCAGTAAACGGCGGCCGTAACTATAACGGTCCTAAGGTAGCGAAATTCCTTGTCGGGTAAGTTCCGACCCGCACGAAAGGCATAACGATTTGGGCGCTGTCTCAACAAGAGCCTCGGTGAAATCAAATTACCGGTGAAAATGCCGGTTACCCGCGACAGGACGAAAAGACCCCATGGAGCTTTACTGCAACTTAATATTGAAATTGGAAATAAGATGTACAGGATAGGTGGGAAACTGTGAGAGAAAAACGCTAGTTTTTCTGGAGTTGTCCTTGGGATACCACCCTTGTTATTTTTAGTTTCTAACCTGCACATGTGTAATGTGAGGGACAGTGTTTGGTGGGCAGTTTGACTGGGGCGGTCGCCTCCTAAAGAGTAACGGAGGCGTTCGAAGGTTCCCTCAAAATGGTTGGAAATCATTTGTAGAGCATAAAGGCATAAGGGAGCTTGACTGCAAGACTTACAAGTCGAGCAGGGACGAAAGTCGGACTTAGTGATCTTACGGTACCGAATGGAAGGGCCGTGACTCAACGGATAAAAGCTACCCTGGGGATAACAGGCTTATCGCTTCCAAGCGTTCACAGCGACGAAGCGGTTTGGCACCTCGATGTCGGCTCATCGCATCCTGGAGCTGGAGAAGGTTCCAAGGGTTGGGCTGTTCGCCCATTAAAGCGGAACGCGAGCTGGGTTCAGAACGTCGTGAGACAGTTCGGTCTCTATCCGTCGTGGGCGTTGGAAATTTGAAAGGAACTGTCCCTAGTATGAGAAGACCGGGATGGATATACCGCTGGTGTTTCAGTTGGTTCGCCAGAGCCACAGCTGAGTAGCTATGTATAGAAGGGATAAACACTGAAAGCATCTAAGTGTGAAGCCCCCCTTAAGATGAGATTTCCCTATGAGGTCCCTGAAAGACTATCAGGTTGATAGGCTAGAGGTGTAAGAAGAGTGATCTTTTCAGCTGACTAGTACTAATAGACCCATTGACTTTGATTTTTTAAATACCAACGTTTATCTAGTTTTGAAAGATCCTTGGTGCATAAAACTAAGGGGCAACACCTGTTCCCATCCCGAACACAGCAGTTAAGTCCTTAGTACTGACAATAGTTCTTTATTGAGCGAAGATAGGGAGTGCCAAGGTTTGCTTTATAAAAAAGAATAAAAAAGAGGATTAGCTCAGTTGGGAGAGCGTCTGCCTTACAAGCAGAATGTCGGGGGTTCAAGTCCCTCATCCTCTACCAAAAATTTGCCTACGTAGCTCAGTTGGTTAGAGCATCTGACTGTTAATCAGAGGGTCCTAGGTTCGAGTCCTAGCGTGGGCGCCATCTTTTGTTGTGTTTTTTCTTTTGTCCTTGAAACCCATTTTTTAAATTAGTATTTTCTAATTTATTAAGTCAATTTTACAATCAATAATTGACTTATTTTTTTAACAAAATTCTCTTTTTTTAAGAAAATAATTTTAAATTGATTTTTTATAAATATCACTTAAAATTAAAATAATTATCTAATTATTAAGCTAGTTTGTTGAAATCAATTCAAACTCTAGCTTTTTATTTTTATATATTTTTTTATCACATCCAAAATTGTCACCCCAACCAAGTTACTTAAAGGAGTATCTCAAGTGTTAAAAAAAGTTTTTGAAACTACTAATTTAAAAGATTCTTTTCAAGTTGAAATAGGAACTTACGCCAGAAACGTTGATTCTTCTATTTTAGTGCGCTACCAAGATACAGTGGTTCTTACAACTATGGTTTTTAGTCGTAAACCCAATAATCTTGATTTTTTACCTCTTACTGTTATTTATCAAGAAAAATTATACGCTGCTGGAAAAATTCCTGGCAGTTTTTTACGCCGCGAAGGGCGTTCCAACGACCACGAAATCCTCACTTCACGCCTCATTGACCGTTCATTACGCCCATTATTCCCTGATTATTTTCAACAAGAAGTTCAAGTAATTAATACAGTTTTAAGCTTAGACCCTGATTTTAAAAGCGAACTTGCCTCTATGCTTGGAAGCTCTCTTTCTTTATTGATTTCTGAAATACCCTTTTTTGAAGCCATTTCTGGAGTTTATGTAGGAAAAATCAACAATGAATTTATCATCAATCCCACTTTGCAACAACTTGCCAATTCTACTCTACATTTGATTGTTGCAGGCACCAAACACAACGTTACTATGATAGAAGCACACGCCAATGAAGTTAGCGAACAAGACTTTTTAGAAGCCATTAATTTTGCACACCAATACATTAAAAAACTGTGCTTATTTCAAGAAAATATCAAGCAACAATTTGCACCTGTCAAAATGACAAAAACCTTGCATCAAACTGAACAAATTCAACAACAATCCTTTTTTGCTAAAAACCATTCCCAAGTTAAACAAGCTATTTTAAGTTGCAATAGCAAAAATGATTTACAACAATTAAAAGAACAAATCCTAGACCAAGCCAAACAAACTCCTTTTTTCAAAACTATTGACGCTATTACTGTTTTTGATTACGAAGCCCACAAAAAACATTTACAAATAACAGAAAACTTATTTCAAAAATTATCCAAACAAGAAATGCGTTCTTTAATTTTACAAGAAAAAATACGACCAGATAAAAGAGAATTAGAAGAAATAAGAACCCTCGAATCCCAAATTGATTTGTTGCCCCGCGCTCATGGTTCTGCTTTGTTTACCAGAGGAAAAACTCAAAGCCTTGCTGCAGTGACCTTGGGCTGTTTATCAGAAAGCAAAATTATTGACGGTCTAAGTGACGAACAAAATAAACGTTTTATGCTTCATTATAACTTTCCTCCTTTTTCAGTTGGTGCAGTTGGTCGTTATACTGCTCCTAGCAGACGAGAAATCGGACACGGCACTCTTGCCGAAAAAGCCATATCTCAAGTTTTGCCCGAAGAAAAAGATTTTCCCTACACTATTAGAGTAGTTTCTGAAATTCTAGAATCTAACGGTTCTTCTTCTCAAGCCACTGTTTGCTCTTCTTCTTTGGCATTAATGGCATCAGGGGTTCCTTTAAAAAAAGCCGTTGCAGGAATTTCAGTAGGATTAGTTTTTGACCAAGAAACCAATAAATACGTTATTTTAAGTGATATCCAAGGTTTAGAAGACCACGTTGGAGACATGGATTTAAAAATAGCAGGTACCAACAAAGGAATTACTGCTTTACAAATGGATCTTAAAATCCAAGGGATCCCTTTTAAAATTTTGCAAGAAGCTTTTTTACAAGCCAAAAAAGGACGCCTTCATATTTTAGAACAAATGAACCAAACAATTTCTCAACCTCGTTTAGAAGTTTCAAAGTACGCCCCTAAAGTTTGTATGATGCAAATAAAACCAGAAAAAATTCGTGATATTATCGGAAGTGGTGGCAAAATCATCAATCAAATTATTGAATCTCATGATGGTGTAAAAATTGATATTGAACAAGACGGACGCGTTTTTGTAATGCATTCCAACTTAGAAACAGTTAAAAAAACAGTCGCTTTTATTGAAAGTTTAATCCAAGAAATTCAAGTAGGCACTTGCTATCAAGCCTCTATTTTACGTTTTTTAAGTGATAAACAAGGAAAAATGATTGGAGCTGTGGCACAAGTTTGTCCAGGAATCGAAGGGCTTATCCACGTTAATAAAATGAAATTTCAAAAAATCACCGATGTTTTAAAAATAGGTGAAACAGTTTTGGTTAAATGCACCAAAATCAACGAACGCGGAAGAATTGATTTTTTGCTTTTGCCCAAAAAAACACAAGAAAAAAACTCTTAGTTTTGCTTTCAAAAATTATTACCAATACGCATTAATTTATTAAAAATGCCGATATTATTTAAGAAAAGTGTGGTGGTTTGTGCATGAATGAATCTTTAAATAATCCCAATATCGCAACAAAAAAAAACCTTAAAGGGCTAACTAACAAGCAAGTAGAACAAAAAAAAAATGCGGGTCAAGTTAATGCTTCTAACTATAAAAATTCTAAAAGCATTAAAGATATCTTATTTAGTAATTTCTTAAATTATCTTAATTTGTTGATTTTAATTGTAGCATTAATCATTATTTTCATAGAACAATATGAACATTTATTTTTTTTAGTAGTTTCTTTAACCAATTTTTTTATTAGCGTTATTCAAGAAATTAAAGCTAAAATAACTCTTGACAAAGTATCTTTGTTGATGAAAAGCTATTCCCAAGTAATAAGAAATAGCCAAAAAGAAAAAGTTTTTTCTTCTGATTTGGTTTTAGAAGATCTTTTATTTTTGGAAGCAGGCGAACAAATTGTAGCTGATGCCAAGGTAAAATCGGGTGTTTTAGAAGTTAACGAATCGCTTCTAACTGGTGAATCTAAATTAGTTGTTAAAAAAGAAAACGATTTTTTATATTCTGGTAGCTACGTGGTATCAGGTCAAAGTTATGCCGAAATTGTAGCCGTAGGAAGTGATATGTATATTGAAAAAGTTTCTCAAGAAGCTAAAAAATACAAAAAACCGATCACTCCTTTGATGCAAAGTTTATCTTCGTTAATCAAAACAATCATTATTTTTGTCACACTTTTTGCTATTATTTTAGCCTTTTTTGCTTTTAATAAAGAAAATAATAAAATATCAGATTTCAGGCAAAATTCCTTACTAGGTTTGTGTGGCATGATGATAGCAATGCTTCCTTTGGGGCTTTTTTTGCTGACCAACATTTCTTTGGCAGTAGGTTTTGTACGTTTAGCAAAACAAAAAACTTATGCCCAAAATCTATTTGGAATCGAAATGTTAGCTCAAATAAACACTTTATGCCTCGACAAAACAGGAACTATTACTGATGGTACTATGCAAGTTAAAAAAGTTATTCCTTATCACCCTAAAGAATTTGATTTTGCTAAATTAATGAACTCTTTTTTATCTGCTTGTCCCACTTCTAATAGCACTTATAATGCTTTAATAAACAAATTTAGCCCCAACACTTTTGCTCCTTCAACCCTTTATCAAATCTCCCAAAGCCTTCCTTTTTCCAGCGCAAGAAAATATAGTGCAGTTGAGTTTAAAAATTTAGGAACCATTTTTTTGGGCGCACCTGAATTTATTTTAAAAAACAATTTTCATCTTATTAAAAAAGATTTTGAAACTCATACCCAATTAGGTTATCGAGTACTTTTATTAGCTAAAAGCGCTGAGCCTTGTATTTCTCAAATAAATTGTAAACACCAAAAATTACATGACATACCATGCATCCCTTTAGCTTTAATTATCATTGAAGATACCATTAAAAAAGACGCAGTCACTACCATTGATTTTTTTCAGAAAAATGGCGTTTGTGTTAAAGTAATTTCTGGTGATAATCATGTTGCAGTTTCTCAAATAGCTCAAAGAGTAGGTATTATTGATGCTTATAAAACCATCAGTTTAGAAGGGCTTTCTGATCAAGAAGTCATCCAAATAGCTACTCAATACAATGTTTTTGGAAGAACTTCACCCCAACAAAAAAAAATCTTAATTCAAACTTTTAAACAAACAGGACAAAAAGTTGCCATGACAGGCGATGGTGTAAATGATATTTTAGCCCTAAAAGAAGCCGATCTTTCCATTGCAATGGCATCAGGTAGCCAAGCTACTTGTAATATTGCTAATTTAGTTTTGATGGATTCTAATTTTTCTTCCATGCCTAAAGTAGTTTTTGAAGGTAGAAGAATTATTAACAATTTAGATAAAATCTCTATTTTGTTTTTTACCAAAACTATTATTGCTTTTATGCTTGCAATTGCTGTTATTTTCTTTAATTTTTTAAGGCTTCCTTGCTACTATCCGTTATCCCCTTTGAAATTGCAATTTGTCATGGACTATTGGTCAATTGGCATTCCTTCGCTTTTTTTATCTTTTGAAAAAAATAACGAAATTATCAGTGAAAACTTTTTACTTAATAATCTCAAAAAAGCCTTTCCTTATGCAAGTCTAGCTTTTATTAGTTATGTCTTAACTTTTGGTTTGCAAATTGGTTTTACATCAACCCACTCTCCCGATTTCAAACAATTAGAAATAGTTTCTAATTTTGTAATTTTACTCTCCACTTTCATTTTATTTATTGTTTTATTTAGAATTTCTAAACCTTTGAATCTAACTAAATTACTTTTATTTTTAGCAATGTTAACGGGATTTACTACAGCTTCATTTATTTTGGATGTTTTTGAAGAAATGTCGCAATTTGGTAATCTTGAAAAATTTTTATTAGTTTTAATCATCATTTTATCCCTTATCATAACCCAAATCTCTCAAAAGACACGCCCAACAAAAACTACAAAATCGAAAGAAAACAAATAATTAATATGATTATTTACGGAAAAAACCCCATCAAAGAAGCAATTAAAGCTCAGAGAAAAATTTATCAACTATATTTAGATGAAAAAATTAAAGACCATCTTTTTATAATGTTTTTGCAAAAGCACAATATCGCTTATCAATTAGTTGACAAAAAGTTTTTATATGATCTAACCAAACAAAAAACCCATCAAGGAATCGCTGCCAATGTTTGTGATTACACTTTTTACGATCTAGACACTTATCTAGATTCTACTAAATTCCAAAAATTCTTAATTTTAGACGCAATTAATGACCCTCATAACTTAGGAGCGATTT
The DNA here is from genome assembly GCF_000012225.1 of Aster yellows witches'-broom phytoplasma AYWB. Classification (NCBI taxonomy): domain Bacteria; kingdom Bacillati; phylum Mycoplasmatota; class Mollicutes; order Acholeplasmatales; family Acholeplasmataceae; genus Candidatus Phytoplasma; species Aster yellows witches'-broom phytoplasma. The sequence continues at coordinate 487,628 of NC_007716.1, read as the reverse complement.
TAAGAACTGTTGAAGCTTGTGCTTTGGATGGTGTTATTATGAGTAAAAAAAATCAAGTCCCACTCAATTCTACAGTTGCCAAAATTTCTTGTGGTGCTTTGGAATACACTAAAGTTTTTTTAGTTACCAATTTGCATCAAACCATTTTAAAACTGAAAAAAAATCAAGTCTTAATCGTTGGCACCGATAGCAATTCTTCCCAATCCTTTCACCAAATCCCTAAAAACAGTTCCTTGGGCATTATTGTTGGTAACGAAGGAACGGGCATTAGACATTTATTAAAAAAGCAATGTGATTTGTTGGTTAAAATTCCTATGTATGGAAAAATCAATTCTTTAAATGTAAGTGTTGCTGCTGCACTAATGATCTACTCCACTTTTATTTTTGGTGATAATTAACCCTTAGCCCCTCTCCAAAAAGCAAACCAATCAATAACTTATTTTTTTAAGCAGTTAATCATTAATCTAATTTGGGTTTGCTTTTAGTTTTCTTAACATCTTTCATCCAATATTCCAAATATTTTCTTTTTGCGGTATAATTTTTTGCACAAAGCAATTTTTGTATTTTATTTTTTTCATAAAAACACTGATTTATGATATAATAAAAAAAGATGTTTTGAAAATTAAATTAATTTTTTTAAACTTTCTAACATAAAAGGAGCTATTTTTTTGAAAAAAAATATTTTAGTTTGTGTTTTGTGTTTAAACCGAAATTACAACACCAAACCACGAGCAAATCAAAACTCAAAACGTTTAACTTTAAAAAAATATTGCTCTTATTGCGACAAACACACTTTGCATCAAGAAACCAAGTAAAGGAGTTTTTTAACTTTATGGGAATTAAAATAGTAAGCGAAAACAAAAAAAATCAGTTATTAGAAGTAATCAAAAGAGAATATAGTTGGCTCAATATTTTACTAATTATCACTTCTATTTTGTCTCTTGCTCTTTGTGGACAATTATGGCAAACAAAACATTTTGAAACTATGCATTGGACATTTCCTTGTGCTTTAGTTCTTTTGAGTTTTTTTATTTTCGCGATAGGTTCATTTTCTTTTTTCAAAGATGCATTTTTGCAAATTTGTAACATTATCTGGCCTTCCTTAAAACAAATTTTGTTTAACACATTACAAGTTATTTTTTTCACATTGTTCTTAATCCTTTTTGTTCATACCATAGATTCTTATGTTATTGGCAAATTAACCAAATTTTGTGTCGAAATCAAAAATTTGTTGAGCAAATAAAATGAATAAAGCGGAAAAACAAATAAAAGAGACACAAGCGCAAGAAAAAGAATTCCAAAACACATGCCACCTTAAATGGTATATTGCCCAAACTTATTCAGGTTATGAAAACGTTGTAAAAGATGATTTGTTAAGAAGAGTCGAAAGCATTGGCATAGGTGATTTAGTATCTAATGTTTTGTCTCCTAAAGAAGAATATTATGAAACTCGTTTGGATGGAAAAAAGGTTAAAAAAGAGCGTAAAATGTATCCTGGATACGTTTTTATTCAAATGATGATTACTGACCGATCTTGGTTTGTTGTCAGAAACACTCCGAGAATTACTGGTTTTTTAGGTTCAAGCGGGATGGGTTCTAAACCAGTTCCTTTATCTGAAAACGAAATCAATCCCGTTTTATTAAAAATGGGTATCATCAACAAACCCGATTATAAAAAATTCATCGGCAAAAAAGTAGAAATCATTTCTGGTTCTTTTGTGGGTCAAATAGGGCAAGTATCAAGTATTGATGCAGACCGTGAAAAAATGATATTGGAAGTAGATTTGTTTGGTAGAGCAACTCCAGTAGAAATTTCTTTCAACGACTTCAAAGAAATATTTTAACTTTTTTCACAATTTCTAACATTTTTTTAACAAATATTTAAAATTTATGTTAAAATAAGTTGTCTAAAAATTTTTATCATATTTTTTTATGTGACAATATCAACAATATTCTAAATTTAATGAAACGCAAACAAAGAATAAACGACTCAAATTATTAAGTTTTTTATTTAAAGTCCTCGTTCCAAAGAAAGGTTTTTTATGGCTAAAAAAGTTGTTAAAACGGTAAAATTACAAATTCCTGCAGGAAAAGCTAATCCGGCTCCTCCAGTAGGACCTGCTTTAGGACAAGCCCAAGTTAATATTCCTTCTTTTTGTTCCCAATTTAACGAAACAACTAAAGATCAAATGGGTTTCGTTATCCCTGTTATCATTTCTGTTTATGAGGACAGAACATTTACTTTTGTAACTAAAACTCCTCCAGCAAGCGATCTTTTAAAAAAAGCTGCTAAAATTGAATCTGGTTCTGCCAATGCAAGCCAAACTAAAGTAGCTACTATAACACACAAACAAGTAGAAGAAATTGCTAATTTAAAGCTTTCAGATCTAAATGCTTATTGCGTTGAAAAAGCTTGCAAAATCATTGAAGGCACAGCTCGCAATATGGGAATTTTAGTAAAAGATTAAAATAATTTTTTACCCCCAATTATTCAAATTTCAAATTAAAAAAAATTTCTAAAAAATATCAAGTTGTTTTGTGAAAGGAATTACTGCAATGAAACGAGGCAAAAAATATTTAACATCATTACGAATTTTTGATGTTAAAAAAACATATCCGCTTCAAGAAGCTATTAGCTTAGCTAAACAAACTCAAGTTGCTAAATTTGATGCTACGGTAGAATGCGCTTTTCATCTAAATTTAGATCTTAAAAAAGTTGATCAAAATTTAAGAGGAGCCTTGGTTTTGCCACATGGCACTGGTAAAGTCTTAAAAGTAGCAGTTCTTGCTAAAGGAGAACAAGCAAAACAAGCACAAGAGGCTCAAGCCGATTACGTAGGCGATCAAGATTTAATTGATAAAATTGCCAAAAACTGGTTTGATTTTGATGTCTTAGTTGCTACTCCTGAAATGATGCCACAATTAAGTAAATTAGGGCGTCTTTTAGGACCCAAAGGGCTAATGCCTAACCCTAAAACAGGCACTGTAACAAATGATGTTTTACAAGCAGTCAAAGAAATTAAAAATGGTAAAATTGAATACCGCCTAGACAAAAGTGGTAATATTCATACCATATTAGGTAAGGTTTCTTTTGATGAGGCAAAATTACTAGAAAACTTAAAAACTTTATATCTTCAATTGATGGCTGTTAAACCTCGTACAGTGAAAGGCACTTACATTAAAAGTGTTACTATTTCAACAACTATGGCACCAGGTATTAAAATTGACCCTGTTACAATTTCACAATAATCAAGATAAAAATTTTGAAGGAAGGAAAGGGCATAATCATGATAAAACCTCAGTTAGCCAAAAAAATAGATTCAGTTGCTGTTTTGCAAGAAAAAATTAGCACTGCTAAAACAGTTATTATTTTTGAATATTCAAGTTTGCCGGTAAGCTCTTTTATGCAACTGCGTCGTGAGTTAAAAAAATCTACTTGCGAAGTAAAAGTATATCCCAAAAACATCATGCAAAGAGCTGTTGCTAATGCCAAACAAGCTGATTTAGTTAACTTTTTAAAAGGAACAAAAGCTTTAATTATTAGTCCTCAAGAATTATTAGAACCAATCAAAACAATTTATAATTTTGCTAAAAAAACCAAAGCAGTTAAAATAGTTTCTGGCGTCGTGGAACAAAAAATTGTCTCCTTGCAAGAAATAAACACCTTAGCTACTTTGCCTTCAAAAGAACAAATGTTAACGCTTTTAGCTATTTCAATGTTTGCGCCTTTGCAATATTTAGCAATTGGCCTAAATATGTTAGCAAAAACAAAAGAACAAGAAAACCCCGAACAATAAACAAATAATTTATGAGTGAAAAGATTATAACAAAGGAGATTGACATGGCTAAGTTAACGAAAGAAGCTTTTGTATCAGCTTTAAAAGAAATGTCTTTATTAGAGATTAAAGAATTATTAGATGGTTTAAAAGAAGATTTTGGAATTGACCCAACTGCTTTAGCAGTTGCAGCTCCTGGAGCAAATAATGCAGCTGAAGTAGAAGAAAAAACCGAATTCACAGTAGTTATGAAAAGTTTTGATGAAAAAAAGAAACTTGCTGTTATCAAAACAGTACGCGAAGTAACGGGATTAGGTTTGCTAGATGCTGCTAATTTTGTTAAAGTTCCTGGTTCCAAAGTAAAAGAAAATGTCTCTAAAGTTTTAGCAGAAGATATTAAAAACAAGTTAGAACAAGCTGGAGCTGTTGTTGAACTTCAATAAATTATTATCTTGTAAGTAATATAAAAACCTGAGTTTTCTCAGGTTTTTTAGTCTTGCATTGTTTTTATTTTTATACCTCAACCCCAAAAAAAATTGCAAAGACACAATTAAAAATAAAAATTTTGGCAAAATAAACTACCAATTAATAATTTATAGGAGCATAAGATGGGTTATCATAATGTCAAATATGGCAAAAAAGCACAACGTCGTAATTATTCTAAAACAATTTATGATGTTGATTTGCCCAATTTAATTGAAATTCAAAACCAATCTTTTGATTGGTTTTTAAAACACGGTATTAAAGAATTATTGCAGGATTTTTGTCCTATTGAAAGTTACAATGGGGATTTAAAAATTCACTTTGATGATTATTTTTTAACGCCTCCAAAATATAGCATTGAAGAAACTAAAATTAAAGATATAAGTTATGTTGCCCAATTATTTGTCAAAACTACTTTAGAAAATGTTTTAACTGGCGAAACTAAACAAAGCAATATTTTGCTTACTGAATTGCCTCTAATGACTTCTACTGGCACTTTTATCATCAATGGTACTGAAAGAGTAGTAGTTTCTCAAATTGTACGTTCCGCTAGTGTTTATTTTGCAGGCAATTTTGACATCAAACTCAATAGAACCATTTATTCTGGACAAGTAATTCCTTCACGTGGTGCTTGGATCGAATACGAAGAAGGTTCTAAAGAAATTTTGTATGCCAAACTAGATCGTTCCAAAAAAATCCCTTTGTCTAATTTTATTTATGCTCTAGGATTTGACAGCAAAGAAGCAATCGAAAATGTTTTTGGTAAAAGTGCTATTCTTGATTCTGTTTTTGATAAAGAAACTGATATGGACTCAGATAACGCCTTGGTAGAGTTGTATTCTAAAATCCGTCAAGGCGAAAAAGTTCCTGTCGACACTGCCAGAGATTTCATCAGAACAAGACTTTTTGATCAAAAAAAATACGACCTGGCTAAAGTTGGAAGATATAAATTTAACAAAAAACTAGACGTTCTTACTCGAGCTGAAAACACTTATTTAGCTTGTGATTTTGTCAATCCTGAAAACCAAGAAATAATGATTGCACAAGATGAACTTTTAACCAAAGAAAAAATTGCAATCCTGAAACAAAATCGTCATTTTTTGCTTCAAGAAATCTTTGATGCTAAACACAATTTAGAAAACGAAACTGATGAAGAGATTTTAGCATATAAAAAATATCCTCAAAAAAATGAATTATTCACCAAAACTAACATCATCAACTCTCGTACTGGTGAAGTTTTAGTAGCTAAAGATACTTTAGTTAACGACGATATTATCAATCATTTAAGGCACAATATTCACACTCTTGACGAAAAAGTATCTAAATTTTTCTTAGGAACTAAAGATATTTATCAAAAAGAAGCAGACCGTCAAGGAGTTTTTAACGAAATTTTAGAAGTCTATACTTCAAAAGACGAATCAGGCAAGTTATATAACAAAGTCAAACTTATTGGAAACGACCAAAGAGAAACCAAAAAACACATTACTTTATCAGATGTTATTGCAAGCATTAATTATTATTTGAATCTTTATGAAAACGTAGGCACTGTTGATGATATCGATCATTTAGGTAATCGTCGTTTAAGATTAATTGGAGAATTGTTAAAAAACCAATTTCGAATTGGTCTTACCAGAGCTGAAAAAAATATCAAAGATATGATTTCTACTAGCAAATTCGGTGAAGTTAACGGTCCAGGTGACCTAGTTAATTTTACTTTTTTAATGAGTGTAATCAAAACTTTTTTCACAAACTCACGTTTATCACAATTCATGGATCAAATCAATCCTTTAGCAGAATTGACGCAAAAAAGAAGGGTATCAGCTCTAGGTATCGGAGGAATTAATCGTGACCGCGCAGGCATTGAAGTTCGCGACGTGCACAATTCCCACTACGGCAGATTATGTCCCATCGAAACTCCCGAAGGACCTTCCATTGGACTTATAACATCCCTTTCCACTTATGCCAAAGTCAATAAGTACGGTTTTATCCAAACTCCTTTTTTTAAGGTTTTGCAACAAGACGGAAAAACTACCCTTTCGCGGGACATAGACTATTTAACAGCTGACCAAGAAAAAGAAGAAATTATTGCCTCAGCTGGGTTTGTTTTGGATGCCAATAATTCTTTTCAAGATAAAAAAATAATTGCTCGTAGCAACGGCGAAACAGGCATTTTCGAAAGAAACCAAATAACATATGCTGACGTTTCCCCTAAACAAATTGTCTCTGTTGCAACTTCTTCGATTCCCTTTTTAGAACACAACGATGCTTCCAGAGCTTTAATGGGAGCTAATATGCAACGTCAAGCAGTCCCTTTATTAATTCCTGAATCGCCTATTGTAGGAACAGGTGTTGAATATCGCGCTGCCAAAGACTCAGGTTGTTTAATTATTGCCCGTGAATCAGGGTTTGTTACTTATGTTGATGCTCAAAAAATAATTATCACCAAAAAACCCAACCAAACTGTTTCATTAAATGGTAAAACCCTTTACGATACCACCCAAGAATTTACCTATACCCAAGCCAAGGTTTTATACGAAAACAACCATAAAGAATACCAAGCTGAATACACCCTCATCAACTTTGCCAAATCCAATCAAGATACTTTAGTGTTGCAAAAACCGATTGTAGTTTTGGGAGAACATATCAATGAAGGCGATATTTTAGTAAGTGGACCTTCTACATCTCAAGGCGAATTAGCACTTGGCAGAAATGTTACAGTGGCTTTTATGACTTGGGAAGGTTATAACTATGAAGATGCCATCATTATGTCAGAAGAATTAGTCAAACACGATGTCTACACTTCCATCCACATTGATAAATATGAAGTCCAAACTAGAGAATTAAAAAAAGGTAGCGGTCAAGAAGAAATCACTAGAGAAGTCCCTAACGTGGGCGCTGATGCTATTAAAAACCTTGACGAAAGAGGAATTATTATTCCTGGTTCTGAAGTTAAAGAAGGCGATATTTTAGTAGGTAAAATCACTCCTCAAGGAAATATCGAGCCTTCTCCTTCTGAAAAATTAATTCAAATCGTAATCGGTGAAAAAGCCCGCGAATATAAAGACTCTTCTTTAAGAGTTCCTTTTGGTGAAGGAGGCATCGTCCAAAGTGTTCATTATTTCTCCAGAAAAAATGGTGATGTTCTTCCTGCTGGTGTCAACGAAAACATCCGTGTTTTCATCGCTAAAAAACGTAAAATCAACGAAGGCGATAAAATGGCAGGACGTCACGGGAACAAAGGTGTAATTTCTCGTATTTTACCTAAAGAAGATCTTCCTTATATGGCAGACGGAACTCCAATTGACATCATGTTAAATCCTTTAGGGGTTCCTAGTAGGATGAACATTGGACAAATTTTAGAAATCCATTTAGGAATGGCTGCCAAAAAATTAGGCATCAAAGTGGCAACTCCTGTTTTTGATGGCGTTAATGACTACGACCTTAAAGAAATCATGAAAGAAGCCAATTTAGAACCTGATGGCAAAATGGTTTTATATGACGGACGCACCGGCGAACCTTATGACAGTCGTATTTCTGTAGGAGTTATGTATATGGTTAAATTATCTCACATGGTAGATGACAAACTCCACGCCAGAAACGTAGGACCATACACTTTAGTTACCCAACAACCTATGGGAGGAAAAGTTCAAAACGGTGGACAACGCTTCGGTGAAATGGAAGTATGGGCACTTTATGCTTATGGAGCTGCTCACACCTTACAAGAAATTTTAACAGTCAAAAGCGATGATATTGTAGGTAGAAATAAAACTTATAGCGCCATCGTTCAAGGAACTCAACTACCTAAACCAAGTATTCCTGAAAGTTTTCGAGTTTTTATTAAAGAATTGCAATCTTTAGGATTGTACGTAGAATTAATTAAAACCGATACTAAAGAAAATGAAGTTAATAAATCCTTAATTGATTACAAAAAGGAAGGTTATAATTAAAAGATGAGTGATAATAGATTATTTACTTCAGTAGAAACTTTAAATCTTTCGTCTCCAGTTTTAGAAAAATTAAAACTTTCTGGAATCAATACTTTGGAGGATTTTAACACTTTTACTTTAGAAGAGTTGAGGCTTTTACTGCAAGAAGCTTTTTTAGAGGTTTTGCCTATCCTCAAAAACTTTGCCTTACCTCGCAATTTACAAAATCTAGATTTGAGTGAGGCTGTTATTAACATCCTTACTGAACTAGGAATGGAAGATTTTCAAGATCTTTTGCAAACTAAAATGGCTGTCCTTACAAAATCATTTGAAACCAATCCCCTTGCTTTTCAAAAACTAAACGACCTATTTAAGTTATATAATCATTTTCCTTCTATTTCATCTGATAAAGAATACGGTAGTAGAGATTATGATTATTTTAAAATCCGTTTAGCTGCTCCTGAAGAAATCAGACAGTGGTCTTATGGTGAGGTTACCAGCTACGAAACAATTAACTATCGGACCTATAAACCAGAGATATCAGGATTATTTTGTCAAAAGATTTTTGGCCCAGTAGTTGATTTCCAATGTGCTTGTTCTAAAAAACAAGTCAGTATCAAAAGTCAATTTTGTAACAAATGTGGAGTTGAATTTACCGAAACCAAAGTGCGTCGTGAAAGAATGGGGCACATTGAATTACAAACTCCAATCGTTCACACTTGGTACCTTAATTCTTCTCCCAGCCGTTTAGCTATTCTTTTAAATATCAAAACTAAACAATTAGAAGAAATAGTTTATTATGTTTCTTACGTTGTAATTGATCCTGGAAAAACTGAATTCAAACCTAAAGAAATTATTACAGAAACCCAATACAGTGAAGCTCTTTATGAATTTGGAAACACTTTTGTAGCTTTAACAGGTGCCGAAGCGGTTAAAAAATTACTAGAAAATCTCAACTTAGAAAAAACTATCAAAGTCCTTCGCAAATCTTTATCGGAAAATTCCAAACAAAAAAGAGAAAGCATCATTAAAAGACTAGAAATCATCGAATCTTTTCATCAATCAGACAACAAACCTGAATGGATGGTAATGGATGTTATTCCTGTATTGCCTCCAGGATTAAGACCGATGGTTCCTTTAGATGGTGGTCGTTTTGCCACTACTGAAGTTAACGATCTTTACCGCCGTATCCTTAATCGCAACAATCGTTTAAAAAAACAAATGCTCCAAAAAGCTCCTCGTTTAATCATTAAAAACGAAAAAAGAATGCTACAAGAAGCAGTTGATGCTTTGTTTGATAATACCAAAACTAGCAAAAAAAACGTTAACAATGTCGAAAAAAACCGTCCACTTAAATCTTTATCCGAAATGCTACGTGGCAAACAAGGGCGTTTCCGTCAAAATCTTTTAGGCAAAAGAGTTGATTATTCGGGACGCTCCGTAATTATTGTAGGTCCTGATTTAGAAATGCACCAATGCGGCGTGCCTCGTGAAATGGCAATTATTTTGTTCAAACCTTTCATTTTGAAAAAATTACAAGAAACCAAAGGTATCGATAAAAAAAACGCTAACACCATTTATGAAAAAATGAATGAAGAGGTTTGGAACGCCTTAGAAGAAGTAGTCAAAGAACACCCAGTTCTTTTAAACCGCGCCCCAACGCTACACCGTTTAGGAATTCAAGCTTTTGATCCTAAATTAATTGACGGCAAAGCCATTCGCTTACATCCTTTAGTTACGCCTGCCTTTAATGCCGATTTCGATGGCGACCAGATGGCAATTTATGTTCCTCTTTCTTTAGAAGCGCAGGCTGAAGCACGCTTATTGATGCTTGTTTCGAACAATATTTTAGACCCTAAAAATGGTAATCCAGTAGTAACTCCTTCACAAGATATGGTTTTAGGGAATTACTATTTAACGATTGAAGAAAAAAAAGATCGTACTATAAACAGTTATGATTCTGCCCAAAGAACTGCAGAACACCAATTCAAACATCGTAATGAAGGAACCTTTTTTGCTGATATCAACGAAGCCAAAACTGCTTATCAAAATAAAGAAATCCATCTTCATACAAGAATTTTTATCAAACCACAAACAATTAATTTATCATTTACCGAAGAACAACGTCAAAAATATTTAATGACTACTTTAGGAAAATTAATTTTTAATGACATTTTGCCTCCAAGCTTCCCCTACATTAATGAACCAACCCAGTTTAATTTGGATGTTAAAACCCCTGATGCTTATTTTTTACCCCCAGGAACCAACCCCAAACAATTCTTAAAAAAACTTCCCACCCCCAAACCTTTCAACAAAAAATTCCTATCTATGATTATTGCATGTTTTTTCAAACAAATGAAAATTACAGAAACTTCTAAAATGCTAGATCATATCAAAAACTTAGGTTTCAAGTATTCCACCATTGCAGGAATTACAGTTTCATTTGCAGACATCAATACTTACTCCAATAAACAAGAATTGTTACAAGAAGTAGAAACCCGCAATATTCAAATTGAGACTTGGCATAAAGATGGTTTTTTAACAGATGCCGAACGTCGTCGTTTAGTAATTAACGAATGGAAAACTATTCGTGATGAAATTCAAGAAGGTTTGATGAAAGAATTCAAACAAGACAACCACATTTTTATGATGAGCGAAAGTGGAGCGCGTGGTAGTGTTTCTAACTTTACTCAATTAGCAGGGATGAGAGGATTAATGAATAACCCTAAAGGTGAAATTATTGAAGTCCCTGTTAAAGCTTCTTTCCGAGAAGGTCTGAAAGTTTCTGAGTTTTTTATCTCTACTCACGGCGCCCGTAAAGGTTCAACTGATACTGCCCTCAAAACAGCTGAGTCAGGTTATCTAACACGTCGTTTAGTTGACGTAACTCAAGATATTGTCGTTATTAAAGAAGACTGTAATAGTGACCGCGGGTTTATTGTGGAAGCTATGATGAGTGATGGCAAAGAAATTGTATCTCTCAAAAAACGCATTATGGGACGCTTTGCTAGTTGCGACATTTGTCACCCCAAAACCAACACCCTTATTGTAGCGCGTAATGAATTAATTATCGAGTCTAAAGCACAAGAAATTATTACTGCCAAAATTAAAAAAGTTCCTATTAGAAGTATTTTAACTTGTAATTGTGAATATGGTATTTGTGCCAAAGACTATGGCGTAAATCTAGCTACTAACAAATTAGTAGAAATTGGCGAAGCTGTTGGTGTTATTGCTGCTCAATCCATCGGTGAACCAGGAACTCAATTAACTATGAGAACTTTCCATACTGGTGGAGTTGCTTCTGCCTCAGATATTACTCAAGGTCTTCCAAGGATCGAAGAATTATTTGAAGTACGCAAACCTAAAGGAAAAGCGCTAATTAGTGAATTAAAAGGAAAAATCAAAAAAATTGATAAAATCCGTTCCCAAAATCCAGAAATTGTAATTACAGAAGAAAATGACCCTGACACAGAACACCGTTATATTTTGGAACCTAATGTTGATATTTTAGTAAGCAAAAACAACATTGTTTATCCTGGTCAAAAACTAACTTCTGGTTCGGTTGATCTAAAAGAACTTTTAAGAGTGGCAGGAACAACAGAGGTTCAAAAATACATCTTAGAAGAAGTACAAAAAGTTTATCGCGCCCAAAATGTTTATATCAGCGACAAACATATCGAAATTATTATTCACCAAATGTTTAAACAAATTTTAATTATTGATGAAGGTGATACTCATCTTTTACCTGGCACAGAAATTACTATTAATAAATTTAAAAAAGCTAATTTAAAAATGTTAGAAGAAAAAAAACGTTTAGCGGTGGGACGCCCTATTATTTTAGGAATTACGCGTTCTTCTTTAAGAAGTGATTCTTTACTTTCAGCTGCATCTTTTCAAGAAACTACCAAAATTCTAATCGATGCTGCCATCAAAGGGAAAACTGACCATCTTTACGGACTTAAAGAAAATGTTATTATTGGTGGCTTAATTCCTGCAGGAACAGGAATTTTAGAAACTACTTTATTTAAATATCCAAAAGAACCTGCAACCACTTCTGAACTTACTAAAAAAACCAACCAAAATTAAAAAAAGAAAGGAAATAAAAAATGTCTACTGTTTCTCAATTAATCAAAAAACGTCGTAGCAGTAAAACTTCCAAAACTAAAGCACCTGCATTAAGTTACGGTTTTAATGTTTTGCAAAAAAAAAATAAACATTACAGTTCTCCTCAAAAAATGGGAGTTTGTCTCCGTGTAACTACTATGACCCCAAAAAAACCTAACTCAGCTTTACGTAAATTTGCAAGAGTACGTCTAAGTAACGGTTCTGAAGTAACTGCCTATATTCCAGGCGTGGGACACTCATTACAAGAACATAGCTCTGTTTTAGTTCGCGGTGGACGCGTAAAAGATCTTCCTGGTGTGCGTTATCATATCGTTCGTGGTGCTCTAGATGCTACTGGTGTTGCTAACCGCAAACAGGGTCGTTCTAAGTACGGCTCTAAATTACCTAAAGAAAAAAAATAATTACAATTAAAAAGAATAAATCAAAAATACCCAAAAAAATAAATAAAATAAAGAAAGTAGGTGAATTTTTGTGTCCCGCAAAGGTCATATTAAAAAAAGAGATGTACAGCCAGATCCTATTTACAATTCTAAATTAGTTACTAAAACCATTAACACAATTATGGAAGATGGCAAAAAAGGCAAAGCTCAAACTATTTTTTATCAAGCTTTAAAACAAGTCAAAACAATTACTAACCGCGATCCTATTGAAGTTTTTCATGAAGCCCTAAACAACATTATGCCTGTTCTGGAAGTACGCACGCGTCGTGTGGGTGGTCAAAATTACCAAGTGCCTTCCGAAGTTCGTCCCGAAAGACGCCATTCTTTAGGATTAAGATGGCTTGTTAAATACACTAAAGAACGCAACGAAAAAACAATGGAAGAAAGACTTGCCAAAGAAATAGTAGACGCTTCTTTAGGTAACGGAGTATCAGTTAAAAAAAGAGAAGAAACGCATCGCATGGCAGAAGCTAATAAAGCCTTTGCTCATTATCGTTGGTGATTGCAACTTATAGGAGAATAAAAAAGATGGCACGTCAGTTTTCATTAGAAAAAACTCGTAATATTGGCATTATTGCTCATATTGATGCAGGGAAAACCACCACTACAGAAAGAATTTTGTTCCACACCGGAAAAATTCATAAAATCGGAGAAACCCATGATGGCGCCTCTCAGATGGATTGGATGGAACAAGAACAAGAAAGAGGAATCACTATTACCTCTGCTGCTACTACTGCTTTTTGGAAAAACCACCGTATCAATATTATTGACACTCCCGGACATGTTGATTTTACGGTGGAAGTTTCGCGCTCTCTTAGAGTTTTGGATGGCGCAGTAACAGTTATTGATGCTCAAGCAGGAGTAGAACCACAAACTGAAACTGTTTGGCGTCAAGCTAGTGAATATAAAGTTCCAAGAGTTATTTTTGTTAACAAAATGGATAAAGTAGGCGCTGATTTTGCTTATGCAATTGAAACTCTTAAACAACGCTTAGGAGTTCATGCAAGCGCTATTCAATGGCCAATTGGATCAGAAAATGACTTTAATGGAATCATTGATCTAGTAGAAATGAATGCTTTTGAATATGATAACACTTCCCAAGAAACAGGAAAAGTTGTTTCTATTCCTAGCGATTTAGAATCAATTACCCAAACTAAAAGAAAAGAATTAATAGAAACTTTATCTACCCTAGACGAAGAATTAATGATTTATTATTTAGAAGAAAAACCAATCTCTTCTGAAATGTTGAAAAATTCCATTAGAAAAGCAACCTTACAAGCTTCCTTTTTCCCAGTTCTTTGTGGTTCTTCTTTCAAAAATAAGGGTGTTGTTAAAATGTTAGACGCTGTTGTTGACTACCTTCCTGCTCCTTGTGATGTTGCAGCTATTGTTGGATTTGATTCTGACAACCAAGAAATTGTGCGCACCGGATTAGATGAAGAACCTTTCACAGCTTTAGCTTTTAAAGTGATGACTGATCCTTATGTAGGAAAATTAACCTTTTTCCGTATCTATTCAGGTTCAGTTAAAGCTGGCTCTTACGTAACTAATACCACTAAAGGAACCAAAGAACGTTTTGGACGCTTATTACAAATGCATGCTAATTCTCGTGAAGAAGTAAAAGAAGCCTACACAGGCGATATTTTAGCAGTTGTAGGATTAAAAGCAACTACTACAGGAGACACTTTAGCATCAGAAGGACAAACCATCATCTTAGAATCAATGAATTTCCCAGAACCAGTAATTGAAATTGCAGTAGAACCAAAAACTAAAGCTGATCAAGATAAAATGGGAATTGCCCTTGCAAAATTAGCTGAAGAAGACCCTACATTTAAGGTTTTTTCCAATCATGAAACCGGGCAAACTATTATTGCTGGGATGGGTGAACTTCATTTAGATATCATTATTGAACGCCTTAAAAGAGAATTCAAAGTGCAAGCAAATGTTACAGAACCTCAAGTAGCATACCGCGAAACAATCACCCAAGAAACCGAGACAGAAGGAAAATTCATTCGTCAATCAGGTGGTCGCGGACAATACGGACACGTGTGGATGCGTTTTGAACCAAATCCAGGAAAAGGTTTTGAATTCGTTAATAAAATTGTAGGTGGTGTGGTTCCTCGTGAATACGTTCCTGCAGTTCAAAAAGGAATTCAAGAAGCTCTTGCTGGTGGTATTTTAGCTGGATATCAAATTATTGATGTTAAAGCAACTTTATTTGATGGTTCTTACCATGATGTCGATTCTTCCGAAATAGCTTTTAAAATTGCTGCTTCCATGGCATTAAAAGAAACCAAAACTAAAGGTAACCCAGTTATTTTAGAACCTATTATGGACGTGGAAGTAGTTACTCCCAATGATTATGTAGGAAATGTTATTGGCGATTTAACTTCTAGAAGAGGTAGATTAGAAAACCAAGAATCACGCACCAACGCTGTTGCTATTAGAGCGTTTGTGCCCCTTTCTGAAATGTTTGGATATGCTACTGTTTTGCGATCCAATACCCAAGGAAGAGCTACTTTTATTATGCAATTTGCTAAATATGAAAAAGCTCCTAAAAGTATTACTGAAGAAATTATTAAAAAACGCGCTTAGACAACCTTTAAACCAAAAAAACATTTTTTTTACAAAATAGTTGTGAAAAGCCAAAAAATAAGTTAAAATTTAAATGGTAAATATTATTTATTAAAACAAACCTTAAAACATAATAAAAAGGAGGCCTTTGAAAAATGGCTAATGAAAAATTTATACGAAATAAAACACATTTAAATGTGGGTACTATTGGACATGTAGACCACGGCAAAACTACTCTTACAGCAGCTATTACCCAAGTTTTGTCTGCTCGTGGCTTGGCTAAAAGTAGAGCTTATGACCAAATTGATAATGCTCCTGAAGAAAGAGAACGTGGAATTACTATTAAAACTTCACATGTAGAATATGAAACAGAAAAACGTCATTATGCTCATGTTGACTGTCCTGGACACGCCGATTATGTTAAAAACATGATTACTGGAGCTGCTCAAATGGATGCTGCTATTTTAGTTGTTTCTGGTGCAGATAGTGTTATGCCTCAAACTAGAGAACACATTTTATTAGCACGCCAAGTTGGTGTTCCAAAAATTGTTGTTTTCTTAAATAAATGTGATCTTTCCCCAGACGAACAAATTTTAGAATTAGTAGAAATGGAAGTTCGCGAATTATTATCTCAATACGATTTCCCAGGAGATGACATCCCTGTCATTAGAGGATCTGCATTAAAAGCTTTAGAAGGTGATGCTCATTACGTTGCTCAAGTAAATAAATTAATCGAAACTCTAGACACCTACATTGAAGACCCAGTGCGTGAAGTTGACAAACCTTTCTTAATGCCTGTAGAAGATGTTTTCACTATTACTGGTAGAGGAACTGTTGTTACTGGTAGAGTAGAAAGAGGCCAAGTAAAAGCTGGTGATGAAGTAGAAATCGTAGGACTTAAAGAAACTAGAAAAACTATTGTAACTGCAGTAGAAATGTTTAAAAAAGATCTAGAATTTGCTCAAGCAGGTGACAACGTTGGAGCTTTATTACGCGGAATTAACCGTGAAGATGTACAACGTGGACAAGTTTTAGCTAAACCAGGTTCTGTCAAACCTCATTCTAAATTTATTGCTCAAGTTTATGTTTTAACTAAAGAAGAAGGAGGACGTCACACTGCCTTTTTCTCTCAATACCGTCCTCAATTCTATTTCCGTACTACAGATATTACAGGAGTAGTTGAATTACAAGGTGATGTAAAAATGGTAATGCCAGGAGACAACGCTGAATTAGTAGTTACCCTGAACAACCCAATTGCCATAGAAGAAGGAACTAAATTTTCTATTCGTGAAGGTGGAAAAACAGTTGGTGCAGGATCAGTTTCCAAACTTCTTAACTAAAAATTCACTATACTGAAACCTTATTAATAAATAAAAACCCACATAATGTGGGTTTTTTATCTTTTTTTGTATTTCCCCCTTTTTTATCCTAATGATGTGATATTTTTTAAACATTCATAAAAAAATTAGTTATGCGCCAAAAAAAACGCTATTTATTATTAAATTTCGCAACACCAACAAAAAACACACTATTTTTTTCAATAAAAAAGCAAAATACCTTCCAATTAATTTTAAAAAAAGGTAAAATATATATGTGCTTGTTTATTAAGCAATTTAAAAAAGATGAAAATATTTTTTTAAATAATAAGAATAATAAAATAAATTTAATTTTTAATAATAAATAAAATTTAAAAAGGTGGTTTAAATGGAATCCAATAAAGTAAATAATTCGTTTACCCAAATTAAAAATAACTTTCTTTCTTTATTTGAAAAAAATACTTATAACAACATTGCTACTCGTAAAGGAATTTCTTTAAAAACAATTTTGCTTTTATGTGTTACAGCAATCACTTCAATGTTTTTTTATCCAATTCTAAAACCTGTGATATTAAAAAAACTAAATATTCATACAATTTATTTTTCCATGATTACGCTAGGATTTTTAAATTATGGTATTTATTTTGCAGGGTTAAAAAAAGTTGAAATTTCTAAGGCTTGTGGATTAATTTATTCTTTTATAGAAGGAATAATCTTATCAATTTTTTTTGTTTTTCTAAATTTAGTTTATGCCAATTTAGTTGAAATTGCCTTTATGGCTATTTTTGCAACCTTTATCCTTTTTGTTGCGATGTCCCAAGCTTATTATAAGGGATTTATAAAAGTAACAAATAGATTTAGACAAATTATGTTATATTGCTCTTTTGCTTTGATAGTTTCTTATATAGTTCGTTTAGTGTTGTCTTTATGTGGCATTTGGACAATTGAAAATATTATTTACAATAGCTTTTTAACCTTCCCTATTAGTTTAATTATGTTAGGATTTGTGTCTATGTTTTTGGCATTTCATTTTGATTACGCCGAACAAATGATTAAACAAGGAATGCCTAAAAAATATGAATGGCAAGTTTCTTTGGCTTTTGCAACAATTTTAATTGAAATTTTTTTAAGAATAATGTTAATTTTGTTAAGGTTATTTGGCCAAGAAAGAAAATAAAAAAGATCACGAATATTCGTGATCTTTTTTTATTATATTACCTTTTTTTATTCGGTTTGGAATAATAAATTAGTTCTTGTTCCTAATTGCATTGGTAATTCAAATACTTTTGCGCTAACTAATTTAACTTTCATCTGCTTAATTATCTTTTTGCTAGCTTCTAATTCTTGTTGAAAGTTTTTGCCTTTCATAGCAATAAAATAACCCCTTTTTTTTACTAAAGGAACACACCATTTTAAGATAATTTCTAATCTAGCCAAAGCGCGAGCAACAACAAAATCATAACTTCCATTTTTGGCTATGTCATGTTGTTCTACTCTTTTGTGAAAAAAACATACATTATCTAATTCCAAATGGCTTGCTAATTGTTTCAAGAAATTGATTTTTTTTAAAGATGATTCTATGATTATAATTTTTAAATGAGGATAAAGAATTTTTAAAGGAAAGCTAGGAAAGCCAGCTCCCGAGCCAACATCACAAAGATTAGTTACATTATTAAAGTCAAATATTTCTTTTAAAATTAAAGAATCATAAAAATGTTTATAGCAAACATCAGATAAAGATATCAGGGAAGTAAGGTTCATTTTTTGGTTTTCTTTTTTTAAAAATTCATAGTAAAAAACAAACTTGTTTAATTGCTTTTTGTTGAGTTTAAATTTGTCTTTTAATGATTCAAAGTAAAGCATGATGTTTTTCCAAATAAACTAATAAAATCGAAATATCAACTTGATTGACTCCTAATATTCTTGTGGCTTGTCCTAAAGTTTGGGGTTTAATTAAATCAAGTTTTTCTTTAGCTTCTTTTGATAAATTTTTAATATCTGCGTAATTTATTTTGCTAGGAATTTTTTTTTGTTCTAATCTTGCTAATTTTTGAGCTTCTTTTTGGGCTTTAGCAATATAACCTTCGTACTTAATTTGTATTTCTACTTGTTCATAAATGGTTTTATCTGCTTTTTCTTGTAAAAAATGTTGTAAAGTGCAAAAATTTAATTCTGGTCTTTTTATTAGTTGCGCTAATGTGGTTTTTTCTCCGAGACTAGCTGAGTTTTGTTGTTTTAAATAAGATAGATTATCTGAATTGACTAAAATTTCATAATTTTTACTTTTTTCCAATAAAAGGTTGATTTTGGCTTTTTTGTTTTGAAAACTGTTATAATCTTTTTTATCAATTAAACCTAGTTGATATCCGTAATCTTTGAGGCGTAAATCGGCGTTGTCGTGTCTTAATAACAAACGAAATTCCGCGCGTGATGTCAAAAGACGGTAAGGTTCTTTTGCACCCTTAGTAATCAAATCATCGATCAAAACACCAATATAGGCTTCGTTTCTTTTTAACACAAAAGGAGGTTTATTTTGGAGTTTTAAAGATGCATTAATTCCTGCCATAAGCCCTTGACAAGCAGCTTCTTCATAGCCGCTGGTGCCGTTCATTTGGCCTGCTAAAAAGAGATTTTGTATTTTTTTAGTCTCTAAACTGTGTTTGAGTTGGTTGGGATTAAAAGCATCGTATTCGATAGCATAAGCATATTTAGTGATTTTGGCGTTTTGTAATCCTGGAATAGTTTTAAGGATTTCATGTTGAACGTGTTGAGGCATGCTGGTGGAAAGTCCTTGTAGATACATTTCATTCAAATATAGACTTTCTGGTTCAATAAAAATTTGATGACTGTTTTTATCGCAAAATCTTACTACTTTATCTTCAATAGAAGGGCAATAACGAGGCCCTATGCCTTCAACATAACCGCCATACATAGCCGATTGGTTTAAATGTTTTCGGATAACTTGGTGGGTGGTTTGGTTGGTGTGAGTTAAAAAACAAGGTTCTTGTGGTCTTTTGGTTGTTTGGGGCGTTAAAAAACCAAATGTTTGTTCTAAATTGTCTCCCATTTGTATTTTGGTTTGACTATAATCAATGCTGTTTTTTTTAACTCTTGGTGGGGTTCCTGTTTTTAAACGAATGACTTCGAAGCCTATTTCTTTTAATTGAGTGCTGATACCGTAAGTTGTAGGAACACCATTAGGTCCTGAGGCTTTTTTGGTATCTCCAATTAAAATTTGGCTGGCTAAATAAGTTCCTGTAGTGATAATGACAGTTTTGGCATTAATTTTTCTTCCGTCAATAAGACAGACTCCTTGAACTTGGTTTTTTTGGATAATTAGGTTGTTTACTAGTCCTTCCAATAAAGTTAAATTGGGAGTGTTTTGCAATATTTCTAAAATAATTTGAGGATACTCTAATTTATCAATTTGTGCTCTTAAAGCTCTTACTGCAGGACCTTTTGAAGAGTTAAGCATTTTGATCTGAATTTGTGCAAGATCTGTAGCTTTTGCCATGATACCGCCTAAAGCATCTATTTCACGCACTACAACACCTTTGGCAGGACCTCCGATAGAAGGATTGCAAGGTAAGGAAGCAACTTGTTTTAAGGAGCCTGTAATGAGTAAAGTATTATGTTTTTTTGCCAATATTAAAGCAGATTCAATACCTGCATGTCCTGCTCCAATAACAATGCTATCGTAGATCATTTGATTACCTTTCTTGATTGTTTTTTTTTTTTTTGGTTTTATAATCATTTATTTATCATTTGTTTAATTTAATTCATTTATTTTATCTATTGTGTTGTCTTTGCTTCCGGTATTGTCTTCATTGGGGTTTTGATCGGATTTGGGTTCAACAAAAGTAGGATTGAATTGTTTTTGTTTTTCTTTTAATGATTCGTAAAGCTCTTTTCCTAATTTTTGTTTGATTTTTTCTAATGTTTCTTGTAATTTTTGATCTCTAAAGATGTGTAATTTTTTTTGTTGTTTTTTCATCCAATAATTCATAGAAAAACAAGAAGATATTAATACAAAAAAAGCAGGAACCCTTACCCAACCTGAAAAATGTCCGTTAAGTAAAAAAACATTTAATAAAATAGGTAATAAAACTGCCACAAATAATAATTTTATTGTTTTGATTAAAGTAGCTTCTTTTTGGAAAATCTGCCATATAAAATCTAACCACATATCGTTTATATCTTTTTGATAAAAAGCTCCAAATTTTTTGTAATATTTTCTTTCAACCAAAAGTCGGCATACTCCTTTATCAACTGTCCAAACAGCAAATTGGCGTGATTGAAAAAGAGTACTATAATATTTGCTTTGATCTAAATAATAAAATTCTACTTTGATTTCTTTTCCTCTTAATGTTGTTTCTTGGTTTAAAAATGGTTTTCCTTGTAAAGAGTTGTAAATATTAGTTAATAATTTAAAATCTTTTTCTTTTTGAAAAAATGAAAAATTCATATGCTTGTTTCTTTTCCTTTGTTTTTTTTAATTTTATGCATTGAATTATTGTTTTGAAAATTGCTTTTTTGGGGTCTTTATAAAAAATAACCTTTTCAAACCCTATCTTCCACACAATAAAAATAACTTATGGCTGCTTCAATCAAGACCTGACCAAATTCGTATCTTATTGTTGAATGATAAGGTTTGAAAAGGTTACCTTAGTTTTGTTTGATAAAAATACTTGTCTTTCGTTAATTATTTTTTTGATTGAAAACATTTTAAAAAACTTTTGTATTTTTTTATTTTAATTTAGAAATTAAAAATCAACATTATTATTATATACTTTTTTTCTGTGTTTGTGCAAACTTTTTTATTTAATAGATATTTAAATGACTTTGGATCGTTTTTTCTTTTATAATTTAAATAAATAAACTATTTTCACTACTTTAATTGTTTTTTTGTCAAAAACAATGATTTTATAGTATAATATTTGTTGTATGTTTGTTTGAGTAGCTCAGTTGGATAGAGCAACGGCCTTCTAAGCCGTCGGTCGGGGGTTCGAATCCCTTCTCAAACGCCAGTTTTTATCTTTTATTTTTTGTATCATTTCCCTTAATTTAGTAATTTTTAGCACTTAGATATTTATTTTTAATATTTATTTCTTATCCACAAACATTTTCAAACATTTTTATTTTATTTATGTTATTTGTTTTTCTAAATAAGAAATAAATATTAAAAATATTTAAAAAACAAATCTCAATAATGATCCTTTTTTTATTTTTGTTTTGTTTTTTTATTTTTTATATCAACTTTAACGCACTCAAAAACTAAAAGACACTAAAAAAGAAAAAAAGAAAAAGGAATAACAAAATAAATGTCTCAAGATCAAATTATTATTTTATTAATCTTAATTTTATCCGTTATTTTGATTCTTATTTTGGGTGGTGCAACTTTCATTATTTATTTTTTTGTTGCCAAACCGAAAAAAACGCAAGTCAATATCAAAGATTTTTTTAAACAAGCTTTTTTAGAGTCAGAATCTAGGGTTATTTGTCGTTTGGATGACAAAATTAACAATTTAAATCATCAAAGTCAAGACATTTTAACTAAAGAAATTAAAGATACTCGTCAACATTTAACAAGTAATCTGGAAAATTCTTTAAAAGTTTTAAGAGAACAAAATGCAAGTGGTTTTCAAGAAGTGCAAAATATTCATAAATTATTGTGTCAAAACGATAAAACAGGACAAGCCGGAGAATTTTTGTTGGCACGCATTTTGGAAAATATTTCTCATTTTAAAGATAAATTAGTTTTTGAAAAACAATATTTAATGAAAAAAACAAACAATAACGGTAACCGTCTTAAAGTTGATGTGATGTGTAAGGGATATGGTAAATTTATTCAAATTCCTATTGATTCGAAGTTCCCAACCACAGACTTTCTATCCTATATTAACGCTACTTTCAACCAAATAGAATTAAAGAATCGTTTTTTATTTCACGTTAAAGAAAGAATTAAAGAAGTTCAAAAATACGTCAGCAAAGAAGACAACTGCCCTTATGCCATTATGTTTATTCCTTCTGAAAGTATTTTTGCCCAAATTAATTGCGATCCTGAAATAATATCATATGCTTTTAAACACAATGTTATCATTACGAGCCCTTCTATTTTGCTTGCTATTCTTAATTCAGTTGATTATTATTTTCAAATTTTTGAAAGTGTTCAAAACAACGAAGAAAAACTTGAATGCATTGAAAATGTGCTACAAGCGATGAAAAATTTTGACAAAGTCTTTATTTGTGATTTGAAAGCTGCTTTGGAAAAAGTTCTCAAAGTAATTGAAGATATTCAAAAAAAAGAAAAAACCTTAGACCAACGTTATCAAAAATTGTTAGAAGTTCGCAAAAAAGAAAATAAAAATTCCAAAAATAACACCAAAAACGAAAAGATAGATTTTTAAATCATTTTTAACCACTTTTTAACATTATTTTGCAAATATTTTTTTGATTTATTATATAATATCTACGGATACTAATTTTTTTTTTAGGATCTTATATATTTTATTAATTAAATTATTAAAATTATTTATATTTTTCAAATTAAAATTCAAAAAATTATGCATTCAAATTTGTATTATTTATTATTATTCTTTATTTGAATTTTTTGCATAATTTTTATTAAACAATCAAAGGATATCATTTTATTATTAAATTTACTTCCAAGCAAATCATTATTACTAGCGTTTTTATTTTGATATTACTTGCCATTCCTATTATTATATTTTTTTCTTTAGAAGAAGAAACGCCTCAAGGATCATCTTCTGATGAAACACAAAACCCAAACTCAGCCCCTTCTATTTTAGAAAAAAAAACTTGGAAAGATTTATTTATTGAAAAATCAGGAGAAATAGCTGAAAAAGTTATTAATTCTCCGAAAGTATCTAAATCAATAGAATCTTTTTCTGATAAATTATCAAGCGCTTTTAGCAAAAGCTTTACGGAAACTAAAAAAAAATTACCAAAAAAAGTTTGATTATTAATTACATTAAAAAATTCAAATATTTTTCTAATATATAATAATTCAATATTTTTTATTACAAAAGCTAACCTTTTTAAGGTTAGCTTTTAAGTTTTTTTATTTTTACCACTATTCATCACTAAACCATTGATTTTTTCATGGTTTTTGATGAATTTTTTTGCAAAACCAAACTTTATTATTTTTTTTAAAACTCCAATTTATACATTTTTATTTTTTTCATTTAGTGATGAAATTTTGTACTGAAAAAAATTAAAAAAAATAATAAAACTTTCAACCCACCCCATTCAAAATTAATTATAAATTAATTATCAATATTTAAAAAACCAAACTTATTTATCGTTTTAATGATAAAATTGCATCAAAACATCTATTTTCACTATTTTTTTGTTTTGTATTAAAAATCATTAAACTAAATTCAAAAAGAAAAAGAGGCAAAACAATTATTTTATATTTGTTAACCTCCTGAAAAGAAAGGTATCAAGGATATGAAAGATGCTTCTTGGCGAGACCATTGTACAATGGGTTGTTCTCTTTTTTTCTTGGCTTTAATTTGTGGATCAATTATCGGCTATTTTTTGTATTCTTTTTTTAATCAAAAGAAATTAGAAGAAAAAAAACAAGCATTTGATAACAAACTAAAAGAAAAAGAAAAAGATTTGCAAAAACGCGAACAAGAAATGATGCGTAATGCCAAAATAGAAATAGCTTCTTTAAGACAAAAATTAGAACTGGATTTAGAACAAAGAACTAATACAATTGTTGATTTAGAATCCAAAAATAATCGTCGTGAAGAATTGCTTAACAATAGAACTGAGAGTCTAAATAAAAGAGAAGAACATTTAGATTCTGAAAAACAAATAATTAGCCACACTAAAAAAAACCTAGAACAACAAATCAAAGAACAAGAAACAATTTTAAACACCCAAAAACAACAATTAGAAAAAATAGCTTCCTTAACACAAGATCAAGCCAGACAAATCATAATGAAAGAAACAAGAGACCAAACCACTTATGAAATGATGTCATATATTAAACAAGAAGAAGAAAAAGCCAAAAGCGAAGCATCCAAAAAAGCCAAAACTCTTTTAGTTTTAGCCATGCAAAAATATTCTGGTGATATTACAGGAGAAAAAAATATTAGCGTTGTCAACATTCCTAACGAAGATATGAAAGGACGGATTATTGGACGCCAAGGCAGAAATATTAAGTCTTTGGAAGTTTTAACTGGAGTAGACTTAATTATTGATGAGTCGCCTTGCACCGTTATTTTAAGTAGTTTTGACCCCATTAGAAGAGAAATTGCCAAAAAAACTTTAGAATTTTTGGTCTCTGATGGACGAATTCACCCTTCTCGCATCGAAAAAGCCTTAGAAACTTCAACCATAGAAGTAGACAATTTTATTAAAGAAATGGGCGAAGAAGCTACTTTTATTACTAAAATAGGCGAAGTTCACCCTGACTTAATTAAAATTTTGGGAAAACTGCACTTCCGCATTAGTTACAGTCAAAATGTTTTAAAACACTCTTTGGAAGTAGCTTTTTTAGCTGGTAAACTTGCCTCTGAAATTGGCGAAAATGAAATTCTTGCAAGAAGAGCAGGGCTTTTTCATGACATCGGTAAAGCTCTAGACCACGAAATGGAAGGAAGCCACGTAGAAATTGGTGTTTCTATTGCTTCCAAATACAAAGAAAAAAAAGAAGTTATCGATGCTATTGCTTCTCATCACGAAGATCAAGAACCCCAATCAATTATCGCTGCTTTAGTTGCAATAGCAGACACTTTATCTTCCGCTAGACCAGGAGCCAGAAAAGAATCAGTAGAAAACTACATTCAAAGACTAACCAAATTAGAAACTATTGCCAATTCAACAAAAGGAGTTGCCAAATCTTATGCTATTCAAGCTGGCCGCGAAATTCGTGTTATCGTTGAACCAGACAAAATCGCAGACAATTTTATTTTCCAAACTGCCCGCACCATTAAAGAACAAATTGAAAAAGAAATTATTTACAATGGTGTTATCAAAGTTACTGTTTTAAGAGAAACCAGAGCTGTGGAAATGGCTAAATTATAATCCACCAAAGGAGATAATTAATTCATGAAAATAATGTTTATTGGAGATATTTACGGAAACCCAGGAATTAGTTATTTTGCCGAAAAAGTGGGTTTTTTAAAAGAAATTTATAAACCTAATCTCATTATTGCTAATGCTGAAAACGCTGATAATGGTAAAGGTTTAAGTTTTAAAATTTATAAAAAATTACAAAAATTAGGTGTTGATTTGATGACTATGGGAAACCATGTTTGGAAAAATAAACAAATCAAAAATTTTATTGACAAATCAAATGTAATTCGTCCCATCAATGACACTCAACAATTAGGACAAGGTTATAAAATTATTGATTGCGAAGATAAAAAAATTTTAGTTATGAATGCTTTAGGGCGTGTTTTTATTAACCCCAAATTGTATTGCCCTTTCAAAACTATTGATAATGTTTTGGAACAGAATAAAGCTAAATATGATTTTTCTTTTTTGGATTTTCACGCCGAAGCTACTAGTGAAAAAATTGCTTTAACTCATTATTTTGATGGTAGAATTGATGCTATTGTAGGCACTCATACCCACGTCCAAACTAATGATGAACGCCTTTTCCCTCACAACACTCTTTATATTTCTGATGCAGGAATGACAGGAGCCAAAGATGGTGTTATTGGTAAAGAAAAACAACCTATAATTGAATCTTTTTTAGGGAATCGCGTTGTTTCAAGGCCTAATGCCGAAGGAAAAAGACAATTAAACGGTTTACTTGTCACTCTTAAACCTAATAAAACTATTGAAAAAATTAATTTATCAGAATGAAATAAAATTTGTTTTATTAAAACTAAGCGATAAAGAATCAAAATTATTTTCTGTATTTCTTTAAACTTTTTTTGTTTTTCAACACTTTGCATTTTTTTATTTTATTCTGGTTTTTTAATTATTTAATAACCCCCCCTAAAAACACTTCTACCCTTATAAAGGAAAATTATGAAAAAAGTAATCGCTATTACAGGTCCTACTGCTTCAGGAAAAACAAGCCTTTCTATTAAAATAGCTAAAAAATTTAATTTAGAAATAATTAATTGCGATTCTCTTCAAATGTATCAAAAATACGATATTGGAACTGCCAAAATAACTATCGAAGAAGCCCAAGGAATTAAACATCATCTTTTAGATTTTCTTACCCCTGGAACAAATTATAATATTTATTATTTTCAAAAAGATGCACGCAAAAAAATCGAAGAAATGCCCCTTCCTTTATTTGTGGGCGGTAGCGGGCTTTATCTTAAATCAGTTCTTTTTGATTATGAATTAACTCCTAAATCTTTGTTTTTGCCACCTATTTCTTTGACTGCAATAGAAAATATGGTTGATTTTATTAAAAAAAAAGATCCTCAATTAATTGCGAACCTAGATTTGAAAAATCCTCGTCGCATCCTAAGCGCTTATCAAGATTTACTTTCAGGCACTTTAAGATCACAAAAAAATAAAAAACACAATCCTCTATATTCTTCTCTAATTTTTTATCTTGATATTGATAGACAAATTTTAAAAAAAAGAGTTATTTTAAGATTGGAACAAATGTTAAAAAAAGGTTTTATAGAAGAAGTTAACCAAATTCAAACTTTTTTTCCAAACGCCAATTTTAATATTATTGGTTATCGCGAAATTAAAGTTTTGTTAGAAGGAAAAATAACTTTAGACCAAGCCAAAACCTTAATTATTCAAAAAACTATGCAATATGCCAAACGCCAAAAAACTTGGTTTAAAAATCAAATTAAGCCCATGATTCTAGACGCCTTATCCCCTGATTTAGAAAAAACCACTATTGGCCTTATTAATAATTTTTTAAAAACCGATTAATTAATTAAAACAACAAAAAACAATTCCAAAAAATAAGAAAGTAATTAGAAATATGATTAATACAAACGATTTTAAAACTGGAAAAACTATTAAATTCAACAACCAAATTTATCAAATTCTAGAATTTTTACATGTTAAACCTGGTAAAGGTTCTGCATTTGTAAGAACCAAATTAAGAAACCTAAGAACAGGTAGTGTCATTGACTACACTTTTAACGCCGGTATCAAAGTGCAACCTGCCTTAATTACTAAAATTAAGATGCAATTGATTTATGTTTTGGAAGATAATTATATCTTTATGAATACTCAAAATTACGAACAATTAGAAATTAACAAATATCAATTAAAAGATTTTCTTAAATATCTTTATGAAGGACTTTTAGTAGATATTATTTTTTATGAAAATGATGAAATTGTAGGCATCAGTTTACCTGAAAAAATTTCTATTAAAGTAGCTTACACCGAACCTGGAGCCAAAGGAGATACCAAAACTAATTCTTTAAAAGATGCCACTTTAGAAACAGGTTTAGTAATTAAAGTTCCTCTTTTTATCAATATTGGAGAAAAAATTATTATCAATACTGAAACAGGACTTTATTTATCAAGAGACAACAATAAATAAAAAACCTTATTTTTTTGCATTTTTAAACTGCTTTTTTGTTTTATCAACAACATTTGAACCCTTTTCTTATATTTTTTATAAATTATGTTTTTTAATTTCTTTGTTTGTTATATAATTATAGGTAGTTCATGCCTTCTACATTTTGCCTTTATATAGTGTTTTATGTTTGAATCCATTTATAAAAATTATAAAAAAAATGAAAAAAGGATAATGATAGTGTGTCTTTTTGGGAAAAATTTTTCAACATAACAAAACAATTTGCTTTTTTTAACACTTTCTTTATTGGCATTCTTTCTGGTGTTATTTTAAGCTCTTTTACTTATTGTCTTCTTTCTTTGCGTAGTGTGAAAAAAACTTTATCAGCTCATAGACTAGAAAAAACAGATGTTAGTCAACAAGAAATAATTAAATTAATTGAAGCTAAGAAAAAAGATTTCAAAGTTAAAATTAAAAAGGATAAAGGAAATTTTGGGATTTTTTTGATAACTTCTATCCGAGAATTAATTTTAGAAATCTCAAGCCAATTTTATCCCAGCTCCAAATATCCCTATTTGGAACTTACCATTGATGAAAGTCTTATTTTGATGTTTTACATAAATCAAAGAGTTGACAAAGTATTCCAAAACAAAATTTTGAGAATGTTTCGCAAAATGACTTTAAAAAGAATCTTTGTAATTAGAGAAATGGTTGTTAAAAAAAACATGATTCAAAAGTATCAAAAAGTTGCCAAAGTAACTAATACTTTTAATAATATCAGAAATTTTTTAAATCCTTTTCATTGGTTTAAAAAAATAATTTTTGACAAACCCTTAGAACTAATTTATCATCAAATAGGAGTTTCTTTGATTGCAATTACAGGCGAAGAAGTTTATAAAATTTACAGTAAAAAGATTTTTGAAACTGAAGAAGACCTTGAAAAAGATCTACAAAAAGTTTTTGATACTATTTATAAATTAAACTCAGATCAAAGTGCAAAAGAGTAATTTACTTAACAAAAGAAATAGGTTTAACAATGAAAACATTTAATTGGTTTCCTGGTCATATGAAAAAAACTTTTGACCAAATTAAAAATAATTTATCTTTGGTTGATATTGTTTTAGTAATTTTGGATGCAAGAATTCCTCTGTCAAGTCTCAATTCTCAAATTTTTTCTTTAATTAACCAACGCCAAAAACCAATCCTTATTTTGCTAAATAAATTTTCTTTAACTGATCCTTGCAAAATCAATAATTTTATCGCTAATTATAACAAAAAACAAATTCCTGTTTTAACAATTGATGCTATTAAATCCCCTAAAATTCAAGAAATATATCAAAAAGCTTTAACAACAATCAAAGCCAAGAACTCCCTTTTTAAATCTAGAAGAATAGCAACCCAAACTCCTAACATTAAAGCTATGATTGTAGGAACTCCCAATGTTGGGAAATCAACTTTAATTAACAGCTTTGCACAAAAAAAAGTTTTAAAAACAGCTAATTTAGCAGGCACTACCAAACGCATTCAATGGATTGATATTGCTAAACCCAATATCCAGTTTTTGGATACTCCAGGAGTTTTATGGCACAATTTTTCTGATCCTCGCATAAGTTTGGCATTAGCGCTTGCAGGCTGTTTTAAAGATTCCATTTTTCCTTTAGAAAAATTAGGCATTCACGCACTTTGCTATCTTACAAAACATTATGGCAGCAATTTACAAAAACGCTTCAATTTAAACCAAAATGACTTATCAAACACTAATTTAGTTGATATTATCGGACAAAAAAGAAATATTTGTAATAAAAATCAAAAAGTTGATCAATCTAGAGTTTATCAAATGTTATTGCAAGAAATAAGGCAAGGTAACTTAGGAAAATTAAATTTTGACTTAGATGTTTTATCCCTCTTTGAAAAACTTTTATAAAAAAACCAACAAACTACCAAACCAAAAAATAGAAACGAAAAACAATTAATTACCAAACCAAACATATCTTTATTATTGAGAGGGAGCCCAAAAAATGAAATCAAAAGTTATTATAGTAGAATCTCCTACTAAAACCAAAACTTTAAGCCGTTTTTTAAATGATGATTTTTTAATTTTATCTTCCAAAGGTCATATTAGAGATTTGTCGCTAAAAGGCAAAGACAGAATGGGAATTGACATCGAAAAAGGCTTTATTCCTAAATACAGCATTATTAAAGAAAAAGATAACATTGTAGAAACTCTTATCCAAAAAACTAAAGGCAAAGAGGTTCTATTAGCAACCGATCCTGACCGCGAGGGAGAAGCAATTGCTTGGCATTTATCACAAATTCTTAATTTAGATTCCCAAAAAACCAATAGAATTGTTTTTCGAGAAATTACCAAAGAAGCAGTCTTAAAAGCTTTGCAACAACCTCGAAAAATTAATGAACTATTAGTTTTTTCACAAGAAACTCGTAGAATGTTAGATCGCATCATTGGTTTTAAACTGTCGCGTTTGGTAAGAAGACTTAAATCGCAATCAGCAGGAAGGGTGCAATCAGTTGCCCTTAAATTAATTGTTGATTTAGAAGAAAAAATAAAAGCTTTTGTCCCTGAAGAATACTATATTATTACTGCTTTTTTTAAAGATTTTCAAGCGGAATACCAAAATCCTTACAAAGGAAAAATCAAAGCCCAAGAAGCTTTTACAATTGTCCAACAAATCAAAGACAAATCTTTTTTAGTTAAAGAATTAAAACAACAAGAAACCAAAAAATTCCCTAAACCGCCCTTTATTACATCTACACTTCAACAAGAAGCCATTAAAAGTCTAAATATGACTTCTAATCAAGTTATGAGAGTTGCTCAAAAACTTTATGAAGGAGTTGATATTTTAGGCGAATCTAAAGGGTTAATTACTTATATGAGAACAGATTCGCAAAGACTTGCAGACATTTTTGTTAAAGATGCTCAAAAATTAATTAAAAAGCAATATGGTGAAGAATATTTAGGTACTTACAAAAATTCTAAAACACCCCAGTCGCAAGATGCTCATGAAGCTATAAGACCTACTGATTTATCTAAAACGCCCGAAAGTTTAGCCCCTCATCTTGATAAATACGAAAATAAACTTTATAAACTTATTTATCAAAGAACTTTGGCTTCTTTAATGACGCCTGCTATATTTCAAAAAACTCAAGTTTTTTTTGAAGTTGCAAACCATCTTTTTTTAACTGAAAGTTTGATAAAAACTTTTGATGGCTATCAAAAACTTTTGCAAGATGGTGACAAAGATAAAATTATTCCTTCTTTTAAATCAAATGAAACTTACTTGCCTCAAGAAATCCAAAATTTACAAAAATTTACTAATCCTCCATCACGCTTTTCTGAAGCCACTTTGATTAAAACTTTAGAAAAACTAAATATCGGAAGACCTTCTACTTATTCTCAAATCATTTTTACTCTCAAAAAAAGAATCTATGTTGATTTAGTAGAAAAACGTTTTGTTCCTACAGAACAAGGAATTTTGACCACTAAAAACCTAGAATTGTTTTTTAAACAAATTATTGATGTCAAATATACTGCCAAAATGGAAGAAAATTTAGATAAAATCTCTTCAGGATTAGTCAATAAAAAAGAATTATTGCAAGAATTTTATGATGCTTTTAAGCAACTTTATCAAATAGCCGATCAAAAATTAGAAAAAACAAAAGATATCGAAACCGATCAAAAATGTAATTTATGCAACGCCCCTTTGCTCATTAAAAAAGGACGCTATGGTAATTTTTTAGGTTGCAGTCGTTTTCCTGAATGCAAAAATATTGTTTCTTTAAAAGAAAAAACAAGCTCTTTGGAAACAAATCCCGATATGAAAACCGATCAAAAATGTAATTTATGCAACGCCCCTTTGCTCATTAAAAAAGGACGCTATGGTAATTTTTTAGGTTGCAGTCGTTTTCCTGAATGCAAAAATATTGTTAAAATTCAAAAAAATTAAAGTTTTTTTCATTAAAAAAATAAAAAATTTATTTTACTATTTGCAATATTTTCAAGTCATTTATATAACAAAAAAAGACTATCAATTGATAGTCTTTTTTGATTTATGAATTTATTTGAAATTTTTTGGTTTCTTTTCTTTTTTTAATTTATACACAAAACGAACACATACAAAAACCATAAACATCAACATAATGCAATTAGCACTGAAATTGGCAAATCCATATGCATTATTTATTTTAATGCTTGTTTTTTCTTCATTTCCAAGCCAAACATTTCTAAAGAAATAAAGGGCAGGTATTCTAAAAAGAAAAACACGACCAAAACTTAAAAATAAATCATATTTAGGTTGTTTAGCTGCAATTAAAAAAGTAGAAAAAACTTCTAATTGTGTAGTTAATAGACCAGTTGTTAAAAGAGCACCTAACAAAAAAGATTTAAATCCTGGGTTTTTTTCATGCAACATATTTAATGTCATTTGGTCTTTTTCTGCTTTACCTAAATTTTTAAAAAATAAGCATAAATCATCACCAAAACCAAGTCCCCAATATTCTTTAGGAGCACAAATTAAATACATAACTGCAAATACTAAAAAACAACACAATGAGGTAAGAATTAAAGTTTTAATCGCTCTTTTGTTATTTTTGTTTCCTAAGTTTTCAGAAACAATCATTAATTGCCCTTCTTTTAACGAAAAAGATATTTGAGCAAATAAAGTAATGATGCTATCAGCAACTCCAATTGCACCTAAGCCGCCCAAACCTTTAAATTCGAAAGGCGTTCCAGCTAAAAATGGTTTATCATATGTGCTATCTACCATAAATAAGGTAAACATTCTTCCGCCTTCATAAATAAATTTTCCTAATGTTAAAGTAATACTTAATTTCAAAATAGTTTTAAGTAATTTTTTGTCTTGTAAAAAAGTTTTAAAAGAAAAATCACCTAAACTTAAAAATAAAGGATTTTTTTTGTTAAAAAGAGTGAAAAAAGCAACCATTGTAATAGATAAATAAGCAAGACATGAAGCTGTTTGCAACCCCAAAACGTTGGGACACAATGCTTCTAAACCAATTCCTTTAATGCCAAAACATAAAGTGCTTAATCCAATTTTTAAACCCATCATAATACAGTTTAGAACCAAAATTTTTTTAAGTTTTCCCAAAATTCTTTCAGTTCCTAAAAAGAAAACATTAATAGCGGCTAAAATAGTTCCCAACATTTGTAATCTAAAAGCGTTAATGCAAAGGTTTTTTTCCTCTGTTGTGATTGGCATTGACACTCCGTTAATTAATTTTTCTTTTAAAAAAAGACCACAAATAGGACTTGAGAAACCAATCATAACACAAGCTACAATCAAACTTACTACGAATAATAAAACAAAAACGCTAGATGCTATTTTACGAGCTTTTAAAGATTTGATATTTTTGTTTTTGCCCACTTCGCGTGAAATTAATGCAACTCCTGTAATCCCTAAACAAACCCCTACTGCTTCTACAATGCTTTGAGCAGATTTGGAAAATTGAATGTAGCTTTGAACTCCTTCTGGTAGACCAGCTGCAAAAAAAGTATCAACACTACCGAAACAAGCTTTAAAAACATTAAAAACAACAATAGGAAAAGAAATAATCCATAAAGCTTTTAATAAGTTTCCCTCCAAAACAA
Source organism: Aster yellows witches'-broom phytoplasma AYWB (assembly GCF_000012225.1). Lineage (NCBI taxonomy): Bacteria > Bacillati > Mycoplasmatota > Mollicutes > Acholeplasmatales > Acholeplasmataceae > Candidatus Phytoplasma > Aster yellows witches'-broom phytoplasma. Next base: position 453,880 of record NC_007716.1, on the reverse strand, counting down.
ACCTACTTATTTTATCTTTTTTATTAATTAATTTGTTTTTCGTCATTTATTTAAAAAACCTTCCTTTTGATTTAAAATTAATTGAAATAAATTGATAAATTATTATATTTATTTTTTATTGCATTTATTGTGCAAAAAAAGTATAAATTTAAAAAACAAATGGCAGTTATTTAAGGATTTTTAAAGATTTTCAAAAAAAATTTTTAGGATTATTTAGTTTAAATTTTTTTGTTTTCTTTTATCAAGCATCTTTAATGAAAAAACATAACAAAAAAATACTTATTAAATCTAAAATAACTGCAAATTGTTTTCTTAACTACTCTTTAAGTATAACATATAAAAAAATAAGTGTTAATATTTTTGCTACTCCTAAAGATAAAAAACAACTAAAAAAATGAAACCCCAACCCAAAAAGCTAATAAAATTATTCCAAAAATCAACTTCATTATTTTTTTGCAAACTTTTTTTAGACAATAAATATTTTTTTGCAATATTTTAGTTTTATTTTTCGAAAAAGACCCAAATATCACAAAATTTTTACAAAAAGCATAAAAATAATACGTTTTAATTGCAATATTTGATTAATTCGTATACAATTTAAATGTAGCTGTTAATAAATCAAAAAATCCTAAGACTAGCATAAAAAGTTTTTTCATAAAAAAATATTAGTTAGTTTTTGAAATGCCCAAAAATTTACTTAAAATAATAATTTATATTTTGGATAAAGATAAAAGAAAGCCATTTTAAAACCAAACCAAACCAATCATATTATATTTTATTATTTTTTAAAACACTTTGGAAATTTTTCAAGTATACTATTTTTTTACTTATTAACATTTAACAACCTATTTATTTCATTTATTTTCATTTTAACTCGCGTACGCGGTTTTGTTAAAAAACAATTACCAAAAAAATGATAAAACAATATTTAAAAAAATAAAGGAGACTTAATTTTAAAATGAAAAATAAAAACCAAAAAACAAAAGAAAACAAAAAAATTGCTGTGTTAACTTCAGGTGGCGATGCTCCTGGAATGAATGCAGCTATTCGTGCTTTAGTTTTTGAAAGTTCAAAACAAGGATTTGAAGTTTTCGGCGTGAAAGATGGTTATTTAGGGCTTTTTAATAACCAAATTGAACTCCTAAATCCTCAAACATTTCCTCGCGTTCTTAACGTATCAGGTACTTTTTTGGGAACTGCGCGTTTTTTAGATTTTCCAAATAATTTAGATGTGCGCAAACAATGTGCAAAAAATTTAAAAACTTTAGGAATTGATAAATTAGTTGTAATTGGTGGTGATGGCTCTTATAAAGGAGCATCCAAATTGAACGAACTTGGCATCAAATGCGTAGGACTGCCAGCAACTATTGACAATGATATTTACACCACTGATTTTACTATTGGATTTAGCACTGCCCTCAATAATATTGTAGATGCCATCGAAAAATTGCGCGATACTTCTGTTTCTCACAAACGATGCAGTATTATTGAAGTTATGGGTCGCAACAAAGGAGATTTGGCTTTATTTGGTGGGCTTGCTGCAGGAGTAGACGTTATTGTTACTCGCGAAAATCTTTTATCCCAACAAACTATTTGCCAAAAAATTAAAGATTTGCGCCAAGCAAACAAAAGACATGCTATTGTAGTTGTCACTGAACACATTTTTGATGTTTTAAGTTTAGCCAAAGAGGTAGAAAATTACAGTGGTTTTGAAACTAGAGCCCAAGTTTTAGGACACATTCAAAGAGGTGGTAAACCAACTGCAGAAGACTTATTACTTGCTTTTAGAATGGGAAGTTATGCCGTTTCTTTATTGCAAAAAAACATTTTTAATTGTGCTGTTGGCACTTGTGGACTTAATTTGCATTACACTACTTTTGGTGATCTTTTTGAAAAAACTTATGAAAAAAATGAATTATTTAATGTGGTATCTAAATTGTTGTAAAATGATTGTAGAATAAAATATTTTATTTATCAAAATTAACTTTTGTACTTCCAAATTCGAAACCCCAAATAAATCACAATTGATTTTGATATAAATACTAAAAAAAATAAAACGGAGTATATTTATGTCTGCTGAAAAAAATCATGTGCCACACTTTTCCAAACCCACCAACCAAACCCCTAAATCATTTAAAAGACCTATTTGGATCAATTTAATTATTCTTACTTTTCCCATTGCTATTTATTTGTTATTTCAACAATTATCTGTATCTATTGATTTTTATATTATCGGAAACGAACCCAATTCCAGCACCAATTTAGATAAAACCATTTCTTATATGGCACAAATTAAAAAAATTTTGCAAAGTGTTGCTATAGCTTTGGGTGGAGCGGGTGTTATTTTAGTAGCTAGAGAATATAAAAAAAAGAATTTTACCAAAGCCAAACAATATGCTACCCTAGCTTTTTTATTGGCAATTATTTCTTCCTTATTCTTTTTATTGGTTTTGGGTTTAGGTGTCCTTTTGCCAGCTCCATTTGGAGATATATTTTTAAATAAAAGTTATCGTAGCCAAAACGGACTTACATATTATTATCTTATTTTAATTACTTTTGTAGCTATTACTATCAATGCAGTTTTTATTGGATTGGAACGCGCCAAGGAAAAAACTAGATTTGTTTTAATCCTTAATATTTGCCTTATCATTACAAGAATTAGTATTTCTTTTGCTTTTAAAGCAATCAAACAAAACCAAGTTAATTTAATTGATTTAGCCCTATCTGATTTAATTGCTAATTTATTACTTACTTTGGTAACTTTTTATTGTATGTTTAGTTCTAAAAATATTTTTAAGTTGCAATTAAAAAACCTAGTCTTTTCTAAACGCACAGTAAAAACTATCCTTAAATTAGCAGGAACATTAATTATTGCCAAATCTACTTATGAAATTGGAAAACTCATTATTCTTGATATGATGGACAATTATTTTACCAAAGCTCAAGAAAACTTAGTAGATATTTTTGGATTTGTTATGGCGGTTAATGGTATTTTTTATGCTATTTCTAATTCTTTTGAAGATAGTCAATCTGCTATAGTATCTCAAAGTGTTACTTTTCAAAGTAATAGCAAAACTTTTAAAATCTTTAAAAATATTGTTGTAATTACTTTTATTATAGGAATTATTGGAGTATTTATAAATCAATTTTGTGGTGAACAATTATTGCGCGTCTTAAAACCCGAAAAAGATTTTACCAAAAAAGAAATAACATCCTTTAAAGAAATCCTCAATTGGGAACAAACTTCTTTGTTTTTTTCTGTATGGACTTCTTTAATGATGGGTTATGTCGTATCTTATAAAAAAAATGCTAATCTTATTTTTGTAATTAATCTTTTAAGAGTTGTTTTAAGGATAACTATTTTATGGTTTTTGCATGATATATTACCCCAATTAAATTTAGATGTTTCAATTTCTGATGCTACTCAATGTGGTTTAAGTACTTTTGGAAGCAATATTATTGTCTTTTTTACAACCACTTATTTATTTTACTCTTTTTTGCGCCAAAACAAAACCAACCAAATCCCACGTTTTAAGAAAAATAAAAATAATGCTTTACAAACCAAAACTATTAATTAAAAACTAATACAATATTAAAAAATGTTAAAATATTTAAATAAAATGAGAATAAAATATTTAATAAAAATAGAATAAAGCACCAAATAAAAAAAAATAAAAGGAGTAAAATTACACAATGTTGAAATTAAACCTTGAAGGGATTTATAATTTTTTAGATTGGCGCAAACATACCCAAACTTATGCCCCTCAAATTAAGTCCATACACCAAAAATTACATCAAGACAAACAACTAAAAGAAAAATATTTGGGTTGGTTAGAACTACCTTTACATTTTGATTTTAAAGAAATTGAAAAAATGAAACAACTAAAAAATTTCCACCCCAATTTAGATGTTTTAGTAGTAATTGGAATTGGAGGTTCTTATTTAGGAGCTAAAGCAGGAATTGAATTTTTGCAAACACCCTTTAAAAAAACTAAGCCAGAAATTCTTTTTGCAGGTCATCAAGTATCAGGCAATTACTTAACTAATTTGCTCCATTTTCTTAAAAACAAAAATTGGGCAATTAATGTTATTTCAAAATCAGGCACCACTTTGGAACCAGCACTTGCTTTTAGAATCTTGAAAAAAGAAATAGAAGAAAAATATGGCAAACAACTTGCCAAAAATCGTATTTTTGTAACTACCGACAGCCAAAAAGGCGTTTTGTTAAATTTAGCTCTTAAAGAAGGTTATCAAACATTTGTTATTCCTGATTCTGTGGGCGGAAGATTTAGTGTTTTTACAAGCGTAGGCATCCTTCCTTTTGTTTTTGCTAATTTAGATGTTGCCTCAATGATGAAAGGTGCTTTGCAATCTTATCACGATACTTTTCAAGAAGACCTTTTGCAAAATCAAGCCTATAAGTACGCTTTAGCAAGGTATTTATTCCATACCCAACAAAACAAAAAAATGGAAATATTGGTAAGTTACGAACCAAATCTCCTTTCTTTTTCTGAATGGTGGAAACAATTATTTGCTGAATCTGAGGGCAAAGAAGAAAAAGGGCTTTTTGTAGGAGCCACCAATAATTCTACTGATCTGCATTCCTTAGGGCAATTTATCCAAGAAGGCACCAAAATGCTTTTTGAAACAGTTTTAAATGTTTCATCAATAAAAGATGATTGTGTTGTTCCTCATATTCTAAATGAACTTGACAATCTTAATTATGTAGCTGGAAAAACTTATTCTCAAATTAATCAAAAAATTCTTCAAGCCACTAGACAAGCCCACATTGAAGGAAAAGTTCCTAATTTAGAAATTGTCATTCCTACTTTGGATGCCTATCATTTTGGATATTTAGCGTATTTTTTCCAAAAAGCTTGTGCAATGTCAGGTTTGTTGTTAGGAATTAACCCTTTTAATCAACACGGAGTAGAAATATACAAACAAAAAATGTTTGCTTTATTAAAACCATAATTGCAATTATTACAAAAATATTCATTTATTACACATTAAAATACATTTTTTAGCAAAAAACCATTATAATATTTATGGTTAGTAAATTTAAATATTTGTCCCACAAACAAAATTTATTTTATTTTTCATTTTATAATTAAAAACTAATTTAAAAAAGGAGTATTAATTATGCCATATATTGAAAGCATTTTAGCACGCGAAGTGCTAGATTCAAGAGGAAACCCTACAGTAGAAGTGGAAGTTTATACAGAATCAGGAGCGTTTGGAAAAGCTATTGTTCCTTCAGGAGCTTCTACCGGACAACACGAATCAGTTGAACTAAGAGACTGTGATGCCAAAAGATTTTTAGGTAAAGGTGTTTTGCAAGCTGTTAAAAACGTTACTGAAGTTATTCAACCAGAATTAGAAGGTTATTCTGTCTTAGAACAAACTTTAATTGATAAATTATTAATTAAAGTTGACGGAACTCCCAACAAATCTAATTTAGGTGCTAACGCTATTTTAGGTGTTTCTTTGGCTTGTGCTAAAGCTGCAGCTAACTACTTAAATCTTGAGTTTTATCAATATGTAGGAGGCGTTTGGCCTAAACAAATGCCAGTTCCTATGATGAATGTTATCAACGGCGGAGCTCACGCTTCTAACAGTGTTGATTTTCAAGAGTTTATGATTTTACCAATTGGAGCACCATCTTTTAAAGAAGCTTTACGTTACGGGGCTGAAGTTTTTCACCATTTAGGAAAAATCTTAAAACAAAAAGGGCTTCCAACTACAGTAGGAGACGAAGGTGGATATGCACCTGACCTTAATTCTAACGAAGAAGCCTTACAAATCATTTTGGAAGCTATCAAAAGTGCAGGATACGAGCCAGGAAAAGATATTTTTTTAGGAATGGACGTTGCAGCTTCCGAGTTTTATGATAAAAAAATTCAAAAATACGTTCTTGCATCTGAAAATAATAAATCTTTTAGTAGCAAAGAATTAGTTCATTATTACGAAACTTTAGTTGCTAAATATCCAATTATTTCAATCGAAGACGGACTTGATGAAAATGATTGGGATGGATGGAAATACTTAACCCAAAAATTAGGTAACCAAATTCAATTAGTAGGAGACGACCTATTTGTTACTAACACCCAAAAATTAGCTAAAGGAATTGAAAACAAAATAGGAAACTCTATTTTAATTAAATTAAATCAAATAGGAACTCTAACAGAAACCCTAGAAACAATTGAAATGGCAAAAAAAGCTTCTTACACCGCTGTTATTTCTCACCGTAGTGGCGAAACTGAAGACACAACTATTGCTGATTTAGCTGTTGCTACTAATTCGGGTCAAATTAAAACTGGTTCTTGTTCGCGTACTGATCGTATTGCAAAATACAATCAATTATTAAGAATTGAAGACCAATTAGTAGAAGCTCCCTTTTTAGGATTAAAAACTTTTTATAATTTGAAAAAATAAATCCCAACTAAAAACAAAATAACATTATTGTTGACAAGACCATCGTTTAAGATGGTCTTTTGATGTAAGGAGTTTGGGAATATGACTAAAAAATTTGTAGGATTAATTATTTTAGATGGCTTAGGCTTAACCGACCAAAAAGAAAATAACGCTTTTCATTTGGCAAAAACTCCCTATCTAGATTATCTTTTAAAAAACTTTCCCAACACCACTCTTAAAGCCTCAGGTGAAGAAGTGGGCCTTCCCCAGGGTCAAATGGGAAATAGTGAAGTAGGACACCTTAATTTAGGAGCAGGAAGAGTTGTTTATCAATCACTTACTCAAATTAATAAAGCTATTCGTGATAAAACTTTTTTTACTAACAAACAATTTCTCCAAGCCATCGAACATGTTAAAAAAAATAACAGTAAAATTCATCTTTTAGGGCTTATCTCTGATGGAGGAATTCATTCTCATTTAGATCATTTTAAAGCTTTATTTGATTTATTAAAAGAAAATAACTTAGCAAACAACACCTTTTTACACGCTTTTACTGATGGAAGAGACACAGGCACTCATTCAGGCATTAATTACATTAAAAACCTTCTTGATTACGGCTTTAATATTGCTTCTGTTGCTGGTAGATATTATGCTCTTGACCGTGATAATAATTGGGACCGCATCAATTTAGTCTATAATATGCTTACATCCAAACAAGCCCCTGTTATTACCTTGTCATTAGAAAAAACTATGCAAAATTTTTATAATCAAGGAATTACAGATGAATTTATTACTCCTTTCATTACTGATCCAAATGGTTTAATTGATGATAATGATGCAGTTATTTTTGTTAATTTTCGTCCTGACCGCGCTATGCGTCTTGCAACTGCTCTATCTAATCCTTGTGCCACTAATGCTTTTTGTTCTGAGGGCAAAACCAATTTTTGCGGTAATAAATTAGTAAATAATCTTTTTTTGGTAACAATGACTCAATACAACGTTCAAGTTAAAAGTGTAGTTGCTTTTGAAAAAAAAACTTTAAAAAATATTTATGGTGAAGTAATTGCCAATTTAGGAATGCACCAACTAAGAATTTCGGAAACTGAAAAATATCCTCATGTAACTTTTTTCTTTGATGGTGGCAAGGAACTACAATTAAAAAATGCAGATAGAATCTTAATTCCTTCTCCCAAAGTAAAAACTTATGATCTTAAACCCGAAATGAGTGCTTTAGAAATTACCAACGCTGCTAAAACTGCTATTTTTTCTCGTAAATACGATACTTTAATTCTTAATTTTGCAAATCCTGATATGGTAGGACATACTGGTTTTTTAGATGCTACTATTAAAGCGGTTCAAACAGTAGACAGTTGTCTTAAAGAAGTTCTAAACGCTATTTTTGCAGTTAAAGGCAAAGCTTGTATTGTAGCAGATCATGGAAATGCCGAAAAAATGAAAGATAACCAAGGGAATCCACACACAGCTCATACTACTAATTTAGTTCCTTTCATTGTTACAGATAAAAATGTTGTCTTAAAACCAGGGTCTTTATGTGATGTTGCGCCCACAATGCTAGATTTATTGGAAATTAAAAAACCTCAAGAAATGACAGGAAATAGTTTAATTAAAAAACTAGTTTGATTGTTAACTTTATTATTTAAGAATGCATAATTAATTATTTAGGTAATAATTTTGAAAATAAAAAAATCACAAAAAATAATTTATCAATCATTTATAAAATTAATTATTTATATTACATCATATTTATGAATTTATTAGTTATTTTATTTTTTGTGAAGAATCGGAGTAATTTATAATGAAAAAAGACAAGCAAATAAAGATTTTTGGTTTTCACCCTTTAATGTTTCTTTTTTTTGTAGTTGTTTATGCTTTACATCTTTTTGCAGTTAAAGAATGGGGAATAAAAAAATTATATCACCCTCTTTTAACCCCTTTATTTATTATTTTTATCTTAGGATACGGGCTTAACTTTATTGGTGATAGTGTCCCTTATTTAAATAAAATAGGATTAGGATTTTTGCTTTGTATTTTTGTTCCTTCTTATTTGGTTTATAGAGGGTGGATACCGAAAGATTTAGCAGATAAATGTAATGAAAATTTTTTCAGTACCAAAACACCAAATAATCATTTAGGATCTGATTTTGCTAACTTTTTTATAACTTGTGTTATTGCTGGAAGTATTTTAAGTGTTGATAGAAATTTATTAAAAAGATCACTTTCTAAGTTTCTTCCTTTAACATTAATCATTTGTTTAATAGCTATTTTAAATGTTGGTTTTGTGGGGTATTTATTTAATTATCAAAAACCAGAAGGATTTAGCACTCAAGGTTCGTTTTTAGACTCTATTTTTTATGTAGCTGTTCCGTTAACAAATGGGGGAACCAATTTAGGTATTAATGGTTTTGCAAATGGCATTTATAAAGAAGCTTTTCCTCAATTAGATCAAAAAACTATTAGAACAGCAATTATAGTGCCTTTAATTATGGCTAGATGTTTAAGTATTTTATTTGCTGGCTTAATGTATGTTGTTTTTGATAAAACTAAATTTAGTGGCAAAGGAAAATTAGAATATAAAAATAATAAACTTACACCCAAACCAACAGAGAAAAAAATTCCTTTAGAATATAAAAATATCGGCATGGGTTTAACAATGATTTTTGTATTATTTAGTTTAAGTGGTCTTTTAAATAAATTATTATGGGCTTATTTAGAATCGTTAGTTTATTTTATTCTTTTCTTAATTTTGATTAGAATTTTTAATTTATTATCACAAGAAAATCAAAGTCATATTTCTCAAGCAGGACAAGTAATATCTAAAAATTTCACTACTCCTATTTTAGCAGGTTTAGGGATGACAGTTAAATGGCAACAATTAATGGGAGGAATAAAACAAATACCTGTTTTAACTATGGTTTTAACTGCTTTATTGGTAGTTGTTTTAATATCCTTTGTTCTTTCTAAAGCTTTTGGTTTTTATCCTTTTGAAACATCTCTTACAGCTGGTTTAGGTGCTTTAAGTGTAGGAGGAACCGGACATTTAGGAATAATGTCAATAAGTAAAAGAGACAATTTATTACCTTTCATTATGATTGCTACTAGAATTATTGGACCTATTATTTATACTTTGGCTTATTTCTTATTTAAGTTTTTTTATATGTCATAATGTTTTAATTTAACTAATTTTGACAATTATTTTTATATATTTTTAAAACCAAAAAAGGATGTAGCTATTCATGAACAAAACTAAAATAATTTGTACCTTAGGACCTGCTTCTTATGAAAAAAACATTTTACAAGCTTTAATTCAAACAGGTTTGAATGTAGCAAGATTTAATTTTTCTCACGCTCAATACGAACAAACTAAACTTTTAATGAAAACTATTAAAACTATTAGCGATAAATTAGACAAACATACAGGACTTATGTTAGATACCAAAGGGCCTGAAATTAGAACTCACAAATTGGATGGTTTAGTAACAATTCAAAAAGATTCTGAAGTAAGAATATCTATGACAGAAGTTTTAGGTAATGCTAAACTTTTTTCAGTTAGTTATACTAATTTATACAATGAATTAAAAGTTGGCGATATGATTAATATTGATGATGGATATTTATCTTTGGAAGTTGTAGGCAAAGATGAATCCAAACAACAATTAGTTACTAAAGCCAAAAATACTCACTCCATCAAATCTCGCAGAGGTGTAAATGTTCCTAAAGTTAATTTAGAAATGGACTTTATTTCTCCTAAAGATTATCAAGATATTGTTTTTGCTGCCCAACAAGATTTTGATTATATTGCTGCTTCATTTGTTAGAAAGTCTCAAGATGTCCAAGATATTAGAAAAATTTTACAAGAACAAGGAAATTCAAACATCCAAATTATTTCTAAAATAGAAAATCAAGAAGGTGTTGATAATTTAGAAGAAATCATTCAAGAATCAGACGGCATTATGGTTGCAAGAGGTGATTTAGGAATAGAAGTTGATGGTGAATTAGTACCGCTTTACCAAACGCGTATTATTAATAAATGTTTAGAATACGGTAAACCAGTTGTAGTAGCTACTCAAATGTTAGAATCCATGCAAAGAAACCCACGCCCAACCAAAGCCGAAACTTCTGATGTTTTTAATGCAGTTAAAGAAGGTACAACCTTTACTATGTTATCAGGCGAAAGTGCTTCAGGTGAATATCCTGTAGAAGCTGTAACTTATATGAAAAAAATTAACTATCAAGCTGAAAAAGTAGTTAATTATCAAGCTTTATCACAAGTATATCAACCTAAAAACTTCAAAGAAAATCTTTTATTAAGTGCTGTTGAATTGGCTTTTCGCACTTTTGTTAAAGCAATTGTTGTTTATGATTTAGAAGATGCTTATAATGTTTCTAAATTTCATCCATCCGTCCCTGTTTTGGCTTTAGTTAAAACTGAACAAGAAGCTCGTCGTTTATTATTAAATTTTGGTGTTTTTCCTTTTGTTTCTGAAAATAAATTACAAACCAAATTGGAAGAACTTACCCAAAAGCAAATTAGTAATTGTATTGTTATTAAAGATGGGAAGATTTATTTTAAATAATAACAAATTAAATAAATATTAAAAAACAGTAGATTGAATTTACAATCTACTGTTTTTTTTAAATTTTGTAATAAAGTGTTTTTGATTGTCCTGTGTGTTTAGAATATACATTAATTTTTCTAAGACTTTTGATATGAGTATTCGAAAACAAACCTTCTGTTTTGTAATTATAAAAAGGAAATTTTAACTCTAAATTTAGTCCATCAAGTGAACAAGGTACTTCAATTTGACATTCAACAGGAAAAGTGGCAATAATTTCATTAGTATTAATTTTTTTTAAAGAAATATGTTTGACATTCAAATAAGAAGGTCCACCTAAAAAAGAGCCTTTTTCATAAATAAGGTCAGTGCAAAAGTTGTTTTGAATAAAGTTTTTGTCATTAAAAGGGTTTTCATCTTGCCAAAGAATATACATATTTTGAGCGCCATTACCTAAAGTTTTTAATGCCTCCAAAGAATAGCAATTATTAGCTTTATCTCTTGTGCCTCCATCAAAATAAACTAATAAAAGGTTTTTGGGTGGTGGTTCTTTGATGCGAGAATCAAAAAAAACTGTGGATTGGATAATTTGAGAATTATACAAACCATAAGAAAAGTTAATTTGATAATGTTGATTAGAAAAGTTTTTTCGTAACCATCCTAACGCCATATCTTTATCGCTTTTTTTTCCTAAATATACATTATAAATATTCATTCCTTGGATTTGAGATTCTAATTGAGGTTTAATTTGTTCACTAAATTGTTTTTCTAGTTCCTTGGGTTTGTTTTTTTCATTTTCCAAAATTAAGATTTTTTCTTTTAAATCTATAATTTTTTGATTTTGGTAAACTAGTTTTTTTTGCATCATTTTTCTTTTATTTTTGGCTTTTTGTAAATGAGGATTTTTTTTGATAGTTTGTGATCTGTTGTTTTGGTTTGGTTTGGGAGTTGATTTTGGTCTGTATTTGTGTGGTTCTTTTATTTCTTCAATTTCTTTTATTTGTGGATACAATGTTTTTGGGGATTTTTGATTGGGATTATCTAAATTGTTTTCTTTGGCTTCTGGAACTTGTTCTTCAATTTTTTCATTTTGTTTTTTTGGTAAAACTTGTAAATCATTATAATTAAAATTTTTGGAGGATAAAGAAGTATTTTTATTAGAATTTTGTGAAGCTTCTAAAGCAAAAAAGTTATTTTGCCATCCTAACCAACCAAACATTATTAAAAGTATAGAAAAGATTATTATTGCAATAATTATGTTTTTTTTAAAAGATGGTATTTTCACTTATCTTTTTTTCCAACATTTCTATTTTATTTTTTATATTTTTATAAATATAAAATAAAAAAGAGGTTATAAACCTCTTTGATATTTTTTAATTATGATTGAATATTTCTTTTTTTAAAAATAACAAAAAGCAAACTTAAAAAAGTGATTGAAATGAATATAATGGAAGCAATAACAATATAAAATCCATAATTTTTATTTTCGTTATTATCTGTTTTTTCGTTTGTTATTTTAGGAGTTAATATTGTTTGTGAGTTATTTGGCAACTCTTCTTCATTTGACATAGAAGTTGTTATTTTTTCAGATAAAGTATTGCTATCACTTAATAAAAGCGTTACTGCTTCTTTAACTCTTTTTACAACTAATTCTTTAGTTGAATCTGGGCTTCCTATTTCTTCTGCAATTACATTTTCAATTGTTTCATCTAATTGACTTTTTGTTATGGATGAATCAATTGGAATATTATAACTTTTTTTAATTTCTTCAATGAACTCTTCTTTATTTATTTTTTTAATTTGATAACTTAATTTAGCTTTTCCTTTATATTTAGGAGATTTTTCCAATGCTTGAATGGTTATAACACCTTTTACGCGATCTTTTTTAGGGAAATCAATATCTTCTTTTGTAATTATTAAACCATCATTTTTATCTTTGATTGCATTTAATAAATCCTCATTAGAAACTAATGCCTCACTGTGCATTTTACTTAATTCTATTTCCCCTAAAGCTTTATTTTTAATTAAATCATTTAGGTCTTCTTTGACATTAAAAATAACTTCCACTTGACCTTTAATTTTTTTAGAATTTTCTTGTGCTTTGATAATTGCTTTGTTATTGATTATCGAAATAACTTCTAAATCTTCTCCAATAGAAATACCACTTTTATTTTTGTAATTTTTTGCAAATTTTTCAATTATTTTTTTTTCATTTGGTGTATTTTCAAAAGATCCTATATGTTTTTCAATAGTATTGATATCTATTGGTTCTGTTGTAATAGCTTTTAAAGTGCAATTAAAACTTATTACAAATAAGATCAAAAGTAATAATGCACTTAAACAATAAATAAACCTTTGTTTTAAACAAGGTTGTTTTTGGTAAATATTTTTCAATGATTTTATATTTTTCTTTCTAATATCTTAATCTTTGCAAAATACACAAATTTGTAAAATGCAAAAATTTTAAGATGAACTAAAGAATTTTAAACGAATTTATTACTAGCGGTTTTTTAAAATTTCTTGAATTCCTTTAAAATCCACTAATATTATAACTTAATCAAAACGAAAAAGAAACACTTTTTTTTTATAAAAAAAATATTTTTCTTTTTTTTAAATGCTAAAAATAATGTTAAAATTTAAGTATTAGGGTGTAGATAAAATATAAAAATAAATGTAGAATTAATATTTTTTGTTTTTCTGCTTTATGCCTTTTTCCCTTATTTTCGTGCAAAAATATGATTATTATGTGGATAAATTATTGATGTTATGAAAGAATTATTAATAAAAAATGTCTTTATCTATGCTTACATTTTTGGTTTTTATATTTTGCAAGTGCCTCCAATAAAATATACAAACAAAAAACAACACAAAAAACGAACAAAAAATTAAAATTAACAAAATTACCAAAAAAAATAAAAATAATAAAAAAAGAGGTTATAAAATGATTGATTTTAAAAAAGAGGTTTTAAAAAGAAAAGACGCCTTAATTGAGGCTTTGCAAACATTATTAAAAATTAACACCGAACTTACTACTTTTGACCCTAATAGAACAGGCGCTCCTTTTGGAAAAGGCAACCAACAAGCCCTTAATTTTATGCTTGATTTGGGATCCCAAAGCGGCTTTAAAACCCTTAATTTGGAAGGATACGCTGGTCATATTGAATACGGAGACCAAAAAGAATGGGTTGGTATGATTGGTCATTTGGATGTTGTTCCTGCAGGAACCGGCTGGTACTATCCGCCTTATGAGGCTTTAATTGTTGATGGCACACTTTATGGCAGAGGAACACAAGACGATAAAGGTCCTACAATGGCAGCTTTCTGGGCTTTGAAAATATTGCACGAACTAAATTTACCGCTTTCCAAAAGAATTAAATTAATTTTGGGTGTCGATGAAGAAACTGGATTTCGTTGTATGAAACACTATTTTAAACAAATTCCTGAATTACCTGTATCTGGTTTTGTTCCGGACAGCCATTTTCCTGCTATTTATTGCGAAAAAGGAATTGGGGATTTGACTTTTGAAGGTGAAGTTTTAGATAATAGAATTGTAAGCATTCAAAGCGGACAAGCCTCTAATGTAGTTCCTGATTTGGCACAAGCAGTTCTAAAATTTGATCCTAATTACCTAGATTTATTCCATAATTTTGTTCAAACTACAAATATCAAAGCCACATTAGAAACCCAAGGAGATTTGTTAAAAATCGAAGTGCATGGCATTTCTGCTCATGGTTCGACTCCTGAAACAGGGGAAAATGCCCTTTATGATTTGATGAAAGTCCTTAAATCATTGGGAATTAAAAATAATTTGGTTGATTTTTTTGACCAATATTTGTTAGATAGTCTGGATGGAAAAAAATTAGGCATTAATCACTTTGATGAAGAAACTTATAATTTAGTTTGTTTTTCTGGAGTTTTAAAATTAGAAAATAATCAAACCTTCTTCACTCTTAATTTAAGATATCCTAAAGGAATTACATTTGAAAAAATCCTTTTTCAATTAGGAAAAGCAGCCAATAATCAACATTTTTGCCTCAAAACTACTCTTCATCATCCCATTATGTATATTGATCCTAAAAGTGAATTGATGCAAACGTTATTGAAAGTTTATCAAAAACACACTAATGATTTATTTTCCAAACCTATGTGTGTTGGTGGTGGTTCTTTTGCTAAATGTGCTCCTAATTTAGTACCTTTTGGACCCACTTTTGTCGATGAAGTTTCCTTAATTCATCAAAAAAATGAATCTATTTCAATTGACCAATTAATTGCTTTAACTGCCATTTACACAGAAGCTTTATATCTTTTGTCCCTGTAAACAACAAACATTTGTTCAATTAAAAAACAAGGAGTTTTAAATTATGAATACTTATTTAGATTTATGTCGTTTTATTTTTCAAAAAGGCAGTTTCAGAAAAGACCGCACTAATACAGGTACCAAAAGTGTTTTTGGTTACCAAATGCGTTTTAATCTTGAAGAAGGTTTTCCTTTGTTAACTACTAAAAAAATGAATCTTAGATCAATTATCCACGAACTTTTATGGTTTTTAAAAGGGGATACTAATATTTTTTATTTGGTACAAAATAATGTTAATATTTGGAATGAATGGCCTTATCAAAAATATCAACAATCAGATTTTTTTCAAAATGAAACATTGAAAGAATTTGTGAAAAAAATCAAAAATGATCCCCTTTTTGCCACCAAACACGGTAATTTAGGTCCTGTTTATGGTAAACAATGGCGCGATTTTAATGGCGTTGATCAAATTAAATTTTTAATTTCTGAAATCAAAGCCAATCCCAATTCGAGGCGTTTGATTCTTAATTCTTGGAATCCCTCCTTATTAAATCAAATGGCATTGCCGCCTTGTCATGTCTTAATTCAATTCTACGTTCACCAAGGCAAACTCTCCTTGCAACTATATCAACGTAGTGGAGATGTTTTTTTGGGAATACCTTTTAATATTGCTTCTTATTCTTTATTGCTTATGATGGTAGCACAAGTAACTAACTTACAACCTTACGAATTTATCCACACTTTAGGAGATGCCCACATTTATTCCAATCACATAACACAAGTTCAGACCCAAATTCAAAGAACCCCTAAAAAACTACCTCAAATGATTTTAAATCCTGACATTAAAAATATTGATGATTTTAAATTTATTGATTTTATTTTAAAAAATTATCAATGTGATGGCATTTTGAAAGGTGATATTGCTGTATGATTAATTTAATTACTGCCTTTGATGGCAATTATTTGATTGGCAAATACAACAAATTACCTTGGCATTATCCCCAAGATTTACAATATTTTAAAAAAATTACCCTCAATAAAAATGTTTTAATGGGGTATGAAACTTATAAATCTTTAAAAAGTTATTTCAAAAACAAGCCTTTTAATTTTAAAAACACTTATGTAGCTTCTTTAAAGCATGATTTAGAATTGCCTAATTTTACTGTAGTTTCTGATTTGCAATCTTTTTTGGAAAGTGATGTTGCCCAAGAAATTTTTATTATTGGTGGAGGAAAAATCTATCAACAAACCTTACCTTGGGTAACAACTTTATACATCACACACATTTTACAAAGACATCAAGGAAACGTTTTTTTCCCCAAAATTGATTTATCACAATACCAATTAATCCAAAAAGAAATTCATCCACAATTAATTTTTGCCATTTATCAAAAGAAATTAGATACGCCCAAATGTTGACTTTTATTTTTTTTGCCATTTGGTTTACATTTGTTTTTTTTCAAATTCCCAAAACTATGCCAGTTGATTTTTCTTTTTGCTACAAACTGCCAGTTAATTTAATTTTTGGTTTGTTGTTGTCTTTTTTTATAACGTTTATAATTTTGGTTTTTTGTCTCGTTTTGATGACCTTTTTACCTCCTAACCATTATTTTAAAGGGTTTGTTTCTCTTAATTTGTCGCGTTTTGTTAACCGTTTTTTAAGAATTAAAGTAGTAGTTCAAAATCCCCATTTGATTCCTTCAAAAGAAAACGTTGTTATTTATGCCAATCACAAGTCGTACACTGATCCTTTTGTTATTGCAAGTGTTATTCCGAGAACTTTGTCGTTTTCTCCCAAACAAAATTTTAATTGTTTTTTTGGAACTGCATGGTTTTTAAAATTAGCTTTTTTGTCTTTGGATTGTATGGTAATTTCAAGGGATGAAATCAGAAAAACTGCCCAAAATTTAATAAATGCAGTTCCCAAAGTTAAAAATGGTATGGTGATGGTAGTTTTTCCTGAGGGAGGTATTAAAGATAGAAATAATGAACAAGCAATGCCACTTTTAGGAGGGGCTTTCAAAATTGCTTGCAAAAGTCAAGCTTCCATTTTGCCTTTAACTATCAAAGGAGCCAGTCAAATCAAAAATAAGCGCTTTTGGCAAAAAAAAGTAGTGGAAATAATTATTCACCCTCCTTTAAAATACGATAATTATTGCAATACAAATATGCATCAATTAGCTATTGATGTGCAAAATATTATTAACTCTAGTTTTAATTAAAATAATTATATTTTAACTTATTTTGGTGTTATAATAAAATAGATGCTTAAAGAAATGCATAAAAAAGAAATATTTTTTTTAATAAAGAAAGGTTTATAATATGATTATTTTTAAAACAATTGCTTATTTTAATCCCCATTTAGATGATTTATGTTTTTTTGAAGAAAAAGAAGGAATCACTAAAAAACTAGTTTCAGCTTTAGAACCAAGCAACAAACAATCAGGGCCTGTTGATTTATTTTGTCTTTGTTGGGCAATTTGTTTTTATAAAACTTCCAAAAAGATTTTAGCAGAACAAGATTACACAAATAAAGATTTAAAAGTAAAAGTAACTTTAGAAATGCAAAAAGATGATAAAGGTTTTTATTTCAAACCTACTGCTATTTTAGGAATCCAAGATATGACGTTGGAACAAACTGAAATAATTGCAAATGCAACTCATAAACGATGCCCTATTTCTCGTTTAATTAGCGCTGATGAAAATGTTTCTGTTAAAGTTGTAAATTACAATGAATTGATTACAGAATAAAATTTTTCAAGTTTATATAATAAAAAACACCTTTTGTTATAAAAGGTGTTTTTTATTATATAAACTTGAAAAATTTTAAATGATTTAAAAAATATTATTAATGGTAAATTTTTTTTAAATCTTTATTTTTGTGAATAATATTTTTTATTAAAGGGTTAAAAACATAATTATTATATTTAGCATCCGAAACTATTTCTTTTAAAAAAATGATATTCAATTGTAATAGATTTTTAGTAATGTTTGCATCTTTTGTTAAGGTAAAAGTTTTATGAGGATTTTGCAAAAAACTTTTTAATATTTCTTGTTCTAAATTGCTACAAGACAATAAATAATTTATAATTTTGTTTTTAACATTTTTGCTATAAAAATAATTCATTATAAAAATAACTAAAAGACAAATAAAAACAATAAAAATAAATGTAAAAAGGAAACTTTCAAACATTATTTTATTTGCCTTGTTTCATGCTGTTCATAATTTGACGAATTTGTTTTTCAGAAGGGGTACGTCCCATTTGACGAAACATTTCTTTGATTTGTTTTTCACTGATTGGAGGATTTTTTTGTAAATGTTTTTTAAACCAACGAAACATTAAAAAAGCTCCGAAAGCTCCACCTAATAAAAATCCTATAATTGGATTTATATATAACCAAATATTGTTCATTTTGAACTCCTTTTTGTTTTTTCTTTTCTTGATTAAAGTCTAAATTTTTTGATAAAATTGGATTTTTTTATTACCGTATTGTTTTTCTTTTTGTAAAACAAATTCTTTAATTTGTGTAGGTAAAACAATTTTTTGATGTAATTCGCAAATAATAATGCTATTTTTATGTGTTAATTTGTTCAAATATTCAAAAGCAGGTAAATAAAAATCTTTAAAATAAGGAGGGTCTAAAATAATAAAATCAAAAATCAAGTTGGCTTTTTGGAATTTTTTTAAAGCTTTAATAAAATGACCATAAAAAATAATGCTTTGTTGCAAATTAATTTTTAATTTTTGGTTATTTTCTTTTAAGGTTTGAAAAGCTTTTACGGAAGCATCAACAAAATAGACTTGTTTAGCATCTCTGCTTAAAGCCTCAAAACCATAAGAACCATTGCCTGCAAATAAATCTAAAAAGATTTTGTTTTTTACTGAGTTTCCCAAAGTATTAAAGAGAGATTCTTTAACCAAAGAGCTAGTGGCTTTGGTTTGGGGTGATGGTACTAGTTTGATTTTGCACCCTTTGAATTTTCCTCCAATGATAATTGTTGTCTTTGTCATGAAACTATTTTTCTTTTGATGGAGTTTTTTAAAGAGGATAAAATTTCTTGATAATTAAAAGTTAAAGGGCACCCTTTTTGACTCAAATAATTAAAATTACTTTTGAGAAGTTTATAGACAGCTTGATTAAGATTAAGGTAAGTTAGCTTTTGAAAATATTTTATTTGAAAAAAATTTCGTTTAGGCTCTAATTTATCATTTAATAATATAATTTTATTGCAATAATTCATTTTTTATTACTCCAAAAATGTTTTTTTTTGATGGCATTAAGAATAGCGATATTTGTGATGCCGAATTCTTTTTTTAATATTTTTTCAGCAGATAGAACGCGAAAAATGGTAGGTTTTTTTTTTGTTGTATTTTTGGATATTGACTTGAGTAAGATGGGGTTTTTGTTGTACTAAGGTATCGTTTTTGTTGTAATTATGAAATAAAACTGCAATTTGAATATGTAATAAAGGTTTGTTATAATGTCTTGACGAATTTTGTGCAAAAAATATATTATTTTCATTTTTCTTCAAAGTCTTGAAATTTTTCTTTCCAAAGGTGATAATCTTGTTTTTTGAGATTAGTTAAAAACTTTTTTTCACGATAAAAACGATTGAATTTGGTAAACGCACTTTCTTGAAGGCGATTTAGGGGTTTCACTAACAAAGAACAAAAACCTGCTTGATTAGCTCCTTTTATATCTGTTTGGAGTTGGTCTCCTATCATCAACATTTGTATGGGCTCTAAATTGAGAAGTTGGCATGCTTTTTGAAAAGCTTTAGGGGATGGTTTTTTGTTTAAAAAATTCAAATATATAAAAGTAAAATCTTTTTTTAAAACTTTATGGAGTCGTTTTTTAGAGGCGTTAGAAAGAATAACAATTTTGAAAACAAGAGATAAATTAGTTAAAAAGGTTTTAATTTGCTCATCTAGAATATTTTTGTTGCATTCAATTAAAGTGTTGTCTAGATCAAAAATTAACGCTTTAATGCCTTTTTTTTGAAACAAGCCAAAAGGAATTTGCAAGACACAAGGAAAATAGTGTTGAGGTATGAAAAGTTTGTTGGGACAAGTCATTTTATTGGACATCTACAATTTTGACTCTAAAAGTGTTTCCAGTTTCGCTGGTAACAAAAACAATATCTCCTATTTGATGCCCTTTGATGTTTTGCCCCAAAGGAGATTCAATCGAAATTTTGTTTGTAAAGGGATCTGCTTCCAAGGTGCTTACTAATTCAATTTCTTGTTGTTGTTTGGTGTGTAAAAGCTCCAAAGATACTTTTTTCCCAATACTTACTTCTCTTTCTTTGGAAACTTTAACTACACGGACATTTTTTAAAATATTTTGGATTTCTGAAATGCGATGTTCTATTAAAGCTTGTTCGTTTCTAGCAGCATCATAATCAGCGTTTTCCGATAAATCCCCTTGTTCGCGCGCTTCTTTTAAAGCTTCTAAATTTTCTTTTCTTTTAACTTCTTTTAAAAAAGTTAATTCTTTTTTTAATTTTTCTATTCCTGTTTGGGTAAGTTCATAAATTTTATTATTCATAAAAAAGACCTTCTTTTTTTATTTTTTTGGTGGTTTTTTCAAAATTACTAAATTTTTTTTGAGATAAGAAATAATTAACCCATCGCCTACATCTTGAAAAGTGGTGGTAAAATCTGGGTGATTTGTTAAAAAAGTTTGAAAAATATGCATTTTTTTGAAAATCCCTTTATTATTTTTAGTCGTTTTTGCTTTTTTAAAACAACTTAAATTGAGGTTATCAAAAATGATAATTCCTTGTTTTTTGAGTAAAGGAACATATTTGTAAAATAACTTTTGATATTGGGCTTTGGCAGCGTCAATAAAAATTAAATCATAGTTTTTTAAATTGCAAGTAGGATAAATTAACGCCTCTGCCCAAATGACATTTATGTGATAAGGAGTTTCTTTTAAAAAGTTTTTAGCTAAATTATAATTTATAAAATCTCTTTCTAAGGTATCAATTTTAGTTGTAAGAGAACTCATAGCCAAAGCACTATATCCAATGGCAGTTCCGATTTCTAAAATATTTTTGATTTTGTTTTGTGAAATTACATCAAGCAACAAAGCTAATCCTTGGTCTTGAATAATGGGGATTTTGTTTTCTTGGGCGTATTTTTTTAATTTTTTTAAGCGCTTTTCTTTTTCAAAATCAAACATTTCAATTCTCTTTGTTTGGGTGTAATTTAATATAATCGAGATAATTTTGTAAAATGATGGATGCTGCAATTTCGTCTTTCATTTGTAAAATTTTGCCTTTTTTTTTGTTATTGGTTTTTAATATTTGGATTGCTTGTACGGTAGATAATCGTTCATCCCATAAAATTACTTTTACTTGACCAAACTTGTTTTCTAGCGTTTTTTTAAAATAATTACTTATTTTGGCTTTAATTCCTATGTCGTTGTTCATGTGTTTGGGGTATCCCAAAATAATTTTTTTAATTTGATATTGAGAAATGATTTTTTGTAAAGGTGCAATCAATTGATCGTATTTGTGGGTGTCAAAAAAAATTGTTTTGAGGTTTTGGGCAATAATTCCTGTTTGTGATAAAGCAATTCCTAAAGTTTTTTCACCTAAATCCAACCCCAAAGATGCATTATTTTGGCAGTTTAACATAATAAAACATTCTCATTTTTTAAAAAATGGTTTGAATGATAAAAATTATTCTTTTCTTCTTGGTTTGGACTCAACTTCATTTTATCAATTTTTTTGTATTTTGAGGCAAATAATTTTATTAATAATTGTTCAAAATAATTGAAAAATATCGGGTTTGGGGTTTTAAAAATATTTAATTTTAACTTTTTTTGCACTTTAATTTTTTTCCTTTTTTATTTTGTTGTTTTTTGTCATTTCAAACACCTTTTAACAATTTTTAGGAATTTTAGGGTTTTCAATAATTTTAGAATTTTTTCTTTGAGGATTTTTATTATAAAATTTTCTAACAGTTTAATTTATTTTTAATTTGTTTTTTACAAAATTAAGCATTTTTTCTAAATTTTGAGTTTTTTTAGTGCCACCCTGAGCTAAACTGGCATTTCCGCCGCCTGAACCACAAGCCAAGGACACACCTTCTTTAATCAAATTGCCTGCATGTAGAGTTTTGCTTTGGCATAAAAAAACAATTTTTTCAGGTTGCACATAAGATAAAAATAAAACTTCTAAATGATATTTATAAAAAATATGATTCATAAAAAATTTGATAACTTCTAAAGGTTTTTCTTCTTTAATGGTTAACATCATTTTTTTGTTAATTTGTGGCGGTAAAAAATTAGATTCTGCTTGTATCATCTTTTTTTGATGATGTTCTAAAACTTTTTTTTCAAAAAGAACTAAGGCTTGTTGTTGTGTTTTGATATGTTTTTGATAATTGATAATATCTTGATAACTTTTGGTTATTGGAGGGAATTTTTTAATTTCAAAATCGAGGTTTTGCGTTTGTAAGGATTTTGCTTTTTGAGTTAATTGGTGCAATTCGTTCTGGTAAGGAGCTAATTTGGCGTTGAGACTTTCTTGGCAATTTTTATTACAAACTGCCTCAATGCGGTAGATGCCAGAGCTAATGCTTTCGTACGACAAAATAGTAAAATGTTCTAAATCTTTAGTGTTTGTGGCATGTGTTCCTCCGCATAAATCCACTGAAAAAGTATCAATATTTACGATTCTTACTTTGTCTTTGTATTTGGCTTTTTGATTTTGTTCTAGAAGAGTGGCGTATTTTTTTTGGGCGTCTTGGATTGAAAGTTGTTCAATTTTGACTGGGACTCTTTTTTGAATTAGTTGGTTTACTTCTTTTTCTATTTGTAATAAAGTTTGGGGAGTGATTTTTTCAAAATGATTAAAATCATAACGCAAAGAGCTAAATCCTACTGATGAACCTTGTTTTTTGATGTGATTGCCTAATTGTTTTTGCAAAACTACTTCCAAAAGATGTGTTGCTGTGTGATGATAAGAAATTTGTTTGCGTTTAGTTTTGTCAATGCAGGCATAAACTTCTTGACCTTCACAAAAGTTTCCTTTAAATTCGTGCAAAATTTGTCCGTTTGGTAGTTTAGTTATTTTGGTAACTTTGTTGTTGTCAATCCAACCTTCATCTTCTATTTGTCCTCCCATATTAGCATAAAAAGGTGTTTTTTCAAGCACTATTCCTTCATCAAAAACTTTGATTACTTTTGTTTTACAAGCAAAATTTGTATAACCTATAAATTCGCTGGGAGTTAAAAAATGGAGAAACGCTTCTTCTTGTTTGTTCATATTTGTTTGTGATGTTTGGTTTTTTTTGCTTAAATTTTGTTGTTCGTGGAGTAATTCTTGGAATTTTTGATAGTCTGTTGTAATGTTTTTCTTTTTAGCGTAATCTAAAATTAAATTTTCGGGAATACCGTAAGTGTCGTATAATTTGAAAAAGTTTTTTCCTGATAAAGTGTTTTGGGTGAGATGTTGTAAAAAAGTTTTTTCCGCAGTTTTGAGAGTTTTTTCAAAAATATTTTCTTGTTGCAATAAAACTTTGGCAATCATTTCTTGGTTGGTGCATAGTTCTTTGTAAAAATCTTTCATCATCGCAACTGTTGGAGGAACCAATTTATATAAAAAAGGTTTTTCTAAACCTAGTTTTTTGCCTTCGTTAGCAGCTCTTCGTAATAATTTTTTTAAGACATAGCCCCTTTTTTCGTTAGTGAGGACTGCTCCGTCATTGATTGCAAAAACCAAAGTTTTTAAGTGATCTGCAATAATTTTAAAACTTTCTTGTCCTGTGTATGTGATTTGTGTCATTTTTTCCAAAGCTTTTATTAAAGGAAAAAAAAGGTCTGTTTCAAAATTGGTTTTGGTGTTTTGTAAAATACAGGCTAAACGTTCTAAACCAGCCCCAGTATCAATGTTTTTGCTTGGTAGTTCTTGATATTTTTCGATAGGTAATTTAGGGTCACAATTATATTGAGAAAAAACAATATTCCAAATTTCGATAAAACGGTCGTTCTCTAAATCTTCGATAATTAGTTCTTTGTTGCGAGGGTCAAAAGTTTTGCCTCTGTCAAAAAAAATCTCGGTGCAAGGACCAGAAGGACCAGGACCTATTTGCCAAAAATTGTCTTTTAAATGAATAAGGTGGTTTTTGTTGACTCCTAAGTCAAGCCAATATTGATAAGTATCTTGGTCTTGAAAAAAATACGTGATGTAGAGTTTTTCTAATGGGAAACCAAACCATTTAGGCGAAGTTAACAACTCAAAGGCGTAATGGATAGCTTCTTTTTTAAAATAATTTCCGATAGAAAAATTGCCTAACATTTCAAAAAAAGTGTGATGTCGTGATGTTTTGCCTACGTTTTTGATGTCTTTGGTACGAATGCATTTTTGCACATTAGTAATGCGTCTAAAAGAAGGCGTTTGTGTGCCATCAAAATATTTTTTTAAAGGGGTAATGCCTGCATTAACCCACAATAAGTTATCTTCGTTTCGCGGTATCAAAGAAAATGATTTTTCGATGTGATGGTTTTTGCTTGCAAAAAATTTGATCCACATTTGTCTAATTTCAAAAGATGTCATTATTAAAACTCCTTTAATTGGGGAAAATTGGGGTGATATTTGATATTAATTTGGTTTTTGATTTGGTCTTTGATGATGCCAAAAAATAATTAGTTTTATTAAAATATATTTTGATTTAATTTTGATTTTTAATATATAATTGATGTCTAAAATATATAAAATTAGAAAACCGATCAAACTTAATTTTAACATTTTTTTATGGCTTTTCTTTATTTTTTTGCATTTTTTCTTTATTTTTAACTTATTTTGGTTTTGTAAAAGCTAAAAATATTTTTTTTTAATTGTTTATAATTATAAAAAGGATTGTTTTAAAAAATGATATAATTTAATTGTTGTTTTGAAATAACAAAATAATTTTAATTTAATATTTTTTATTAACTTAATTTTTTTCTTTTTTGAGCCAAAAAAATAATTATAATAACACAAAAAAACAAAAAGTAAAGGTATCAAAAGTGAAAATCACATCTTTTTACAAAATTTTTAATTCTTCATTTTTTTCAATTTATTTTTTTAAAATTAAAAAAAATTTAAGCTCGTTATTGTTAGTGCTTTTTTCTTCAATAACTTTAATTTGGGCGATTTTTGATAGTTGTTTGCAAACGCATCTAGACTTATTTGCTTATTTTAAAAATATTTTTCATTACACAAGACAAAGTATTTTTTTAATTTTGATAGTTGCAATACTTGCTTTAACTAAATATAGAAATACTAAATTTTATCAAATATTAAGTTTTATTGCTTTGGTAAATATTTTAATTATAAGTTTGGTTTTTTGTGATTTTATTGAAGATCGCAGACAGTATTTTATTTCTGCAAATTGGCAAATACAGCTTATTCCTTATTATTTGCAATATGTCCTTTTTCCTTTGGTTTATTGTTTTTATTTTTGGAAACGATCAATTACTTTTTTGGATTGGAAAAAAGTGTGGATAGTTTTTGTTCATCCTTTTTGCTACTTTTTGTTATCTTCTATTATTTTTGGTTTTAAAGTGGATTTGAAATCGCATTTTATTAATCCTTATTACCAAAACCATTTAATATTAGCTTATTTTAAACTTTTTGTCTCTTTTTTTCTTTTGGCAATGGGTTTAATAGGAGTGCAAAAAATAAAAATTCATCCTTTTTATAAAAGTGCACTTTTAGTGTTGGGAGCATTTTTGATTTGTGTTATTACTAGGGAAACAAGTGATTGGAATCATGCCAAAGAATTGGTGTTTCATCCTCAACAAATGGGATCTTCTCTTTTCCCCGAATCACAAGATATTGCTAAACAATTAAGTAATTTGGTGTTTGAAGAAAAACAAGACTTAGATTCAAAAACAGGTGAAAAAATTTTGGAATTAGGAGCGGGCAGCGGTAATGTTACTAAATATTTAGTACAAAAGTTTGGAGTCAAAAATGTTATCGCTTTGGAATTTGATAAAGAATTATGTAATGTTTTGAGAAATAAATTTCCAGATTTGACAGTTATCGAAGGAGATGCTTGTGATTTTATTGAATTGTTAAAAAAACAAAAAATTTTGCTAGACCAAATAAAAGGGATAGTATCTACTTTGCCTTTGAGTATTTTTTCACAAGAAAAATTGCAAGAACTAAATAAAAATCTTGCCACAGTAATTAAACAAAATAAGATTAGGTTTGTTGAATATCGCTTTTTGCCATTTTTACTTGAAAAACATAATATTGGAGATGGTGTAGAAGAAATTAAAGATACTAAAAATCAAATTTTTGTTTCTAGTGCAATTTTACCAACCAAAGTTTTTATTTTTGCTGCTACTAATACTACAAAAAATATCATTTTATAAATAAAATAAAAAAAGTTAACTTATTTTCTCAGTTAACTTTTTTTATATTTTAGTGTTTTTATAATATTATTTTAATATTCGTTTAATTGCTTGTTCTAAAAAAAGTTTATTAATTTGGTCTTTGTTATTTCTGATAGCCAAAATTAAAGCCTCATTTAGGATGGCTGCAAGTTGGGCACCTGATGCACCTTCAGTAATTAAAGCTAATTTGTAAAAATCAACATCCAAAGAAATATTTTTATTTTTTGCATGAACTTTTAGAATAGCTTCTCTAGCTTTTAGATTAGGTAAATTAATTTTGATTTTACGGTCAAACCTACCCGGACGAATCAAAGCAGGATCTAGCATATCTATTCTATTAGTAGCAGCAATAATGATGATTTGTGAAAGTTTAAAAAAACCATCCATCTCTAATAAAAGTTGGTTTAAGGATTGGTCGTGTTCGCGTGATTCTATGATAGGATTGTTTTTTCTTTTAGCTCCTAAAGTATCTATTTCATCAATAAAAATAATGCAAGGAGTAGTAGTTTTGGCTTTTTGAAATAAATCTCTTATTCTAGAAGCCCCAACTCCTACATAAATTTCGACAAATTCAGAACCAGATACAGCATAAAAAGGGACTTTTGCCTCATTAGCTAATGCTTTTGCAAGTAATGTTTTACCTGTTCCTGGAGGACCTTCTAATAATACTCCTTTAGGGATTGCAAACCCCATTTTATGATATTTTTGAGGATCTTTTAAGAAATCAACTAATTCTTGGATTTCTTTTTCTTCTTCTTCAAGACCCGCTACATCTGCAAAAGTTATTTTGTCTTTGGAAAAACCATTGCTCGCATCAAATCTATTTATTTTTTTTGATAACATTTGTTTAAGATGAATTAAAATATAACATCCAAAAATAAAAGAAACAAAATAACTTATAAATTTGAAATATAATTCTAAAAAATTAAATTGGATATTTTCTTTGGCTTCTACCAAAACATCTTTATATAAATAAAAAGCATGCACTAAATAATCATAATTGGAGACTGTAATTTTACAATAATATTTTTGATTATTAAAACTTTCTGCTTGGATTAAATAATGTTCTTTGGTCCAAATGCTGTATTGGCTTTTATAAGTATAATTAATTTTTTTAATTTCGTTTGTTTTAAATTTTGCAAACATTTCGTACATATTTATTAAAGAAGCGTTTTTTAATTGATTTTTTTCTATCCAAAAATATGATAATTCTAGACTAATTAAAAATAATAAAATTAAAAATAATGGAAAAATAAAGCAGATAATAATTTTGTTTTTGTTAAAAAATTTGAAAAACACTAAGTAGAGGCTCCATGATGAAATTTATAAAAGAAAAGGTTATAAATTATTGTAATTAAATTAATAAAAACAAATATTATACAAAAAAATTATTTTGTTGGGATTTTAAAAAAAGATTTTTTAAAATTTAATGTTCCTTGGAAAAACCATATAAAAATTCCATATTATCTTTAAGGCGTAAATTAATTAAATAAAATAAAGCTCCTATAATAGTATTGCTTACAATAACTGATGAAAAACTATAAATAAGATTAAACGACCAAGAATAATAAGGGCTTTGCATGAACCACTTTAAAAAAGTTTTTTTGGTAAAGTTTTCTTGTAATAAATTAATAAATAAAATGCTTGAAGTAATTTGAACTACACTAATTAACACCAAAGTTATTATAATAGGTGTTTTTTTGGTGAGATGATTTAAGTTTTTTCGATAAAACAAACCCGAAAAAGAGCAGACAAAATAGGGAAGAAAAAATCTGTAAAGGAAAATAAAGGATTTGCTTGCATTTTCATTTTTATGATGATGACTGTGATTATGATTTTGGTGTGTATGGTTTAATAACATTTCCATAAAATAAAATTCTAAAACATAATGAATTAAAAGATAAAATAAACTAGCCCAAAATCCGTATTTGGGTCCAAAAAGATAACCTATTAAAATGATAAAAATTAATTCAATTCGAAAAAAAGAATAATTGCAAGGGATTCCTGCATTAATAGTATAACGAGAAAGAAGTTCCAAAACAAAAGCCAAAAATAACAAGAAAGAAACGGCAATGATTTTTCTTAAAACATTTTTTTGATTATTTAACATAAATATACCTTTGATTTTATTTCCATATTTTATTTTGCTAGTCTATAAAATTTTTTTTAAATTTAGAATTATTTTAGTAATTACTAATAAATTAAATTTTTAAGTTTTTCTTCTAAAATACCTTCTTTAAGTAAGTTCAAAAAATCATCATTAGTAGCATCCAAAATATAAAAACTGATGTTTGTTTTTTTCAAAACTTCTTGTAGTTTTTCAGTTTGATAAGTTATTCCTTCAAAAAGTTTGCTAAATTGTTCTAAATTATCTTCTTTGTGAAAAAAATCTCCAATCAAAGTCATTTTTTCAATTAAACCAAATCTAATATCTAAAAAAATTTCTAATCCGCCCCAAGAAAAACGTTTTTTAAGTATTTTCGTGTGATGGGGTTGGGTTAAAAATAAAAATTCATTAGAAGCAAATTGAAGAGATTCTTTTTCTATTAATTTTATTTCTTGATCGCTAAGTACATAAGTTTGGTCAGTTAAAGCCTCAATTAAATACTGCATTAACTTTTCTTGTGACATATCTGGAAGATAGCCTTTAAGATTAGTTACTCTGGAACGTACACTTGCAATTCCTTTAGAAATTAATTTTTGGTCGTTTGGAGTAATTGTGTTTATCATAGTTTTAAAATCGCAATTATAAAGAAGTGTTCCGTGAGTTACCATTCCATTTTTGTTTTGCATAAAGGCATTTCCAGAAATTTTTTTGCCTTCTAGTAAAATGTCGTTCCTGCCGCTAAATTCAACATTAAGTCCTAATTTTTGTAATGCAACAACAATTTTAGCTAAAAAAGGTTTAAAACTGAAATTTTTTTCTTTTTTGGCAATGATGCTAAAAAGAGGAGTTTGAGGGTCGTTATAAACACATCCCCCACCAGTAGGTCTTCTAAATAAAGGAATTTTATGTTCTTTGATATAATCTAAATTAACTTCGTTTTCAATTATTTGATTTTTGCCAACTACAACTCCTTTGATTTTCCAAATAAAAAAGAAGGTTTTTTCATGGTTTTGCTTTAATAAATGATTAAGGACGTATTGTTCTAGTGTGTAATAAAAATAAGGTTTTAGGTCGCAGATACGATTAATTTTAATCAAAATCATAATAAAATCCCCTTTTAAGGTATTATAAATTTTATTTTAGTCAAAAAAAATGCTATAAATTAAATAAAATTATTGAGAGGCTTAAAAAAGCCTCTTTTTTTAATATACAAAATTCAACGGAAACGCTCATTATATAAATATTAGTTAGCAAAAAAACTTGTCTTTTGTGATAAAATGAAATTAATAGCAAGTTTTTTTATTTTTAAATTGCTGTTAAAAAAATTTAAAAAAATGGGATGGATGTAATAAAAAAATGCAAATCAATTATTCAAAGAGGAATAGGTGATAATTACTAAATAATTTGAAAGTTATTGATTTTTGCTTTGGGAATTAAAATTGAAACTTTTCTTTATTTTTCACTTTTTATACTTATATTGTACTTTATTTTTTTTGTTTTTTAACGTTAAAAAACAAAAAACAACAGCAAAAACCCTTTTTTTGATAAGGGTTTTTCTTATAGTTTTTTTTGTTTCATTAATATAAAAAAATATTATAATAATTCTTTAAATAATAAAAATTAGTTATTTCTAAGAAAAAAAGCACAATTAAAATTAAAATAATTTTTAATCCTTTATTTTTTTTAGTTATTATCAGAAGTTATCACCCATTCCCTCTTTTGATTTTGAATATGAAACAGGTACAGATGAAAAACTTTTTCAAAAGTTTTTTAAAAAAAATATATCAAAAAACAATAAAAAAATTAATTGAATTATTAGAATTAGATGAAAAGACAAACAATTATTACAAAAAAAGATTTTACAATGATTCTGGTGAAGTTGATTCGGTTAATAAAGATACTTGGGATGTAACTTTTGATGAAAATGAACAATAAAACAGAAGAAATGTCTACAAAAGAATTATTTGAAGAAGAAACAAAACAATAAGCTTATTAAAAAATGTTTTATTAAAACCAGAAAATAATAAAACATTAACTGAGGCACAATTTAAAAAATTCATTGAAGATACTCTATAGTTAAAGTTAAATACGTTTTAAAAGACAAAACTTCGGTAGCTTTATTAAAAGACACTTTTCAAACTATTTTTTTCACCAAATACAAAACTAAAATTTTTGTAAGCTTTACTGTGCTATAGCTAGTATGGTTGTTTTCTTTTTTGCAAAAACTACAAAATTTAGAAGAAGGGTTTACTAATGATTAAATTAATGTCTCATAAAAAAACTAATTAAAATGTTTTTTTATTGTTACTTATATTGCATTTCTTAGTTATTTAATTTATGTTTTTAACCATACTTTTTTTAAATAATTATCCTCATATAGATTATTTTCAAGCCAACAAAAAAATGGAAAATAAAGAGTATGATTATTTAATTTTATCAAAACATGAAACATTTTTAAGAGAACAAGAATACTACATTTTAATATTTAAGTGAGAATAGTTATAAAAAAATGGCAATGTCTTGTTAATGGGGGAATGAAATTGTAAGAATTATATAAGATTATCCAAGCCAAATAAATTAAATTTTCATAATCTATCAAAAATGCGCTGTTTCGTTTTTTTTTGGACATTTTTTGATTTAAAAATTACTCTTTAAGACTAAAAAATTAATTAGATAATTGCATATCTTTTCAAACTAAAGAAATATTTTTTTAAATTTCAAAAAGTTTCTAAGCCTTTTAATAATTCATTAGTTTCAAAAGATATTTTTTTGTTATATTTTATCTTTACACTATATAGTTAGGTAAAAAAAGTTCAAATTACTCCAAGAAAATTAAATTATAATTATTTTTTTGCGTAATTATGTTATTTTGATGAAAAAATGCGCAAAAATAAAACTTTTTCCAAGGCTAAATATTAAAATAAATTAATGATTAAAAATAAATTTATATGTTTTTTTGGGAATATTGAGAAGGGGATGAATAATTTAGATAAAATCCATTGATTGTTCCAAAATTTAGGGAAATAATTTATTATTTTTTAAACTTTTTCGATTGATTTTTGAAATAAAAAAGGATGTTGATTTTGTAAGATATTTTTTATTTGGCCGAAAAAGTTTTCAATTACGGCGTTATCACGTGGAGTAGCTTTTCTCGGCATGATGATTAAAAAACCTTTTTTCGTTAAATTTTGTTGGACTTTTTGTGATTGATAAACTGTGCCTTGGTCGGAATGAATAATACAAGGTTTATTTAATGGAGGTATTTTTTTGATTTTATTTAAAAATAATTGTTTATTTTGGATTTTTGAAGTGTGGGAAGCGATTATTTGTTTGTTGAAAGAGTCAATGATACAAGAAAAATATAAAAATCCTTGAATAATTTTTTTAAAGGGGCTGTTGATATAAAATCTTGTTTGAATAAATTGCTTACTACTTTTAATTTAGCTTTTCTTTATTATAATAATATTTATTTTTTTTAATTCTTAAACGACAAAAAATAAAGTTTTCTTTCATAATAGTATAATTTTTTTCTTTGTGATGTTTTTTGTTAAAAGTTTTTTGGTATAAATCAGTGATTTTTCGATGACCGCAAAAATATTATTCGTGTAAACATAAAGATTGAATGCGTTTTTTTGCAATAAGTGTTTTTTATTCTTTGGCTTTGATTTTATTTTCTACTTTCAACCAATAATAATAATAATAAGTGCTTTTTTTGATTTTTCATGGTTTAAATATGAATAAAATACCGAAAAACAAATAACTAATTTAGAAATCTAATAAAATAAATGATTACATTAACACTTATTAAAAAAAACTTTCTTTGTTTTCTTTGTTTTTTTTATTGCATTTGGATTTGCAAATATTATTCAAAAACCTCCAAAATATGACTTTATCCAACTTGTTAATTCAACAGACTATGTATTTAAACCCTCATTTAAAAAAATAGATAATTATTTTTATGATAAAATCATTCCAATAAAAGCAAAAGAAATAGATAATATAAATTATTAAAGATATTCAAAAAGATAAAATTGTAGCTGTTTGCCCGATTAATCAAAAAATTGAAGAATCTTTTTATATTCGTAATTATTATTTTGTTTTAAAATTTCCTTTTTATAATTATATTCAATAAGGAATATCGTGGTCGAATAGTCATATTAAATCTTTTAAAAAATTTATTTATATGAAAAACGTTCTGTACAAAATCGTACTTTATATTATGATGTTGAATAAAAAAAAGATAAAAGAAAGGAACTAATATGAAATTAAAACAAATTTATTTAAATTTGTTAGTTGTATGTGGTTTTGCCATTTTAGGTTTATGGATTTATGGTTTTTTTTTAAAAAATTATAACAATAATAATTTATTTCAAAATAATCATCCGTCAACCAATCAAAACAAATCTTTTGAAGAAATATCAAAATATCTCAAAGAGTTAAAAAAAACTAGCGAAGCTAAAATTAATGAAAATAACCAAAGAAATCAACAAATAGAACATTTAACTCAACAAATTAAATTAAATTTAGAGTTAATGAATGATTTTAATATTGAACTTAAAAAATTAACAACCACCAAAGAAGATAAAGAAAATAATCTCCAAAATAAAGACTTAAAAGAAGAAGAAAAGCACCAATTACAAGAAGAAATTATTTCTTTAAACAAAAAAATACAAGAAATTAAGGAAAAAAAAGAACCAATTCATAAACAAACTTTGGAATTAATAGAACAAAAAAAACAATTATTAACTACAAAATCAAAATCTAAAGAACAATTCAAAGAAACAAATTTCCGAATTATCAAAAATAACAATAATTTATTTATTACCAAAAAAATTCAAGGTTTACAAAAAACAATGGCTTTGAATGACGCTAATAAAAATATTATTAAAGACTTAATGATTCAAAACAAAGATAATACTGAAGAATTTCAAAAATTAAAAAGTTATGATTTGTTCTTAGATGGTCAATTAATACATTTTGACAAACAAATTAAACAATTACAAGAAGAAATCAAATCTTTACAAAACAATATTTCTTATCACTCCCCCAAACAGAAAGTTATGTTTTCTGATATATATGGTTTGAAACAAGAAAAAGAAGAATTAGAAGATTTGATTGAATATTTTCAAGATGATGATTTTGATATGGTTAATTTTGATAAAGTAATTCCTAGAGGATATTTACTATATGGACCCCCAGGAACAGGAAAAAGTTTTTTGATTGAAGCTTTATGTAATGAATTAGGTACACACTATATTGTATTAGAACCATCAAGATTTGAAAAGACTTATGTTGGTGAAGGTAATGAAGAATTAGAGAAAATATGGCAAGAAGCGGAATCACACAAAAAAACCATTATCTTTATTGATGAAATTAGTGGACTAGCTAATCGGGAAGATAATCAATCTAACAAAACAAGTATCAATATTGTTAATAATTTATTAACTAAATTAGATGGGTTTAAAAGAAGCGATAAAAAAATTGTCTTAATGGGAGCTACCAATCATTTAGATAAAATTGATAGCGCTTTAAGAAGTAGATTTAGCAAAGAAATTAAAATTGATTTATTAAAAGATGATGAAATTGAAGGTTTTTTACAATTTTTAGTAACTGATTATAAAATTATTTATCAAACATATATTCATTTAAAAGAAATTGCTAACAAATGTAAAGGCAAAACAATTTCTACCAGAGATTTAAGAGAAAAAATAATTGAAAGTGCTTTTATTAAAGCCAAAAAATACAAACGCAAAAACCCTAAACACGAAGTTATATTGCCTTCAGACTTAGATGAAGCTATTAATACTTTCCAAAACATTAAACTTTCTGACACTGAAAAAGAAAATAGAAGAAAAGAGTGTGAAGAACAATATGTAGAATGGAAGGAAGGATTATTAAAATACTTAACTCCCTCTAAAGATAATACTCAAGTAAACAAAAAATACATCTTCTATGGACTAAATGGACTAGGCAAAGGTCAACACCAAGAATATGAACCAACTGACCTCGCCACATTCTGCAAAACCCCATTCAATGAATGGCATATCCTAAGTCTCGAATTCACCCCAGGACAATATTTCAATTTTTTCCACACAAAAAACAAATACAAAGACTCACAATTTTACCCTCATAGTCCTATTGTATCCCCATCGAATTACTACATATACCTCAACTACAAAGGCCCCAAATATCTCCTAGAAGAAGATGAAGACTTTTTCATGGATGAAGTTGATTGTCCTACAAACAAAAAAGATGAAGATAATCATGCTATATGTAAAACCTACTACCTCCACTTCAACCCAGTCCAACAATGCATCAACCTTTATACTAAGAAATTTAATACTAAAGAAAATGCAAATAACTAAAATAAAGGAGAATTTAAAAAATGCAAGAATTAAAACAATATTTTAAAATATTGTTTTAATTAATCAGTATTTTTATTTCCATGGGTATTACTTTTTATTTTGCTAATCATAATAATTTAAAAGAACATTTCAATTCAAAAAGTTAATATTTAAAAGACAACATCAATAGAGTTGAAAAGAAAGTAGTTGAATTCAAACAAGAAACCTCAAAGCAATTTTTAAAAAATTAATGAAAATATAGATAAATTAGAGAAAATTATAATAAATCAAAATAAAACCTATAAAGAAAGCGAGTAAAAAATAATATGGCAAAAAAATCCCAATCTAAACCACCAACTAAACCCAATATAAAAAAATCAAAAATAAATCAACCTCAAAGAAAAAAAAATACAAAGTCATCTATAATCAAAAAACCTTCAAAACAAATTGCCCAAAGCAATCTACAACCTACAAAAATAATTGTAGAAACACAACAAAAGCAAGCTAATTGGTTTGTAAAAATTATTAAATCATCAATAACTGCAATCATTATTTTATTACCAATCATACTAATCGGTGGGGCATTATGGCTTATCATTTCTAAATTCTTCCCTGAAGTAGCAGCCCAATTTGGTGAAGGAGCTACAAAAATTTGGGTTTTTATCAAAGATACATGTCATAATTTAGATGATAAAACTAAAGAATGGTTAGAAAAAATAGGTATTAATCCTAAATATTCTTCTAATGTTTCAAAAGCTTTATGGTTTATTGGCGGTTTTCTACTTGCAGGTGCATGTTTTTTCATCTCTGGTATAGGACCATTTTTAGGAAAAGTAGTTTTGTTTAGTGCTATTGCTTTTTTAGCAACAGTTTTATTAACAGATAAAACACCCCCCAAAGCTAAAACTCTACCCCCAAATTTAGTAGAAGTTTATGATTTAGATGCTATTAAAGCAACAGAAGAAGCAAAACTAAAAAAAGAGTTAACAGAATATGCAGCAAAACTTTCTCAAGAAGGAAAATCATCAGAAGAAATTAAACAAAAAATTAACCAAAGAATTAAAAAAACAACTGAATTAAGGGTTTCTAAACAAACCTCTCAATAACAAATAGAAAAAATAATTTAACAAATAAACATAAAAACAAAAAGATTTTAGAAACCGAAAAGGGATATTTAAACATTAACCTTCGAGCCCAACAACTAGAAAAATTATACCTTGAAGGAAAAATAATTGAATTACAATCCCAACTTAAATCTAAAGAACAAATTTTGTCTCTAAAATTGTTCTTTAAGACTTCCAAATAAGTAGATAATTTCATATCTTTTCAAACTAAGGAAATATTTTTTTTAAATATTTTAACCTTACACTATATATTTAAGTAAAAAAAAGTTAAAAAACCCCTAAAAAAATGAAAACATAATTATTTTTTTACGTAATTATGTTATTTTGATTAAAAAAATGCGTAAAAAGATAACCTTTTTCAAGGTTGAAAATTTGAAATAAAAAAATTATTATCTAAAATTTAGGGAATATTGAGTTGGTGATGAATAATTTAATTTAGCTAAAAACCATTGATTGTTCTAAAATTTATGGAAATAATTGATTATTTTTTTAACTTTTTCGGTTGATTTTTGAAATAAAAAAAGGATGTTGATGTTGTAAGATAGTTTTCATTTGACCAAAAAAGTTTTCAATTACACCGTTATCATGTGGAGTATCTTTTCTTGACATGCTGATTAAAAAACCTTTTTTTAGTTAGTGTTTGTTGGACTTTTTGCGATTGATAAAATGTTCCTTGGTCGGAATGAATAATACAAGGTTCTTTTAATGGAGGTATTTTTTTGATGGCGTTTAAAACCAATTTTTTATTTTGATGTTTTGAAGTTTGGTAAGAGATGATTTGGTTGTTAAAAGAATCAACAATACAAGAAAAATATAAAAATCCTTGGGGAGTTTTTTAAATAAGTAATATTGGTTAATAATTTTTGTAAAGGGGATGTTGATAAAAAGTCTTTATTTATTAAATTGTCTACTACTTTTAATTTAGTTTTTAAATTATTTTTAAAATAACATTTATTTTTTTTAATTCTTAAACGACAAAAAATACCGTTTTCTTTCATAATAGTATAAATTTTTTTCTTGGTAATGTTTTCGTTAAAAGTTTTTTGGTATAAATCAGTGATTTTACGATGACAGTAAAAATATTTTTGGTGTAAACATAAAGCTTTAATGCGATTTTGTTGTAATAAGTATTTTTCTTTTTTTGTCTTTTATTTTATTTTCGACTTTAAACCAATAATAATAATCGCTTCTTTTGATTTTGATAGTTTTTAAAATGTTTTTTTAAATTTAGTATTTTATTGAATTGTTTAACCAATTCAAAAACTGTTTTTTTTATCATTTTTTTGTTTTTTTCATTAGAGTTTTTAATAATTTTTTTATTTGTTTTAATATTTCTTTTAATTTTTTATAATATTAAATATTGTTTTCCTTTTTATATACCATGCATCAACCATTATAAATCTAAATGATTTATATTTATTTTAAAAAAGGGCTTCGAGCGCAACTGGGTGGATTTTGATTTTTATAAAAATTATATTTTTAATTGATTTACATAAACCTATAATTAATAATTTAAATGGAAATAAAATCCATTTTATTATTGTTTTTATAATATTAAAGATAGAACCGATAAAAACTAAAAAGGTAATAAAGATTAAAATATAAAATATAGATGAAACAAAACTGATAATTATTCCTGAACTATTTAAAATATTGCCAAAAGAAAAATCAACATCTTTAATAGCAATTATATTGTTGAAAGTTGTTTTAAGGAATGATATAATGAAGATAGCGTAATCATTTATTTTATCAATAAAAGCGCTTATGTTAAAATTAAAATTATGCATGAATAATGCATCCTTTCATGGTAGTTATATAAAACGTTGTTTTTGGTAGGACTTTGATTTATATAACTATTTTTTTATATTTTAATGTGAGCTTAATATAACAAAAATGACCCTACATATACGCAAGTTCGGACAAACGTATACATAAGAGTCATTAATTATTTTAACATTTTTTTAGATGTAAAAAAATAAACTTTAAATCAAATTCTAAGTAAATAAAATTATATTTTAACAAAAAAATTATTTGAAAAGATAAATAAAAATATTAATAATAAACTAACCAACGGCTTTCTTTTTTATAGGTTCCAAACAAGATAAAAATGCCAGGAAACAATCCCCAAATAAGACCATATATACCACAAAATCTTTTTGTAAATTTATTAGATTTTGAATTAAATAATCTTATATATAAAAAAATAGAAAAAGGAATTAATAAAAAAAATAAACCAAAAAATAATTCTAAAAAATATGAATGAAATAAGTTATTTTCTAATTCATAATAATATTTTTTTCCAAAAATTTCTATATCATAAACTTTAACATTTAAAAAAGATAAAATTTGAAACTTTGATGATAAAAATTCTATATAATACCTTTTAAAACCTAAAAAAGATAAAATTTTAAGCTGTGATAATAAAAATATTAAAAAAAAATAAAAAATTGATTGAAAAAGAATACAAAAAAAACAACCAATTTTAACTAATTTATTTGTTTTTATCATTTTAATAGATTCCTTTTAATATTGCTATATATTAATAATATAATTTTTTTATAAGTT
This sequence comes from Aster yellows witches'-broom phytoplasma AYWB, assembly GCF_000012225.1. Lineage (NCBI taxonomy): Bacteria > Bacillati > Mycoplasmatota > Mollicutes > Acholeplasmatales > Acholeplasmataceae > Candidatus Phytoplasma > Aster yellows witches'-broom phytoplasma. Next base: position 415,061 of record NC_007716.1, on the reverse strand, counting down.
GTTTATATTAGTTATTTTTTTAATAAACTCTTTTGTTTCTTTTTTACTTAAAGTTTTTATTTGAAATTGTTTTAATAAAGTATTGGTTTTTTTCTATTAAATTATATTTCATTTCTACTGAATTCCAAACGTTATAATAAATATATTTTGAATCTAAAATAATAAGTATTTTACAACGTCTTTTTTTATTGAATAATTCTTTAATCTTTTTTTAAAAATAACCCCAAAGAAATTATCAATACTTTTAAAGGTAGTAATAATAATTTAATTTACATTCTAAAACTTTATTTTATAACTAGATTTAAATTAGGATGAAGTATTATTATCTAACATTTTAAATAAATCTGATAAACCCTAAACAATTAGAACGCAAATAATCTAAAATAATACATTCTTGACCTTGGCAATCATATAAAACATCATTACTACCGGATGAAATATAAGTTTGATAATTTTTATCTTTGGTAATTATATAAGCATTGATAACAAGTTCACAAATTCTTAATTTCATTTTATTTTAATCCTTTTTATTTTTTTTAAAAAATAAATTTTGCATTTTCTTGCTCCTTTTTAAAATTGGGCATAAAGAAAGATCTTAATTTAAAGGATTAAAATTTTATATTAAATTATTTTTTCTTTTTATTAGGTTTTGAAGTTGAAGATATATTTTGGGTCGATGTATTCCTTTTTTTGTCATTATAAAACAATTTAGTTAATTTGTTTAAATTAATTTGTATTCCTTTTTTGTTAAAAAATTTAATATTTTCCTCTAATGTATCTACCGCTTCCTCTATAATATCGATATTTTTCTTTAATTTGCCTTCAGAATTATTATTACAAGTTGCCATTACTTGAGGATTGTTGGTGATAAAAAATAATCCTAAAAAAGTAAATAAAACTATTTGAAATAAATATAATTGTTTTTTAAATCTAAAAATTAACATTTTTTTCTCTTTTCTAATTTTTATTTATATTTTCTTTAGTGTTAAATTTCTTAGTATAAAAGTTGATACATTGTTTGACTGGGTTGAAGTGGAGGTTAGTAGGTTTTTGAATCGTAATAACTTTTACTTTCTCTTTGTTGATTTTTGCTTTGAAACCATTCATCTTCAGTTTCTATTTTGTTGTTTTTAATTGTATGTGAATCACTTTGGTTGGTTGTATTGATTTTTATTATACCAAATGAAAGCAATTATTCCAATTACCAACGTACCCAAAATTATTTTAATATAATGAATTTGATTTTAAATTAGTTTTTGTAATTCTCTTTTTATTTTGTTTGTTTTTGATAAAAATAAAAACATAAAGAAATTATAACAAAAAGAAGAAATAAAAAAACTATAATTATTAATTTTAAAATAGTTCCATATTGAAAATACTCCCCTTTTTATTATTTTAACTTATCATTATTTTAACATAAACAAAAACAATAATGCAAAGAAAATTGCATTATTGTTGCCACCAAAGTTTTAGAGCTTTCCATGCGTATATGATTTTGTTAACAACCACCCCAGCAGAAGCATTAAATAATATAAAAAATCCTTTAATTGCGGAATATATTGATGATACTGAAAATGATTTTTAGTTTTATTATTTTAAAATATTTAATTTCCTTTAATTTTAAAGATTTTTTTATTTATTGTATATTATTTTTTATAGTATTTTTTTTACTAAATCATCTTTTTTTTTGATTTTAGTGTTGGTTGGAATAATATTTTTTTAATTATTTTTAATATGATAAAAACAATAATTTTTTTTATATAGGAAAAATTAACAATTTTAATTTATCCTTTAAAATTATTTAGTTCATTGTTTGATTTTTTAATGAAAATATTAACGATTTTTAAAGATGATGCCCCCCTATTATAAAGTTTCTTTCTCAGAGTGTTGATGTTCTTATTCTCAAAGATTTAGATCCCAATGGTGGTTTATTGAAGGGAGCAAAACAAGTTGGTAAAACTGTTTTAGTTGGTGTTACTGTAATTGCTCTTAGAATTGTTGGTAGTTCTTTTAAATACTGTTGTTGTAATAGGGAATTTATTATTTAAAATTGTTTTAAGAATATTAGATATTATTTAATTATTCTTAAATATTGTTTATTTTATTAAAAAATGTTATAATAATGCTGAGTTTTGGCTTTTCTTTTTTTTACATTGTTAAAATGAAACAAAATTATAAAGGAATATAAAAAATAATTATGAAAATAATTAAATTTAATAATAGTCAATATCTTTTAATTACTTTTTTAATTACTGCTGCTATTTTACTTTTTTGTGTTTTAGATAGGTAGGCTTGCTTATAAATATCATTTAGAAACCGAAGAAAGACGTAAATTACAAGAAGTAGATATTAAAGCAAAAGCAAGAGAGTTGAATAACGATATATATAATGAAAATAAAAAAATTAAAGAAGAAAACGAATATTTAAAAAGTGTCCCTTTATTATACCAAAAAACGCCTTTACCGTGAACTATCTCAGTAAAGGAGTAGTTTTGTGTTTAAGGAGAACAAACAATGCTACATTTAAATGATTTAACTATGAATAAAGAGTTTATTAGTTTATCTTTTCATGTTCTTAAAACATTTAATGCAATTAAAAGAGGTACTTTTAATAAAGAACAAATTAAAGCTTTTGATAATATTTATTTTTTGTTAAGACTACTGATTTCGGGCAAGGTTTTTTTCTAAGATTATGTCTTCACACTATTGGCTAATATTAGTTATGAATAAAAAGAAATCCAAGAAAAAATAGAATTTATTAAATTACATATGAGACCTATGTCTGATAAATATTATTTGTTTTTAAGAAATAAAACTAAGAAACTTTTTTAAAAAAACTCATAAATTTATTTGTTTAATGATTGCTGAAAATAAAGATGAACTGACATCAATTGATATTTAAAGCAAAGTTAAAGATATCATAAGAAATATTAGTCTAAACTTTTGGAACACCTCATCTTTTTTATTATTTTAATTGTTATCTTTTTTCTTTTTTCTCCAAATCTAAAATCAAATCTCTTAATGTAGCTGCTTTTTCAAAATCAAGGGCTTTGGCAGCTTCTTTCATCGTTTTTTGTAAACGTTTAATTTCTTTATTTTTAGCTGTCATATTTGTATTTATTTGCAACTTTTTTTGCACCTTACTCTTACCCTTTTCATTTTTGATCCTTTCTTTTTGTTTTATTGAAATTGTTTCTAAAATAGTTTTGTTAAGAGCAGTTGGTGTTACTTTCATTGTTTCGTTGTATTGTTTTTGGATTTTTCTTCTACGATAAGTTTCTTCAATGGCAATTTGCATAGCAGGAGAAATACAATCAGCATACATAATAGCTTTTCCTGTAATGTTTCTAGCTGCTCTTCCAATAGTTTGGATAAGGCTTCTTTCGTTTCTTAAAAAACCTTGTTTATCAGCATCCAAAATAGCTACTAAAGCTACTTCAGGTAAGTCAAGTCCTTCTCTCAAAAGATTAACTCCCACCAAACAATCGTATTTTCCCAATCTTAGATCTTTTAAAATTTCAAGTCTTTGCAAAGATTTAATTTCACTATGTAAATAAGCTACTTTGATGCCTAAATTTTTTAAATAAGTAGTTAGGTCTTCGCTCATATTAATAGTTAAAGTTGTTATCAAAATTCTTTGATTGTTTTTAGTTTGGTGTTTAATTTCAAAGTAAAGATCGTCCATTTGGTTGTTGGTGGGTCTCACTTCAATTTCTGGATCAAGAACAAAAGTAGGTCTTATAATTTGTTCTACAATGGGGATTTTTTTAGTTAATTCATAGTCTCCAGGAGTAGCTGAAAGATAGATAACTTTATTCATTTTCTCTTGGAATTCATTGAATTTTAAAGGTCTGTTATCAAGGGCGCTTGGTAGTCTGAAACCGAAATTTACTAAGTTGTTTTTGCGAGAAAAATCACCAAAATACATTCCTTTAATTTGGGGTATAGTTACATGAGATTCATCAACAATGGTTAAAAAATCATTTCCAAAAAAATCAATTAAAGTGGATGGCGCCTCGCCTTTTCCTTTGAGTGCCAAGTGTCTTGAATAATTTTCAACACCATTGCAATTGCCTATTTGTTCTAACATTTCTAAATCGTGTAAAGTACGCATTTTAATTTTTTGAGCTGCTAAAAGTTGGTTAGTTTTTTCAAAATGATTAATTTGTTCCTTTAATTCTTGGCGAATTCTTTTGATGCTTTCTTGTAATTTTTGGTTATTTGTAGCATATAGACTAGCAGGGAAAAGAGTAATTAATTTAAGGTTAGCAATTGCTTTGCCATTTAAAACATAAAAATTTTGAATATTTTCAATTTCATTGCCAAAAAAAATAATGCGGATACCAATTTCTTTGCTAGATGAAGCAATAATTTCTATAATGTCGCCTCTTACTCGAAAAGTGCCTCTTTGAAAATTAATTTCGTTTCTTTGGTATTTTAATTCTATTAACTTGTTAATTAAATTTTTTCTTTCGTACTTATCTCCAATTTGTAAATGTAGTGTTGATTTTTGATAATCTTTAAGGTCACCTACTCCATAAATGCACGAAACAGAAGCAACTACAATTACATCATCTCGGTTAATTAACGAACCTGCGGCACTATGACGCAACTGATCAATTTCATCATTGATTTTGGAGTCTTTTTCGATGTAAGTGTCGCTTGATGCTACATATGCTTCTGGTTGGTAGTAATCATAATAAGAAATAAAATATTCTACTCGATTGTTGGGAAACATGGCTTTTAATTCGTTGTAAAGCTGTCCTGCTAATGTTTTATTATGAGCAATAACCAAAGTTTTTTGTTGTAAATGTTGAATAATATTTGCAATGGTAAAAGTTTTTCCAGTGCCAGTAGCTCCCAAAAGAATTTGTTCTTTTAAACCTTGTTTAAAGTTATTAACTAATTTTTGAATTGCTTGAGGTTGGTCGCCACTTGGTTTTAAAGAACTTTGCAATTTAAATAAATTTGTTAAACTCATTTGTTGCTCCTTGCATTTTTTTGATTTTGGTTATTTTTGTGGTTTAATTTCAAAATATTTAGATGGTTGTTCTAAAATTTTGTTAATATTTTTTTAATGAATATTTATTTGCCCACTTCTATAAACTCTTTTTAATTAACAAAAACAATTTTTGATTAATTCCTATTTTTTGAAAATCTTGCAAAGTAGCTTTTTTGATGGCTTCTAAACTTTCAAAATGATTTAATATGGCTTTTTTTCTAACAACGCCAACTCCTTTTATGTTTGATAAAGTGGTTTTATAATCCAGTTTTTTTTTGGTTTTGCGGTGAAAAGAAACGGCGAAACGATGGACTTCTTCGCTTAAACTTTTTAAAAAATGAAATAAATTAGGATCTTGTTCCAACATTAATTTTTCTTGAAAAGTTACAAGATGAGTTAATTGATGTTTGTTATTTTTTTGCAATGCTCCTAAAGGAATTTCATAGCCCAGTTTCTTTAAAGTTTTTTGGCTTTGCCTTAGCTGTACTAAACTGCCATCAACCAAAATTAAATCTGTTGCATCATTTTCAGCTTCCTTGCCTTTGTTATAACAACGCGTAAGTGTTTCTTCAAAAGCTTGATATTCGTTAGGTAATTCACCTTTAATGTGAAAAGTTCGATAAAGTTTTTTGTCAAATTCAAAATGATTAAACACAATTCTTGCCGCCACAAAGGCTTTTCCAAATAGTTGAGAATTGTCAAAAACATCAATTCTTTTGATATCTTTATTAAAAATAATTGCCAATTTGTTTAATGCTTCTTGTATTTTTTGGTCTTTGGATTGATAGATTAAATTATTGTGAGATAAATCATTTTGGGCGTTTTTTAAGGCTAGTAAAAAAAGTTTCTTTTTGTCTCCCTTATGATAAATATTTACTTTGGTTTGCAAGATTTGTTCCAATAAAGTTTGGTTAGTTATCGTTTGTTGCAAAATATTTTCATCTTGGTTTTTTCCTGTAATAATTATATCTGGTTTAATGTTTTTTTGATAATAACAATTAAGATAAGTTAAAATATTTTCGCATACAAAGCCAACATATGAAAAAACACTCCGATAAGAATCAACGATATTTCCTTGGCGAATTTTTAAAATTTGAATTGCTATTTGGTCTTGATTAAATGCATAGGCAAAAATATCGCAATTTTTGAGTTTTTGATTACTGATAAGTTGTTTTTTTGTGGTCTGTTTGATTGAATCAATAATGTCGCGGTATTCTTGGGCTTTTTCATAAAACATTTTTTCGCTGGCTTTTTGCATTAAATGGTGTAATTTTTTTAAAATATCTTTGATATTGCCTTTTAAAAATTTAGTAATTGCATCAATATTAGGCTTATAATTAATTGTTTTTCCTGCACAAGCGCCGAGGCATTGATTGATGTGAAAATGAAGACACGGTTTTTTTGATGCTAACTGACATCTCCTTAAAGGATACAAAAGATGCAACAATTTTAAGGTTTCTTTGGTGCTTTTAAGATTGGGATAAGGACCAAAAATTATTTTTCCTGGAGGAATTTGTTTGAATCGTGAAATTTTTAATTGTGGGTGTTTTTCTTTGGTAATTTCAATATAAGGATAAGTTTTGTCATCCAAAAGTTTGAAATTATATTTAGGAGTGTGTGTTTTGATTAAGTTAGCTTCTAAAATTAAGGCTTCTTGTTCGTTGTTAGTAATAATGTAGAAAAAGTCTTGGGTTTCTTCAATTAACATCGCTGTTTTTAAGTTGTTTCTTTTGGTAAAATAACTTTGGACGCGTTTTTTTAAATTTTTGGCTTTACCAACATAAATGATTGTGTCTTTTGTGTTTTTAAAAAGATAACAACCAGGATTGGGCGGTAAAGTTTTTATTTTTTCTAAAAGAATTGACATTTTAAATTGCTTCCGTTTATTGAATTGTTTTTTTTGATTTTTTATCCAATTTAATAGTGTTTTTATTTTTCAGGTTTGAATTTGGCTTTTTTCATTTTATTTATTTTATTTTTTTGTAAAAAAATTTATTTTCTTGCTTTGTTTGTTGATTTTTGGAATATTTGTTTTTTTGTTTGTTTTCATTAACTTTATTATATCAAAATTAATATTATTATTTTGAAATTATTTAAAATTTTTAAAGCATTTGCGATAATAAACTTATTTTTTTCAAACTAAAATAATAATGAAAAAATATCAAAACTAAAAGACTTGAAAGAATAGGTGATAATTGAACAAATTGCCACCCTATTTATAAAAAAAATAAAAAAAAGAGATTAAAATGGCTTGAAATTACAGACGTTATTATTCCAGTAAAAAATCTTTTAGAATAAATAAATTAACTTTAGGATTTTTTTCAATATTGGTTTTCACCTAAATTAGGTCTTGTTATTCTGCTGCTGTTTATTTTGCTTCAAAAGGTTATTTATTAATAGTTAAATAATAAAAAAAGAATTGTAAAAATCAAAAAAATTATTTATAGAGATGATGGAACTATTAAAAAAAATTATGAAAAATGTTGTTTAATTAAAGATTATAGTCGTACATTTTATTATAATCCTGATAGCAAAACAATAGATTATATTAAGGAATATAATCTATTGTTTTCTAAATACTAAAAAATATTTGGTGCAGTCCTATAACAAAGAAAAAACATTGATATTGCAGGTACAGGAGATTTTTTTTGCTAATCTTTTTCTAGGTTTTTATTTGAAATATGAAAGAAATATTAAAAATGATTTGGCTCATGCTGTTTTTTTTTTTTTTATCTTAATAAAATTGTTCAAAATACTTTTTTATCTAAGCAACAAGAATTGCAATGTTTTTCTGTTTTATACAAACAAGTTAATTCAGCAAAAATACCTCAATTTATAGAAATTAACTATTAAATTATTTATTAAATAAAAAAATGCCTTTTTATAAAAAAAAGACCAACTTTTTAAGTCAGCCATAATGTTATTTTTGTGAATATTTTAATTTTTTAGTGTTTTAATACAGTTATTTTTTGCAATTTTAACTACATCCAAAAAATAAAATCTTTACAATCCATTCGAAAAGCTTTATTTTTGGGTTTTTCTTGTGATTTCCCAATAGCAACCAACAATACAGGCAAATATTGAAAATCAATATTTAGTCCTTCATTGATTTTTTTTGCGTTAAACCCTCCCATAGGACAAACATCATAACCATATTTTTTAGCAGCTAACATCAATTGCAACGCTCCGATACCACCTTCTAAAAATAACTCATTTTTTAGTTTTGATTGGGAAATTTGTTTGTAATAATCATCAATTTTTGTAATTATTTGTAATTTGGTTGTATCAGATATTTGTTTTTTTAAAAATTCTTGTTGATAAATTTTTTCAGCTAAGGTATTTTTTTGAGTATCGCAACACAACAAAATCATAGCAGAACAAGTTTCTAATTGAGTTTTGTTACCATATAAAAAAGGAGCTATTTTTTGTTTACTCTTTTCGCCTTTAAAAACAAAAAAACGCCATGGTTGTAAATTAAAAGCAGAGGGTGCTTGGAAAACTGTACCCAAAATTGCTTCTAAAATGTTGTTTTGTATTTCATGATTTGCACAAAATTGACGCACACTTTTAATTTTTAAAAAATCCATAAAAACTCCTCCAATCCAATTTAATTCAAATTATCAAATATATTATGAGTTGAAACATAAAAATATACTTAAATTTTATAAAAAAGGTAACCAAACTCAATTATAATAAATTATCATGTAAAAATAGTTATAAAATCAAAGGAAAAATGTTATGTTAATATATCAAATATACTATTTTTATGGTTTTTTTAGACAAAAATAGGATAAAAATAGCCTATTTTGTAGTTTATCCCTTTTTTAATAAACCCTAATTTTATCTTTTTTTGATTTTTAAAATGTTTTTTTAATAAAATTAGAGTTATTTTTTTCAAATTTGCAATTTTTTTTATTTTTAAATATTTTCAGAAATTAATTGACACATTTTTTGAAACTTTTCAAAAGTGAAATTGGTTTTTTTAGTTTATTTGTAAGGTTTTAAAACCCTTTTTGTTGTATTTTACTAAGTTTTACTACAAAATTAATTACTATACAATCATCAAATTTAGTTTTTTGAGGGGCTTTAATTGCTAATTTGTAGTATTTTTTCCATTTGTGTCAATATAAGTATATTTTATTTTCTTTTTTAACTACAAACTCATTTGAAATTCCGTAATTTTTTTTATAAGAAATACATTTTCTTTTTTTGTCTTTTGGTTTTAATCCTATAACCCAAACCCCACTTGTATTTGGTTAGAAATTATTTAATATAGGCTAGGTCATTTGCCAAGTAAATAAAAATTTAAGCCTTTTTTTAAAATTAGTTTTAGTGGGGTTTTCGTACTTATCTAACTTGTTTGGGCATTTGGTTTTATTCATTTTAATATTTCTAGTTTGTCCAGGGGAAATTACTTTTAAAAAATCTTTAATTTAGTCTTTTTGGTTGTTTGGCAGTTGTTTGGGTTGAAGTGTATGTTTGAGTTTGTGGGACTTGTTGGTTTTTGTTTTGTACCATTTTGCTCTTAAAAATTGTTGTTAATAGGTGTTTAGTTGGTTCAAAAAATCTTGTGGAACATAAAGATATTGTAAAGACCATGCATAGTTAGTTTTTTGGTCTTTGTGGGATAAAATTGTTAATTCAAACAACGAATCAGCTGTTTGTCTATTTAAAAATTGTTCTATATTGTTGTATTCTTTTTCTTTTTCCGGAAAATTATCTATAATTGGGATTTCTAAAGTTTGGGAGTGAATTAGAAAATTTTTAATTGCAATACCAAATCCCCAGTTAAAATAAATCACTTTTAAAAAGTTTTTATTTGTACTAATATAGTTTTGTTTAATTTTTATTCGTTTTCATTCATTTTTTATCCTCCCTAGGATTGAAATTTGGGATTGTTTACTGCTTTAACTCGTTTTTTAAAAAAGTTATTTAATGTTTTAAATACATTTTTAGATAAAAATATAAAATAAAAGCCACTATGTGAAGTAGTGGTAGAAATAGAGTATAAATTGATGTGTTAGTAATCAAAGTGGTTAGGAATTTTTAGTTCCACAAATATTATATATATTTACATATATATTATAATATAATATGTTTTGTTTGTAAAGTATAAAAATTAATATTTTTTGTTTGTTTTTTGAAATAAAAAAGGATGTTGATGTTGTAAGATAGTCTTTATTTGGCCTAAAAAGTTGCGCTGTTCCGTTTTTTTAGACAACTTTTGTCTTTAAAATTGTCTAAAAAAACGTGTTGGCGTTTTTGTTATTATGCAAAAAATGTGTGAAATATAATAAAAAACTACCTAATTTAGGTAGTTTTTTTAGTTTAAAAATATATTTAATTATTTAATTAGCTTTTTGTTTTTTTTTATAAAATAAAGAACAAAAGCTGCAAAAACTAAAAGCGCTAAAAAAACACCTAATGCAACTAGTAATTTAGTTTTATCTTTGTATGTTTTAAAAACTTCTTGAGCTAATTCAGCAACTTTTTTATCAAGTTTTTGAGTTACATTTGCAAATTTGCCTTTAGCTGTTATTTTTGTTTTATCAACTTTATTAGTAACTGCATCTTTATCTTCATCTTTAACCCATTGAGATACTTCCGTATCAACTGCTTCATTAACTAATTTTGATAATACATCATTAACTACTGTATCTTTTGCAACTTTATCTTCTGTTCCTGCAGTTTTAGCTTCTTGAGCTAATTCAGCAACTTTTTTATCAAGTTTTTGAGTTACTTCTTTAACTTCAGATTTAACTTCATCTTTAACTGTTTTTTCTGTATTTGCATCAAGCAAAGTAACTGCTTTGTCTTGAACTAAAGCTTTAATAGCTTCTTTTGCTAATTCATCAACAGTTTTTGTTAATTTGTTTTCTACAATTGGAGCTTTGCCTTTAATAGCAGTTTTAACTTCTTCTTCTTCTTCATCTTCTTTCAATAAAGCAACTACTTTTTCATCAAATAAAACTTTAATAGCTTCTTTTGCTAATTCATCAACAGTTTTTGTTAATTTGTTTTCTACAATTGGAGCTTTGCCTTTAATAGCAGTTTTAACTTCTTCTTCTTCATCTTCTTTCAATAAAGCAACTACTTTTTCATCAAATAAAACTTTAATAGCAGTTTTAACTTTTTTTGTTACATTTGTTTTAAACGTTGTTTTAACTTCTGAACTTTTTAATACTTGATTTAATTCTTTTTCAACAAAAGTTTTTTTAACTTGTGCTGCAAAAGTTGTAACTTTATCTTTAACTTGTTGTAAAACTTTTGCATCATTTACTAATTCAGTTTTATCAACTTTATTAGTAACTGCATCTTTATCTTCATCTTTAACCCATTGAGATACTTCCGCATCAACTGCTTCATTAACTAATTTTGATAATACATCATTAACTACTGTATCTTTTGCAACTTTATCTTCTGTTCCTGCAGTTTTAGCTTCTTGAGCTAATTCAGCAACTTTTTTATCAAGTTTTTGAGTTACTTCTTTAACTTCAGATTTAACTTCATCTTTAACTGTTTTTTCTGTATTTGCATCAAGCAAAGTAACTGCTTTGTCTTGAACTAAAGCTTTAATAGCTTCTTTTGCTAATTCATCAACAGTTTTTGTTAATTTGTTTTCTACAATTGGAGCTTTGCCTTTAATAGCAGTTTTAACTTCTTCTTCTTCATCTTCTTTCAATAAAGCAACTACTTTTTCATCAAATAAAACTTTAATAGCAGTTTTAACTTTTTTTGTTACATTTGTTTTAAACGTTGTTTTAACTTCTGAACTTTTTAATACTTGATTTAATTCTTTTTCAACAAAAGTTTTTTTAACTTGTGCTGCAAAAGTTGTAACTTTATCTTTAACTTGTTGTAAAACTTTTGCATCATTTACTAATTCAGTTTTATCAACTTTATTAGTAACTGCATCTTTATCTTCATCTTTAACCCATTGAGATACTTCCGCATCAACTGCTTCATTAACTAATTTTGATAATACATCATTAACTACTGTATCTTTTGCAACTTTATCTTCTGTTCCTGCAGTTTTAGCTTCTTGAGCTAATTCAGCAACTTTTTTATCAAGTTTTTGAGTTACTTCTTTAACTTCAGATTTAACTTCATCTTTAACTGTTTTTTCTGTATTTGCATCAAGCAAAGTAACTGCTTTGTCTTGAACTAAAGCTTTAATAGCTTCTTTTGCTAATTCATCAACAGTTTTTGTTAATTTGTTTTCTACAATTGGAGCTTTGCCTTTAATAGCAGTTTTAACTTCTTCTTCTTCATCTTCTTTCAATAAAGCAACTACTTTTTCATCAAATAAAACTTTAATAGCAGTTTTAACTTTTTTTGTTACATTTGTTTTAAACGTTGTTTTAACTTCTGAACTTTTTAATACTTGATTTAATTCTTTTTCAACAAAAGTTTTTTTAACTTGTGCTGCAAAAGTTGTAACTTTATCTTTAACTTGTTGTAAAACTTTTGCATCATTTACTAATTCAGTTTTATCAACTTTATTAGTAACTGCATCTTTATCTTCATCTTTAACCCATTGAGATACTTCCGCATCAACTGCTTCATTAACTAATTTTGATAATGTATCATCAACTGCTGTATCTTTTGGAGTTTCTTCATCTGCTCCATTTGCCATAATATTGCTATTAATAATATTAAAAATAAAAAATAAACTAACCAAAAATAATAAACTAAAAACTAAAAGAGATTTGCTCTTCTTACTTAAATTATTTGTTTTCATTTGTCGTGTTATACACCTTTCCTTCTTTGTAATAGCAATCATTAAGCGATTAATGATTGCTATTAAATAATATTATAACATAAAAAAAGAAAAAAGCCAGTTAAGTTAGTTTAATTTATTAATTATTATAATTGTTTAAAAGTTTTTATTTATTATCTTGTTTTTTTTGGTCTTTAGTTTTATCTTCTTTTTTTTCTTTTTCTTGTAATTTTTGAAATGTTTGGTCGTATTTTTCTTTTAAAGTTCATATGTTGTGTAAGATTTAGTAAAAATTTTGTTATTTAACTCTGTCTTTAGTTTCTTTTACAACTTCTTTAGTAACTGCATCATTTTCTTCCAAAATTTCTAAAACCTTGTTTTTGTTGTTTCGGTTGTAAAACCTGAGGTGTTCCAAAAGTTTAGACACTTTTTACTTTTTAAAAAAATCTTTTGAATTGTTATTAAATTTGTATTATGAAAAATTAAATTATTATAATTTAATAACTTTTGATGGTTTATTAATTGAAACTAGTGATTTTATTGAATTTGTTGAAATAAATAATGGTTTAATTTATAATCGTCCTGTTTTTATTGATGAATTTCAAGAAAGATTTGATAAAATTAATAAAAATTTAGATAAATTAATTGATGAATTAGAAAAAAATGAAAAAAGATTTAAAAGAAATAACGAAAACAAAGAAATAATCAATAAATTAAATGAAACAAATAAAGAAAGCGAGTAAAATCATATGGCTAAAAAAATAATTATCACAAAAAAATCCCAACCAAAACCACCAAATAAACCCAATGTAAAAAAACCCAAAACAAAATCCCTTATTAAACAACCACCAACTCAAAAACCAACCAAAATACCTATAAAAAAATCAAAAAATAAATCAACCTCAAATAAAAACAATTACAAAATCACCTATAATCAAAAAACCTTCAAAACAAATTACCAAAAACAATCCAAAACCTCCAAAAATAATTGTTGAAACCCAACAAAAACAAGATAATTGGTTTGTAAAAATAATCAAAAAAATAACAAAACCAATCCTTACTTTATTACTAATCACACTAATTGGAGGGGCAATATGGTTAATAATTTCTAAATTCTTCCCTGAAACAGCAGCTAAAATTGGACCAATGGCTAAAGCTGCTTGGGAAAAAACCAAAGATTTTGCTCATTATATAAATGAACGCTGTAAGAATTTTTTAGAATGGTTAGGATTTCCTTTGAAACTAATTCCTTACATATTTAATAGTATTATTATTGCATTTGGCCTCATTTTGGGTTTATCTTGTCTTGGAATACCAGTTATAGGACCTTGCATAGGTTTAACAATATTAATTGCAACAGGTATTTATATTTGAATGATTGGATATTTTAACGAAACCAACACCCAAAGCCAAAACTCCACCCCCAAATTTAGTAGAAGTTTATGATTTAGATGCTATCAAAGCAACAGAAGAATCAAAACTAAAAAAAAGAGTTAACAGAATATGCAACAAAACTTTCTCAAGAAGGAAAAACCCCAAAAGAAATTGAACAAAAAATTAATGAAAGAATAGAAAAAACCAAAGAATTAAAAAAACAACTGAATTAAGGGATTCTAAACAAACCCCTCAACAACCAAACTCAAACCAAAAAAGAAAAAAATACAAAAAGTTTATGGAATCCTGAACTTCAACAACAAATAGAAAAAATAATTCAACAAGAAAGAGAAAAACAAAAGATTTTAGAAACCGAAAAGGGATATTTAAACATTAACCTTCAAGCTCAACAACTAGAAAAATTATCCCTTGAAGGAAAAATAATTGAATTACAATCTCAACTTAAAACTAAAGAAATAACACTCCAACAAACTAAAGATTTATCCGAAGAAGAAAAAAACAAATTACAATCAGAAATCGAAGTAATAAAAAATAATATTACAAACCAGAATGAATTAATAGTAAAAAAAGATAATGAGTTGATTTTTTCAAAAGAAAAAATAACAACTTTAGAAAAATAATTAGCTTCAAATATTAAAGATGTAAATCAATTAAAAATTGAAATTGAACAAAAACAAATAGAATTAGAAAACAAAGAACAAAAATTAATAGACCAGAAAAACTTATCAACAAACGAAATCAAACAATTAAATTTTTGAAATTAATTATTTAAGGAAACCAACTTAAAAGTTGGTATTTTTTTTAATGGTTCTTTAATCGCCTATAATATTTGAAAAAATTGAAATTAGTAAATGTAAAGTTTTTTATAAAGGCGCTTTTGATAAAAAAGATTATATTAATAAAGTTGTTTCATATGTTAGTAAATATGTTTCTAAAAATGATAAACAAATTGAATCAAATCCTAATAAAGGAATTGATTTTTATAGTCGTCATTTGTTTGGATTTTCTCGCACATGTTTTTCTTGTCCTCAAGAATCTTTTTTGGCATTATTTCCTTACGATATAATTAAAGAAATAGAATTAAGTTCATTTCCAATTGTTAATTTTATTTTTTCTAATATATTTGAATGGAATATTAAAAAAATAATTAATGGAAGAAATATTAAAATTCCACATAATTTAACTTTATTGTTTAAATCTTATATGACTCCAAACCAAGTTCAAAATTCTAATTATTTTAGTTTAAATTTATCTAGTATTCAACCAAAAAATTATTTTCTTAATAAGAATTTTAAAAAATATTTTAAATTACAAAAACTTAAATTAAAACTTAAAAAAGATTATGAAAAAAAAGATATTAAAATATTAAATAAAGTTGAATGTCAATATTGGTATAGATATCTTGAAAATAATTATATTCAAAGTTTTCAACTTTCTCCTTAATTTAATTTGATTAAATTAGTTTAAATTAAATATTTTTAATTAATTTTGCTGTCTAATTATTAGACGGCTTTTGTTGTTGGAAAAAAATAAATAAAATTATTTATAAATTACAAAAACTTAAAAAAACTTTAAATTATTGAAATTATTAATGCTATTATATAAATAATAAGAAAAAGATTTTTTTTAAAAGAAACAATATTTTGAAAAAACTCAGTAATCGCCTACAAAAATCCCTTGATGAATGGGACAAGGAAAACGATATTTGGGATTGAATTTTGGTGGTATTATATTTAATTTTTTTAATAAAACTGACATAGGGAAGTTGATTTGAATATTTTTTATTTTTTCTTGAAAATTCATTTATTTTAACTCCTAGTTTTTTTGATTAATAATAAGTTTCTATTTTATAAGGTAAAACATAACCGATTTCTTGGAAGGTTTGAGTGGTCATTTCAAAGTGATAAATTAAGGTTTTTTTGGTACCACTTCTATTTTTTTTGATACATACTTCGATTATTTTTTGATTTTAATCGTCATTATAGTCTGAATATAGTTCTTCTAAGGTTGAATTATATATATTTATGGGCTTTTCTTTGTCTTTGGATAGTTTGGGTTTGAATTCAGACATCATTAAGACGATATCTGAGTTAGTTTCAATTCCGCCACTTCCTTTTAAAGCTGTTATTTCTGTTGATTTACCTTGATAATTGCTGTATGTATCTCTTGAAAATTGAGATAAAATGATAATAACAATGTTTAATTCGATGGCTAATTTTTTTAATTTAGTCATGATTTCATCAATTGCTAGACGGTCATTTTCTAATTTGTTTTAATCAATTATATTAATCCTTAAAAATAAAATATAACATTTATTCTGTTTAATCCAATTTTTGTTATTAAAAAAAGAAAGATAAAGGTATATTTTTTTTTTTTTTATGTTTTATAAATGCAAAAATATGTTATAATAAAAATTAGATATTTCTAAGAAAAAAATACTATTAAATTAAAATAATTTTTAATCCTTTATTTTCTTATTTATTATCAGAAGTTATCACCTACCCCCCTTTTTGAAGGAATTATTAAAGCTTTAGAAAACGCCGAACTCCGTCATGAAATCAATAAACTCAAATAATAAACCAAAGACGAACAAAAAGCCCATGAAGCAACTAAATAAGTTTTAGAAGACAAAAAAGAATTAGATATGATGAAATTCAAAAAACTATAAATTCCCCAAATAAAAATCTATAGTAGCCTATTCAAACCTTTGACTACAAAAATTATCGCCGCCGCGAAGAAATTCCTATTTTAAATAAAACCAAATTCGAAAACATTGAAGAATGGTATGAAGTTAATAAAAAAATGCACCATGATTTAAGCCAAATACACCTTTAATGGAATCGGTTATTATCAACAAAAGTCAGATAAAAAACCAATATCGGACCTTTTGAATTGATGACCATAAAAGATCGCCTCCTAAATCCAAAAAAAACCCACCGACCTCGCCCATTCGTCAAAAACCGTCATCCTTTTGATAGGCGGCATGAAGATGGCGATACTTATGATATGACCATAGCCAATAGAGCAGATGATAGTCAATTATATTTGTATGTAAGCTTAGAAAAACAAATTCACAAAGTCCCAGGTAGTAACTATTTAATCCTTCACTTCAACCCAAAAAGAAAAACTTTATCTCTTTTTCAAGATAAACAGAACAACGATAAAGTTCAAGAATCTGAAAATAATAAAAGAACTAACTCTGAACTGAGACTGATGATAAATAATAGGTGTTGATTTATTTTCTTTTTTAGGAATTATTTAATTTTTTTAACAATCAACAAGCAATAAAAATAATAAATTTAAATAATAAGATTATTATTTAAAAAATTAACAAATATAAGAATTTTTAAATTAAAAAAAATAAAAATCAAAAAATAGCAAATTTATATTAGAAAGTTTATTCAAAAAATGAATTTAAATTTAAAAAAAGTCCACTATACTTCATTTTTTTTATTTATGATATTTTTACTTTTCATATTTATAAATTATTCTCAAAAATCTAATTTGGTTTATGCTGGTCAAGTTTATTCAGAAATTAAAAAAACAGATTCTTCGGAAAAATTATTTGATTCTTCAGAAACAA
Source organism: Aster yellows witches'-broom phytoplasma AYWB (assembly GCF_000012225.1). Taxonomy (NCBI): domain Bacteria; kingdom Bacillati; phylum Mycoplasmatota; class Mollicutes; order Acholeplasmatales; family Acholeplasmataceae; genus Candidatus Phytoplasma; species Aster yellows witches'-broom phytoplasma. The sequence continues at coordinate 397,362 of NC_007716.1, read as the reverse complement.
AAATTGAGCTTTTAAGATCTCAAATAGATGATTTATCAAGAAAAAGAAATGCCATATTAAAAGAAATTGCTAGATTAGAAGAAACATTATCATTTCATTTAGAAATTAGAAATAAGAAAAATCCTAACACTTCAGAAAGAAATTCAAGTTTTTTAAAATTTCAAATATCTTTTTTAAAAGACAAAAAATCTTCTCTTAAAAAAAATTTATATGAAATAACTTTAGAACAAATAGATTTAGAAATTAAATTAAGAAAAAAAATAACTTGTAAATAATTTTATACTTAATAAACTTTTAAAAATTTTGATATTCATAAAAATAAAAATTATTAGTTTTTCTTATTAAAAACAGATTGCTAAAAAATTGACAATAAATATCCGAACAATATTACAAAAACCAATATACAAAAAAAAAATTTTAATTCACAATATAAATTTTAAATCATAAAGCAAGGCCCTTTTTAGGGTTTTTTTTATTTAATAAATATTTTTCAATTGGTAAAGGTCATAATTTTAAAAACATAAAATACTGTTAAAAAGTATTATTACACATTATTTTGCCCTTTAATAACGTTTTACATAATTTATTTAAATTATAAAAAAACCTCAAATAACATAATTAAATTGTTTTAAAGGGAAATATTTTGATTAAAAAAATTAAGCAGAATAAATAACAACTAAGACTCTATTTATTAGATTCTTTTTTTTATTAACAATTTACATGAAAAGGAAAATCAAAAAAAATTCAAAAAACCATCCTAACCCAAAGAACATCACAATGGCACCTCGAAATCGTCAGAACAAGTAGTCCATGATAAAATATTCGGCACTACTTTTAAAAGCAACAAATAACCGAACACAGAAACAAAACCGAACCCTTATCACTCATTTTATTTGAAAAAGCCATTGAACTAAAATTCTCTGACAACATCTTTACGGATGATAAAGTCCAAATGTTTTCAGCCTCACTTGATGGATATAACTCTAAAACCAACACTTTATTAGAAATCAAATACCCTTATGTTAATGAAAACAACACCATATCAACATCTTGGAATGGTTTTTTAAAACCAAATAAGCCCCATCAACTACTGGTCCCAAGTTCAATGTCAACTCTATTGTAGTCAAACTAAATTCACTTACTTTTTTGGTTTATTTCAATGACACTAATTATCATGTAGTGCGAATTTACCAAAACAATAACTTCATTAATAAAATGATTGCAGATGTTAAAAAAATATTTATAATTACTACACAAAGTAAAACAAGAATTATCACAAAAAACTTATTTAAAACAATTAAGCAAAATAAAATACAACTAAGACCTTCAAATAGAAGTTCTTTTTTTTATACCATTTTTTACGAAAGGAAAAAATATGAATTTATTAATAAAAATATTATCTTTGTTTTTAAATCTTTGTTATTTTGTATTCTTATTTTTATTTTGTCATCACATATTTCTTCTTTATTTGCGCTCTTATTTTGGTTATTTTATATCTCTCATTTTATAGATAAAATAATTGATTTTATTTTTTCAGGTTAATGGGTTTTATTATTAATGTTTTTTTCATCCTATTATAGGTTATATTAAAAGTTCTAAGAGTTACATTAAAGAATTAATAAGCAAGATAATTATAGACAAACTAGACACTTTAAAATTATATAAATTAGATGACAAAAAAAGTAGATAAATATAACAATCCTATAAAAACAAATTATAAAAAAGGATTAAATGTTATTTATTATCAATTGGAAGATTCAAAACACATCAAATTATTTTTAACCAAAAATAAACAGGGCTATCGGGTTAAAAAAATTATGTCTGGTTGTTTATCAAATTTTAATAAAAAATAAATAAACAATTTATTATTGCCATCTTATTACCATTTGACCCCTTTAATTTTTTTGTCAAACCCAAAAATTTTTAAGGAGTGATATTTTATATATTATATCGATAATGATAATGATACTCTATATTTGATATTATCGTTGTATCTTTTATCTATCATTATTATTTTTCGATATATAAATAACTCCCAAATTTCCTTCCATTATTAAAAGAGTTGTTTAAAATTAACCAAACACAATTCCCTAACGCGCTTCAGCGCTAACAAAAATTATAAAATCGCCTACAATATTCAAGATTTTATATCAACAGCCCCTTTACAAAAACTATTTACCGACATAACTTATTTCAAAACTCCCCAAGGATTTTTATATTTTTCTTGTATTATTGATTCTTTTAAAAAACAAATCATCGCTTCCCATACTTCAAAACATCAAAATAAAGAATTAGTTTTAAACACCATCAAAAAATTACCTCCATTAAAAGAACCTTGTATTATAATTGGGTAAGTATCGTTGGGATTGAATAGTTGAAGAAAACTGAAAAAGAGATATTTAAATACAAAACATAAACCAGTAACAAATAATGCCCCCGATACAAAACCAATAGTAAAATTTGAATCAGTCATTTTGATTTTCCTTTCCGATTGTGTGTTGTTTTTTATTTCTAAAGTTTGAAGTTTTTTATTAGAAATAGTTTCTTTAATAAAAACAATTATATTTGTAATTAATTTGAAAATAGGTTTAAAACCAGTAACTATTAATATTGTAAATAGAGTTGTTTGGATTCCATCCAATCTTCTTTCCATGATTTCAGCAGTGGTAAATCCTTTAGTGTAATTTAATAAAAAATTGCTAATTATTGCAAATATTGAAAAAATCCACATTATTTCCTACTTTCTTAATAATTTTTTATAAATTTTATTCATTTGTTTTTAGATAATTTCTTTTTATTTTTAAAGGTTTTATGTAAATGATGTAAATTTATCCATTTACCTTTGGGAGTTTTGGCAGTTGAACGGTCTTTAAAGTAAGTTCCTCGGTATGCTTCAGTCATTGCGTCGCTCATGTTATTTCTCCTTTTATTTTAATTGAAGTTTTTTGACTTCGTCTTTGATTGGTTTTGACATTTTAAAACTAACAACCGTTTTTGCAGGTATTTTTAAATTTTTACCAGTTCTTTTGACTGTTTTTTTCCTGTTTGTTTATTGATGATGAATTTAGTTTCGGGTGTTATGTGGGCTTTTCTAGTTTTTAAGATGAATTTGCCAATTTTAGAGGATAAAACTACTTCTTCATTTGATGTAATTGCTTTAATTAGAGCATTCTCAAATGAATTGTAAAACTCTTCGGTTTGGGTTATTGAGGTTTTATTTACCTCAGCTATTGATTTAATTAATTCTTTTTTATTCATATTTTTTTCTCCTTTTGGTTTATAAAAAAAGTCCCTTTTGGGGACTTAATTGTATTAATATTATTTGGATTTGTTGTCTAAAAAGATGACGTTTTGGATAATTACTTTGGTGGTGGTTCGTGTTTTACCTTCGTTGGTGGTATATTTTGGGATTAATAATGCGCCTTCTGCATATATTTTTGAACCTTTATGTAAATACATACTCATGTTTTCAGCTTGATTACGAAACACTACACAAGGGATGTATTGCACTTTATCCTTGTTGTTAATTGCTAAATTGAAATCTATTTTTGGGATTTGTTCGTTGTTGCTATTGATATGTTGTTTTTCTAGGTTATGGGCGATATGAACTGTTCCAAAACTTTAGACACTTTTTGCTTTTTAAAAATTCTTTAAGACTAACTATTAAGTTAGTCTTTTTTTCTTTTCAAAGACTAAAAAATAATTTCCTATCTTTTCTAAAAATATTTTTAGAAAGGAATTAAATGTTAAGAGAAAAAATATTTAAAGATTTTTTAAAAAATAAAAAGAATTTAGAAATTCGTAATCAATTAATCGATTTACATTTGCCCTTAGTAAAAAAACTAGTTTCTAAATTTAAATATTATCCATGCGTACTTCAAAAACAAGATTTATACCAAGAAGGAGTTTTAGGATTGATCAAGGCTTTAGATAATTATGTAGATTTAGGTTATGACTTTATCGCTTATGCGACGCCAACTATCAAATCAGACATCAGAGAATCAATAAGAAAAAGTCATTCACCTTCCGTTCCTCAAAAGATTCATAAAACCAATAATCCTTCTTTTCAAGAAGAAAAACATACATGGCATTATCAAATCCTTAACCCTAATCAATTATGGTTAAAACAAATTCATCATGAACTCTTTTTAAAAAAGCTAAAAAACCAAATTAAGTAAAAAGGAGTTTAATGTCATAAGATTAAATTTTGGAGTTCCTTTAGGAAATATCAACGAAGATTATCAACCTAGTTATTCTAATCACGAAATAGCCCAAATACTAAATTTAACCTTAAGACAAGTAGAAAATATTAAAAACATCGCCATCAATAAATTAAAAAAATAAAAAGACCCGAATAAGGTCTTTTTATATTAAGAAAGGAAATATCAATGAACTTAAAACCTAAAAATATTTTAATTATCTTAACTTTAACCTATATCGGTTTTATAATTACAAATCTTATGACGTTATTTTTTGATTTTAATTTAGGAATCAAAGCTAACACAACGATAAGCCTTATTTCGTATATTGTCTTTTTATTTTATTTATGGATTAAGGAATACAAAAATGCAAAAATTCATTAATTGGGTTGGTTGTAAAAAGAAATTATTACCACATCTTTTACCTTTAATTCCTAAAAAATTTAAAACTTATTACGAACCTTTTTTAGGGAGCGGCGCTTTATATTTATCCTTAATGCCTAAAAAAGCCATTTTAAACGATAATGACACACAACTCATCCAAATATGGAAAAGTATTTTATATAATCCTCAAGATTTTTATAATAAAGCATTAGCTTTTGAAAACTTTATTTATCAATATCCCAAATCACAACAAAAACAACAAAAAGAAGCTTTTAAAACATTATTAAACCAATATAATCATTTATTAACTAAAAATAAAAATAGATCAACCAAAGCATCGCTTTTCTTTATTTTAAGTAAATATTGTTTTCGTGGCATTTTAAGATACAAAGATAATACATCCTTATATACAAATTTTGGTTATAAGTCTAAATATAAAACTAGCCTATTAAATTTAAATGATTTATTCTCCTTACAAAAACATTTTCAAAAAAATAAACATGTCTTGTTATGTACTGATTATCAAAAAATAATTGCCGCCACCAAGAAAGATGATTTTTTGTTTATCGATCCACCTTATTACAACGGCAAAAACATCACTATATCATCTTTTGACAAAGGAGTTTTTGGTTTTACTGAACAAGTTAAATTATTCAACTGTCTCGAAAAAGCTGATAAAAGAGGAGTTAAATGGTTATACACCAATTATGATACTCCCGAAATTAGAGCATTATTTAAAAATTATTACTTCCAAAGTATCAAATCTAGTACTAGCCATAATTTGACAAATAAAAACAATAATCATGAAATCATTATTACCAATTATTAAAAAAATAAAAAATAAGAAAAGAGAAATAAAATTATGTTAAACAACATTCAATTAATCGGTCGAATTACACATGACCTCGAAAAACAATACATTAACAGTAATAACGAACAAATTACAAAAATAGATTTTCAATTAGCTGTTAACCAAACCAAAGACAAAGTTCAATATATTCCTTGTGTAGTTTTTAGAACCCAAGCTGAAAATTTTCATAAATACTTACATAAAGGATCGAAAATTTATCTCGAAGGAACATTATCCATCCAAAAATATACCAATAACGAAGGCCAAAAGAAAACAAATACAAAAGTGATCGTACATAAAGTCATCTTTTTAGATAATAAATCTCAAACTGATAATTTACCATTTTAAAATAAAAGAACATTGATATTAAACATCTTAACTTTTTAAAAGAAAACCAGAAAGGAGAATAAAAAATCATATGAGCGACGCCATTACTGAAATCGCCCGCGGTACTTACTTCAAAGACCGCAGCAAATTAAAATCTAAAACTAAAAAAAATAATAAACCAAACAAAAAGGAGAAAAAAATATGACTAAAAAAGAATTAATTAAAAACATAGCTGAGGTAAATAAAACCTCAATTTCAAAAACAGAAGAATTTTACCATTCATTCGAACATACCCTAATAGAATCCATTACTTCCAACGAAGAAGTAATTTTATCCTCTAAAATAGGTAAATTCATCTTAAAAACTCGTAAAGCCTACACTGGTAGAAATCCCCAAACAGGCAAAAAACTCAAAATCTCTGCGAAAACCGTTGTCTCTTTCAAATTATCTAAAACCATTAAAGATAAAGTAAAAGATTTAACATTAGAATAAACCAATATCAACCAACAAAGGAGAAATTAAATATGAATAAAATCATTAAGAAAAAACAAAACCCAATACTCACGAAACAAACCAAAACCAAGAAATAAAAACAATAACTAACCCCAAACAAGAAAATATAACTATTATCCCAATAAAAAAACGCAATTTATTAAAAAAAATAGCTTACATAACGATCATTTTACATTTTATTTTACAAGTCATTATTATTTACTACGATAATAAAATTCCCTGGTTAACAACAGGAATTAATAATTCTCTTGAATTGATTAAATCTCTCATCCCAGGAGGAACTAAATAATATGAATAAAAAAATAAAAAACAAAAATAAAATATTAACTATTATCACAATTATTATCGCTATCTTTTTCACTACCACATCCATTTTCGCTTTAACTAATTACTTTTCTAAACAAAGAAAAGAAAAAATTCAATTAATGAACAATCTTCCTTTTTTCACTATTGAACGAACAGGCGGCAATAATGAAGATAAAACCCTTTTACCAATTCCCATTCCAAACTTAAACGAACAAAAATATAATCACTTAATTACGATCGAACACGAAGCAACTCTTAACTCCGACGGAATGGATATTAATGTTCCTTTATATTTGAAAATATCAACTAAATATGACACGCTTCAAACTTTTACCAATCCTGAAAAATATTTAAATGTTGGTTTAAAAGTGGATAATAATGATTACAATGATACTAAACGCCCACAAATAAGATTAAATGATAAGGGCATTGGTTCACTTAAGATCCAAATTAGCATCGAACAAAAAGAAATCATTACTAATAAAAACCCTCAATTAGAGTTAATTTGTGATTACGAATTAGTCGATTCCCAAGGAAAAGCCTTCGACGGAGGAAGTCAAACAATCGAAAATAAAATCTCTAATTTATCATAATAAAACATCCAAAAGACCAATCATTAATTGGTCTTTTTTTTGTTAGAAAGGAACTAAAATGACTATCAAAAACAAATAATGAAAATTCAACTAATTTAATAATAATCATCATAACATCTATGGTCTTATTTTTAAGTACTTATGTTTGGATTCATCATCAAACTTTAACAGAAACTGAAAAAAATCTCATAACCCATCATAAAAAATTAGAAAATCAAAATAAAAATCTCCAAGAAATGAAATACAAACTCCAACAAAACAAAGATATAATTCAAAACCAAATTACCAATACAAATAAAGAATCACAAGAAGAAACAAAAACTAATTTAAAACAATTAAATAATCAAGAAGAATCATTATTTACTCCTTCTAACAACCAAAAATTCCCTTCTTTCAACCAATTAATCGGTTTCAAAGAAGAAAAACAAGCCGTAGAAGGTTTTATTGATTACCTTAACAATAAAGAAAACTATACCAATATTGGTGAGGTTGATTCGCCCTTAGGCATTTTAATGTATGGAGTTCCTGGTACTGGGAAAACAACCTTAGCCAGAGCTTTAGCTAAAGAAACTAATCTCCCCTTTTTGAAGTAAGTAGTGCTATTTTTTCACAAACATATTGTGGAATAGGTCCTAGAATGGTAACAGAATTATTCATCAAAGCACGTGAAGAAACTCAAAAAGGAAAAGGAGCTATTATCTTCTTAGACGAGTGTGAAACTATCTTTACAGCCATAAACACTTTAAAACCTGGATCTGAAGATGCAAATATCGTTAACCAATTCAAAACCGAAATGACATCATTCGAAAACAACAAAGACAAACCAATTTTCATCATTGGCGCTACAAACCATATCGCCCAAATCGATGAAGCTATCAAATCAAGATTCACTTATAACATCGAAGTTAAACCAGGCAATAAAGAAGAAAGAAAAGCCTTTTTAGAATTCTTAATCAACAAACGTAAAAACCCTTACAGTGAAGAAGCGAAAAAATATTTATACAATATTATCAATGAATCCTTAGAAAGGTTACCAGTTAACCACCAATTTAAAAAAGCCAATCGTACTCTAGAAAACCTCTTAAAAACAACAGTAGCAACCTTCGCTAAAAACCGAGGCCAAGGAGAAACACGAAGAAACGAAATCAATCAAGAAGATTTAAAACAAGCTTACAAAATGATAATCTCACAAGATGACACCATTTTAAACACTATCGAACAAGAAATTAAAGCGAAAGGAGGTAAATAATTATGAAAACACCTTTAGACTTAATTAAAACTTATCTAACCTTTAAATCTTATTTCACTTGGTTTTTAATGGCTTCCGCCATCTTTGGCATCGTCCTTTTCTTTAAAAGAAAACTTTCCACCAACCAAACAACATACAACAACCATACATGGAAAGGCTATTTAACTTATTTTTTAATTATTATCGGTATTTTAAGTTTCATTTACTTATGTTTCTTTCATAAACCAAAAGAACCATCTAGTAAATACGCAGGCCAATTAGCCCAAGAAATTGATAAAGCCATTGATAAGTACGATGAAGTCATCAACAATTACCAAGGACTAAAAGATAATTGGGAACAAGAATTAACCAAAGTAGAGGTCGAATTAAAAAAACTCTATGAAGAACAAAAAATAACCCAAGAACAAAAAGAAAAAATCAAAGAATTAATAAACCAAACAGAAACAAAGATTAACGAAATCAAAACTCAAAAACAAGAAACTGAAAATAACATTAATGTCTTAAAAGAACAACTAAAACAAAAAGAAGAAGCATTAGCCAACAAAGAAAAAGAAATAAAACTAACAGAAAAACAAATCACGGAATCGACTGATTTAACTGAAAAAGAAAAATTACGCACTAAATTAGATATCCTTTATGACAAAAAGATTGCATTAGTTAAACAAATTACCGAAATAAAAAGCCAAATAGGAACATTAGAAATAAAAATAAAAATCCTTAACTAACCAACTCGAAGGCGCTGAAGGCTTGAAAAATAATTTAAAAAAAGATTTAATGAATTAAACGCTGATGAAAAATCTTATTTTAATTTAATCCAATCCGTCGAACAACGTCGCGACGACATTCAAACAAACATCAACCAAGTAAATCAAAAAATTGCTGAAATCAAATTAGAACAAGATTTATATAAATCTCTAAAAGAAAAATACCAAGCAATGCATATTCGAATGCAAACCTATGAAAAAGAAAACGAAGCATCGGCTGGTAATATCATCAAATGGGGATTCAAAACCTTTGACAAAATAACTGACTTAATCCCTGCAAAATATGGTATGAAAATCATAGGCAAATCGATTACTTTTACACGTAAATTCTCACAAGGGATGACGAAAGCCACTTTAATTCTTCACGAAGGGCACCGTTTATGGCATATGTACAACGAAGTAGCGAATGAAAACAAAGAATCACTCCCAATGATTACCAAAGAAGCCTTAGAAATGTATACCAAAGACATCGACCGCGACCTAGCCAAAATCGACGCCGACCACAAAGACTACCAAAAAAAACTAGAAGAATATAATAATCGAATGAAACAAGAAAATATACAACAAGAACAACTAGAAATAAAACTAGAACCCATCGACGAAGAAATAAACACAATCAAAGAAGAACTAAAACTTCAAAACCCTAACTACACAAGAACCCAAAAAAGAATTAAACAAACTAATCAAAACAAAATACCTGAATTAATATCTATCCCAGCGTAAAAAAACTTTTTCTTTAAAATTAAAACAATAAAAATGTTATAATAGCAGTAATTAATTTCTTTAAAAGATAATATCAATTACTCCTATTATCGGAAAGGCTATGAAATGATGAACTTTTTTAAAAAATATCGGATAGCTATTTTAATTATCACCGTTTTAGTCATTTCTTTTATTATTGGAATTTTTGAAGGTCTTTACGAAACCAAACAAGAACTGAAATCATTATCAAATTTTCATGAAGAATTAGATAACAATCCAAAAATAAATCATCCACCAAGAACCAAACGAGACATAGAACCACCAAAACCTAAAATTCAAATAACTCAAACGAATTATGAACAAATTAAATCTTATATCTTATCAGAAAACGAAAATGAAGTTTTAACCTTAAATCTCCCAGAAGAAGAAAAAAATGAAATTGAGAAAATTAAAAACAGTTGGAAAAAGTGTTTAGATTATTTAAATGAACATCAAAAATGGATCAACGAATATCAACAAAAATGCGATGATTATAATAAAAAAATAAGCCAACTTAACCCCCAAGATGAATTTGATAAAATAAAAATAAAATCCTTAACCAACCAACTCGAAGGTGCTGAAGGCTTGAAAAATAATTCTATTAAATCTTTCGATAGAAGGTTAAAAGAATACAAACAATCAGCCCTATCCTCTCTCAACTCCCTCTACGAAATCAACCCAAATGAGGGGTAAAACAAAAGGAGATTTAATTAATGTTAAAACTAAAAAATCAATTTAAAATAATTAGTATTTATTTATTTGTATTTATAGGTTTATTATTTATTAATATAAATCAAGTAATAGCTTCACCTAAAAAAGAATCTAGTGATAAAAAAAGAGATATTCCGAAAATTAATAAATCAGAAGAAAAAAACAAAAAACAAAAAGAAGATATAAAAAGATTTTATACAATACATAAAGAATTTAAAGAATATTCAATTGAAAAAAATAATGAAATTATAAAAATTTTAGAAAACCCTGAATTAATGGAAATATTAAAACAAAAAGCCGAAGAGGAAACGAAAAATTTAAAAGAAGAAGGTTCTTCTTCAAAACAACCTGATGATTCTAAAAAATAATTTTATACGAATTAAGAATGGAGTTATATTTGAAAATGATTAAATTACAAAAAAAAATTAAAATAATTTATCTTTGTTTAATAACTTTTATAGGAATATTATTTATTTTTAATAATCCATTAATGGCGATGCATAATGGTAATGCAACACCAAATAACGGTCATCATAACACTAATTTTGAAACTCAAGCGCGCATTTTACAAGAAATGAATCGCGAACAAGCTATAATAGTCCAACAAATTTTTAATGCTAGAAATAATAATGCTTCCAAAGAAATTATTAATAATCTTGTAAGACAAAATATACAATTAAGTCAACGTATCTCAAATCAACAGATTATTTTACATAATGCTATGCCTCACGAAAACAATCGCAATCAATTAAATAACTCTAATAACAGAAGACGTTGAATAATCAACATCAATTATTAAAATTTCAATTCCCTCTACTAAATCACCTCAACTGAGGGATTAAAAATAAAAGGAGCATTATTAATGTTTAAAATTAAACATCATTTATTATTCTTAAATATATTTGTATTTTTTGGTTTAGGATTATTTTTAATTACTAGTAATAATTATATTATGGCGATGGGAAATAAAAATAGCAATAATAATGAAATTTCCAATGATGAAGAATATGCCTTATATGTACAAGCAGAATTTTCAATACAAAACGAATTAACAAACTTCAAATTCAATAATGAAAAAAAATCAGAACTTTTGTATAAACAAACTTGTATTACAAAAGCAATTCAAAAATATAATAAAAGAAAAAATAATCATCAATTATCAACGCCATATGATAATCGACCAGAAAGTTTTCAAAATAATTTACATTCTTTAACAGAAAATAATAATAATTTATCTGGCGATCTTCAATATATTAATTTAACAAAAAACAATTCTAATATATATTCGGTTGATAAACCAGAAAGTTATAAAAAGAATGATTCTAAAAATAAAGGAGTGATAATTAATGATTAAATTAAAAAATAAATTTCAAATAATAAGTGTTTTTTTATTTACTTTTATAGGTTTATTATTTATTTTTAATACTAAATGTTTGTATGCTTTACCTGGAATAACTTTAGAAACACAAAAGATCCGATTAGAAGAAAGAAAAAATGAATTAAAGTCACAAGAAATAGTACTATCTCAAGAACCAAGAAATAATGTAAATATTGAAAGATTATGTCATGTTAGAACGGAAATAGTTAAGATAAATATGGAAATATATATGATAATGCAACAGATTCAAATGCGAGACATCATACAATAAACCCCCAAACACAAGAAACCCAAAACATTCCAAGGCCAATCGAATAATTCTAATAAAACATTAAATAATAATTAAATATATTAATTAAATATAAATAAAAGGAGATTTAATTAATGTTAAAATCAACAACTCAATGTAAAATAATTTATCTTTGTTTAATAATCTTTGTAGGATTGTTATTTATAATAAATAATCAACAATTAATGGCGATGAATAACGATAATAACAATAATGAAATAAGAAATGAAATAAGAGAAATTAATAATAGAATTTTGGAATTAGCTTTAGAAAAAAAACAGTTATCCAACCAAATGAGTTTAAATCCAATAAGATCTTTTGCAAACTTAGAATTAAATATCAGAAACCGAGCGATATATTTAGAGCTAAACAATCTTTATGATAGATTAAGAATTATCGGGCAACAACCCATCAACCCTAATCAACCAAATAACCCCCTAAATCGATAACACCCAAACGCTAAAATAAAATTAAATAATATTCACAAAAAAGACCTCTCCCAGGGTCTTTTTCTTTTACCCAAACACACAACAACTTACAAGGTCATTAAACTAAAAACCAAAGGAGGCAAACAAATCATGATTAAAATCAATGCGCTGTTCCGTTTTTTTAGACAAATTTTGTCTTTAAAATTGTTCTTTAAGACTTAAAATTAAGTAGATAATTTCATATCTTTTCAAACTAAGGAAATATTTTTTTTAAATTTCAAAAAGTTTCTAAAACTTTTAATAATTCATTAGTTTCAAAAGATATTTTTATTAAATATTTTTATCTTTACACTATATAGTTAGGTAAAAAAAGTTAAAATTCCGTTAAGAAAATGAAAACATAATTATTTTTTTGCGTAATTATGTTATTTTGATTAAAAAAATGCGCAAAAAGATAACCTTTTTCAAGGTTGAAAATTTGAAATAAAAAAATTATTATCTAAAATTTTGACAATATTGAGAAGGTGATGAATAATTTAATTTAGCTAAAATCCATTGATTGTTCCAAAATTTAGGGAAATAATTGATTATTTTTTTAACTTTTTCAGGTGATTTTTGAAATAAAAAAGGATGTTGATGTTGTAAGATAGTTTTCATTTGGCCGAAAAAGTTTTCAATTACAGCGTTATCACGTGGAGTAGCTTTTCTCGACATGCTGATTAAAAAACCTTTTTTAATTAGTGTTTGTTGGACTTTTTGTGATTGATAAACTGTGCCTTGGTCGGAATGAATGATACAAGGTTCTTTTAATAGAGGTAATTTTTGGATGGTGTTTAAAACTAATTCTTTATTTTGATGTTTGGAAGTGTGGGAAGCGATAATTTGGTTGTTGAAAGAATCAATAATACAAGAAAAATATAAAAATCCTTGGGGAGTTTTGAAATAAGTTATGTCGGTAAATAGTTTTTTCATGGGTTTAGTTGATATAAAGTCTTGATTAATTAAATTGTCTACCACTTTTAATTTAGCTTTTAAATTATTTTTATAATAATATTTATTTTTTTTAATTCTTAAACGACAAAAAATACCGTTTTCTTTCATAATAGTATAAATTTTTTTCTTGGTAATGTTTTCGTTAAAAGTTTTTTGGTATAAATCAGTGATTTTACGATGACCGCAAAAATATTTTTCTTGTAAACATAAAGCTTTGATGCGATTTTGTTGTAATAAGTATTTTTCTTTTTTTGGCTTTTATTTTATTTTTGACTTTCAACCAATAATAATAAGTGCTTCTTTTGGTTTTGATAGTTTTTAAAATGGTTGTTAAATTTAGTTTTTGATTAAATTGTTTAACTAATTCGAAAACAGTTTTTTTATCAGTTTTTTGGTTTTTTTTCATTAGAGTTTGTAATAATTTATTTTTTTGTTTCTCTTTTTCTATTATTTTAGCTATTTTTTTCATGATTTAAATATTGTTTCCTTTTTTTATATCATATACATAACCATTATAACTCTGAATGATTATATTTATTTAAAAAAGGGGGTAGCGCGCAACTGGGGGATTTTTATTTTTCTTCTTCTTTTATTTATGTGTACTTATGATTGTTATTAGCGCTTCAGCGCGTTAGGGTATTGTGTTTGGATAATTTTTAACAACTCTTTTTAATAATGTAAAGGAAAAATAGGGAGTTATTTATATATCGAAAAATAATAATGATAGATAAAAGATACAACGATAATATCAAATATCGAGTATCATTATCATTATCGATATAATATATAAAATATCACTCCTTAAAAATGTTTGGTTTTGTCAAAGAATTTTAAATATTGAAAGTGTTATAAAACTGTTAGTGAAGTGTTATAAAACTGTTAGTTAAGTGTTTATTTGATTTTAGATATATATTTATACATGGGATGTATTTTTTTAACCCGATAGCCCTGTTTATTTTTGGTTAAAAATAATTTGATGTGTTTTAAATCTTCCGATTGATAATAAATAACATTTAATCCTTTTTTATAATTTGTTTTTATAGGATTGTTATATTTATCTACTTTTTTAGCATCTAATTTATATAATTTTAAAGTTTCTAGTTTGTCTATGGTTATCTTACTTATTAATTCTTTAATATAATCTTTTTGTTCGTTAAGATAATTAATTTGGAAGATAGGGAAATGTGTTTTAAGGGTATTATTTTGGTGTTTTGGGGGTGTTATTGGGTTGGTAAGGGTTAGATTATTATCGTTTTCGGAAGAGTGATTTTTGATTATTTCTATTCTATACTTTTTCATTTCATCTAAGATTTGAGGGTCTACAAATAGAGTTTGGTTTTTAGGGCGGTAGTTTGTTTGTTGATAGGAATTTTTCTTTTTAGAATGAGAAACAATTGTAATATTTAATAATTCTCCTTTTAATGTTTGTAAAAAGTTTTTGATTTGAACTAAGTCGTTGGGGGTTGATTTTGTTTCCCAACCGCCCTTAATGATTCCTTGATTTATTTCTTTTTTCATATTTTTCTCCTTTTAGTTAGTTTTTTAGTTTTTTGTTATTTTTGATATAAAAAAAAGACCTTCAATTGAAGGTCAAGTTTGAATATTGAAATATTTTTTAGGTATATGTTGGATGGCATTTATTAATATTATGGATTCTTAGTCCCATAATTGGTTAGTTTAGTCTAAAAGGAGTACTTATTATTATTGGTTAAAAGTTAACCATAAAATTAAAATAAAACAAGAACAATATCTTTTAAAACAAAAACGTATTGAATCTTTATGTAAAATGCATGAATATTTATTTGGCCATCGTAAAATCACTCATTTATATCAAAAAATCTTTAATGAACCCATCACTAAGAAAAAAGTTTATTTCATCATGAAAGAAAAAGGGATTTGTTGTCGTTTAAGAAGCAAAAAAATAAATATCATTATCAACAATTAAAATCTCAATTAAAAATAGTTCCTAATTTAATTAATCAAGATTTTAAAACTTATAAACCGATGCAAAAACTATTTACCGACATCACTTATTTTAAAACTCCACAAGGTTTTTTATATTTTTCATGTATTATCGACTCTTTTAACAATCAAATAGTCGCTTCTCATATTTCTAATCATCAAAATAAAAATTTAGTTTTAAATACTATCAAAAAAATGCCAAAACTAAAAAAACCTTGTATTATTCACTCAGATCAAGGAACAGTTTACCAATCACAAAAAGTCCAACAAAATTTAACGAAAAAAGGGTTTTTTTAATCATCATGCCGAGAAAAGCCGCCCCTCGTGATAACGCCGTCATTGAGAACTTTTTCGGCCAAATGAAAAGTATTTTATTTTATCGCGATCCTTTTTTATTTCAAAATCCAATGACAAAAATGAAAACCATCATTAACCAATTTCCTGCTTTTTGGAATAAAAAATGGATTTTAGCTAAATTAAACTATCTTTCACCTATCCAATATGCGTAAAGTTTAAGATAAAACAATTAAAAAAATAGCTTTCAAAATAGACCTTTTAAAAAGGTATCTTTTTTGCGCCTTTTTTTCAATAAAATGTTTTTATTAATAATAAACATCATTTTCTTTTCATTTTGTTGACGACTTTTTAACTTTTTTTACCTAACTATATAGTGAAGGGGTAAAATATTAGTATAAATATCTTTTGAAACTAGCAAATTATATAAAAAACATTAGACACTTTTTTCGTCTAATGAAAATACTTTGTTAGTTTGAAAAGATATGAAATTATCACTTAATTTTAAGTTTTAAAGAATAATTTTAGAGACAAAAGTTGTATTAAAAAACGGAACAGCGCAATATTACCGATTAATTGGACTTTATTTAACATTTTATTTCTCCTTATTTTTATAATTTGGGTTTAGTTTTCTAATTGCATTATCTTTTAAATCTTCAATTTGTGAGAGTTTTAAATTAAGTTTTTGGGCGATTGCATGATTGGATAGGGGTTGTTGATTAGGTTTGTTGTTGTTTTCTAATGAGATACCAAAATTTAAACAAATAACATTGAATTCATTTTTACTTAGTTTAGTTTTTAGTTTTTTTATTAATAATTCATGTTTTACTTGTTTTAGCCATAATTGATGCGGATTAAGGATTTTATCCCAATTAGGTTGTTTGTATTGTTCTTCTTTAAAACTGATATTGTTTGGTTTGGTTGTTTTTTGGGGAATTGAAGGTGAATGGCTTTTTCTTATTAGTTCATTGATTGCTGATTTTATTGTTGGTGTTGCATAGGCGATAAAGTCATAACCTAAATCTTGGTAATTATTTAGAGCTTTGATTAATCCTAAAATCCCTTCTTGATATAAATCCTCCTTAGTTAAAACTTTAGGGCAATATTTAAAATGATAAGTTATTTTTTTTACTAAAGGTAAATGAAGTTCGATTAATTGATTACGAATTTCTAAATTCTTTTTATTTTTTAAAAAATCTTTAAATAATTTTTGTCTTAACATTCAATTCCTTTCTAAAAACATTTTTTTAGAAAAGATATGAAATTATTTTTCAGTCTTGAAACAAAAAAGACTAACTTAATAGTTAGCCTTAAAGAATTTTTAAAAAGTAAAAAGTGTCTAAACTTTTGGAACACCTCAACATGGAGGTCTTAATTTTTCTGAGGGTATTTTTGATGAAAAAGATAATAATAAAAAATTAGATGAAATTTTAAAAGAGAATTTAAAATTAAAAAAACAATTAAATAATATAAAAAATCCTTTAATTACGGAATCTATTGATGATACTGAAAATGATTTTTAATTTTAATTTTTTAAAATATTTAATTTCTTTTGATTTTAAAGTTTTTTTTATTTATTATATGATTTATTTTATAATATTTTTCTTACTAAATCATCTTTTTTATTTGGTTTTAATGTTGGTTGGAATATTAATTTTATTAATATTTATAATATTATAAAAACTATATTTATTTTTATATGGGAACATTTGACAACTTTAATTTATCCTTTAAAATTATTTAGTTCATTTTTTGATTTTTTAATGCAAATATTAAAAATTTTTATTGATGTTTTTTATACTATTATAGGATATATTAAAAGTTATATAACAAGTCTTACTGGTCAAAAATTAATGGATCCTAGTGAAAGTATGTGGGGGAAAATAAAAGAAATAGCAAAGATGATTTTTAGTGTTGCTGTTGGTGGCTCTGTTATTTATTTTTTGAAAGAAATTAAAAATTTTGTTTTAAACTCTTTCATTAAAATAGGTGATTTGTTGTTTAAAATTGTTTTAAGAATATTAGATATTATTTCAATTGTTTTAAAATTATTTTTATTTTTGTTTAAAAAGGTTATAATAATATTGAGTTTCATTTTATCATTTTTTATTAATTTCCTATATTTATGGGTATTTGAAAATGATAAAAAAATGCTTTAATTATTTTTGATAATAGAGAAAAAGAGATTTAAAAATGTCAAGTTTTAGAATAGGCAATAAACATTATAAAATAATTCCTTTTTTAATTACTACTGGAACATTCCTTTTTTTTGTGTTTTGGATAGGTGGACTTGCTTATGAATATTTTTTAGAAACCGAAGAAAGACGTAAATTACAAGAAGTAGATATTAAAGAAAAAGCAAGAGAGTTAAATAATGATATATATATTGAAAATAAAAAACTTAAAGAAGAAAACGAACATTTAAAAAATGTTCCTTATGAGTTTATAAGAGGTAACGGAGAAAAACAATATTATAATTTATTTACTCATAAATTAGTTAAAAAAATTGATAATGATAATAATATTTTTGAATATGATAAAAATAATGGTTTTTTATTAAAAAAAACTGATAAATATAATAATGTTGAAGAGTATGGTTCACATGGTAAATTAATCAAAAAAACTTTATCAGATGGCGTTTGGACTGAATTTAATCCAGTTAATGATAAAATGGTAAAAAGAAAAAATATTGATAATTCTATTGAAGAATTTGATGATAATGAAGAAAAGTTTAAAGAAATAGATAAAAACGGTAAAGTTAAATTTTTTAAAACCAAACTTTATAAATATCCGTCCGAAATTGATTATTACGATGGTAAAACAATATATTATATTGAGGAATACGATCAACAAACAGGAAAATTAATTACAAAAACTATTTATAGACCTGATGGTAAAACAATATATTATATTGAGGAATACGATCAACAAACAGGTAAAATAATTAAAGAAACAACATTTGAATCCGATGGTAAAACAATTAATTATATTGAGAAAAACGACTCCCAAACAGGTAAAAGAATTAATAAAATTTATTATAACCCTGATGGAACTATTAAAGAAATCATAAATCATTAATAATATTATATTCATATCCAAAGACGAGAAGAGCGAACTAGGAGGCCAGCCGAAGAACATTACAATTAACCTATTACACCCCTCCTATAAAGTCCCCTTGCTGGTTCTGGCAAAACTACCATTTTAATTGAAAAATTAAGATAAAAAGAAAAACCTTTAATTTTGGTAGCTACTAATAATACTAAAAAATTATTTATGTTAAAATATTTTCATCATTATAAGAAGGATAATCTTCTCTTAATGATGAGGTGTTCCAAAAGTTTAGACACTTGCGCTGTTCCGTTTTTTTAGACAAATTTTGTCTTTAAAATTGTTCTTTAAGACTTAAAATTAAGTAGATAATTTCATATCTTTTCAAACTAAGGAAATATTTTTTTAAAATTTCAAAAAGTTTCTAAAACTTTTAGTTTCAAAAGATATTTTTTTGTCATATTTTATCTTTACACTATATAGTTAGGTAAAAAAAATTAAAAAAGTGGTAAGAAAATGGAATTATAATTATTTTTTTACATAATTATGTTATTTTGATTAAAAAATGCGCAAAAAGATAACCTTTTTCAATGTTGAAAATTTGAAATAAAAAAATTATTATCTAAAATTTTGACAATATTGAGAAGGTGATGAATAATTTAATTTAGCTAAAATCCATTGATTGTTCCAAAATTTGGGGAAATAATTGATTATTTTTTTAACTTTTTCAGGTGATTTTTGAAATAAAAAAGGATGTTGATGTTGTAAGATAGTTTTCATTTGACCGGAAAAGTTTTCAATTACACCGTTATCGCGAGGAGTGGCTTTTCTCGATATGCTAATTAAAAAACCTTTTTTTCGTTAAAATTTGTTGGACTTTTTGTGATTGATAAACTGTTCCTTTATCTGAGTGAATAATACAAGGTTCTTTTAATAGAGGTAATTTTTGGATGGTGTTTAAAACTAATTCTTTATTTTGATGTTTGGAAGTGTGGGAAGCGATAATTTGGTTGTTGAAAGAATCAATAATACAAGAAAAATATAAAAATCCTTGGGGAGTTGAAATAAGTTATGTCGGTAAATAGTTTTTGCATGGGTTGAGTTGATATAAAGTCTTGATTAATTAAATTGTCTACCACTTTTAATTTAGCTTTTAAATTATTTTTATAATAATATTTATTTTTTTTAATTCTTAAACGACAAAAAATACCGTTTTCTTTCATAATAGTATAAATTTTTTTCTTGGTAATGTTTTCGTTAAAAGTTTTTTGGTATAAATCATTGATTTTACGATGACCGCAAAAATATTTTTCTTGTAAACATAAAGCTTTAATGCGATTTTGTTGTAATAAGTATTTTTCTTTTTTTGCTTTTATTTTATTTTCGACTTTCAACCAATAATAAGTGCTTCTTTTGGTTTTGATAGTTTTTAAAATGGTTGTTAAATTTAGTTTTTGATTAAATTGTTTAACTAATTCAAAAACAGTTTTTTTATCAGTTTTTTGGTTTTTTTCATTAGAGTTTGTAATAATTTATTTTTTTGTTTCTATTTTTCTATTATTTTAGCTATTTTTTTTTCATGATTTAAATATTGTTTCCTTTTTTTATATCATATACATAACCATTATAACTCTGAATGATTATATTTATTTAAAAAAGGGGGTCGCGCGCAACTGGGGGATTTTTAGTTTTCTTCTTTTTTTATTTATGTGTACTTATAATTGTCATTAGCGCTTCAGCGCGTTAGGGTATTTTGTTTGGATAATTTTAAACAACTATTTTTAATAATGAAAAGGAAAAATAGGGAGTTATTTATATATCGAAAAATAATAATGATAGTTAAAAGATACAACGATAATATCAAATATCAAGTATCATTATCATTATCGATATAATATATAAAATATCACTCCTTAAAAATGTTTGGTTTTGTCAAAGAAATTAAAGGGGTCAAATGGTAATAAGATGGTAATAATAAATTGTTTATTTATTTTTTATTAAAATTTGATAAATAACCAGACCTAATTTTTTTAACCCGATAGCCCTGTTTATTTTTGGTTAAAAATAATTTGATGTGTTTTAAATCTTCCAATTGATAATAAATAACATTTAAACCTTTTTTATAGTTTGTTTTGATAGGATTGTTATATTTATCTACTTTTTTAGCATCTAATTTATATAATTTTAAAGTGTCTAGTTTATCTATGGTTATCTTACTTATTAATTCTTTAATGCAGTCTTTTTGTTCGTTGAGATATTTATATTTGGGGAAGATAGAGAAATGTTTTTTTTAAGGGTATTATTTTGGGTTTTATGTGTTTGTTTAGAGTTATATTATTATGTTCTTCGGAATGATGATTTTTGATTATTTCTATTCTATATTTTTTTATTTCATCTAAGATTTGAGGGTCTACAAATAGAGTTTGGTTTTTGGGCGGTAGTTTGTTTGTTTTTTGGGGAATTGAAGGTGAGTGGCTTTTTTTATTGTTGGTGTTGCATAGGCGATAAAGTCATAACCTAAATCTTGGTAATTATTTAGAGCTTTGATTAATCCTAAAATCCCTTCTTGATATAAATCCTCCTTAGTTAAAACTTTAGGGTAATATTTAAAATGATAAGCTAGTTTTTTTAATAAAGGCAAATGAAGTTCGATTAATTGATTACGAATTTCTAAATTCTTTTTATTTTTAAAAAAATCTTTAAATAATTTTTGTCTTAACATTCAATTCCTCTCTAAAAACATTTTTTTAGCTCCTTATATATCCTATGAATGAGCTGACAAGAAACAAAAAATTGTTTTAGATATTATTTATAATTTCAAAAAGAAAAATACCTACTAAAAAGGTAATTATCGACGAAACATAAAACTCTTTTTGTTTTAAGCAGAAAATTAAATAAACTAAAATAAACCTAAACTAATTAGGTCCTCAAAAATTAGTTTTGTGTTATATATAAAATAAATTTTTTAAAAAAATATTAAAAAAAAATATTAAAAAATAAAAAAATTTAATTATAATAAATTAGGTGGTTAAAAAATAATAATTACCTTTATAAAAGATAATAATCAATTACATTATTTACAAAAAAATTTGTCCCTTTGTTCAGAAAATTAAATCCCCATTTTAAAAAACAACTAAAAAACAAATCAAAGAAGTTTTTAATAATATTGAATTTTTTATAATTTAAAAAATAATAATTACAACACTTTAGAAAGTATACATCATGTTAAATATTTATAAAATTAAGCATTATTTTTGTTCAATATTTTTTTGTTTATTTTCAATAATATTTTTTTTTATTTTCTTTTTTTGGATATCATATTGTTTATCTAAACAAAAAATATTAAAGTTCCAAAAAACAAATAAAATGCATAAACAAATCCAACAAATTAATTACAAAAATGAATATAATCCAAATATATATAATAAAAAAACAGAAGAAAAATGCGAAAAACAAAATCCTAAAACGTGTCAAA
Organism: Aster yellows witches'-broom phytoplasma AYWB; assembly: GCF_000012225.1. NCBI lineage: Bacteria > Bacillati > Mycoplasmatota > Mollicutes > Acholeplasmatales > Acholeplasmataceae > Candidatus Phytoplasma > Aster yellows witches'-broom phytoplasma. The sequence continues at coordinate 374,858 of NC_007716.1, read as the reverse complement.
AACCAATAATTCCTTTAGAAGAATATGATCCAATAGAAGAATTAAAACTATCTAAATATATGTCTGAACCTGCAGTTGTAACAGTTATAAATGCTTTAAAAGACAAACATGAACAATTATACAAAAAACATCTTTTGGTGAAATATTTAACGGATTATTTAATGACAAAAAATAATTCAATTAAAACTTTAACAGATAAATTAAAAGAAAAAAAAGAAGAATTAGAAGAAGAAAAAAATCAACTTATAACAGCAAAAGAAGAATTAAAAACAAAAGATAATTCAATTAAAACTTTAACAGATAAATTAAAAGAAAAAGAATTAGAATTAGAAGAAGAAAAAAATCAACTTATAACAGCAAAAGAAGAATTAAAAACAAAAGATAATTCAATTAAAACTTTAACAGATAAATTAAAAGAAAAAGAATTAGAATTAGAAAAAGAAAAAAATCAACTTATAACAGCAAAAGAAGAATTAAAAACAAAAGATAATTCAATTAAAACTTTAACAGATAAATTAAAAGAAAAAGAATTAGAATTAGAAGAAGAAAAAAATCAACTTATAACAGCAAAACAAGAATTAAAAACAAAAGATAATTCAATTAAAACTTTAACAGATAAATTAAAAGAAAAAGAATTAGAATTAGAAGAAGAAAAAAATCAACTTATAACAGCAAAAGAAGAATTAAAAACAAAAGATAATTCAATTAAAACTTTAACAGATAAATTAAAAGAAAAAGAATTAGAATTAGAAGAAGAAAAAAATCAACTTATAACAGCAAAACAAGAATTAAAAACAAAAGATAATTCAATTAAAACTTTAACAGATAAATTAAAAGAAAAAGAATTAGAATTAGAAGAAGAAAAAAATCAACTTATAACAGCAAAAGAAGAATTAAAAACAAAAGATAATTCAATTAAAACTTTAACAGATAAATTTAAAGAAAAAGAATTAGAATTAGAAGAAAAAAAAAATCAACTTATAACAGCAAAACAAGAATTAGAAGAAGAAAAAAATCAACTTATAACAGCAAAAGAAGAATTAAAAACAAAAGATAATTCAATTAAAACTTTAACAGATAAATTAAAAGAAAAAGAATTAGAATTAGAAGAAGAAAAAAATCAACTTATAACAGCAAAACAAGAATTAAAAACAAAAGATAATTCAATTAAAACTTTAACAGATAAATTAAAAGAAAAAGAATTAGAATTAGAAGAAGAAAAAAATCAACTTATAACAGCAAAACAAGAATTAGAAGAAGAAAAAAATCAACTTATAACAGCAAAAGAAGAATTAAAAACAAAAGATAATTCAATTAAAACTTTAACAGATAAATTAAAAGAAAAAGAATTAGAATTAGAAGAAAAAAAAAATCAACTTATAACAGCAAAACAAGAATTAGAAGAAGAAAAAAATCAACTTATAACAGCAAAAGAAGAATTAAAAACAAAAGATAATTCAATTAAAACTTTAACAGATAAATTTAAAGAAAAAGAATTAGAATTAGAAGAAAAAAAAAATCAACTTATAACAGCAAAACAAGAATTAGAAGAAGAAAAAAATCAACTTATAACAGCAAAAGAAGAATTAAAAACAAAAGATAATTCAATTAAAACTTTAACAGATAAATTTAAAGAAAAAGAATTAGAATTAGAAGAAAAAAAAAATCAACTTATAACAGCAAAACAAGAATTAGAAGAAGAAAAAAATCAACTTATAACAGCAAAAGAAGAATTAAAAACAAAAGATAATTCAATTAAAACTTTAACAGATAAATTTAAAGAAAAAGAATTAGAATTAGAAGAAAAAAAAAATCAACTTATAACAGCAAAACAAGAATTAGAAGAAGAAAAAAATCAACTTATAACAGCAAAAGAAGAATTAAAAACAAAAGATAATTCAATTAAAACTTTAACAGATAAATTTAAAGAAAAAGAATTAGAATTAGAAGAAAAAAAAAATCAACTTATAACAGCAAAACAAGAATTAGAAGAAGAAAAAAATCAACTTATAACAGCAAAAGAAGAATTAAAAACAAAAGATAATTCAATTAAAACTTTAACAGATAAATTAAAAGAAAAAGAATTAGAATTAGAAGAAAAAAAAAATCAACTTATAACAGCAAAACAAGAATTAGAAGAAGAAAAAAATCAACTTATAACAGCAAAAGAAGAATTAAAAACAAAAGATAATTCAATTAAAACTTTAACAGATAAATTTAAAGAAAAAGAATTAGAATTAGAAGAAAAAAAAAATCAACTTATAACAGCAAAACAAGAATTAGAAGAAGAAAAAAATCAACTTATAACAGCAAAAGAAGAATTAAAAACAAAAGATAATTCAATTAAAACTTTAACAGATAAATTAAAAGAAAAAGAATTAGAATTAGAAGAAAAAAAAAATCAACTTATAACAGCAAAAGAAGAATTAGAAGAAGAAAAAAATCAACTTATAACAGCAAAAGAAGAATTAAAAACAAAAGATAATTCAATTAAAACTTTAACAGATAAATTAAAAGAAAAAGAATTAGAATTAGAAGAAGAAAAAAATCAACTTATAACAGCAAAAGAAGAATTAAAAACAAAAGATAATTCAATTAAAACTTTAACAGATAAATTTAAAGAAAAAGAATTAGAATTAGAAGAAGAAAAAAATCAACTTATAACAGCAAAAGAAGAATTAGAAGAAGAAAAAAATCAACTTATAACAGCAAAAGTAGAATTAAAAACAAAAGATAATTCAATTAAAACTTTAACAGATAAATTTAAAGAAAAAGAATTAGAATTAGAATTAGAAGAAGAAAAAAATCAACTAAATTATTCCCACAAAAATAAATTTTTTTTCTTTACAATATTAACTATAATAAATTTACTTTTTTTAAATATTTTTATTTTATATAAAACATATAAATTTTATAGAGTGAATTATAAAGAATAAACTTAATTTCTTATTTTATTTAAAGATTTTAAATAAAAATCTTTAAATTTATAAAAAATATAATAATATTATTAAATAACGATAAATAATTAATGAATCCATTTAATTAATGTTTAAGAAAATATTTTTTATTTTTTAAAAACTCTTTAAGGCTAACTCTTAAGTTGGTCTTTTGTTGAAAAACTGATAAATATAATAATGTTGAAGAGTACGGTTTACATGGTAAATTAATTAAAAAAAACTTTATCAGATGGCGTTTAGATGGAATATAATCCTATTAATTCAAAATTAATGAAACGTAAAAATATTGATGATTCTATTGAAGAATTTGATGATAATGCAGAAAGATTTAAAGAAATAGATAAAAATGGTAAAGTTAAATATTTTAAAACTAAAATTTATAAAAATATTTCGGATTTTAAGAAATTATTTATTAATGATAAAGGTTTAGAAATAAATTTATTAGAATCTCGTATTTTTAATTTAAAAGATTTAAAAGCTTCTGGATATACTTTGGAACAATTAATATCTTTTGGATATAGTTTGCAAGATTTAAAAGATGCTGGATATATTAGTATAGAAGAGTTTGAAAATCTTGGATATAATTTGTATGAATTGAGAACTATGGGATATATTAGTGTTTTACAAATAATAATTTTTTTCCCTTCATATGATTTAAATAAATTAAGAATTGCTGGATATATAAATTTTAGATAATAGAAAAGCATTCAAAGACGAGCAGAGCGAACTAGGCGGCCAGCCGAAGAACATTACAATTAATCCATAGAGAAAGGAGGTAAATGATGAAATTAAAAACCAAAATTTATCTCAGTTTTTTAGGATTTCTTCTGTTGGGGTTAATTATTTTATTAATTATAGGACTTTATCAAACTAATCAAACACCCAACAAAATTGGAAAAGTAACTAATCATCCCCAACTGGATTCAACTAAACAACAAGAATTTGATTAACAAATCATTAACCAACAAACAAAAATCCAAAAACTCCAACAGCAAGATCAACAATTAAAAACTCAAATCGAAACGAAAACTCAAAATTACACTGATATCATCCAAAAAATAAAAAATAGCCAAGAAGAATTAAAAGACAATCCATCTTTATCCCTTGAGATCAAAACCCAAAAACAACAACAATTAACGGAACTGAAAAATCAACAACAAACTCAACAAACCTTAGTCAATAATTTAATCGAACAAAGAAAAGCTTTAAACCAAAATGAAAAAGAAAAACAAGAAGAATTAGCAAAATTAGCTGAAGAAAAAACCCAATTACAAACTCAAGAAAATCTCCAACAACAAATTTTTCAATTAAATCAAGCTCTTAATTATGTCGAAGCTAATCAAAAAAATATCGAAGAATTAAAAACTAAAAAAGAAACCCAAAAAAATCAAACCGAATTAAAAAATTTAAATGCTTTTAATCTTTTCTTAACAGGTCAAAAACTTTATTTTACCAAACAAAAAACTAATTTAACCACTCAATTAAATCTCTTAAAAGCTAATAAACCTTTAGCAAATATTAAGCATAAAGTTACTTTTAAAGACGTTTGTGGAATGGAAAATGAAAAAGAAGAATTAGAAGATTTATTAACTTATTTTCAAAACAATCAATCTTTGATTAACTTTGATAAAATACGTCCGAAAGGCTATCTTTTATATGGACCACCAGGAACAGGTAAAACTTTTTTTAATCAAAGCTTTATGTGGTGAGGCTAATGTTCACTTTATTAACTTAATTCCTGCTAAATTAGACCAAAAAATACATTGGCGAAGGCAAAGCTGCCTTAGAAAAAATCTGGCAAGAAGCCGAAGAAAATGATAAAACAATTATCTTTATTGACGAAATCGATGGTTTACCTAACCGTAGTGATAAAAATACTTCCTCAGTCAGTGCCAATATTGTCAACACTTTATTAGATAAACTTGATGGATTTCAACGTTCTGATAAAAAAATTGTCTTAATGGGCGCCACTAACAACCTTGATAAAATTGATAGTGCTTTAAGGAGTCGTTTTAGTAAAGAAATCTATGTGGGTAATTTAAAAGATAGCGAAATTGAAGGTTATTTAAAACATAACATTATCCCTTATCAAATTAGTTATCATACTTTTTTAGCTTTAAAAGATATCGCCCAACTATGTCAAGGCAAAAAATTATCAAATAGGGATTTAACCACAATCATTGAAGAAGCCTACAAAAAACCGCTAAATGGCAAACTAAAAATTCTTTAAATCACGCAGTTATGTTACCTTCCGATCTGGAAGAAGCCTTAAAACTTAAATTAAAAATTAACCCTGATTATCAACAAACCAAACAACGCCGCGAAGCTTGTGAAAATCAATATTATCAATGGAGTCAAGGAATTAATCAATATTTAGCTAAATCCAAAGATGAAACTAAGATAGAATGTCACTACACCTTTGATGGTTTAAACGGGATTAACTATTACCGTCAACAACATTCTCAAACTAAAACTGATTTAGAAAATACAACAAAAAAATTAACCCAAATCCACCAAGAAAACAAAATCCTGAAAAATACGAACAAACAATCAAAGACAAAAACCAAGAAATCATTGATATTAAAAATAAAATGCAAAGATTAAAAACTAGAGAAGAAAAACTAAGAAAAGAATTACACCTTTGTGAAAATCGTATAAGTACCCAACCCGAACCTTCCAACCTAGCTATCTTCATCAAAAACCGCCATCCTTTCGACCGATGGAATAAAGATGGCGATACTTATAATCATACTACTTTAGACGGTTTCGACAGTGCATCTTTTGACGCAAAAGCCGACAGCCAATTATATTCTTACATTAACTTCGAAAAAAAACAACACAAAGGCCCAGGTGATAACAAACTAATCCTTAAATACAAAGGCCCGAAACACTTCTTAGATGAAGACAAAGACTATTACCTTGGTGATGCTTTCGTTCACAATGAAAACTTCAAATTAACCCATTTCCACCTCCACTTCAATCCTATCCGTAAAACTTTATCCATCTTCAAAGATAAACATCATGTAAAACCTCAAAATAATAATTAAAAATAATTTCACCAACATTAAAAGACTCTAAATAGAGTCTTTTTTTATTTTAAAAAAACTTTTAAAACTAAAAGAAAGAGAGAAAAACTATGAATAAAAAAATAACAAAAAAAAAATACAAAAAAATCAACGGGAAAAATAATCATTACTAAAAGAAAACCGATAACCGAACCTCCTAAAATAGTTATCGAAACACAAACTAAAAAAGAAAATTGGTTTCTTAAAATCTTAAAATCAATTATAAAAATAATCTTGTTTTTATTACCATTTATCCTAATCGGAGGGGCAATTTATTGGACACTTTTCAAATTCTTCCCTGAAGTTTTAGACCAGATCAACGCTTTTACCAGTGATGCTGTGACTAAAACTAAATCGTTATACGATAAAACTACTCAACCAATTCGTAAAGTTATCGAATATATCTATTATAAATTAACAGGTAATGATAAAGATCCTAATCACATTCCTTCGCCACAAACGAAATTAGATATTATTTAGCGACTACTTTAAGTGTGATCGGCATTTGTTTAGGATTAGGCAAAATCGGTAATTGGTTAAAAAGTGGGAAGAAAAAAACCATTAAAAAAGGAACTAAAACTATCATTCAAAAAAAGCTACTTCTAAAATAGCGAATGTCGGTGGTAAAATCCTTAAAATTGGTAGTAAAGCTTTATTTTGAGTTTCTTTAGCTTCAACTGCTTACGAACTTTACCAATTTTATCACGAAGAAACGAAAACTCCTAATCCACCACAACAATTAACTAATAAAATAGAAAATCCCCCAACACCCATTTTACAAGCACCAAATACAACTATTATCGAAAATGAAGAATCAACTTTAACTAATAATAACGAAATTAAAGAAGAAACAATAAAAAAGAAACACAAGAAACTAACGACATCGTAGATACAACAATTAACGAAAGTATAACTGATAACCTTAACAATCCCTGATAATGGTTCAGTTAATAAACCAACAACTGAACCAAAACATCTCCAACAAGAACAACTCCAACAAACACCACCACTTGGTGAGGAAATAAAAGAAACTAACAAAGTAAACGAAACTCACCAACAAACTCCTGAAGAATTACTCAAAGCCAAAAACTTATTAGAAATTCACCTCCAACAAGCAAAAATAAATAGTCTTAATTTAGAAACCCAAAAAGCTATTTTAGAACATGATTTAAATCAAAAACAACAAGAACTAGAAATTAATAAAACTCTATCGGAACAAGAAAAACAAGAACTTCAAAAGGAAATCAATCACCAAACCGATAAAATCCGTTCTAAAGAAAAGGAAATCTTTACCCAAGATCAAAAGATTAATCAACTAGAAACTGATCTGCACCAAGAAAAAACTCTCAACACGGAAAAGACCCAACAAATTAATCAATTAATCGAACAAATTAACGAACAACATCAAAATATGGAAAATCTCCAAAACCAACTCCAAGAACAAAAATCCTTAATCGAAACTAAAAACCAGGAATTAATAACTAATCAAGCTCTATCCGCACAAGAAAAACAAACCCTCCAAGATGAAATTAACCAATTAAACACTGAATTTCAACAAAAAGAAAAGGAATATCAAACGATCATCACTCAAAAAGACCAAGAAATAAGTCAATTAAACCAAATCATTAACCAACAAGCTGAAGAAATAAACCGTTTAAGCGACGAATTAGAACAACAAATCGATAAATGGGTACAACAAGGCCTACATATTCAAGCCCTTGAAGGAACAATCAAAGCTTTAGAAAACGCTTCAGGTAAATATATCGAAGAAAACGCTGAACTCCGTCATGAAATAAATAAACTCAAAGAACAAATAAAAGACGAACAAAAAAAACCCATGAAGCAACTAAAAAAACTTTGAAAGATAATATGAATAAATTAACCGACAAAACAGCAGAATACAACCAAACCAAAGAAATCATAGACAAACAAAAAACCTGGAAAGGTTCAATCCAACCTTTTACTACAAAAATTAAAGACGACGTAAACAAAAAAATCGATAAAGTAACTTCTTGGTTTCGTAAATGGTTTTAAGGTTAATTAAAAAGTTAAATATGTTAAAATACCTATATATTGAAAATTCTTCCAAAGGAATTAATAAACATGATCAAAATTAAAAAAATAAGCAAATGGTTTTTATTAATAATTATTTTAATCGTGGCAGCTTTTATTGGGTTTATCATCTTAACTGAAACAGGAGTCATCAAACTCCCTAAAGACCCAATTCCTACCTTTCAAGAAACTAAATCTGCTATCTTCAAAGAATGGGAAAGAAACAGATAGTCGTGGCAGAACCATTCCTATGATTCAAATTAAATATACTTTCGATGGACTTAATGGCATCGGTTATTATCACCAACAATTACAGATTAATGAAACTCAAATCTCAAAATTAAAACAAAAAATCGATTAAGAAATTAAAGGTAAAAACAATCCCTTTAAAATTCTTGAATTAAAAAACGAACTCGAAAATATCGGTATGGCTACTTATGGTGAAATTTTCTTTGACAAGATTGATCATAAATATCTTAATGAAAATAAAATATCATCTGTTAATAACGATAATATATCATATCGTCTAAATACCCAACCCGAACCTTCCAACCTAGCTATCTTCATCAAAAACCGCCATCCTTTCGACCGATGGAATAAAGATGGCGATACTTATAATCATACTACTTTAGACGGTTTCGACAGTGCATCTTTTGACGCAAAAGCCGACAGCCAATTATATTCTTACATTAACTTCGAAAAAAAACAACACAAAGGCCCAGGTGGTAACTACTTAATCCTAAAATACAAAGGCCCTAAACATTTCTTACAAGAAGACAAAGACTATTACCTTGGTGATGCTTTCGTTCACAATGAAAACTTCAAATTAACCGATTTTCACCTCCACTTCAATCCTATCCGTAAAACTTTATCAATCTTTAAAGATAAACACAACTATGATAAAACCCAAGAAGCTGAAAATAATAAAAGAACCAGCACTGACTGGTGATAAAAATTTAACAAGTTCCAATATTTTAAAATATAAAGGAATAAAAACAAAAGGAAATTTAATTAATGATTAAATTAAAAAATCAATTTAAAATAATAAGTATTTATTTATTTGTTTTATTAGGATTTTTTTTAATTTTTAATACTAAATGTTTGCATGCTTTCCCTGGTATAGATTTAGACGCAAGAAAACATCAACTTGAAGAAGAAATAAATACTTTAATAATAGAATTAACTAACGTTTTTAATGATACTAATTTATAATCTCAAACACGTTTCAACAGAATTTCTTTAATTTCAAACAGAATAAATATTGTAGGAAATAATCTTCAAATGATAAATCAACAAATTTTTGCTCGAAACCAATAAAATCTAAAAATACAAATCAACCAAAATCAACCAAATAATCATAGAAGACGTTAAAATAATTTAAAGCATGTTTTATTTTTATTATAAATATCAAAAGGAGATTAATTAATGTTTAAATTAAAAAATCAATTTAGTAGAATAAATTTATTCTTTATTAGCTTAGGATTGTTGTTTTTGGTTAATCATCATCCATTGATGGCAATAGAAAATAAAAAAATATGCAATCTAAATATGAAAATTCATAATATTTGGATTCAAAAAAAAGAAGATATTGTTTCTCATGTTATAAATAAAAATATTGATCAAATATTTAGTTATTTAACTTTAGATTATCCTTGTTATAATAGCACCACTAATAATGAAAATGATCTTTGTTGGCGTATCAAAGAACCTCCTAATAATCTATTATTTGTTTTTTTTGATAGCGGAATTAGATCTAATGAAGATGAATTTTATTCTTTAGAAGATCTAAATGAAATGGGCAATGGAGCAAAAAATATGTATATTTTTTGGTTAACAAAAACATTATATCCACAAATTAAAACTCAAAAAGATATTATAAATAAAGAAATATTTTACCAATTAAAAATAAAATTGAAAAATATTGAAATAGAAAAATTAAATATTGAATTAAATTTATTTAAAGAAATAAAATTAAAATTAGAAAAAGAAATAAATAACCAAACAAATATTTATCTTAATACAAAAAAAATTATTCTAAATCTAGAAAATGATATAAACAATTTAGAAGAAATTAACAAAAAAAACCAAAATATTAATTTAGAAAATGAAAAATTAAAACAACAATTAAACTTAAACTATATAGAATTACAAAAAGAAAAAGAAAAATTTTTAAATCAACAAAATAATATAAATAAATTACAACAAGAATTAAATCAAAAAACAACTACTTATATGGGTATTTTTAATTCATTGTATAAAAAAATATTTTAATATTTAAAAAATTTAAAAGAATAAAAAAAATTATATTACAAAAAAAAGACTCTCTCTTATAGAGAGTTTTTTTATTTTAAAAGTTAAAAGAAAGGAACTATTAAATATGTTCATTAAAAAAATCTTATCATCTTTATCTAGCAACATCATTATCTTTATTTTTTTAATCCCTTTAATTTTTATTAATTATTTAATTAAATTCTATCTTTTTACCTATCGATTAAGCATCAAAAGATTAAAGCAAGGAATAGTGGTTCAATTTTATCAATATCTAACTACTACTAAAACTAATAATCATGTGGAACCTAATTAATACTTGGTTAACAAAATTAAATAATTGGTTTACTAATATCAGTAATCATTTCTTTAATCATCAAAATAAGTGGCTTAATTTAGCTTTATTAATCATTATCTTATTATTTTTACCTCATCTCTTATGTTTAAATAATAAGTTTCCATTTGATAAGGCAAAACATAACCAATTTCTTTAAATGTTTGTGTGATCATTTCAAAGTGATAAATTAAGATTTTTTTGGTACCACTTCTTTTTTTGATACATACTTCGATTATTTTTTGATTTTCATTGTCATTATAGTCTGAATATAGTTCTTCTAAGGTTGAATTATATATATTTATGGGTTTTTCTTTGTCTTTGGATAGTTTGGGTTGGAATTCAGACATCATTAAATTGATATTGAACAAGACGGACGCTTTTTTGTTTTAATAATAAAATGATATCCTTTGATTGTTTAATAAAAATGACGATATCTGAGTTAGTTTCGATTCCACCACTTCCTTTTAAAGCTGTTATTTCTGTATCTCTTGAAAATTGAGATAAAATGATAATAACAATGTTTAATTCAATGGCTATTTTAATTTAGTCATGATTTCATCAATGGATAGACGGTAATTTTCTAAGTGATTTGTGGTTTTGGTTATTTGAAGGCGGTCAATGACAATAATTTTTGCTTGTTTTTCTAAATTAAGGTGATAAACTAAATCAATTACATAATCAATATTTTTACTTTTTATCATAACTAAATGATAAATTTATGTTGGCAAAAAATTGTTTTGCTATTTTCATCATTTCTGTTTATTTGAGAGGTTTGATATTGGCATCTTCAAAAAATTTTTCTAAAATAACATCTAGAGGAATTTGAGTTTGGTGGGATAATAAACGATTTAAATTTTCTTCTAAGATCATTTCATAAGAAAATACCAAAATATGAGGATAATGAGAACTTTCTTTGTGTTTGGTTTTTGCTATATCTAAAAGAAGATTGTAGAAAAAAGTTGTTTTACCTAATCCAGTATACCCCCCAATAGTTATGATTTGACCTTTTTTAAATCCTTTTGTGGATTGGTTGAGTCCTTTTTAAAAGTTTCTGATAAACGGCAATATTCTTCTTGGCTTTTTTGTTTTGATTGTTGATCGGGTATCAAAAAATTCAGGATGCAAAGAGGCCATTTGGTTTAAAGTAAAGTGTGTGTTATCGTTTTTATGGTGAATTGGTTAGTCTTTTTTTGTTTCAAAGACTAAAAAAAATAATTTCATATCTTTTTTTAATTTTTACTAATATTTTTTGTTATAATTAACAAAGAAATTATATTTTAATAAATATATATAAGCTAATATTAAATATAAAGGTATTAAAATGAAAAATAATAAAAATCAATTTATTAAAGTCCGCGGGGCTCGTCAAAATAATTTAAAAAATATTAATATTGATATTCCTAAAAATAAATTAGTTATTATAACAGGATTATCAGGTTCTGGAAAATCTTCTTTAGCTTTCGATACTTTATATCAAGAAGGAAAAAGAAGGTATGTAGAATCGTTAAGTGCTTATGCTAGACAATTTTTAGGTAGTTTTGAAAAACCTAATGTAGATAGTATTGAAGGTTTGAGCCCTTCTATTAGCGTTGACCAAAAAACAACTTCTAATAATCCTCGTTCTACTGTGGGAACTATTACAGAAATATATGATTATTTAAGATTAATTTATGCCAATATTGCATTTCCTTTTCATCCTGAAAAAAATATTGTTTTAGAAAAACAAACCATCGAACAAATGATTAATAAAACTAATCAAACTTTTCCCAAACAACTAGTCTTAATCCTTGCTCCTATAATTGAAAGAAAAAAAGGAACCCATCAAAAAACCTTAGAAGCTCTTGCCAAAGATGGTTTTAATAGAGTAATAATTAATGATATTATTTATTTAATGGACGATATTCCTTCTTTAACAAAAAATCAATATCATAATATTTATGTAGTAATTGATCGTTTTGAAGTTAATTCAGATAATCAAACTCGTCTTTTTGAAGCCTTAGAGCAAGCTCTAAATTTAGCTCAAGGAAAAGTTTTTATTATGGATTATAAAAGTAAAAATAGTAATGATAGTAATAAGGATGATAATAAAAATAAAAAATGTCAAATATTAAAACTAAATTGCAATTATCATTTAGAAGGTATTAATTTTGATATTCCTTTACGTGAATCAAGACTTTTTTCATTTAATACTCCTTTAGGAGCTTGCCAAATTTGTAAAGGGATTGGAAAAACAGCAGAAATTGATTGTGATATGATTCTAGATTATGAAAAACCATTAAATAAAGATGCCATTTTAATTTTTAAAAGCAATAATGAATATAATAATTTCGCTAGCAAAGAACAAGAATTAAAAGCTGTATGCAATCATTATCAAATTGATATGACTGTTCCTTTAAAAAAAATAGATCCCCAAAAACTAAATATTATTCTTTATGGTTCACCTGACCAAATACCTTTAACTCCTCCTTTGTGTTTTTCTCGTTTTTCCAAAAATACCACCACCAAAACTCTTAAATGTGATTTTTTTGAAGGTATAGCTTCTATGCTTAAAAGACGTTTTGAAGAAACAACAAGCGAATGGCTCAAAAAATGGCTTTCTAATTATATGATGGAAAAAAAATGCAAAAAATGTCAAGGACAAAGACTTAATCAAGGGGCTTTACTTTTTAAAATCAATAACAAAAATATTTATGAAATAACTGATTTATCAATTGAACAAACCCTTGCTTTTTTCCAAAATTTAGAATTGTCAAAAAAAGATACAAAAATTATTAATTTAGCCCTCAAAGAAGTTATTAATCGTCTTACTTTTTTAAAAGAAATTGGGTTAGGATACCTTTCTTTATCGCGTAGTGTAACAACTCTTTCGGGAGGAGAATCACAAAGAATTAGGTTAGCTACTCAAATTGGCTCCCAACTTTCAGGAGTGCTTTATGTCCTTGATGAACCTTCAATTGGATTGCACCAAAAAGACAACGATCTTTTAATTAAATCACTTAAAAAAATGCGAGATTTAGGTAATTCTTTAATTGTAGTAGAACACGATCATGATACAATGCTTGCTTCCGATTATTTAATTGATATTGGCCCTCAAGCAGGTATTTTTGGAGGAAAAGTACAAGCTTTTGGAACGCCCCAAGAAGTAATGAAAAACAAAAATAGTCTTACAGGAAAATATTTATCCAAAAAAATCCAAATTAAAGTTCCCAAAATTAGAAGAAAAGGTAATAAAGATCATATTTTAGTAACCAAAGCTTCCAAAAATAATCTTAAATCAATTAATGTTTGCTTTCCTATGCAACAATTAATTGTAGTTACAGGCGTTTCTGGTTCGGGAAAATCTACTTTAGTAAATGATGTTTTGCTTGATTGCTTACAAAAAAAATACAGCAAAAAAAATAAAAACCAACAAAAAGATTTTAGTCATTTAGTTAATGATTTTAACAAAGTCAAAAAAATAGTTGAAATTTCACAAGACCCAATTGGTAAAACTCCTCGCAGCAATCCCCTTACTTATACTGGTGTTTTTGATGAAATTAGAGAACTTTACTCCAAAACCAAAGAAGCCCAAATGAAAGGTTATCAAAAAGGGCGTTTTTCTTTTAACGTTAAAGGCGGTAGATGTGAGGTTTGTAGTGGAGATGGAGTCAAAAAAATATCTATGCATTTTTTACCAGATGTCTATGTTATGTGCGAAGCTTGTAAAGGAACTCGTTATCAAAAAGAAACTTTAAGTATCAAATACAAAGATAAAAATATTGCAGATATTCTTGCTATGAGTGTTGAAGAAGGTGTTTTATTTTTCCAAAATCATCCTAAAATTAAACATCAATTAGAAATTTTACAAAATGTAGGGCTTGGTTATATTAAATTAGGACAGTCCTCACCAACTTTATCTGGAGGAGAAGCCCAACGAGTTAAATTAGCAAGCGAACTACACAAAAAAGTTATTCCAGGTGCTTTGTATATTTTAGATGAACCTACCACAGGACTTCATTCAGAAGATGTTAGACAATTACTTAAAGTTCTACATCAAATGACAGATAAAAAAGCTACTATTGTTGTAATTGAACATAATTTAGATGTAATTAAAAACGCTGATTATATAATTGATTTAGGTCCTGAAGGAGGAGCTTGTGGTGGATATGTAGTTGCAACAGGAACCCCAGAACAAGTAAGTCAAAATGAAAAAAGTTATACTGGTAAATATTTAAAGAAGATTCTTGATGAAAAAAAATAAATCCAAAAATGCAAACAAATTTTTAATTTAGATAAAGCAATTTTAAAAAAAATTCACAAATCTTAAAAACTTTATGGCCATCAAAAAATTGCAAAATGGGTAAAAGCAAAAAACCACTTTTAACTCACACCAACAAAACAATTTTAGGAAATGTTTTAGCATTCTACAAAAAAAATATTTTAAATCGCAACACATCAAAAAACCATTTAATCAGAAAGCAAAAATTACTAATAATTCCAAGAAATATTTAGTTATTATGGTATAATAAATAGTAGGAAGGGAAAAGTAATTTACACAATTACAAAGTTTATAAATGACAATTATTTTTCTACCACAAAATATTTATAAAAAAGGTTAAATGAATTAAAAAAGCTAAAAAAATAATCTGAATAAACCCATTAACCCAAAAAACAATGAATAATAATTTAATTGGAATTCGCTTATATAATTAATATATAAATACAAAAACTAATAATTATTTGTAACTATTTGCAACACCCAAAAACAATATTTTTTAGTTTTTATTAATGCTTCATAATCAAAATAAAAAACACCCTAAAACATAAAACAAATCCCAAAAAAACACAAAGGAAAAGGTATTAAAAATGAAAATTAAAAAAATCAACAATCAAAAAGTACAATATTTTTTTAAAGTTTCTTCAAAGGAATTAGAAACCCAACTGTCTAGCGCTTATGAAAAAATTAAATCAAAAGTAGAAATTAAAGGTTTTAGAAAAGGGCACGTTCCAAGAAAAATTTTTGAAAATCATTTCGGCAAAAACAATTTATACTCTGATGCATTAGAAAATATCGTACAAACTAAATATCAAGAAATCCTACAAAAAAAAGATTTTGAAAGCATGGGAATGCCTCAAGTAATTGATTTAAACGAAAAAAAACTTAAAGACAATCAAAATTTTACTTTTGGATTGGAATTTATCGTTAAACCCAAAGTTATTTTAAAAAAATATTTAGGGTTAGAAATTACAAAAGACGAACTCGAAGTAAAAGATTGCGAAGTGGAAGAAAAAATAAATTCCTTATTAGAAAAACAAGCAACTTTGGAATCCAAAACCCAAAACAATTCTTTAGAATTAACAGACACTGCTGTTTTTGATTTTGAAGGTTTTGTTGATGAAAAACCTTTTGAAGGCGGCACTGCCAAAAATTTTAGTTTAAAAATTGGCTCTGGTCAATTTTTACCTGGTTTTGAAGACCAAATGTTAGGGATGAAACAAGGACAAAACAAAGACATTAATATAACTTTCCCAAGCGATTACCACCAAAAAAAACTAGCTAATAAAAAAGTTATTTTTAAAGTAACTCTACACCAAATCAAAACTAAAAAAATACCTCAATTAACAGACAATTTGGTAAAATTACTTAAACTCGCCAATGTTTCAACCGTAGAAGAATTAAAAAACAATACTAAAAAAACTCTTTTAGATCAAAAAAAACACAAAGAAAAAGAAAACATTAAAAAACAAGTAATAGAACAATTAGTTAAAAATTCCGAATTACAAATTCCTCAGGAAATTATTTCCCAAGAAAAAACTCACCTCCAAAAAGAATTTGAAAAACAATTAAAACAACAAAATTTAACTTTGGAACAATACAAACAATATTTAGGTATTGGTGATGAAAAAATGGAAAAAGAATTCAACCAACAAGCACAAAAAAACCTCCAATACCGACTTATTATAGAACAAGTTGCCTTTCAAGAAAAATTAACTATTTCCAAAGAAAAAATCGAACAACAATACAAAAACTTAAGTAACCATTACAAAGTTCCAGTTAATCAAATCAAACAAAACCTTCCTGAAAAAAACTTACAACATTCTCTTTTGATGGATGAAGCCTTAGACCTTGTTATTAATAAAGCTGTTGTTGTTACTAAATAAAATAATTTATCAAACCACCAAAAAAATTCATTCCACAATTTAAAAATAAAAAAGTTAAAAAAATATCGAAAGGATGAAAATATATGAAAACCAAAAGCAAAAAATTAAAATCAGATCTTTCTATTGGCGAATTTGAAGATATTTTTCAAGAAATTCCTGAACAACTCCCAGTTGTAGTTATAAGCGAAATAATGCCTATTCCAAATGTTGATTTTCGTATCGAAGTATCAGACAATTCTTATTTAAAAGCTTTAAAAGAGTCAGAAACTAACGCAAATTCTTTCGTTATTCTTTTAACTCAAAAAGGTTTATCACACAACAAACCAAAACTAACTAACCTTCAACGTTACGGTGTATTGGCACAAATAATTACCAAAGTAAAAATCCCTCATGGCGATTTTAAAGTGAGATTTCGTATTTTACAAAGAGTAAAAATTGATAAATTTTTGCAAAAAGAACCTTTTTTAAAAGTCTCATACGAAAAAGTCAAAACCGTTTATGGAAGCATCGAAGAAGAAAAAGCCTTAATTAAGTTAGTTATAGAAAAAATTATGGACAAACCTTTTCAATTGCTTGTTCAAAACACCAATAATTTTTTAGATATCATCAAAACAGAACCAGAAACAGAAAATATCACTGATATCATTATCTTTAATTTAAAAATTGATGATTTAGATAAATACAAATATCTTAAAGAATCTCACCTTAATAAAAGAATTTTTTACATTCTTCAAGACATCCAAAGTTTACTTATAGGACTCGATTTAGAACAAAAAATCAATGAAAAAGTAAAACAAAGTATTGATGAAAACCAAAAAGAATTTTATTTAAGAGAAAAAATGAAAGCAATTCAACTAGAATTAGGGGACAAAGCCAAAAAAGAAGAAGAAATTGCAGAATTACGCGATAAAATAAAAAAAACTCCTTTACCTCCTGAAATCAAAAAAAAAGCTTTACAAGAATTATCACGTTATCAAACATCATCTTTAATGGCAGAATCTTTTGTAATTAAAAATTATCTTGATTTTTTACTGGAATTACCTTGGGGCAAAACCAGCCAAGATGAAAATGATTTAGTTGCCATTGAAAAATCCTTAAACAACCAGCATTACGGACTTCAAAAAGTCAAAGAACGTATTTTAGAATATGCAGCAGTCAAAATAATGACTAAGAAAAACCCTCAAAATATTTTATGTCTTGTAGGACCTCCAGGAGTGGGGAAAACCTCACTTGCCTCTTCTATTGCCAAAGCTTTAGGACGCCAATTTGTCAGACAATCTTTAGGTGGTTTAAAGGAAGAGTCAGAAATTAGAGGTCACAGAAGAACTTATATTGGAGCTATGCCAGGTCGCATTCTTGCAGGCATTAGGGACGCCAAAACAGTTAATCCTGTCTTTTTATTAGACGAAATTGACAAACTAGTAACCAATTATAACTTTGATCCTGCATCAGCTTTATTAGAAGTACTTGACCCACAACAAAATATTAATTTTATGGATCATTTTTTATCCGAACCATTTGATTTATCCCAAGTATTGTTTATTGCTACTGCCAATTATCTTGATAACGTTCCAGAAGCTTTAAAAGACCGTATGGAAATTATCGAAGTAAGCTCTTACACTGAAAAAGACAAAATTAACATAGCTTCCAAATATCTTTTAAAAAAACAACTTAAAAACCATGGAATCACTGACACAAATTTAGTTATTGATAATGATACTATCCTTTATTTAATTAGACATTACACCAAAGAAGCAGGAGTAAGAGAGTTGGATAGAATCCTCGCAGAACTAGCTAGAAAAACAGTTAAAGAATGTTTAATTAAAAAAAAAGAACAAGTAATTATTACTACTAAAAACGTTACTAAATACTTAGGTAAAGAAAAATACCTAAATCTTTTAGATGAACAAAAAGAAAAAATAGGTTCTACTAACGGGCTTGCCTATACTTATTTTGGAGGCGATTTACTTCCAGTAGAGGTTACTTATTATAAAGGTAAAGGACAATTAGTCCTTACAGGTAAATTAGGAGAAGTCCTCAAAGAAAGCGCTTATACTGCTTTAAGTTTCATCAAAGCTAACTGTCAAAATTTAGGAATAGATGCCAATATTTTTGCAGAAAACGACTTTCACATTCATCTTCCAGAAGCAGCTATTCCTAAAGACGGTCCTTCAGCTGGAATTACTATTGCTACTTCCCTTGTATCTGCAATTACCCAAAAATATATTAAAAAAGGTTTAGGAATGACAGGAGAAATTACTTTACGAGGAAATATTTTAGCTATTGGAGGTTTAAAAGAAAAAGCTATTGCTGCTAATCGTAGCGGTCTTGACACTATTTTTATTCCTCAAGAAAATTTAAAAGATATTGAAGATATTCCTGAAGAAGTAAGAAATAAATTAAATATTATTCCTGTATCAAATATTTCTGATGTTTTTTCACAAGTGTTTGTTGTTTAATTATTTATATAAAAAACACCATCTTTAAGATGGTGTTTTTTATATAAATAATTAAAAGGTTTTGAAAACTTAAATTATTATTTTAATATTTATTTTTTCGATAAGAATTCTAAAAGAATACAAAGAAAATTACTTTCCTCCAATATTTAAATCCCCCACAAAAACACTAGAACTACCAAATCCTGAAGTTTGAAATTCAAAATCATTAGCAATAGTTTCTATATTTTTAAGAATATCAAAAAAATTACCAGAAACAACAATCATTTTAACAGGAGTTGTAACTTTTCCTTTTTCAATTCTAAAACCACTAGCTTGTAGACTAAAATCTCCACTAACAGTTTGAATTCCTGCATGCATCCCTACTAAATCAGTAATATAAATACCATTTTGAATAGATTTAATCATTTCTGCAAAATTTTTTGTGCCAGGAACCAAATAACAATTAATCATAGAAGTGCTACCACCAAAACTGTTTCCAGTCGGGGCTTGTTTAAAAATACGAGCAGTTTTTAAGTTATGAATAAATCCTTGAAAAACTCCTTTAGTAATAATTGGTTTGGTTTGGCAAGCTACTCCCTCATCATCAAATTTTTCTTTAAAATAAGCCCCATCGTTTAAAGGATCTTCAATAATGCTAACTTTTTCAGAAGCAATTAAACAATTAACTTTATCTTTTAATTTAGTTAAGTTACGATAAGCACTTGTTCCAGTAAAAATATCGCTGAAACTTTCCAAAAGGTCTGCAAACATTTCATTAGAAAAAACAACTGGATATTTTTGAGATACCAAAGATTTAGATCCTAATTTTTTTTCGCCCATCTCAACAATTTCGTTACCTAATTTAACAGGATTAAAGGTTACAAAATCTTTAGCTAAAACACTTTTGCCATAAATTTCAACTTCACCTTCTTTTTGAAAAACCGCAGAAGCATATAAATAAGCATAGCTGTTTTTGTGCGATAAATTGAGTCCTTTGGAATTTAACAATGTTTTTTTATAACAAACTTCTTGATAAACAATGCCGTTAGTAGCTTGAAAATAGGAGCTTTGCAACATTATTTTTTCTAACTGCAACAACAAATTTTGTTTTTGTTCTAATGGAACTTTTCCAAAATCAAAGTTATTTTCCAATACTTCAGGATAACTGGAAGACCCTTCAAAAATAAGAGCAGGTTCTTTGGAAGTAATTGTTTGGCAATTTTCTTTGAGGGTTGTAAAAGCATTATCAAAAGCGCTGTCAGTTAAATGTTCTAAAGCAATAGAAGTTTTTTTGTTGACAAAAATACCCCTTATAACTGCAGAAGCGACATCGCTCCAAACACAAGCATCTATTTTGCCTTTTTCCAAAGATAGTTTAAAAGTTTGGGTTTCATGAATTGCAATTTCTAATGCTTCAAAACCTTGTTGCATTCCTTTTTCTAACCACTTTTGATAATTGTTAGTAGTAGGGTTTGTGTGGATGGTTTGGTTTTGTTGTTTTGTTGTTTTTGTTAAATCGTTTATCATTTTTGATTTCCTCCTACAATCATTTCTTTTACTCTAATAGTTGGCTGTCCTACATCAACTGGTAGAGAACCAGAACAAGAACCACACATTCCTTGACCTAAAACTAAATCATTGGCAACACGGTCAATTTTAAATAAAATATCTGATCCATGACCAACCAACATTGCTCCTTTAACATGGGTTGTTAATTTACCATTTTCGATTAAATAGCCTTCGTTAACTACAAAATTAAATTCGCCAGTAGCAGGTACAACTGTGCCACCACCTAGACTTTTGGCATAAAGACCGTAAGGAGTATCTGCAATAATTTGTTCGGGCGTTTCTGTGCCTTTTTCGATGTAAGTAGAACTCATGCGTGAAGTAGGAGAGTATTTATAAGATTGTCTGCGAGAAGAACCGTTCGATTGCATCTTCATTTTGCGTCCGTTTCTAAAATCAATTAAATAATCTTTAAGGATGCCTTTTTCAATTAAAAGTTTTTTTTGGGTGGGGTTGCCCTCATCATCAAAATTAATACTTCCCCAAGCTCCCGGAATAGTTCCATCATCATAAGCAGTTACAACTTCGGAAGCAACTTTTTGATTTAATTTGTCACAAAAAGGAGAAAGACCTTTAGCAACTGCAGTAGCTTCAAGGGGGTGTCCGCAAGCCTCATGGAAAATAACACCTCCAAAACCATTATTAATTATAATTGGCATAGTTTGAGGTTTTAAAGATTTAGCATCCAACAAATCAACTGCTTGTTTCGCTACTTGTTTGGCAATTGTTTCTAAATCAATTAAATCCAAGAATTCCAATCCCATTGCGCGTCCAGGAGATTCAAAGGCTTCTTGCATTTCTTGTCCTCTTTGTGCCACTCCTACAAGTCCACATCTAATATAACTACGTGTGTCATTTTGATAAACGCCTAAAGTATTAGCAATTAAAACATGTTGTTCTTTTTGGCTTAAAGAGGTTATGGATTGAATAATTTGAGGATCATAATTTTGAATAATAGCCGATAATTTAAGTAATTTTTGGGCTTTTTGTTCTTGAGTCATACTGTTATAATGTTTTTGGATAGTATTTTTTAGAGGTTTTTCGGTTTGCAAGGCAATGACTTTATTTGCTTTTCCTTGAAAAGTTTTTTTTAATTTTAAAAGCAAGGATAAAACATTTTGATAATCAGTTTTATTAGTGTAGCCATAAACTTCATCAAAGCCTTTTAATAATCGAATGCCTACTCCAAAAGTATTATAAGTATCAGCAGAAACTACATCTTTGCCAATTACTTTAAGAGTGTGAGAATAAGTATTTTCAAAAAATAATTCTGCAAAATCAGCTCCTTCATCTAAAGATAAATTTAGAATTTTTTGAATATCTTCTTTATTTAACATCAAATAATATTCTCCTTTATATTGTTTGCAAATCTCTTTTATTTTATCATTTTTTTAAGATTTTTAAGCATATTATATAAAAATTTCCCAAATGATATTTATTATTATTATTTTAATTTGTTTGTTTTTATAAAAAATATATTATAATAAAAACACAATAAGGGGGAGCATATAAAAGCATGAAACATTTAAATAAGCATTTTTTAATTCATTTATTCTGTTTCATCATTAAATATTAACTTTAAAAAAACTGTATATAATATAAATATTTATTTTTTAAATCATTATTAATATTATAAAAAGAAAAGATGCAAGTAAATATTTGGAATCAAATTTATTATTTTTAAACCAGAATTAGTTAAACAAGTAGGAAGTCAAATATATTTTTGGAAAACTCAAATGAAAAATAATTTTTAATTTCTTTTTCTTTTTAGTGATTTTGTTATATTCGGGGATTTATTACATTTCATATAGATAGCATTTTAAAAAAAACCATATTAAATACCCTTAATAAAAAAATTCTTATTATAGTAGAAATATTTTTTTGAATATGTTCGCTTTTATCTCTTCCATTTGTTTTTTATTCGTTTTGTTAAAGGGTGTATATAGTAATGAAAGGAAGAACATTTAGTCAATTAATTTTTTAAGTAAAATATATTGAAAACCCACAAATAGCTCCCAATGGTAAAAATAACCAATCCAAAAAAAAAAAAAATACAAATACCCCAAAAAAAGAACAAAAATAAATGAAAACAATTAAATAAAACAAAAACTCCTTATATATTAAAAGGAGTTTTTTAAATATTCTTTTATATCTTTGAAACAAATAATTATTTAGTAGCAAGAATAGCAAGAAAGGCTTTTTGAGGTAATTGCACTTTTCCTAATGTTTTCATTTTCTTTTTGCCTTTTTTCTGCTTCTCTAATAATTTCTTTTTACGCGTAACATCGCCTCCATAAAGTTTAGCTGTTACATCTTTGCGCATAGCTTTGATAGTTTGTCTGGCAATAATTTTTTTTCCTAAAGCTGCTTGAATAGGGATTTCAAACATTTGTTTAGGAATAAACTCTTTTAAAGTCTCACAAATAGCCTTTCCTCTTTCATAGGCAAAATCATGATGAACAATTAAAGATAGAGCATCAACAATTTCTCCATTTAATAAAATATCCATTTTTTGTAATTTAGAAACACGATATTTATCTATTTCATAATCAAAAGAAGCATAGCCTTTGGTTAATGATTTTAACTTATCAAAATAACTATAAATAATTTCTGAAAAAGGTAGTAAATAATTAATCATTACTCTTTGACTATCGATATATTCAATATTTTGAAGGGCTCCTCTTTTGTTTTGGGAAAGCTTCATTACTTTACCAATATAGATTTCAGGACACATAATAGTAGCTTTAATAAAGGGTTCTTCAATGCGATCAATCATTTGAGTGGATGGTAGTTTGGAGGGATTATCAACTAAAAATTTTTCTCCTTTGGTAGAATAAACATGATAAATAACAGAAGGAGCAGTAGCAATTACTTCTACTCCAAATTCACGACTAATTCTTTCTTGAATAATTTCCATATGCAAAAGTCCTAAAAAACCAGTTCTAAAACCAAGTCCCAAAGCATTAGAACTTTCAGGCTCAAAAATTAAGGAAGAATCATTGAGTTTTAGTTTTTCCAAAGCTTCTTTGAGAATGTCATATTTATTAGTTTCGACAGGATAAAGTCCACAAAAAACTACTGAATTCATTTGTTTGTATCCCAATAAAGGAAGCAAAGCTTGATTGGTTTGCGAAGTAATGGTGTCTCCAACTCTTACATGATTAATACTTTTAATAGCAGCAGTAATATATCCTACATCACCTGGTGCCAAAAAATCTTTTACAATTTGTTTAGGATTATAAACTCCTACTTCAACTACTTCATAAACACTATTACTTGCCATAAAACGAATTTGATCGCCTTTTTTAACTGTGCCATTGACGATTCTAATGGAAGGCACAACTCCTTTATAAGAATCAAAATAAGAATCAAAAATTAAGGCTTGTAAAGGTTTTTGAATGTCTCCTTGAGGAGGTGATATTCTAGTTACTATTTGTTCTAAAATATCAATGACTCCAAGCCCTGTTTTTCCACTTGCAATTAAGGCTTTTTCGGGGTCAAGTCCCAAAGTTTCTTTAATTTCTTCTTTAACTTTGGGCACATCTGCGCTTGGCAAGTCAACTTTATTCAAAACAGGAATAAGGGTTAAATTGTTTTCAACAGCTAAATAAACGTTAGCAAGAGTTTGGGCTTGAATGCCTTGGGAAGCATCAATAATTAAAAGAGCACCTTCACAAGCTGCCAAAGAACGTGACACTTCATAACTAAAATCAACGTGTCCCGGTGTGTCAATCAAATGCATAATGTAATTTTTGCCATCTTTGGACTGGTAGTTAATTTCTACGGCATTTAATTTAATAGTAATTCCGCGCTCGCGTTCTAAATCCATAGAATCCAAAATTTGTTCTTTCATTATTCTTTTGTCAATCGTGCCTGTAAATTCTAAAATACGGTCGGCTAGAGTTGATTTGCCGTGGTCAATGTGGGCGATAATGGAAAAATTGCGGATGCATTTTTGCCTTTCTTTTAATTGTTCTATATTCATTTTTGTTTGTTTCCTTTATAATTTGGCTGGTTTTAGTTAGTTTTTAAGGTGGTTTTATTCTTTCTTAAGTTTTTTAAAATAACAATTATAAATCATTGCAAAGCCAAATTATTTAATATCTAATTCAAAAGTTATTATAACAAAAAAAAAGGTTCTAGGTGCAAAATTAGTTTTTTTGTAATTTTAAAGTTATTAAAATTATAAACTATGGTTAAAATTCAATTAAATCAAAATTTTATTTTGGCTCAAAAATTATAAAATAAGAATAAATAAGTAGCAAAAAGGACCAACTTAAAGTTGATCTTAATTTGTTTTTTTAATTTGAAAATATGGCAAGTTTGAAAGTTTTTGAAAAGTATTGGAACTAACTAAATATTTTATTTTTTGGTTTCTTTGAGATTTTTTGAAGGTGAATTTGGGATGAATTTATCTATAAATTCTTCGGTAAGCATTAAGGAATTTTGAGGACTTCTAGGTTTATTAAATGTAGGATGGTATTTTTCCTTGCCTGGTTTAAATAAATGATATTTTTTGTAAATGTTAGTCATTTTTGGGGTTCTCCAAAAAAAATAAATATTTTGGCTTTCATTTTTCATTTGTAAAATATCATCTAAAGTGTATTTGTTCCAATCACCAACATCAAAGTTATCAAAAGGAGATTCAAAATAAATCCCTACTAAATCCAAAGGAGGAGTTTTGATTCCCGTCATAACGCTATATAAAAAAACGCCTGAAAGATCTTGTCCATTAAATGAAGGGAAACAAGCTATCCAACCATCATATTGAGGTTGTATTTTGCAGATCATTTGATGCATTAAAGTAGGTTTTAAATTTTCCATATAAACATGGGTTTCAGAATTTTTAAGAGTGCCATCTTGCATAAATTCACTATCAGGTAATATAAAATGATAATGTTTTTTGCCATTTACTGTTTGAATATAAAGAGGTAGTGTGTCTTTTTCTTCAATGATTTGTTTGGGGTTTTTAATTTGGGGTTGAATTTGTTTTGTTTCTTGTGATTTTGATTTTTCCAAATTAGAAGTTTTGACCAAATTTTGTTGATTGGGGTTTTGATTTTGGTTATTAGTTAATTGTATTTTTTCTGATGGTTTACAGATTGAATGTCTTTTTTGTAAACTTAATATTAATAATAATAATAATATTAGTATTATTGATGAAATAAAACATAAAAAAGACACTAATTTATTTTTTTGGTTAAATAATTTAATATTCAAAAGATTTGTTTCCTTAATAAAAAATAAAATAATAGGGTTAAATGAATATTAAATAAATTATTTTATTTATTTTTTTTAACTGCTCAAGCTAAATTTTTTTGAATGTTTCTGTAATTAAAAAGATTTAAGGAGGATATCTATATTTTTTTAGTTTGGCAAGTTTGGTTTTTGCTATTGTTATCAAATCAAAAAAATTATTATAAAAATTAGCCATTCATTATGCTTTCTAAAGAAAAAGGAATTTTTAATAAACTTGTTATTTTAAAGTTTTTTGTTTTTAATTTTTGGTATAGAATTATTGTGAATTTTTCATAATTATTTATAGATGCGCTATCAAAAAAAAATAAAAAAAGACCTTTCAATTAGAAAGGTCTTTAAAAAATTATTTATTATTTGGGTAGTTTTTAAATTCAATTAGGTAATAAGTTTTTTATACATTTGTAATTGTCGATATATTTGATCTAATAATTTATTGTTGAATTTATGTTGTTTTTCATCGTTTAAATTGCAGAATTGTTTGGTAATTTCTATTGCCTCATCGATTATAATGGCGTGAGAAATGTTTGTTTCTAACAATTCATAAGTAGCTAGGCGAATGATTGCTCTGTCTACTTTGTTAAGGCGATTTATTTTATAATCATATAAACTTTTGGTAATAATTTCATCAATAAATTTAAGCTTAGTAATAATTTTTTGAAAAAAAGTAAAAATGGGATTGGTATTTGTTTGTGACAAAGTCAAATTATTTTGGTAAAAATCATATTGATATAATAATTTCATCAATTCAATTCGTAATAAACGCGATTCTTTTTTATTTGGAGGACGTTTCATGGTAAATTATTTTAATGCTTGAGTGAGGTTATTTTTTACTTTTTCCCAGTTTAATACACTAAAAAAAGCTTCAATATAATCAACTCTACGATTTTGATAACTTAAATAATAAGCATGCTCCCAAACATCTAGGCCTAAAAGAGGAGTTCCTTGGTTTAGAACTACATCTTGATTAGGAGTAAAAGTAATTGAAAGTTTTTTTTGTGGGGTTAATACAAGCCAAGCCCAACCACTTCCAAAAATGGTTTTAGCAGTGTTAGCAAATTTGTCTTTGAAAGTTTCTAAAGAACCAAATTCACAGACAATCATTTCTTTTAATAATCCTTGAGGAGTGTTGCCATTATTTACTTTTAAAATTGTCCAAAAAAAAGAATGATTAAAATGTCCGCCTCCATTGTTTCTAACTGTTTGTCTGATATCTTGTGGTACTAACGATAAATCAGTTAGCATTTGTTCCAAAGATAAATTTAGTTGAGGGTGTTTTTGGAGAGCATCATTGAGGTTGTTAATGTATTTTTGATGGTGTTTGAGATGGTGTAATTGCATAGTTTGGGTGTCAAAAAAAGGTTCTAAAGCGTTATAATGATAAAGAATAGAAGGTAGAGTAAAGTTCATTTGTTTGCTCCTTTAATGGTTGATGAAAAGATTTTTTGAGGTAGTGTGTTGGAATGGGGGTTTGAATTGTGATAAAACGGAATAAGAACACTGTCTACAATTATAACAAACGATGTTTTTTGTCTTTTATGTTTTTTTATCCAATTTATTTTTTCGCGCATTTGGTATTTTGAGTAATAGTTATTGAGACTTAACTTCTAAAGCTTTAAGTCCTGCTAAATTTAGCAATCCCCAAGGTTTATTGAAATGGGGTTGGAAGAAAAAGTCAACAAAAGCAAGTTGTTCTACTGTCATTTGGTTTTGTATACAAACACTTAAAGTATTCATTTTTTCAGTTAAATCAACGCGAGAAACAATTTGTCCTCCTAAAATTTTGCGAGTGTCTTTATCAAAAACAAGTTTTAACATTACAGCATCATAATCAGGCATAAATTCAGGTCTGTTAGCATCTTTGATTGTAACAGTGCCATAGTTTTTACCTAAGTTTTTAGCTACATTTTCAGTAATTCCTGTTGAAGAAATGCTCAAATCAATAATTTTAATACCGCTTGTTCCTTGGGTTCCTAAATATTTTATGCAAGGTTTTTTAATATTAAGTCCTACAAGTGTTCCCATTCTGATAGCATTAGTTGCTAAAGGCATATATTTTACTTCTTGGGTAGGATTGTAATAAACGTTAACACAGTCGCCACAAGCATAAACATCAGGGTCTGAAGTTTGCATATATTCGTTAACAACTAAAGCACCATTAAAGGATGTTTCGAGATGATGAGCAAATAATTGGGTGTTAGGTTTAAAACTGATACACATAATTACCATTTCGGTCTCAAAGGTGTTTTTATCAGTTTTTACGTGAGTCACTAAACCATCTTTAGTTTTGAATCCTGCTATTTTTTGTCCTAATGCTAGTGTAACTCCGTGGTCAGTTAAGGTTTTCTGAGCTACATCTGTAAATTCTTTGTCTAAATATTTAAACATAATTCTATCTTCTGCATCTACTAAAACTACTTCTTTTTTTTGTACCGCGAATGATTCAGCTAATTCAATTCCGATATAGCCAGCACCTACTATTGTGATTTTATTAACATTTTTGCTGTAATTAATAATATCTTTGGCATGATCAAAGTTTTTAGACATTAAAACATTTTTACAATCAATTCCTTTAATAGGAGGAATAACAGGCCAAGAACCAGTAGCAATTACTAATTTATCGTATTTTTCTTTAAACTGTTTGCCGGTTTCTAAACTTTGAACTAAAACTTCTTTTTTGTCAAAATCTAGTTTTAATACTTCATGTTTAAGTTTGGTACAAACATCCATACTTACCAGTTCATCAGGATTTGAATAAAAAAGCCCTAGACTGTCTTTGATAACTCCTCCAACATACAAGGCAATTCCACAAGAAAGAAAAGAGATATTATCGTTTCTTTCATATACAACAACATCAGCTTGGGGATTGTTTTTTTTAATTGTTTTTACTGCAGCGGTTCCTGCATGAGTACAACCAACAACGATAACTTTCATATTTTTGTTATTAACTCCTTTGGATTTTTTCTTTGTTTTTTTTATTTAAGTTTATTTTTACTATACACTTTTTAATTATACCTAAAAAACACCCCACAAAATAAATAAAATCAAGGGATAATCAAAAAACGAATTTGATTATGGAGCGCTATTGTAGCAATTTTTTTACAATAACAAGAGTTAAGGCGTAATTATCAGTGTGAGTGATGGAAATTAAAATGGGGTTGGAAAAAGTGTCGCATGTATTGTTTTTCACATAAGGAGCTCCGTTTTTGTCGTTAAGAATAGACCAGTTGCAATAGTTTTGGCAAGTAGGATTGATTTTTGAGGGTTTTTGAAAAGCTTTAAAAAGAGCTTCTTTAGAAGCCCATCTTCCTGCTAAAAAGGTAAGTTGGCTTTGGGTATTTGGTATGGTTTGATAAATTTGGTGTTCTTCTGAGGATAAAATCCTTGCTGCTAAAATGTCTTTACCTATTTTTTTAATTTTTTTAATTTCAACTAAATCTATGCCAATATTTTCCATATTCATTTTTTTTCCTTATATGGTGCCAAAGTTTGGGCAGTTTCGATTTCACAAGCTATTTTTTTGATTTTTTGAAAATAATAATTTAATCCTGATTTGGTGATTTGTTGCTTGTGTTTGTGATAATATTTTTGAGTTAATTCTTGCAAACTTGCGTCGTGGTTTTTTTTTCTTAATAACATGATTTGCAATAATTTGGGTTCAAGGTTGGGAAGTTGTTTTTTGCTTTTGAGATTTTTTATATTTGTATTTTTGGGTTTGAGGTTTGGGGTTTGAAAGTATTTTTCAATCAAATTAATTTGTTTTAATTGTAAATTGGCAGAAGTAAGAATTTTTTTTTCATTTGAGATTTCAAAATTAATAGAGGATTTAATAATGTGGTTTAAGTCTTTTTGAATTATTGTTTTTTCGTACTGAAAAACCATTTCCAAAGCGCCAATTAACCTTAAGAAATCAATAATCATTTGAGATTCTTTTAAATAAACTAAAAAACCTTTTTTGTGATTAATTTGTTTGGCATTAAGACCAAAATGAAGCATCAACGTTTTAATTAATTCAATTTTATTGCTGTCTTTGTGAAAAAATTCTAAATGATAATTAGTTTTTTTAGGATCGTTTACAAAACCTATGCATAAAAAAATACCTCTTAAAAATGCTTTTTTGGATTTTTGGCTTTTGATCAAAGGTAAAAAAACGCTTGAATTTTGAGTAAAAAAATGATGTTTTTCTAAAATTAAGGGGATGTCTTTTTCAATTCCTACATGAATGCTTTTTAAATGCGGTAAATTATATTCTTTGCTAGTCATCAAAAAAGAGTTAGTATCAGGATAAAAAGTTTTGATTAAAATCAGAAAACGCCTAGCAATTTTGATGCTTTTGGTTTGGAACCACAATAAAGTTTTTTGGTGGTTTTTTTCTAATTCACAGCCAAAATGTAATAAAGCTGTCAATTCAAAAAAATTTTCTATGTGCAAGAATTTTTGACAAGCAATTTCTTCTTTGATTTTAATGTTAAAAGACATTGGAACCTTCTTGGATTTGTTTTTATTTGTTTTATGGTTTGAGTTTTGGGAAAAATAACGGTAATTTTTTTATGATTTAATTTGGTTATTTTCTATAATTTGTTGTAATTCTTTTTCTTCGATAATAGGAATTTGGAGTTTTTGGGCTTTGGTTAATTTAGAACCAGCATTGATGCCAACTATTAAATAATTGGTTTTCAAAGATAAACTGTTAGTTATAATTGCTCCCATTTGTTCTAAGATTTGTTGGATTTGAAGGCGGGAATATTTTTGTAGAGTTCCTGTTAAAACAATTTTTTTGTTGGTAAAAATATTTTGGGTAGTTGGTTTTTGGGAGTTAGTACTTTGAAAAGAAACTCCTAGTTTTTTGAGTTTGGTGACTTCTTCTAAATTACAAGAATTGGAAAAATATTGTTGGATGCTTTGAGCAATTTTGATTCCTATTTCTCTTATTTGAGTAATTGTGTCTGATGTGGATTGTTGGAGATTTTCGATAGTTTGAAAATATTTTGCCAAAACTTGAGAGACTTTTTTACCAATATGTTTGATGCCTAAAGCAAACAAAACATCTTCAAATCCCTTTTGCTTGCTTGCTTCGATTGCATCCAAAATGTTAGTAATTTTTTTAGCGCCAAAGCCTGAAATTTCTTGTAAAATATGCTGGTGGTTTTTCAATAAATAAAGGTCAGAAGGTTTAGTAATTAGATTTTTATCAAAAAAAGTAATGATGGTTTGTTCTCCTAAAACATTGATATCCATAGCATTTTTAGATACAAAATGAATGAGTTTTTGGATTTTTTGCTCGCGACAATTTGGATTGAGGCAAAAATAATCAATTCCGCCTGGTTGTTTTTCTAAAATTGTTTTACAAGAAGGACATTTTTCGATCATTAAAGTGGGTTTTTGCAAATCAGTTCTTTTGCTTTTGATAACTTCTAAAATTTCAGGAATAACCGAGCCTGCTTTATGAACTATGACATGGTCTTTTATTCTGATATCTTTTTTGCAAATGTAGTCATAATTGTGTAAAAACACTTTTGAGACCAAACTTCCATCTACCATAACAGGCATAATTTCACAAACTGGAGTTATAACACCAGTGCGTCCCACTTGAAAAATGATGTTTTGAATTATGCTTTGGCTTGTGATAGTTGCAAATTTGTAAGCAGTTGCCCATCTGGGAGCTTTGGCAGTGGCACCTATTAAAGAATGAAAGACAAGCTCGTTAATTTTAATGACAATGCCATCAGTATCGTAGGTAAGTTGCTCCTTAATGGATTTGTATTTTTCAATTACACTAAGCAAATTTTCAAAATTAGAGACGAAATAATGATGGGGGTTTGTGGCAAATCCTAAAGCAGTTAAAAAAACCAAAGTCTCTTTTTGGGTGGGTTTGGTCAAATAAGGATCTGCAATACCATAAACAAAAATAGATAGATTCCTTTTAGCCACTACTGCCGAATTAAGTTGTCTTAAAGTTCCTGAAGCAGCATTTCTGGGATTGGAAAAAAGGGGTTTGTTTTCTTGTTTTCTTTGGGCGTTTAGTTTTTCAAAATCAGGGTGGGATAAATAAATTTCTCCTCTAACTTCTAAATCAAGGTCTTCATTTAATCTTAAAGGAATGGTTTTGATAGTCTGGGCGTTTTTGGTAACATCTTCGCCCCAAATGCCGTTTCCTCTTGTTAAAGCTCGCACTAAAATGCCTTTTTGATATTTTAAACTTATCGCTACGCCGTCAATTTTTAATTCAGTTAACAAAGAAAAAGTAGGAATTTTTTTGACAATGCGGTCATAAAAAGCTTTGAGTTCTTCAATATTAAAAACATTTGCCAAAGACATCATTGGAGTTTTGTGTTTAATGGTGCTAAATTTTTTTTCTACAAAACCACCGATTTTTAAAGTGGGGCTATAAGGAAGTTTAAATTGGGGATAGTGGTTTTCTAAATTGATTAGCTCTTTGATTAAAGCGTCGTATTGTTGGTCGCTTAAATCGGGATCACTTAAATTATAGTATTGGTAATTGGCTTTGTTGAGTTGTTTTACCAATGATTTAATTTTTTGTTTGATTGGATCACAATTTTGCATTTCTTTGCACCTTTTTATAAATAAAAGTAGTTTTTGGTTGAGAGTTTTTTAGTTGGTTTTTTTAGGTTTTAATTTAGATGTTTGTTTTTTTCAAAATATTTTGTGTTGATGCTGTTTATTTTTTGAAATTAAATTTATTTTCTGTTCCTTTAATAAGGCGTAAAATATTAGAATAATGTTTAGCTATAATAATTAAGGTAGCAAAATTGATCGAAAAGTAAAATAATTCTGGTTTTTGGATCTGGTTTTGAATTGGTACCAAAGTTCCAAAATTGTCGCAATACAAATAATTTAGCCATAAAAAAATATTAACTAAAGTGCTTGCCATAATTGAAGATAATGAAGCATAACCAAAAAGTCTTAAAAAAATAGCAAAAAAAATGATACCAGAAATGCCAATCAAAGGATTAAAAGAAGTGATAATGCCTACCGAAGTTGCAATTGCCTTGCCGCCTTTGAATTTATTGAATAAAGAAAACATGTGTCCTAAAATAGGAGATATCGCCAAAAGAGATATTTTCATTGTGAGATGAGGTTGTAAAAAAGTTTGTGTGGATGGTTCTGTTGGCCAAAATTCTGAGAAATGCAAAAAAATTGTAAGTGGCACAAATCCTTTGCAAAAATCTAACAAAAATACTAATATTCCCCATTTTTTCCCCAAAACTCTAAAAGCATTAGTTGCTCCAATATTGCCAGAACCTTTGTTGCGCAAATCTTTTTGTTGCGTCAATTTTCCGATAACTAATCCTGTAGGAATTGACCCCAAAATATAAAAAAATAAAAATAAAAATAAAAACGATAATTTTTTCATTTTGCACCTTCATTTCATTTATTGTTTCAAAAATTTATCATTTATTTAATGAGTTTTTAAGTTGTAATTATTATTTGTATTTGTTGTTAATTTAGTTTTTTGTTTTATAAAAAAATTAATAATTATATTTTTATAAAACAAAAAATTTACTATATAATTTTACCACAAAACTTACTTTTCTTTTAATATAATGAGGTTTTTGGTTGTCAAAATTAAATAAAATTGTCAGATAAAAAAAGATTGAAAATAGGGAATTGTTA
Organism: Aster yellows witches'-broom phytoplasma AYWB; assembly: GCF_000012225.1. Lineage (NCBI taxonomy): Bacteria > Bacillati > Mycoplasmatota > Mollicutes > Acholeplasmatales > Acholeplasmataceae > Candidatus Phytoplasma > Aster yellows witches'-broom phytoplasma. The sequence goes on along the minus strand of NC_007716.1, from coordinate 341,143 downwards.
AATATATTAATAAAATAAAGTTAATTTGTAACAAAGTTTATTTGTTATTTTTTTAAAAAAACATTATAATAATAAGTATGTTTTGCAATTTTCATTAAGGAGAAAATTTTTATAGTTACAAAAATTTATTGTAGAAGAAAAGTTGGAAAAACTAATATTTTGCAAGAAATAATTAAACAGCATAAAGTATTATTTCGCTTGCTTTCATAATTTTTATTTTTTCTTTATTTTCTTCGCTATTATCAATTCTGTATGAATACGAATAATCTTCACTTTCTCTTTGTTTTGTTTTATTTTGGAATCTGCAGGTCCACTAAGGAGCCTATCGTAGTTGTTGTTTTGATGATACTTAGCTAAACTCAAAAAAAACCTTTTGAAGCAAAATAAAGTAAAAAAAGGTATAACAATAATAAGGTGAGTAAAATCCAATCTAGAAAAAGAAATAAAAAAAATCAAAATAGAACATACGTGATCAAAAAGAGACAAAAAAGATGCAAAAAATCGTTATAAAAAAAATAAGATCAATTATCTCCCCAAGAAAAAGAAACATTAGAAAAAGAACTAAAAGAATAATAAACATAATAACTAAAAAAACCCTTATATAAAGATAAAAACTATTTTTTAATGAAAATAGTTTTTTATATCTTAGATTAAATTTTAATTATTTCTTTATTTGAAAAAATATAAAAAAATAGAAGCTACAGAACTCATACACAAACAAACAACAACAACCCAAGCTAATAAATTAGAAAAACTAAAGTTAAAACCTTTTTTATTTGTTTTAACATTTTTATTATCTTTGATTAATTTAATTTTATTATTATATTTATTACTTTGTTTTAAAACATTATTGTTTTGTTTTTTCTTTTTAATGTTATTCTTATTATTTTTATTTGTTTTCATTACACTATTTTCTTTCCTTAATATACGTCATTATAATTTATAATAAAGTCAAAGACTTACTTATATTTTAACTGGAAATAAGTTTTTTTCAACAATTTATTACAACAAAATTATTTTATTACTAAAATAATTCTAAATTACAAAAATACTGATATAATATATATGATTTAAGGAGGTTTTTAACTTGCAAAACTATATTCAAAAAAAAATATTACAGCTTCAATTCCAAACTTTAACTCCCATCCAAAAAGAAGTCTTTTCACAATTTGAAAAACCAGGTAATCTGGTAGGAATTGCTCCTACAGGAACAGGCAAAACTCATGCTTATCTTTTACCGATATTAAGTAAAATTGATTTTCAAAAAACATTTACTCAAGCAATTATTTTAGTACCTACCAATGATTTAGTATTTCAAGTATGGGAAATGTTTAAACAAATTGAAAAAACTAATTTTACCAAAATTCTTTACAGAGGAATGGATAAACAAAAAGCAATTACCACTTTTGAAAAAAAACAACCTCCATTAATCATTGCAACTCCCGATAAGTTATTAGAATACGCTTTTAAACTTAAAAAAATTAACTTAAAATATGTATCTTATTTAGTCCTTGATGAAGCTGATATGATGTTTGATGAATTATTTTTAAATTCACTAGACCCTTTAATTAGCCATCTTAAAGCCAAAATTTTATTATTTTCAGCTACATTTAACGAACAATTAAAGCCTTTTATTAATCGTTATTTTGGCAAATCTACTTTTATTGATGTTTATAATCAAAGTAATCTTAACCGTACTTTTTATTTATTAGAAACAACTACAAGTAAAATACAGACCTTAATTCATCTAACCAAAGTCCTTAATCCTTATTTAGCACTCATATTTGTCAATGAAAAAAAAGAACAAGAATTAGTATTTCAAACTTTACAAAATGACAGTCTCAAATTACTTAATTACAACTCTGATTTATCAGTCAAACAAAGAAAAAAAAGCCTTAAAGCTATTCATAAATTAAAATATCAGTACGTAATTGCATCAGATCTTGCAGCCAGAGGAATTGATTTTGATGCTTCTTGTGTCATCCATTACAACTTACCTTCACACCTTGAATTTTTTTTTCACAGAAGTGGTAGAACATCAAGAATGGGAAAAAAAGGTGAAATAATTGTTTTGTACGATCCCCAAGAAATTAAAGAAAAAGAAAAAATTAATAAATTAATCCAATTAGGAATTACTTTCCATAAATCCTCTTTAAGCAAAGGTGGTTTTATAAGAAATCAAAATTCAAAAATTGTTACAACTACCAAAGCTTATAAGCCAAATAAAAAAAATAAAAATATCACAAACAACCAAACTAACCAAAAAAAAAATTTCAAACAAAACAAATTTACCAAAGATTCCAATTTGGAAGCACCAAATGAAACCCAAAAAAAAGCCCAAGAAAAAAACAATAACAATAAAAAAAATAAAAGCAAACAAGTAAAACCCAATTATAAAAAAAGAATCAAAAAGAAAACCAAGCCCCAAAAACAAAAGCACTTTTTTTCAAATAAAATTTAAATCAAAAAAACAAATACAAATCACAAAAGCCATCAAAAAAATAAATTACTTAATTAAAAAAATAACTATAAGGAGCTTTTATTATGTTATTTTTAGGAAGCCATGTTGCCATGAAAAAACCACATAATTTTCAAGGATCCATCCAAACTGCCATTTCTTATGGTGCTAATGCTTTGATGGTTTATAGCGGTGCTCCACAAAATACGATAAGAAGCAAAACCGAAGAATTAAAAATTAAAGAAGCTTTAAAAATTGCCCAAAACAACAATTTATCTTTAAATAATTTGGTAGGACACGCTCCTTATATTATAAATCTTGCTAATCCCGACAAAACTAAAAGAGCTTTTGCAATTGATTTTTTATCACAAGAATTAGAACGTTTTGCAGCAATGAAAATTAATAAAATGGTTTTGCATCCAGGAAACTATCTCAAAACAAATCCCCAAGAAGGAATTAGTTTAATTGCTCAAAGTCTTGATTTAATTTTTGCAAAAACTAAACATTTAAAAACCCAAATTTCCTTAGAAACTATGGCAGGGAAAGGAACTGAAATTGGTAAAAGACTAGAAGAATTGCAACAAATAAGAACTCTAGTTAAAAACAAAACAAGAGTTTCTTTTTGTCTTGATACTTGTCATCTTTTTGATGCTGGCTATGATTTAAAAGAAAACTTAGAAGAAATTATCCAAAAGATAGATTCCATTTTAGGCTTTCAAAATGTCTCTGTAATTCATATTAACGACTCTAAAAACGAATGTAATAGTCACAAAGACCGCCACGAAAACATCGGTTTTGGCAAAATCGGTTTTGAAACTTTACTCAAAATTATCTATCATCGCGCTTTTGTTTGTATCCCTAAAATTTTAGAAACTCCCTATATCAACGAAAAAGAACCTTATAAACATGAAATTGAAATGATTAAAACCAAAAATTTTAACCCTGAATTAAAAAATTTATTTTAAAAAACACCCCAATCATTAAAACAAGTTGAAAAAAAACCAAAATCCCTTATAATTAATATTGGTGTTTATTGTTTATTAAAATATTTTCTAAAACTATTTTAGAATTTTAATATTGTTAAACATCAAAAAAAAAAAAAACAATTATTAGTGAGGTTTTGAAATCATCGATAAAAAACAAATTATAAGCAATACATTTTCTTTTTGGAATGAATTAAGTGCCAATTATCAAATGATAATTATTGCTTTCATCATTGGATTATTTTTTTTCTTTTTGCGTAGTATCATCAAAATAATTATTGGTATTATTTTATTAATTTTAATATTAAAATTTGGTTTAAAAGTTGATTTTTTAAGAAATATTAACTAAACTTTAATAAAACTAGATAAAATATTTGCTTTCCTAATTAAAAAAATAATTTATTATTTAACAACTCTTTTGCAAATTAAAGGGTTGTTTTTTTAATTTTAATTAGGAATTTCAAAATATAAAAAATGCTATAATAGTTTTATAAAATATATTTATATATCTTAAAATATCAAAAATGTTTATCAAAAAAATAACAAGAAAAAAATTAAGTAAAAAAGTTTTTAATAATTTCATTATTTTATCATTTATTATCGTCATTCAGGAATCAATTTTTATTTTAAAATCCAAAAAGAAAGGAAATGCAATCATGATTTTACAAACCACCAAAAACAAAATCCAAAATGCAATCCAAAAAGTTTTATTAGAAGAATTAGTTTTACAAGAACAACCGGAAAATGACAAATTTGATTTTTCTTTACCTTTGTTCGCTTATGCCAAAAAAATCAAAACCAATCCTCATATTATTTTTGAAAATATAAAAAAAAAAATTGTCGCAATAAACGAAATTCAAGATTTAATTTTTTTAAACGGTTTTTTAAATATCAAACTTAAAAGAGCTTCATTAGCTCACAAAATATTAATTAAAATCAACAAATTACAAACTAATTATGGTAATTCGCCCAATCAAAATCAAACCATAGTCATTGATTATTCTTCTCCTAATATTGCTAAAAACTTTTCTGTTGGTCATCTGCGTTCTACTGTTATTGGAAACGCTCTCAAAAATATTTATCAAAAATTAGGTTTTAAGGTAGTGGGCATAAATCACTTAGGAGACTGGGGAACCCAATTTGGCAAAATGATTGTAGCTTATCAAAAATGGGGTAATAAAGAAAAAACACTAAAAGACCCAATTAACGAACTACAAAAATTATATGTTTTTTTTCATCAAAAAGCTAAAACCAATCCTGAATTAAACGAACAAGCCAATTTTGCTTTTTTGCAATTAGAACAACAAAACCAAAAATATCTCGATTTGTGGAAATGGTTCCGCGAAGTTTCTTTACAAGAATTTTGCAAAATTTATGATATTTTGGGGATTTCATTTGATTTTTACTTGGGAGAATCTTTTTATAATGACAAAATTGCTCATCTTTTTGAAGAATTAGAACAAAAAAAGCTTTTAAAAGAAGAAGACAAAGTTTTACTTATAGAACTTGATAATTTACCTCCTGGCTTAGTGAAAAAAACTAATGGAAGCAACTTGTATTTAACAAGAGATCTAACTACTTTTAAATATCGTTACAACACTTTTAATTGTCAAAATATTTTATATGTTGTAGGAAACGAACAAAAACTTTACTTTAAACAATTAGCCCAAATAATTGAAAAAATGGGATACTGCGACACCAAAATAAAACACATCAATTTTGGTTTAGTTTTGATGGATGGGAAAAAAATTTCTACTAGAAATCACAAATTTACTACCTTAATTGAAGTAATTAATCAAGCTACTATTTTAGCTAAAAAAATCATCGAAGAAAAAAATCCTCATTTATCAGATATCAACCAAAATGCACGAAAAATCGCTGTAGGAGCCATCATTTTTAATGATCTTAAAAACGATAGACATCTAGATATTGATTTTAATTTAGAAACTATTTTACAATTCAAAGGACAAACAGGCCCTTATCTCCAATACACAGCAGCACGTCTAAATTCCCTTTTAAAAAAAGAAAAACTAGACATAAGCTTGATTGACAAAACCATTTATCAAAAAGGCCATTATTTTATTTTAGCAAAATTATTAGACTATTTCCCTTTAATTTTGCAAAAAGCCCAAAAAGACAATATGCCAAGCATTTTGGCAAGATACACGTTAAAAATAACTCAAAATGTTAACTTTTTATATTCACAAGAAAAGATTTTAACAGATGATAAGACCACTACAAACACTAATCTTTTATTGATCCAAGCAGTTTTTATTACTCTTAAAGAAAGTTTAAGAATTTTAGGAGTTCCTTTTTTAGAAAATATGTAGTAATTTTTTTTAAAAAAAAAAATCATAAAACAATTAAATCCCAAAGAAAAGTCTGCAAAGACTTTTTTTATTTTGTTACAAATAAATATTTTGGTTTGGAAAAAACAAAAAAATCAACACAAAACTAAAAAACTAAAAAAGAAAAACCAGACAACGACCCAATAATTAAAAGAAGGAAGTGATTATTTTCATTAATAAAAAACATTTTTTTAAAAACATTTGCCAAAATACCAATAAAACCCAAATATTGAAAATTACTATATTATTAATTAGTTTTTTATTTTTAATATGGTTGAATTTATCAACATTTGGATATTTTCATATAAAAAAACATTTTAAAAAGAAAATCATTTTAAAAGTAGGAGTTAACAACAATTCTGCTCCTAATGTTTTTAAAGTTTTAGAGCCAAATAAGGGAGCCCAAAAAGCTGTAAATGGCGAATATATAGCAGGTTTTGATATTGATTTAATAAACAATATATCAGAAGAATTAAAAAAAATAGACAAATTTAAAGATTTAGAATTAGAATTTCATGTCTTTGATTTTGCAGGACTTCTTAATGCCTTAGAGCAAGAAACAATTGACATCGCAGTTTCGTCTTTGAGTATTACAGACAAAAGAAAAGAAAAATACGATGTTTCTAAAACCTATATGCAAACTGGAACTAGCATGGTAGTAAAAAACAACAAAAGATTTGATGATTTATTTGATGATTTAAGAAACAAACAAAACAAAAAAAATATCAAAGAAATAAAAATAAATTATAATGAATTTTGCCAAAAATTAAAAGTTTTAGGAAAAGAAAAACCCATTAAATTTATAACATTTCTAAATACTGTCGCAATCCCAGTAATTGAAAAAATCAAATCAGATACCAATAAAGAAAAAGAATATGTAATCAAAAATAACGAATTAACAAGTTCGCCTGCATGTTTTACTGATGTTTTACAAGGAAAATCAGATATATTTATAACAGATAATTGTTTAGCTAGATGGGCTTGCGAAATAAATCAAGATTTGACATATTTTGATGTGTATTCTGATAACTTAGAACATTCTACTTGTCCCCAAGGTTTAGGAATATTTTTACCTAAAAAAAATGATGAAGATAGAAGAATGACAAATTTACAAAAAGACATAAATAAAGCGTTGTTAGAATTGAATTTAGTTGAAAAAGATGAAAAAGGCGAATTCCAAGACATCATAGACTTAAAGAAAAAAATTCATGAATTAAAAGAAACTAGCAAAGAAGTTAATGTAGAAGATCAAAAGAAAATAGAAAAACAAATTACAAACATAGAAAAACAAGTAAAAGAAAGACTAGATAAAGTTTTTGATGAAAACAAAGAAACAATTGAACTACCAATAAAAAACATTTTCATCCAAGCCCAAAAAACCATTCCATCTTATCTAGAAGGACTCAAAACTACTTTAATTTTAGCCATTGATAGTCTTATTATTGGTTTTTTATTAGCTATTGTATGCACTTTAATTAAAAATATTAAATTAGATTCTCACAAAAATAATTTATTGATGGTTGCTATAATAAAAATGATAAATACTTCCATAAATACTTTGTTTTTTGTCTTAAAGGGCATTCCTGTAGCCGCTCAAGCAATGCTTATTTATTACAGCATTACCTTTCTTTTTAAAGGAAGTTCAAATCCTTTACACGCAGGAATTTTTGTTTTGATGCTAAATTCTTTAGCAAGTATTACAATGATTTTAATGCAAAATATTAAATTCTTAGATAAAGGACAAATTGAGGCATCCCATTCTTTGGGGATGAATCAAAAGCAAGTTTTTTTCTTTATTGTCTTTCCTCAAACTTTAAAAAGATCAGTGCCTTTTATTTTCCAACAACTAATCACAAACATTAAGGATAGTTCTTTTTTTGCCATTATAGGAATTACCGAACTTTCTTGGCAAGCTCAAAGCAATATGGGCTCTACCTTTAATCCGATTCTTCCTTTTGTGATGATATCTTTTTTTTATTTAATAATTATTAGTATGACTGGTTTTTTAAGCAAAATTTTAGAAAAAAATATTAACAAATTGAAAAAATAAAAGAAAAAGAATAGAAAAGGAAGTGAACAATTTCATTAATTTTATTAATAAAAACTCATTTTTAAAAAATATTTTCCAAAAAGAAAACAATATAAAAATATTCAAAATTATTACATTATCAATTAGTTCTATATTTTTAATATGGTTACATTTTTCAGTATTTGGATGGCATTTTTCAACTAAAACAAAAAACCAAATAGACAATCAAATAAAAACATTAGAAGGCGAATCAGAAACAAGATTAAAAAGAGTTTTTGGCAACAACAAAGACATACTTTCTAAAAATACTACTTGGTATCAAATCAAAGAAACTTTTCCATCTTATCTAGAAGGCCTCAAAACTACTTTAATTTTAGCCATTGACAGTCTTATTATTGGCTTTTTATTAGCAACTTTATATATTTTAATTAAAAACTCTCAATCCAATAATAAAATAATATCTAACATTAATAAAGGAATAACTTATTTTTTAGATACTTTATTTTTTATTTTAAAAGGAATTCCTGTAGCTGCCCAAGCAATGCTTGTTTTTTATGGTATTGGCTATCTTTGCAAAGATCTTTTTGAAATTAAACGTTTATATGCAGGGCTTTTTGTTTTAGTAATTAATTCTTTAGCAAACATTACTGTAATTTTAATGCAAAATATTAAATTCTTAGATAAAGGACAAATTGAAGCCGCTCATTCTTTGGGGATGAAAAAAAAGCAAGTTTTTTTCTCTATTGTCTTTCCTCAAACTTTAAAAAGATCAGTACCTTTTATTGTCCAACAATTCATAACAAACATTAAAGATAGTTCTTTTTTTGCCATTATAGGAATTACCGAACTTTCTTGGCAAGCGCAAAGCAATATGGGCTCTACCTTTAATCCGATTCTTCCTTTTGTGATGATATCTTTTTTTTATTTAAGCATCATTAGTATTGCTAATTTATTAAACAAAATATTTAATAAAAATATCATTTATAAATAAATAATTTTCCAAAGATTTAACAACTAAACTTGATAAAAGGCCATTAGCTAATGTGGTCTTTTTTGGGTGGCACATACGTGTAAATATTATTTTGGTTTATGATTTTAATGAAAAAAAATAAAAATCAAAATAAAACTTGATATAATATATAAGTATGATATTTTTATCATTTAAAAAAAACAAAAGCTGATGTGGCGGAATGGTAGACGCACTTGACTCAAAATCAAGCGAGCAATACTCATGTCGGTTCGAGTCCGACCATCAGTACCATTAATTTATTTTTATTTATAATTACATCTATGAAAAAAAATAAAACAAATAAAAATTACATGAATTTCATGTAATTTTTATTTGTTTTATTTTTTAAAAAACGATTTGAAACAAAAAATTTTGATTTATAGGATCTTTTCCTGATCAACTATTAGGTGGTATTTATTGTGTATAATCATTCATTTAAACATTTTATCAAAAAAAAAGGTTTTTGCAAAAAATATTTTCAAAATCCTCAAGTAAAAAAAATATCAGTTTGCCAAAAAAAACCAAAATGGGTTTTACAAATCACATTTAAACATTTGCCTTTTATTTGTGATTTAGAATTTTTTTTAGAACAATTACTCCAAGAATTAACTATTTTATGGAAAAAACAAGATGAAAACAAACCTAATTTACCCCAAATTGAATACCACATCGATTTTGAAAATTGGGATTATCTAGAATCTTTGGCAGAAAGTTATTTTAAATATATTATAACCCAAGCCAGTTTTAAAAAAAAATATCATGATTTAGATTATTTTGCAATTCAAAATCACCAAGTAAATTTTCAAAATGGCAAATTTATCATTTTTGTAAATCCTAATGCATTTAAATGTTTAAACAAAAAAATAGGAATTCTTAAAGATTTTTTTTCTAAATTTTATGGTTTTAAAAATGAATTTATCTTATCAACAGATAGAAAAATTGATATAAATAGAAAAAAATCCACAAATATTGAAATCGAAGAGTCGCAACAAAATCCAAATAATCAAACCAACTCCAACGAACAAAATCAAGAAAAAAATCTAAATAACAAAGAAAACCAAACTTATCAAACAGAACAAACAAAACAAGTAAAAACAACACCCCAACAAAAAAAATATAATTATAATAAAGGAGCTTATAATAGCAATTCTAAAATGACAACTAAAAAAACAAAAATAAAAGACCTTCCTAAAAATAAACAAGAGCTTGAAGAATTAAAATGCCAAAACCCCAATACTTATGTAATTGTTGAAGGTTTTTTAGCTCACCCTATTAAAGAAATTAATTTTCAGTATTCTTATTTAAAATTTGTTATAGAAGAAAACAGCAATGATTTTTCTATCGAAAATAAAGATGCTATTTTAATTCAAAAAAAAGTTTCCAAAGATGAAAAAGAACAATTTTTAAAATCCAATTACCAAACTGGACAATTATTTAGAATCACAGCTCGAATTAATTATAGTGCTTGGGACGATGTTCATTTAATTATGGAAAAATACGAAACCTTAGAATCAGATTCAATTTCGCCTTCATTAATCCGCAAAGACTTGGGTTTTCGAGGCAAAAAAAGAATTGAATTTCACACTCATACTAAAATGTCTAATTTAGACGCCATTAACAGCGCCAAAGAATATTTACAAATAGCAGAATCATGGGGACACGAAGCGATCGCTTTTACAGATCATGACGGCATTTATGCTTATCCTGAAATTAACCAACATTCCAAAAATAAAAAAATCAAACCTATTTATGGAGTGGAAGTTGATTTTATTGAAGAAAAACCTATTTATATCACCAATCAAAAAGAAGATAATTTAGAAAAAGATTTTGTTTTAAAAGAAGCTACTTATGTGGTTTTTGACTTGGAAACTACTGGATTATCTAATGTTCGTGACAAAATTATTGAAATCGCTGGAATAAAAATCAAAAACGGAAATAAAATAGGCGAGTTCCAAAAATTTATTGACCCGCAACAAAAACTAACCAAAACTATCACAAATATTACCAATATTACGGATGAAATGCTTCAAGGACAACAAACAATTGACCAAGTTTTGCCACAATTTTTAGCTTTTGCCAAAGACTGTGTTTTGGTGGCTCACAACGCTTCTTTTGATGTTGATTTTTTAAAAGAAAAAGCAAAAGAACTAAAAATATCTTTAGAACCAAAACCTATTATTGATACCATGGCATTGTCTCAACGTTATTTCAGCAATTTATTAAAATATTTTTCTTTAAAAAGATTAGCAACTGTTTTCAAAGTCAAATTAGAAGACCATCACCGTGCACTTGCGGATGCCACTGCCACATCAGAAATTTTTATCAAAATGATTGATCAATTAGCAGATCCAACCAAAGATCCCAAAAACGAACAAGTAATTAATTTTTTTGAATTACAAGAAAAAATTGATCACAAATACGAAAGACCTTATCACATCAATATTTTAGTGGCTAACCAAACGGGTTATCGCAATCTTTTTGAACTTTTAAGCAACGCTTTAACTAAAGATTTTAACAAAAGACCTCGTGTTTTAAAATCTAATTTAGCAAATTTAAGACAAGGTCTTTTAGTAGGTAGTGGTTGCATGAATAGCAATATTTTTGAAATAGCTCTCAATCAAAATATTTTCAAATTACAAAGAGCTATTTCTTTTTATGATTACATCGAAGTACAACCTCCACAAGCTTATAAACATTTAATTCATGATTTAGGTAAAAACGGGATTCAAATAATTGAAACTACTCTCAAAACAATCATAACAGAAGCCCAAAAACAAGCAAAAATAGTAATTGCCACCGGAGACGTTCATTATATTCATCCTTGGGAAAAAGATTATCGTGAAATTTATATTAGTGCCAAAATGGTAGGAGGCGGCTTACACAAATTATCTAGATACGAAAATAAAAACTTACCAGAAAACCACCTTTTAACTACCCAAGAAATGATAGATGCATTTGCTTTTTTACACGATGAAAACTTGATTTATAAAATTGTAATTTCAAATACTCATTTGCTTAATTCCAAAATTGAAAAAATAAAATCTTTTTCTTCGGAACTATTTTCTTTCAAAGATGATGCTTTCAAAAAAAACTTACAAATACCAAGCATTAAAGAAGAAATTAAACGTTTAGTTGATGCAAAAGTTAAACAAATGTACGGTTCACCCCCCCACCCTTTAATTAAAAAAAGATTGGATCAAGAGTTAAAAAGCATTATCGGAGAGACAAAAAACGAAAAAACTAATCAAAATATTGCTCCTGTTTATTATTTATCACATTTATTAGTTAAAAATTCTTTGGCAAAAGGTTATTTAGTAGGATCACGTGGTTCAATTGGTTCTTCTTTAGTGGCGACTATGTTAGAAATTACCGAAGTAAATCCGTTAAAACCGCATTATTATTGCCCTCAATGCAACTACACTATTGTCCAATTAAAAAAACCCCAAGAAAAAGAACAATATTACAAACCAGAAGAGGAAAAATACCACAAAGAGCTTGATAATGTTTTTTCGGGATATGATTTGCCAAACATGCCTTGCCCCAAATGCAACGCCCAATTCAAAAAAAACGGCCATGATATTCCTTTTGAAACTTTTCTAGGCTTTGAAGGCAATAAAACTCCTGATATTGATCTAAATTTTGCAGGCGATTACCAAAGCCAAGCCCACAATTACATTAAAGAATTATTAGGAGAAAAGCACGCTTTTAGAGCAGGAACCATCCAGACTGTTGCACAAAGAAACGCTTATGGTTATACAATGGGTTTCGTAGAAGAAAAACAAAAACAATGGCGTAAACAAAAAGTAGCCCAAATTGCCAACAAAATCCAAGGGGTTAAACGTTCTAATGGCCAGCATCCAGGAGGAATTGTTGTTGTACCGCCTGATCGAAGCATTTATGAAGTAACTCCTGTCCAATATCCAGCTAATGACACCAATTGGAAAACTACTCATTTTGATTATCACTCTTTTGAGCAAAATCTTTTTAAATTAGATATTTTAGGACACGATGATCCTATGATGATTAAATTTTTGATGGATTATGTTAAAGAAAATTCAGGGAATTTCCCTTTTACAAGAGCCCAAGATATTCCTGTAGATGATCCTGAAGTTTATAAATTGTTTTCCAACGAGTTCAAAATTAATTCTTCTGTAAATTCAGGAAACAAAATAACTATTGATTCTTTGGGTATTCCTGAATTTGGAACTATTTTTGTCAAACAAATGTTAAAAGATTTAACAACAACTAAACAAAATTCACAAAAAAAAGCAATTAAAATTAATTTTGCTGCTTTAGTAAAAATTTCAGGACTTTCACATGGAACTGATGTTTGGAACCAAAACGCCAGAGATGCTATCAACAAAACAGGCGAATTTGAAAAATACAAAAACAAAACTATTTCTTTTGATGATATAATTGGTTGCCGTGATGATATTATGTTACAACTACAAGAAAAAGGGATTGATCCTTTAAAAGCTTTTGATATTATGGAATTTATACGCAAAGGCAAACCCCAAGATGATTTTCAAACATGGAAAAAATACAAACAAGAAATGAAAGACAAAGTAGAAGCTTGGTACATTGATTCTGCAGCTAAAATTAAATATTTATTCCCTAAAGCGCACGCCACTGCTTATGTTATTATGGCTTTGAGGATTGCATGGTTTAAAATGCATGCACCATTAGCTTTTTATAGTGGTTATTTTTCTAAAAGAACAGAACAATTCGACCACCAAACAATGATTAGCAACGATATAAAAATTATTAAAGAAAAGTTAAATAAGCTTGCAGAATTAAAAAAAAGCAAAAAGATCAAAGCCAAAGAAGAAGCTTTAATCAATACTTTAAAAATAGCCGAAGAAATGGTACATCGTGGTTTTAAATTTTTAACTGTTGATTTTAATAAATCAGATGTTAGTGTTTTAAAAATAGAAGATGGTGGATTTTTAAGGATGCCATTGCTTTCGCTTGATGGTCTAGGTTTGATTGCTGCTAATAAAATTGTAGAGGCGCGTCAAGAAAAACCATTTACTAAAGCGGATTTTGCAACTCGTTCTAAAATTAACAAAACTATTTTAGCCAAAGCAAAACAAGAAAATCTTTTAGAATCTTTAGAAGATGAATGAAAATAAAAAAACGAATAATAAATAAATTTGATTCAATCCACAAAAATATTAAAGATGATTTTGCTATAATAAATCATTTTTCAAAAAAATCAAAAAGGAGGTGCTAAAATTGATACCAAATAAAAGATTAGTGTCAGGCATCAAACCAACAGGGGATCTTACTTTAGGAAATTATATTGGAGTTTTGAAACCTTTATTATATTTACAAAAAAACTTAAAAAATTTTGATTTTTATCTTTTTATAGCTGACTTGCATGCCCTTACTTTTTATCAAGAACCTCAAAAACTTAAAAAACAAATCAAAAAAATAGCAGCTCTTTATTTGGCAGCAGGACTTGATCCTGAAAAAATAAATTTGTTTGTTCAATCTGAAGTATCACAACATACTTATTTGTGTTATCTCTTGGAATGCACTTCTTATTTTTCTGAACTACAAAGAATGATTCAATATAAGGAAAAAAACAAAATTAATTCAAAAAATATAAGAACTTCTTTATTTACTTACCCCACATTAATGGCAGCTGATATTTTGATGTATGATGCAAATTTAGTGCCTATCGGAAAAGATCAAAAACAACATTTAGAATTAACTAAAACTTTGGCTACAAGATTTAACAATTTATATGGTAATACTTTTGTTGTTCCGAAACCTTTTTTTAATCCTTTGGGTTCAAAAATAAAATCTTTGCAAAATCCTTTGAAAAAAATGAGTAAAAGTGATACGGAAAATCCAAAAAGCTATATTTTACTTTTAGATGATCCTCAAATAATTAAAATTAAAATTGCCCAAACTGTTACAGATTCCCAAAAAATAATTAAATATGATCCGGAAAATAAATCTGGAATTTCCAATCTTTTAACCATTTATGCTTCTTTAAAGCAAATTAGTATTTTTGAAAGTGAAAAACTTTTTCAAAAAAGTAATTATAAAGATTTTAAAGATAAAATTGGTGAAGAAATAATTAATTTTGTTGTGCCTTTGCAACAAAAATTTTATCAATTAATTAATAGTGCAAAATTGGATGATATTTTAAATAAAGGAGCCCAAAAAGCTTCCTTGATTGCAGAGAAAAAAATCGAACAGGTGCGAAAAAAATTAGGTATTTCGAGATTTTGATTTATATATTTATTAAATAAAAAAGACAACCTTAAAAAGGTTGTCTTTTTTATTTAATAACTTTTTTTATTGTGTGTTTTAATTAATTCTTGTAAAGATTTCCAAGGAAGACTTATACAAGTAACTCTTCCAGGAAAATTAATAAAATGTTTAAATAATAGTAATTCTTTGTCGAGTTGAGTTTCATCATACATTTGATTATTAATCATAGCTAAAAAATGGTTTATTTTTTCTAATATTTTTGAAATTTCTATATTTTTAAAATTTATAGACATCAAACTTGCTGAAGCACAACAAATAGCGCAAGCTTGAGTTTCGTATTTAATATCTATTAATTTTGAATTTAAGATTTTGATTTGTAACGAAATAGAATCACCACAAGAAACATTTTTATTAGTTATGTTTATAAAATCAGGGTCTTGAGAAAGCCCCCAATTTTGAGGTTCTTGATAATGTTTAATAATTAAATCACGATATAATTTATTTATTTCTAACATTTTAATGCCTTGATTTATTTATATTAAATTTGGAGAAGAAAGTTTGCGTTTTTTTTAAGTTTTTAATTAAAATACCAACGTCTTCTTGGTTGTTGTGGATACCTATAGAAACCCTAATTATACTTGTTTGTTTTATTTTTTGAGTAGCTAAAAAGGCACAACATCTACCAGTTCTTACATAAATATTTTCCTGAGATAAAAAAACTTCTGCATCGTGAGCATGAATTTGATTAAAGTTAAAAGTAATGATATTAGAAAAATTTTGGGGATTGTAAATTGTAATATTAGGAATTTGCTTTAATTCTTTCATTATATTTTGATAAATCTTTTTTTCATGTTTTTGGATGTTTTCAAAACCAATTTCTTCCACAAATTCTAAAGCTTTTTTGAAAGCAAGAATTCCTGAAATATTAGGAGTTCCTGATTCGAATTTATTAGGAACTTCGTTGAGTAAAAAATGTTTTAAAGAAAATTCTTTAATTGAAACGCCTCCAAATAAAGTAGGTTGTAATTGTTCTAATAAATGATTTTTACCAAATAAAATCCCTATTCCAAAAGGACCGTATAATTTGTGTGATGAAAATGCTAAAAAATCTACGTCTAAAAATTTAACGTCTATGGGTAGGTGGCTTGATGATTGGGCAGCATCTAAAATAACTAAAATGTTTTTTTGGTGAGCTAAAGTTGTTATTTCTTTAATGGGAGTTTCGTACCCTAGTAAATTAGAAACATGAGTTAAAACAACTATTTTAGTTTTGCTTGTTAAAACCTTAGCAAAATTTTCTACAGTTATTTGATTTTGTTCGTTTAGGGGAACAAAAATTAATTTTGCTTTTTTTAATTTAGCTTGTTTAATCCAAGGAAGCACAGAAGAATTATGTTCTAATTCTGATGTAATGATTTCATCACCTTCTTGAAGGGTTTCTCCTAAATTTTGAGATAATATATTTAAAGAATCAGTAGTTCCTTTGGTAAAAATAATTTCTTCTGGTTTAGCATTAATAAAATTAGCTGTTTTAATTCTTGTTTCGTTAATTAGTAAAGTGTTTTGATTAGTCAAAACTCCAAAAGATTTGGTATTAAGTCCGTTTGTGTTATAAAATCTAGTCAATTCATCTATTACTTTTTGAGGTTTTAAAGAAGTAGCAGCATTATCAAAGTAAACAAGCTTAGGGTTAGTTTTGAAAATCGGGAAAAGACAGCGAAAAGGATTATTTTGCATTTTGGAAACCTCTTAATTTGTTAAAACATATTTTTTTTATAAATAAATTAATAAAATAAATAAAAAGTTATTAATAATTAAAAGACTATTAAAGCGTTATTTTTTTTTCCTTTTTTTAAAAGGATATATTTACCAAATAAAGTGTTTTCTTTTGTTATTATAAAATCAAGGGATTTGATTTTTTGATTAAATAATTTAATTGTGTTGTCTTTGATAAATTCACGAGCTTCGCTTTTAGAAGTTGCCAGTTTTGTTTGAACTAAAGCATCAACTAATAAAATATCTTCTTTTATAGAATGACAAAACAAAGTTTTTTGCAATAAAATAAAATCTTTCTCTTGGAAAGATTCTTTTTTAGCATTAGAAAATAAAATTTGGTTAGTTTTTATACATTCTTGTAAAATATCTGAGGAATGAATTAAATTAATAATGCTTTGGGTGAGAGCTTTTTGAGCTAATCTTTTTTGGGGATTTTCTAAGGTTTTTTTTTCTAATTCCAAAATTCCTTTCTTGGGGATTAAAGTAAGCATTTTTAAATAATTGATTACTTCTTTATCAGAAACATTTAAAAAATATTGATAAATTTCATAAGGTGAAGTCATTAAAGGATTTAACCATAAAACCCTTTTTTCACTTTTTCCAAATTTAGTGCCATCTGAATTTAACAAAAGAGGAGTACTAACTCCTAGGGCATCAGATTTTTTTTCTAATTTTCTAATTATTTCTAGTCCGCTTGTAATATTTCCCCATTGATCAGAACCACCTAATTGTAATCTAACTTTATGATTTTTGTATAAATGATGAAAATCTAAAGATTGCAAAATCATATAAGAAAATTCAGTAAAAGAGATACCAGAAGCAAGCCTTTTGGCTACTACGTGTTTGGAAAGCATATAGTTAATGTTAAAAAATTTTCCGTAGTTTCTGAGAAAAGAAATGATATCTATTTGAGAAAGCCATTGATAATTATTAACAAATTCTACTTGTTTGTTTAACAATATGGTTTTGAGTTGAGATTCAATACTTTTAGCATTTTGCAATGAATTTTCTAAGGATAGTAATTTTCTTTCTTCGGTTTCTTTGGGGTCTCCTATTAAACCCGTAGCCCCACCAACTAAAATAACGGGTAGATGCCCTTGTCTTTGCATTAATAAAATCATTGTTATTTGAATTAAATGACCAACTGTTAAAGAATGAGAAGTAGGATCAAACCCACAGTAAAACTTAACTTGGTTATTGTCTAATAATTCTTTAACTTGTATTTCATTGTTACAATCTTTAATTAAATTACGCCATTTTAATTCTTCATAAAAAGACATTTTATCTTTGTTCTTTAATGCGAGAAGCTTTAGAAGAAAGGTTGCGAACATAATGCAATTTCGCGCGACGAACGATACCGCGACTAACTACTTCTATTTTCTCGTTAGTAGGGGAATGTACTGGGAAAGTTAATTCAATTCCTACACCAGCAAATATTTTTCTTACAGTAAAAGTTTCTGTAACTAATCTTCCTTGACGTTTAATAACTAAACCTTCAAAAATTTGAACCCTTTTGCGGTTTCCTTCATCAATTTTGATCAATACTTTAACTGTATCTCCAGGTTTGAAAAAAGGGACATCTTTAAGTTGATGTTGGTTAACTGATTCTATTAAATTTTGTCCTTTTAATTGAGACATAATTTTGCTCCTTTGTTTAATTCAAACAAATAATTTTTTGCATTATTTTTGTAATTCTTGTTTAATTTCTTTTAAAAGTTTGGTTTGTTCTAAAGTTAATTTTTTATTTTCCAAAAGATCAGGTCTTTTTTGCAAAGTTTTTTTTAAACTTTCTTTTTGGCGCCAAGATCTTATTTTAGCATGGTTTCCAGATAACAAAATAGTAGGTACTACGTGATTAAAATAATTTTGCGGGCGGGTATATTGAGGATATTTAAGCAAGCCTTGTTGATGGGAATCTTCAAGATAAGATTGTTCTTTGATAACTCCTGGAATCAGTCTTGTAATTGCATCAACCAAAACAGTAGCAGCGATTTCTCCTCCTGTCAAAACATAATCACCTATGGAAATTTCTGCATCAATATATTGCAATATTCTTGCATCAACTCCTTCATAATTACCGCATAAAATAATTAAATGAGTTTCTTTTTGGGCAAAATTAGTGGCATGTATTTGATTAAAAATTTGTCCTTGAGGAGATAATAAAATAACTTTACTTTGGGGGGTTTTTATTTTTTGCAGACAATCAAAAAAAGGAGGGAAAGAAAGCAACATTCCAACTCCTCCCCCATAAACACTATCATCTACTTGATTATGTTTATTTGAACTATAAATTCTTAAATCATGAATTTTTATTTGAACTTTTTTTTGTTCTAAAGCTCTTTTAATAATGGAAGTTTCACAAAAACTTTTAAAAAAAGACGGAAAAATAGTTATAATTTCAATAATCATAAAATTTAGTTTTTAACCGTTAAAGGCACTTTCATTTATTTTTGAAATTGAAAAAAAATTATTTTTCAAATTTAGTTTTATTTTTTGCAACAAATTTGCTTTTTTTAAATACTTTTTTGACTGTTTTGGTTGGTTGAGCGCCATTTGATAACCATTTTTGTGCTTTGTTGTGGTCTAATTCAACAATATCTAAAATAGTGTCATAAGTTCCTAAAATTTCTAAAAATTTACCATCTCTAGCATTTTTAGATTCACTTGCAACTACTCTGTAAAAAGGTCTTTTATGCACTCCGAAACGTTGTAAACGCATTTTTATTGCCATAATAAAAACCCACTTTCTATTTTTTTATTAATCGTAAATTAAAAAGTTCATCTTAAATATTATCACATAAAATAACTGAATTGTCAAGTGTTTTTGATAAAAAAGATGGAAAAAATGTTTTTTGATGAATTCTTAAAAAATAAAATCTTTTGGAGATTTTAATTAAGGTGAAAGATATTTCAGTACATTAAAAAATGTTTAAAAATCAATAACAATTAAATAATAAAGGGAGTGATTTTGATGAAAATAGTGTGCTTTGTTGTTTTCAAAAAAAATAAAATATTAAAATCATTCCAAGACAAAGCCAAAAAGAAAAACCAAAACAAGTCTTTGGGGGAAATATTTATTCTTTGGAATGTCTTTTTGTCTTGGCTTTTCCTATAATTATTTTTTTAATATTGGGTTATTGATTAAAAAACTTCAATTAACTTTGTATTTTTTTTTTATTCATGAGAAGAACTAATAGGTATTTTAGTTAAATATCCGTTAATAAATTCGTCGATGTTTCCATCCATTACTTGTTCTAATTGAAAAATTTCTTGATTAGTGCGGTGATCTTTAACCATTTTGTAAGGGTGAAAAACATAACTTCTAATTTGAGAACCCCAACCATTTTCTTTTTGATCACTTTGAAATTTTTTAGCATTTTGTTCTTTTTGTTGTTTTGATGCTAATTGAAATAACTTAGTTTTTAGCATTTGCAAAGCTTTTTCTTTGTTTTTGATCTGACTACGTTCGTTTTGACAACCCACTACTAATCCTGTTGGCAAATGAGTTATTCTTACTGCCGAATCTGTAGTATTTACGTGTTGTCCGCCTGCACCACTACTTCTAAAAACATCGATTTTCAAATCTTCTGTTTTTAAATTAATTTTGATTTCTTCGTTAATTTCCGGTAAAACATCACAAGCTACAAAAGAAGTATGCCTTTTGGAATTAGAATCAAAAGGAGAAATTCTTACCAAGCGATGAACTCCTTTTTCCGCTTTTAGATAACCATAAGCATAAGTTCCTTTAATTAATAAAGTAGCTGATTTAACTCCCGCTCCTTCACCTAGTTGATAATCAAGAATTTCGGTTTTAAAATTCTTTTTTTGAGCGTATTTTTGATACATACGGAAAAGCATTTCGCACCAATCTTGTGATTCAGTACCTCCTGCTCCTGGATGAAATAACAAAATAGCATTATTAATATCATAAGGTTGATTCAAAAAAATTTTAATTTTGAAGTCAAAAACAGATTTAGTAAGGTTTTTTAGTTCTTCTTCTAATAAAGCAGAAGCTTCATTTGGGCTTTCATTTAAGTTAAAAAAAGTTTCTAGATCTAAATAATTTTGTTCTAAAATTTCTAAAGTATTTTTTTTGTCTTGCAAGTCGTTGAATTGTTGGCTTATTGTGACAGCTTTTTTTGGGTTTTGCCAAAAATCTTCTTTTTGCATGGCACAATTTAATTTCTCGATTGTTTGATTAGTTTTTTTTAAATTAAGTGCTTGTTTTAAATCTTGGAGATTTTGGTACAAGTTTTGTAAAATTTGATTAATTTCATATTTTTCCATAAATTAATTCCAAGGTTTTTTAGAAGTTCTTACTTTTCTAGTTCTTCTTTTTTTAGAAGATTCATCATCACTTGAATCATTTTTGAAAAAAACTTTTTGTTTGGGAGGCGTTTGAAAACTATCTGCAAAAGAAAACTTTAAAATGGTAGCAGTAATGTCGTTTGCAATTTTTGTAATCATGTTATTGAATAAAACTTGTCCTTCTTTTTGATATTCAATGAAAGAATCTTGTTGTCCATAACTTACAAATCCAATTCCTTGCCTTAAAGAACTCATGTCATTGATGTGGCGTTGGTAGTAATTATCAATTATTTTTAACGTAATCCATTTAAGACCTTTTGCAAAATATTGAGCTTTTTCAGGGTCTTTTACAAAAAAATCTTTTTGGGATTGTAAAATATCTTTTACTTTTTGAAATGAATATTGTTGAAAAGAATCAAGAGAGTTCGTTTTGGGATTGTTGCATAATTCTTGTACTTCTTCTAAATCAAAGGTTTGTTTAGGGAAAAATTTATTTTCTAAAAAAGTAATTAAAGCTTGAGTTTGACATTTGTTAGGTTTATTGGTAAAATGTGTAAAAATAGCTTTATTAAGGGTCTTTTTCATTAAATCTTGAACGATTTGTTCTACTTTATCACTAACTAAAATTTCTTTTCTTTGGTTATAAATGATTTCTCTTTGAATACGTAAAATATCATCATATTTTAAGAGGTATTTGCGATAGTCAAAATTGGAAGATTCTACTTTTTTTTGTATTTTAGTAAAAAATTTAGTCACCATTTTAGATGAAGTTTTGGTTTCAGAATCGCTTATTTTTTGGAGCAAAGAAATAATTTTTTCTATTCTAGTGCCACCAAATCTTTGGGCAAGTTCGTCTTCGCTAGAAATAAAAAAGCGTGAATAACCAGGATCTCCTTGACGTCCAGCGCGCCCTCTTAATTGATTGTCAATTCTTCGTGATTCATGTCTTTCAGTACCTAAAACAGAAAGTCCGCCTAATTCTTTAACACCTTCGCCTAAACGAATATCAGTTCCACGTCCTGCCATATTAGTAGCAATAGTAACTGCGTTTTTAAGTCCTGCCTTAGCAATAATTTCTGCTTCTTTAGAATGATTTTTGGCATTTAGAATTTCGTGTTTGATTGAATGTTTTTTTAATTTTTTAGAAATAATTTCAGAAACTTCTACTGTAGTTGTCCCAATTAAAATGGGTTGTCCTTTTTTGTGACGAGAAGTTAATTCTTCAATTAAAGCATCGTATTTTTCTTTTAAAGAAACAAAAATAAAATCGGGTTCATCAATTCTTATCATAGGAACATTAGTGGGGATTTCGATAACTTCCATGTTATAAATGTCTCTAAATTCGTCTTCTTCAGTTTTGGCAGTTCCTGTCATCCCTGACAATTTTTGATAAAGACGGAAAAAATTTTGATAAGTAATAGTAGCTCCAATGGAAGTTTCTTTTTTAATTAATAGCCCTTCTTTGGCTTCTAATGCTTGGTGAAGACCATCGCTAAATTGTCGTCCTGGCAAGGCGCGTCCAGTAAATTGATCAATAATTAGAACTTGACCATCTTTGTAATCAACTAAGTAATCTTTGTCTTTGTGCATCGTAAAAGCTGCTTTAAGGGCGTTTTTGACGTGGTGGAGCAAGGAGGCGTGTTCTATGTTGTATAAATTATCAATTTGAAAAAAGTTTTCAGCTTTGGTAATTCCTTCTTCTGTAAGTTCAATTGTTTTAGTTTCTAATTCAATAAGATAATGGCTGTTTTTAAGTGTACGAACAAAACGTTGGGCTTCTTTGTATAAATTTTTAGTTTCTTTGACACTTTGAGAAATAATTAAAGGCGTTCTTGCCTCATCAATTAAAATAGAGTCTACTTCATCAACAATAGCGTAGCTGTAAGGGCGTTTCATTACCAAATTGGAAGCTTCAATTTCCATGTTGTCTCTTAAATAATCAAAACCTAATTCACTGTTAGTAGTGTAGAGAACATCACATAAATAGGCTTGTTGTTTTTGTGTTTGGTCTTTGTCTTTGGTATTAAGTCCTACTGTCATTCCCAAAAAGCGAAAAACATCACCGATGCTACCTTCAAATTCTCTTTTAGCTAGGTATTCGTTGACTGTAACAATGTGAACGGCGTTACCACTTAAAGCATTAAGATAAGCAGGCATGATGGCAGTAAGGGTTTTTCCTTCTCCAGTTTTCATCTCGGCAATATTTCCTTGGTGCAAAATTACAGCGCCCAAAATTTGAACGTAATAAGGAGTAAGTCCTGTTACTCTTTTGGTAGCTTCTTTGGCAAGAGCATAGGCTTCGGGGAGCAGTTGGTTAAGGGTTTTCCCTTCTTGAAAGAGTTTTTTTAATTC
Organism: Aster yellows witches'-broom phytoplasma AYWB; assembly: GCF_000012225.1. Classification (NCBI taxonomy): domain Bacteria; kingdom Bacillati; phylum Mycoplasmatota; class Mollicutes; order Acholeplasmatales; family Acholeplasmataceae; genus Candidatus Phytoplasma; species Aster yellows witches'-broom phytoplasma. Next base: position 317,655 of record NC_007716.1, on the reverse strand, counting down.
TGCGGTTTTTGTAGCAAAATCTTTGTCATCTAATAAAGCTATTTGGGCTTCTAAATTTTGTACTTTATTAGCTATAGTTCTAGCTTTTCTTAAAGCTTTTTTGGAAGAATTAAATATTTTTTTTAAAAAATTAAACATAACCGTTTTAATCCTTTATATTTTTAGTTTTTGAATTTGTAATTTTTGGGTTGTTAATTTGTATTTAATAATTCTTGCTTTGGTTCAATATTAAAAAATGAAAATAAAAAATGAAAACGCAATGAAAATAAAATAATGTTAATTTTTATCAAAAACCTGAGTGAAAAAACAAAAATTAACAATTTTAGGAAAAAATGAAAATAATTGGGCAATATTTTGGGTAGCAAAAGCCCTTATTTATAATCCAATTATTATTTATTTTAACATATATTTATTAATTTGTGGACATCATTTAATTATTTTTTGCTGTTTGTGGATTTGGTGGTGTTGTTTGAAAAAACAAAAAGTGCGCGATGAGAAAATGCAAAAAAAGACTACCGCCATTAGATAGTCTTTTTAGTTAAAACAATTTATTTTGTGATTTTAAAAATTGCTTTAAAAATTTGAACAATAAATGCTACCTAGATAATTTTTAAATAATTTGGAATGTGTTTTAATTTTTTTCTTAGAAAAAACATTTTGCCTGACAAAATTTGGTTTTGTATGTTTTAGGTTGGTTTTGGTTTTTGTGTTGTAAAAAATCTTTTAAAAAGGTTTTGTCAATTTCCATCATAGCATCAATTGGCAAAGAGGCCTCATCAAACCATTTTAGTTCGGCAACTTCATCATCTTGTGGACTTAATTTTCCTTGTGTTTTAGTTACTAAAAAAGCCATAACAACTGGATAGACAACATCTCCGTTAGGATAATTGATAACAAAATGTTTTCCACAATAGGTACGAAAGGGATGAATTTCTAAAGCTTTAAGACCTGTTTCTTCTTCTAGTTCTCTTGCGCAAACATCAGCTCCAGTTTCTCCTAATTCCATTGCTCCACCATGAAGCCCCCAAACATTAAAATCTTTGCGGAATTGCAATAAATATTTATTATTTTCATAAACAATAACGGAAGCCCCAGGAGAAAATAAAGGGTCTTTTCCAATTTTTTGGCGCAATTTGTTGATATAGTTGCTCATTTAAAAAACCTTTTTCTATTCTTTCTTTTTTAATTTATTTTTTTAATTTTAGCTTTTTTATTTTAATATTGTCAATATTGTCAAAAAGTTATTTTTGAATTAAGGAATAAATACTTTTGGTAAAATTAGTAAAAAGTGTAGATAACATAAATAGCAGGTAAATGAAATTGCAAATAATAAATTTTTTGTAAAAATATTTACAATTATTATTTGTTTTATTATAAATATTTGTTTAATGAATGGTTAATTTTTCGCTAATATTTTTCCTCCCAATATTTTTTAGGATAGTTTTTTTTGTATTTGTTTGAAAGCTTAGTGAAATGGCGCTTTAACAAACAAAATAAAAGATGACAAAACTAAAAAAATTATACTTACTATTTTATTTTAGCATTTTTTTTAATATTATGTTATTTTTTGCTAACTTTTTTTCATTTTTATTGTTGTTTTGTAATTTGAGAAAAAGGTAATTTTTAGTAATTTACTAATTTTAGCTACTAAAAATACTTGATTATTCAAAAATATTGACTTTTATATTAGTTGTGAAAAATGCGAAAATATTATAATAACTCAAAAAGGAATCCCCTCAACAAAAGGGTTTTGTATTATTTCAAACATTTGATTATTATAAAATTATAAATATTATTTATTATAACATTTTTTAAAGAATATTTTTTAGTAGTTTCATCTAAATATTTTTGAGATAAAGTTTTTTAATTAATAATTTACATGCTATTTCATCTAAGGCATCTTTATTATTTTGTAATAAATGTTCTGTTTTTTTGTAAAAAGGTATTAAAATCTTTTTAAGGATAAGGAGAGAATTTATTTAAGTTATGTTTAGCGATATTGTGGTCAGAAACAGAACCTTTTCCTATTTGCAAAGTTTCATTTGATAGTTTTTGGCTAAAATATTTTCAGCATCAGCTCCTCCAAAATTAAGGAGTTTTTCTGTTTTACGAGCAGTTTTTTTAAAACTTTGCTAAAATCAAAGGAAATTAAATATTTCAAGGGATTTTTGTAGGCGATTACTGAGTTTTTTCAAAATATTGTTTCTTTTAAAAAAAATCTTTTTCTTATTACTTATATTATAGCATTAATAATTTCAATAATTTAAAGTTTTTTTAAGTTTTTGTAATTTAAAATATTTTTTAAAATTCTTATTAAGAAAATAATTTTTTGGTTGAATACTAGATAAATTTAAACTAAAAAATAATTAGAATTTTGAACTTGGTTTGGAGTCATATAAGATTTAAACAATAAAGTTAAATTATGTGGAATTTTAATATTTCTTCCATTAATTATTTTTTTAATATTCCATTCAAATATATTAGAAAAATTAAAATTAACAATTGGAAATGAACTTAATTCTATTTCTTTAATTATATCATAAGGGAATAATGCTAAAAAAGATTCTTGAGGACAAGAAAAACATGTACGAGAAAATCCAAACAAATGACGACTATAAAAATCAATTCCTTTATTAGAATTTGATTCAATTTGTTTATCATTTTTAGAAACATATTTACTAATATATGAAACAACTTTATTAACATATTTTTTTTATCAAAAGTGATAAGTACACATAAATAAAAGAAGAAGAAAAATAAAAATCCCCCAGTTGCGCGCTACCCCCTTTTTTAAATAAATATAATCATTCAGAGTTATAATGGTTATGTATATGATATAAAAAAAATGAAAAAATATTTAAATCATGAAAAAAATAGCTAAAATAATAGAAAAAGAGAAACAAAAAAATAAATTATTACAAACTCTAATGAAAAAACCAAAAAACTGATAAAAAACTGTTTTTGAATTAGTTAAACAATTTAATCAAAAACTAAATTTAACAACCATTTTAAAAACTATCAAAACCAAAAGAAGCACTTATTATTATTGGTTGAAAGTCGAAAATAAAATAAAAGCCAAAAAAAGAAAAATACTTATGTACAACAAAATCGCATTAAATCTTTATGTTTGCAAGAAAAATATTTTTGCGGTCATCGTAAAATCACTGATTTATACCAAAAAAACTTTTAACGAAAACATTACCAAGAAAAAAATTTATACTATTATGAAAGAAAACGGTATTTTTTATCGTTTAAGAATTAAAAAAAATAAAATATTATTGTAAAAATAATTTAAAAGCTAAATTAAAAGTGGTAGATAATTTAATTAATCAAGACTTTATATCAACTAAACCCATGAAAAAACTATTTACCGACATAACTTATTTCAAAACTCCCCAAGGATTTTTATATTTTTCTTGTATTATTGATTCTTTCAACAACCAAATTATCGCTTCCCACACTTCCAAACATCAAAATAAAGAATTAGTTTTAAACACCATCCCGACCAAGGCACAGTTTATCAATCACAAAAAGTCCAACAAACACTAACTAAAAAAGGTTTTTTATTAGTATGTCAAGAAAAGCTACTCCACGTGATAACGCCGTAATTGAAAACTTTTTCGGCCAAATGAAAACTATCTTACAACATCAACATCCTTTTTTATTTCAAAAATCACCTGAAAAAGTTAAAAAAATAATCAATTATTTCCCCAAATTTTGGAACAATCAATGGATTTTAGCTAAATTAAATTATTCATCACCTTCTCAATATTGTCAAAATTTTAGATAATAATTTTTTATTTCAAATTTTCAACCTTGAAAAAGGTTACTTTTTGCGCATTTTTTTAATCAAAATAACATAATTACGTAAAAAAATAATTATAATTTCATTTTCTTACCACTTTTTTAACTTTTTTTACCTAACTATATAGTGTAAAGATAAAATATGACAAAAAAATATCTTTTGAAACTAATGAATTATTAAAAGTTTTAGAAACTTTTTGAAATTTTAAAAAAATATTTCCTTAGTTTGAAAAGATATGAAATTATCACTTAATTTTAAGTTTTAAAGAACAATTTTAAAGACAAAAGTTGTCTAAAAAAACGGAACAGCGAAACAACACCTATTATGAACCCTTCTTTAGGAAGTGTGATATTATTTCAAACTTTAAAACCTAAAAAACTATTTTAAACGACAATGGTATTAATTTAATTAAACTTTGTCAAAACGAATTAAACGAACCCAGTTTTATTTTGCAATAATGTTATTAATTTTGAAAAACAAATAAATAAAACCAAAAATTTATGCAAACCAGTTTGTAAATTAATATATAGTTGAATTATTACTTTTACATAAAAACCCTTTCTTTTATTTTTATTGTATATTAAGCGTCGATAACTTAACAATTTGCAAATAAAAACTTTTAAAATATCAAAATATTGAGTAATTTTAAAAATATTGATGCAAATAACAATATATGTTGTATAATAAGGGTACTTATTTGTGATCTATGATTTGTGCTTTTGATTTTAAGATTTAGTAATTACAATTTAGCAATTTTAGCGTAAATGAGTTTTGACAAATTATAACACAAAAAAAGAAAAGTAATTTTATGAAATTTTTAAAAAAAGAAACAAAAGACCAAAAAGAAAGCAAACAAAAACAAAAAAAGCATAAATGGCAATTGATTAACATATTGTGCCTTATTTTAATAGTTATTACAATATTTTTAAGTGGTTTTATTTTATATAATAAAAAACAAAAAGATAAAATATTTACTAACAAAAAAGAATTATTTAAAATGCCAAATCCCATTATCCAAAAAAATAAAGCAAATAATAATGAAATAGTTAATCAAAATAAATTAACTCCAAATGAAAATAAAAATAATTTAATTGATATAAACTCAAATGAAAATACCCAAATAATAAATATATACGGTTCAATAACAAACAATTTAATCAAAAAAACTACTTTTTACCCCGATCAAAAAACTATTAATTTAATTGAAAAATACAACCCCCAAACTAAAAAATGCCTACAAATAAAACACTTTACACAACAAGGAACTTTATTTTGTGTCATATATCTTGATCATAATACTCAAAAAATAACAAAAATAATTTATTACCAAGATAATAACAAAATAGACAACGAATCCAAATATAGCCTTCAAACTGGAAAAAAGATTTCTCACACTTATTATCTCAAAAACGGCGTTGACATTGATTACATAGATAAATACAATGAAAAAGAAGAAATTTCAGAAACAATCCATTATATTGTTACAAAATACTAAACTAGTTTTGGCCCTTGAGAAGAAAGTTTAAGAAAAGAATTAAAGCTGGTCGAAAATCGTCGTGAAATTCAAACTAAACCTTCCAATCTACTAATTTACATCAAAAAAAACCTCCAACCCTTTTGGCCGTTGGAATGAAGATGGTAAAACTTATGACCGCACCACTTTAGACGGATTTGATAATGCTATTTTCAATCAACAAAACAACAGCCAATTATTTCTTTGCATCTACTTCAAAAAACAAAAACACAAAGGTCCAGGCGGAAATAACTTAATCGTTAAATACAAAGGTCCTAAACACTTCTTACAAGAAGACAAAGACTATTACCTTCAAGAAAAAATCACCCAAAAAGATAAATAAATCATCCAACTAAACCAAATCATTAACCAACAAGCTGAAGAAATTAATCGTTTAAGTGATGAATTAGAACAACAAATTGATAAATGGGTCCAACAAAACCTACATATTCAAGCTCTCGAAGGAACCATTAAGGCTTTAAGAAAACGCCTCTGGCAAATATCTCGAAGAAAACGCCGAACTCCGTTATGAAATCAACAAATTCAAAGAACAAATAAAAGACGAACAAAAAGCCCATGAAGTAACTAAAAAAACGAGTTGAAAAAACAAGAAATTTTATTAACAACCCAAAAAAACAGAATATTAACAAATCAAAAAACCATAAAAAAACCAAAAAACCTAGAAAGGCTCTTTCCAACCTATAAACCAAAAAATAGGGGATAAAATAAATGATAAAGTTAAATCTGTAAGAACTTGGTTCCGTAAATGGTTTTAAGGTTAATTAAAAAATTAAATATTTTAAAATACCTGTATATTAAAAATTCTTCGAAAAAATTAATAACTTATGATTAAAATTAAAAAAATAATCAAATGGTTTTTCTTAATAATTATTTTTCTTGTGGTAGCTATTATTGGTTTTATTATCTTAACCGAAACGAAAATAATTAAATTACTGAAAGGAGATTTAATTAATGTTTAAAGCAAAAAACAATTTAAAATATTTTATTTTTGTTTATTAATTTTCGTAGGATTATTTTTAATTACTAGTAATAATTATATTATGGCGATGAGAAATAAAAATAGTAATAATAACGAAATTGTCAATGATGAAGAGTATGCTTTATATGTACAAGCAGAATTTGCAATACTAAACGAACTAACAAACTTCAAATTCAATAATGAAAAAAACCGAAATTTTGCATAAACAAAATTGTATCACAGCAGCAATCAAAAAATATAATAAAAGAAAAAATAATCATCAAGTATCAACAAACCATGATAACCAAACATCAAGTTCTCGACAAAATATCAATTCAATAATAGAGGTTAAAAAATAATCCATCAGATGATGATCTTCAATATATTGATTTAACAAAAAAACAATTCTAATATATATTCGGTTGATAAAACAGAAAGTTCTAAAAAGAACAATTCTAAAAATAAAGGACATGATAATAATCATGTTAATTTTCAAAATCAAGCTCGTATTTTACAAAACTTAAATTTTCAACAAACTAGAATAGTTCAACAAATTTTTAATGCTAGAAATAATAACTCTTCTGAAGAAGTTATTAACAATTTTGTGAGACAAAATATTGAATTAAGTAGTCGTATCGCTTTCTCAGCAAATCATTGTCCATAACGCCATGGCGCAACAAAACGATCAAAATCAACAAAACAATCCTAGAAGACGTTAAATAATTTAAAATATATTTTATTTGTTATTATTAATATCAAAGGAAATTTCATATAATGTTTAAATTAAAAACAAATTTATTATTTTTTAAAATCGTTTTATTTATTAGTTTAGAATTATTTTTAATTATTAATAATAATTCCGTTATGGCGATTAATTATGAAAATGAATCAATTTCATACAAGATGAATACAATTAATGTTATAGAAAAACAAATAATAGATTTTGTTGAAAATTCAAAACAAAAATATTCAAATTTAATTAATAACGATATTAAAAATTTAACCAAATGGATTGTGTTGAATGGCGATAAAGAAGATAAAAATCAAATTCTTTTAATATTAGAACAAATATTACAAAACAATCTAAATAAATAAAAATAATTTAATATAAATTTTACTATTTTAATTAAGACCTTCCTCATGGTCTTTTTTTATTGACAAAATATCTAAAACGAAAGCAAAACTAAATTATGTTCATCAAAGAAATCTTACCACCTTTACAAAGTAACATAATCTTTTTTTATGAACATAGTTTTAGGTTTCTTTTTTTGAAGTTGTTTGGAGATAATAAAAAAAGACCCCAAAGAGGGCCTTGTTAAATAATTAATGTTTTAATTTTTTTATTAATTCTTTTTGTTTATTTTGTAATTTAATAACTTTAATTGTTATTTGTTTACAATTTTCTATATCAAAATGTTCTTTATCGGGTGAATTTATTTTTATAATTAATTGTTGTCTTTTATATGAAAAATCCCAAATTTGTTGATTTATTTCAATTAATGTATTACATAATCCAATTTGTATATAAAACTTTTTGATTTTTATATCTAGATATTTTAATTTCTTTTTTAAATTCATTGTATTTAGATTAAGTCGATCATATTGTAAAATTTCATCAGATAATTTTTTAATTTGAGATAAAATTTCATCAATTTTATTTTTTATATTATTCTTTATTTCTTCAATCGATAAATCATTAATATTTCTAACTTCATTATTATTCATTGCCATAACTCTATTATTACTAAAAATAAATGATATTCCTAAGAAAATTATTAAAAAAAAATAAATTATTTTACATTGTTTTTTAAATTCAAACATTATTTATTAAAACTCCTTTAATTTTTTTATTCCCAATCAGGGATTGTTCTTTTCATTTCTACTTCTTTGGTTTTATTATTGTTATGTTTGTCTTTGAAGATGGATAAAGTTTTAAGGACAGGGTGGAAGTGGAGGCGAAAATCTTCGTTTTTAAATGCTGAATTTTCCACCCATGCACGACAACAAAGTAATAATCTTTATCTTTTTTCTTTCAAGGGGTTTTTTGTAAGCGATTGCTGATTTTTTTCAAAATATTGCTTCTTTTAAAAAAAATCTTTTTCTTATTACTTATATTATAGCATTAATAATTTCAATAATTTAAAGTTTTTTAAGTTTTTGTAATTTATAAATAATTTTATTTATTTTTTCCAAAAACAAATCATTAATTATTTGTTTAATATTCCATTAAAATATATTAGAAAAATTAAAATTAACCATCGGAAATGAACTTAATTCTATTTCTTATTTCTTTACAAATGACGACTATAAAAATCAATTCCTTTATTAGAATTTGATTCAATTTGTTTATCATTTTTAGAAAAATATTTACTAACATATGAAACAACTTTATTAACATAATCTTTTTTATCAAAAGTGCCTTTATAAAAAACTTTACATTTACTAATTTCAATTTTTTCAAATAAATGTTTTATATTATTTTTATTCATAACAGATGAATAAGCATTAGCCCAAAGCAAAGTAATTTTTGACACTTTAAAATTCTTTTTCTCATAATAATTTTGAGGTATTTTAATATTACCTTTTTCATCTATTTTATGCATTAAATAATCATCATAAAAAATACTCTTATTTCCTTTAATAGGTTGGTTTTTCAAACCCAAAGCATAATCTTTATCAGTACACAAATAACGAGAATATACACCAAAAGAATTTAAAACATCAATATTAAAAATAATATGATAATGAATAACTCCTAATTTAGTAGTTTCCAAAGACCAAAAATAACGAAAATCTTGCATTTTGGAATAAACCAAATATTTTTAAGAGAATTGTTGAAATAAATTTGATAAATAATTTTTTATCACTAAACGGAATAAAACGTTTCCTTACCTGCCCCATAATATCAGGTTCATGAGTATATTTTATAGTTTTACCTTTTAAATCATCATAAGTAGCTGTCAAAGTAATAAAAGATATTTTTTTAGAATCTTTAAAATTATATAAAAGTTTATCCTTAGCATTTTGTGAAGAATCTCGATAATTCCTTAAAATTTTTGATTTTGGTTTAATTTCTTTTAATTATTTTTTAAAAGAATAATCCAATTTCAAATCATCATCACTTAATGACAAATACCTTTCTTCTTTTTTTTCTTTTAAATGTTTTTTATAACATTTAATTCGTTCCAAAAGTTCAAACATAGAATAATTAAACCTTTTTAAACGAGTCTAATAGCCATTATCTTTTTTTTGTACTTTATAAATATTTTTATAAATTTTCTTAAATAAAACACATAATTTTAAATAACATTTCTTATAATAAGATTCAGTAATTTGATTAAATTTTATGTTTTTTTCTAATTGGTTAACTTTTTCATTATAAATTTTAATAGTAGTAGATAATTCATCATAAATTTCTATATCTTTTGAATTAGGTAAACAAATTTTTAAATAATCTAAATCAAAAATTTTATCATTTAATCCTTTTGTAAAATTATCAGAAATTAATTCTTTTTTTATTAAAGAATAAAAATAATCTATAAAAATAGAAGAATCATTTAAAGTTAAAATTTCAATATCATGTTTAGCGCGAGTTATTGCAGTATAAATTAATTTTTTTTCTAAAACTTTATCTTGTGATTCATTTCGATTTTGCCAACCAATTAAATAAACACATTCATTTTCATATCCTTTATATCAATGTATCGTTGACAAAACAATTTCATTTTCTTTACTATTATTATCAGATATAGTAAAAGGAATTTGGTTTTTTCAAACTCATGTTTAAGTTTTTGTAATTTACCATTACTACCGCAAAGAACAGTTGTAGAATAAATTAAAGATTTTTTAATTTTTTCGCACAAATAATTAACTTGTTGATAAAAATTATCAAAAAAAGAAAAATTTATAAAATCTCTATATTTTTTTTCACTAAAAGATAATTGTAAATATTCCTTATTATCAATTAATTCATTAGCTGCTTTAACAATATTAATGCCTTTAGAACGATAATTAAAATTTAAAAAATGTTTTTGAGATATAAAATCTTTTACAAAAAGTTTCAAAATACGTTCACTATAACCAAAAGAACTATAAATATTTTGAGTATAATCACCAAAACAATATAAAAAATTTGGTTTATTAAATAAAAGTTCTTTTATTATAAAATAATAAAAATAATTTAAATCTTGAAATTCATCAATAAAAACAGGACGATTATAAATTAAACCATTATTTCTTTCAACAAATTCAATAAAATCACTAGTTTCAATTAATAAAACATCCAAAGTTATTAAATTATAATAATTTAATTTTTCATAATACAAATTTAATAACAATTCAAAAGATTTTTTTAAAACTTTATAATCAATTTTAATAGATGAATAACATTTTTCTTAAGGAATGCCAAAACTTAATCTAATGATATTAAATTTCTTTTTGCTTAATTTGGTTTTGAGTTTATTTAATAAAAATTCATGATGAACTTGTTTAATATATATTTGATGAGGATTAGGAATTTGATAATGCCGTGTGTGGTTTTCTTTTTGAAAAGAAGTGTTATTAGATTTATGATTCTTTTGGGTGATTGAAGGGGAATAGCTTTTTCTTATTAATTCGTTGATTGCTGATTTTATTGTTGGAGTTGCGCAAGCAATGAAATCATGCACTGTTACGTTTTTTTAGACAACTTTTGTCTCTAAAATTATTCTTTAAGACTTAAAAATAATTAGATAATTTCATATCTTTTCAAACTAAGGAAATATTGTTTTTATTTAAAAAAGTGTATAAACTTTTTTTGATAATTCTTTAGTTTCAAAAGATATTTTTTTTAAATATTTTACCTTACACTATATATTTAAGTAAAAAAAGTTAAAAAAGTGGTAAGAAAATGAAATTATAATTATTTTTTTACATAATTATGTTATTTTAATTAAAAAAATGTGCAAAAAGGTAACCTCTTTTTCAAGGCTAAACATTAAAATAAATTAAAAAATAATTTATATAAGATTTTGACAATATTGAGAAGGTGATGAATAATTTAATTTAGCTAAAATCCATTGATTGTTCCAAAATTTAGGGAAATAATTGATTATTTTTTTAACTTTTTCAGGTAATTTTTGAAATAAAAAAGGATGTTGATGTTGTAAGATAGTTTTCATTTGGCCGAAAAAGTTTTCAATTACAGCGTTATCACGTGGAGTAGCTTTTCTCGACATACTGATTAAAAAACCTTTTTTCGTTAAAGTTTGTTGGACTTTTTGTGATTGATAAACTGTTCCTTGGTCTGAGTGAATAATACAAGGTTCTTTTAATGGAGGTAATTTTTTGATTGTATTTAAAACTAATTCTTTATTTTGATATTTGGAAGTGTGGGAAGCGATGATTTGGTTGTTAAAAGAATCAATAATACAAGAAAAATATAAAAATCCTTGTGGATTTTTGAAATAAGTGATATCTGTAAAGAGTTTTTGTAAAGGGGCTATTGATATAAAATCTTGATTAATTAAATTATCTACTACTTTTAATTTAGCTTTTAAATTATTTTTATAATTATATTTATTTTTTTTAATTCTTAAACGACAAAAAATACCGTTTTCTTTCATAATAGTATAAACTTTTTTCTTGGTAATGAGTTCATTAAAAGTTTTTTGGTATAAATCAGTGATTTTACGATGACCGTAAAAATATTGTTCGTGTAAACATAAAGCTTTAATGCGATTTTGTTGTAATAAATATTTTTCTTTTTTGGCTTTGATTTGATTTTCGACTTTCAACCAATAATAATAAGTGCTTCTTTTTGTTCGGATAGTTTTTAAAATGGTTGTTAAATTTAGTTTTTGATTAAATTGTTTAACTAATTCAAAAACTGTTTTTTTATCAGTTTTTTGATTTTTTTTCATTAGAGCTTGTAATAATTTATTTTTGTGGATTTCTTTTTCTATTATTTTTTCTATTTTTTTCATGATTTAAATATCGTTTCCCTTTTTTATATCATTATTATTTATTGATATAATAGAAACCTCTTTTTAGGTAATTTTATTTTTTTAATTTATTTCAATCATCAAATCAACTTTAATTTTTTAAATTAATTGCCTTACCAAGTATTGATTATTATATATTAAACAAAAAGATTAGCGCGCTAAAGCGCTTATTTAATAACTATAAATAGATAAAATATAATCTATTTAATTAAATCTTTATTTTATTATTAATAGTTTGATTTTTTAAAAAAATTAAGGAGTTTTGTTAATTAAGTTTTTTTAATTAACCATTTTTGATTATAAAAACGTTTAAATTCTTGAAAATACTATTTTAAATTGCTAAATTAATATTAGTTCATCTAATTATAATTGAGACAACTAGTACGATAGATACTAATTAAAAACTTTTTTTGTAAATTTTGTTACCAAAGATAACCATTATAATCAGAAACCTTGTTCGGAATTATTAAAAAATTTTAAAACATTATATATTTTGTTTAAATTTTTCATGTATTTTATTAATTTTTTTTTCATACTCGCTGTGTAATTTAGGTATATAATAAATCAATTCTTTTATTTCTTGTGGTAAATATTGTTGATTAACATAATTATTTGGAAAATTATGAGGATATTTATAATCAAAACCAATACCTAATTTACTTGCTGAATTATAACTAGTATCTTGTAAATGTTTTGGTATATTAAAAACATTACCTTGCAGAACATCTTCATAAGCTTTATTAGATGCTAAATAAGCACTATTTGATTTTTCGCTTAAACACATTTCAATAATTGCCAATCCTAAAGGAATACGTCCTTCTGGTAATCCAATTTGACGAAAAGCATCAATCGCTGTTTTTACATGTATAATAATCATTGGATTAGCTAATCCAATATCTTCATAAGCGGTAATTAACATTCTTCTTATTAACGCTTCATGATCACCACTTGCTAATAATCTTGCAAAATAATGTAAAGCTGCATCAACATCACTACCTCTAATAGATTTTTGTAATGCTGACTTTAAATTGTGATGCTCATCGTTATCTTTAAAATTTATTAAATTAGCTGATGAAGAAATTTTTTTAATAATTTTTTTTGTAATTTCTTCTCCAGGATATAAATGTAAACACAATTCTAACATATTAATGGCAATACGTAAATCCCCACTAGACAATTGACAAATCAATAATAAAGCATCTTGTAGAATATTTAATGGTAGTTTTTTATTAACGATTAACTTATTTAATCCTGTTAACATTTCTTCGGTCGTAATTCTTTCTAATTTAATGATGTTAACTCTTGAACGAATACTCGGATTAATTACAAAATATGGGTTTTCAGTAGTGCAAGCAAACATAATTAAATGACCGTTTTCTAAGTATTGCAATAAAATATCTTGACGATCTTTATTCATTCTATGGATTTCTTCTATAATAAGAATAAATTTTTTAAAATTTAATGCTTGTTGAATAATTTTTTCTAACTTAGATTTTTTATCAATTGCAGCATTAAAAATATCATACTTAATTTGTAAATCATTAGCTAATACCTGGGCAAGGCTACTTTTTCCAATACCTGGAACACCATAAAAAATTAAAGAACTAGCGTAATTATTTTTTAACATTCTCGAAATAATACCATTTTGATCATTAATAAGATGACTTTGTCCAATGATATCAGTTATTGTTGACGGACGCAAAGCAAATGCTAATGGTTTTTTGAACATTTTTTCTTTCCTTTGTATATTTAGATTTTAATTAAATTTTTTTTATGAGTATATTTGCACTGTTACGTTTTTTTTAGACAACTTTTGTCTCTAAAATTATTCTTTAAGACTTAAAAATAATTAGATAATTTCATATCTTTTCAAACTAAGGAAATATTGTTTTTATTTAAAAAAGTGTATAAACTTTTTTTGATAATTCTTTAGTTTCAAAAAGATATTTTTTTTAAATATTTTACCTTACACTATATATTTAAGTAAAAAAAGTTAAAATTCCGTTAAGAAAATGAAATTATAATTATTTTTTTACGTAATTATGTTATTTTGGTCAAAAAATGTGCAAAAAGGTAACCTCTTTTTCAAGGCTAAACATTAAAATAAATTAAAAAATAATTTATATAAGATTTTGACAATATTGAGAAGGAGATAAATAATTTAATTTAGCTAAAATCCATTGATTATTCCAAAAATTAGGGAAATAATTGATTATTTTTTTTACTTTTTTGGTTGATTTTTGAAATAAAAAAGGATGTTGATGTTGTAAGATTGTTTTCATTTGGCCGAAAAAGTTTTCAATTACGGCGTTATCACGTGGAGTTGCTTTTCTTGACATACTGATTAAAAAACCTTTTTTCGTTAAAGTTTGTTGGACTTTTTGTGATTGATAAACTGTTCCTTGGTCTGAGTGAATAATACAAGGTTCTTTTAATGGAGGTAATTTTTTGATTGTATTTAAAACTAATTCTTTATTTTGATATTTTGAAGTGTGGGAAGCGATGATTTGGTTGTTAAAAGAATCAATAATACAAGAAAAATATAAAAATCCTTGTGGAGTTTTGAAATAAGTGATATCTGTAAAGAGTTTTTGTAAAGGGGCTATTGATATAAAATCTTGATTAATTAAATTATCTACTACTTTTAATTTAGCTTTTAAATTATTTTTATAATTATATTTATTTTTTTTAATTCTTAAACGACAAAAAATACCGTTTTCTTTCATAATAGTATAAACTTTTTTCTTGGTAATGAGTTCATTAAAAGTTTTTTGGTATAAATCAGTGATTTTACGATGACCGTAAAAATATTGTTCGTGTAAACATAAAGCTTTAATGCGATTTTGTTGTAATAAATATTTTTCTTTTTTGGCTTTGATTTGATTTTCGACTTTCAACCAATAATAATAAGTGCTTCTTTTTGTTCGGATAGTTTTTAAAATGGTTGTTAAATTTAGTTTTTGATTAAATTGTTTAACTAATTCAAAAACTGTTTTTTTATCAGTTTTTTGATTTTTTTTCATTAGAGTTTGTAATAATTTATTTTTGTGGATTTCTTTTTCTATTATTTTAGCTATTTTTTTCATGATTTAAATATTGTTTCCTTTTTTTATATCATATACATAACCATTATAACTCTGAATGATTATATTTATTTAAAAAAGGGGGTCGCGCGCAACTGGGGGATTTTTATTTATTCTTTATTGTGTTTGTGTGTACTTATGATTGTTATTAGCGCTTCAGCGCGTTAGGGTATTGTGTTTGGATAATTTTAAACAACTATATTTATAATGGAAAGGAAAAATAGGGAGTTATTTATATATCGAAAAATAATAATGATAGATAAAAGATACAACGATAATATCAAATATCGAGTATCATTATCATTATCGATATAATATATAAAATATCACTCCTTAAAAAGGTTGGTTTTTTAAAGTATTTTAGATATTGAAAGTGTTATAAAACTGTTAGTGAAGTGTTATAAAACTGTTAGTGAAGTGTTATAAAACTGTTAGTGAAGTGTTATAAAACTGTTAGTGAAGTGTTATAAAACTGTTAGTGAAGTGTTTATTTGATTTTGGATATATATTTATACATGGGATGTATTTTTTTAACCCGATAGCCTTGTTTATTTTTGGTTAAAAATAATTTGATGTGTTTTAAATCTTCCAATTGATAATAAATAACATTTAATCCTTTTTTATAATTTGTTTTTATAGGATTGTTATATTTATCTACTTTTTTGTCATCTAATTTATATAATTTCAAAGTGTCTAGTTTGTCTATGGGTATCTTACTTATTAATTCTTTAATATAGTCTTTTTGTTCGTTGAGATAATTAATTTGGAAGATAGGGAATTGTGTTTTAAGGGTATTATTTTGGTGTTTTGGGGGTGTTATGGGGTTGGTTAGGGTTTGATTATTATTATTATTTTCGGGAGAGTGAGTTTTGATTATTTCTATTCTATACTTTTTCATTTCATCTAAGATTTGAGGGTCTACAAATAGAGTTTGGTTTTTTGGGCGGTAGTTTGCTTGTTGATAGGAATTTTTCTTTTTAGAATGAGAAACAATTGTAATATTTAATAATTCTCCTTTTAATATTTGTAAAAAGTTTTTGATTTGAACTAAGTCGTTAGGTGTTGATTTTGTTTCCCAACCGCCCCTAATGATTCCTTGATTTGTTTCGTTTTTCATTTTTTTCTCCTTTTTATTTGGTTTTTTGTTATAAAAATAAAAATCCCCAAATTTGCGAAAAATAAAATCGCAAAATTTAGGGTATATGCGCGTGTTTGGGGGTATTTTAATGTTATTATACATGTAAGGTTTAATATATTAGTTAAAAAGCAATAATTTTAATCAATTATTTCTACTTTGTCTTTTCCAAAAAAATAAATAGCTAAATCGACTATGATTTTATTTTTAGCCTCTTCATAAGTAATGTATGGGTCTAAAAAACATTTTTGATATGCTTCTTTTCCGAATTGGCGTAATAAATCATCAACATCTTTACAAGTTTTATCATAAGGTGGTAAAATACGTCTAATTTCGTAAATAATATTTTCTTCTTTAAGTTGTTCTCCTAAGGCTTCACTTCGTTTTTGACCTGTTTCATCATTATCTAAGGCAATAATTACTTTGATATTTTCTTTTTTTAGAATTTCTATTTGTGATTTAGAAAGTAGTTGAGTGACACAAATGAGACCGACAACGTTTTTAATATTGTTTTGCCAACAACTAATGACATCGAAAAAACCTTCATGAATAATGATGGTTTTCGTTTGTTTAATAGAAGGTAACGCTTCAAAAAAACGATAACTGAAATGAAAAGTAGGTGTTTGACTAAAATTATTGAGTGATTTATATTTAGGTTGGAAATAAGAAACTTCGCGAAAGTTATTTTGATAAAAATGAAATGTTTTATTATATCCGTTTTCAATGGGGATAATGATGGAACCATGAAAAGTATCGTGATAATATGTTTTATTTTGTTGATTGGTTTTATCTTTGATAAAACCATATTCGATTAATTTTGTTGTATCGATATTTTGCTTTTTACAATAATTTACTAAACGAAAGGACAAAGGTTTATCAGATAATGGGGCATAACCTAGTTTAAATTCTTTAATAGTTTCTAGAGTTAATTTTCTTTTTTGGGTTAAATATTCTAATCCTAGGTGAGATTCATTATTTCGGTTAGTGGTTAATAAATAATGATAATAATCTCTAATTTGGTTAAATAAAGGTGATATTTCTTTAAATAATTGTGTTTTTGTAGCGTTAATTTCTTTTTCATCAATTGGGTTGTTGATTTTATTGTGGTGGAATTGATATTTAAAAGGTTCGCAAGAAATATTAGGGGTTGAAGTTTGTTGTTGGATTAAGTTTTTAAATTCTTGATTTTTCATAAAGTTATTGATTTTTTCAAGAGCGTTATTGAAGGTTTTAATTCCTCTTATTTCCATATAAACATCAATAATATCGTAATCTTTACAACATTTCCAACAATGAATTTTATTATCTGAAGTTAAATGGCAACAAGTTGGGTTTTGTCCCTGATGGATGGGACAAGGGAAACGATATTTGGTATTGAAGTTTGTGGGTATAATGTTTAGTTTTTTTAATAAAACAGTCATAGGGAAATTAGTTTGGATGTGTTTTATTTTTTCTTGATAATTCATTTATTTTAACTCCTAGTTTTTTTGATTAATAATAAGTTTCTATTTTATAAGGCAAAACATAACCGATTTCTTGGAAGGTTTGAGTGGTCATTTCAAAGTGATAAACTAAGGTTTTTTTGGTACCACTTCTATTTTTTTTGATACATACTTCGATTATTTTTTGATTTTCATTGTCATTATAGTCTGAATATATTTCTTCTAAGGTTGAATTATATATATTTATGGGTTTTTCTTTGTCTTTGAATAGTTTGGGTTGGAATTCAGACATCATTAAGACGATATCGGAGTTAGTTTCAATTCCCCCACTTCCTTTTAATGCTGTTATTTCTGGTGATTTACCTTGGTAATTGCTGTATGTATCTCTTGAAAATTGAGATAAAATGACAATAACAATGTTTAATTCAATGGCTAATTGTTTGAGTTTAGTCATAATTTCGTCAATGGCTAGACGGTCGTTTTCTAAGTGATTTGTAGTTTTGGTTATTTGAAGGTGGTCAATGACGATAATTTCTACTTGTTTTTCAAAATGAAGGCGATAAACTAAATCGATTACATAATCAATATTTTTGCTTTTATCATAACTAAATGATAAATTTATGTTGGCGAAAAATTGTTTTGCTATTTTCATCCTTTCCGTGTATTTGAGAGGTGTGATATTGGTATCTTCAAAATTTTTATCTAAAATAACATCTAGAGGAATTTGAGTTTGGTGGGCTAATAAACGATTTAAATTTTCTTCTAAGGTCATTTCATAAGAAAAAACCAACATATGAGGATAGCAAGAATTTTCTTGGTGTTTGGTTTTGGCGATATCTAAAAGAAGATTGTAAACAAAAGTTGTTTTTCCTAAACCAGTATAGCCTCCAATAGTTATTATTTGGCCTTTTTTAAATCCATTTGTAGATTGGTTAAGTCCTTTAAAAGTTTCCGATAAGCGGTAATATTCTTCTTGGATTTTTTGTTTTGCTTGGTTGTCGGTGTCAAAAAATTCAGGATGTAAAGAGACCATTTGGTTTAGATTAAATAGTGTTTTATCAGATTTGTGGGGGATTGAAGAGATAAAGTTTCTTAATTTATCAAATATTTCTTGGTAATATAAATTTTTGTGGTATGGGTCTTGGTTTTCGTATGTGGGGCTGATGATTTTTATTAATTTTTGAAATAGTTTTTCTTGGGTGTAAGTGTGTTTAAGGTTGTCTAACACATGAGTGTTGTTTTGGTTATTAAAATCATCATTCAAATAATTTAATGATTCCAAAGTGAATTTATCTTTTGGGAAATTAGCTTGTAGATATGTTAGTAATTCTTGGATAATAACGGATTTGGTAGTAATTTTGTCAAATGGATGAGTTGTTTGTTTTTCTAAAAACAAATATTTAAAAGCTGAAAATATTTTTGTATTTTGAGGGTTAAGCAGAGTTTTGGGGTTGATTATTTGACAGTAAAGGTTCAACTTTTCCCATTGGCCTTGTTCGATATAAGTTATTAATTGTTGTAAAGCGCGTTGTTCGTTAGTTAATTGATTCATTTTTTACTCCTTGGTTATTATTTTTTAATTATATTGATATTAGAAAAGGGGATGAATTCGTTGGTAAGTAAGTTTTGTAAGAATTTATCGGCTGAATTGGAAAATAGATTAATTACCTCGTTTATACCTTGGACTTTTCCTTGATTTATTTTGTTGTTGAGTCTTTGGGTTTCCGTTCCATTATTAGTTAATAGATAGAATTCAAAGCGTGTATCTAGTTTTTTTAATTGTTGACCTTCTACCATGGCTTGTTTATAACGGTCTCGGAGGCAGGTTTTGAAATTGAAGGCCATTATTCGTTTGGTTTTAGTGAATAAAACCAAATCGAATTTAATGTCAGGTATAAAAAATAAATGTGATTGGGGGTATAAATGGGTGATTCCTTTATTGTTTAGATATAACAAAATTAAATATTCATTGATTTTACCACGGATTGATTTTTGACTTTGTGAATTGTAGTGGTTGTTTTGGAGATATTCGTTTAGGAGATTGTGGGTTTGTGTCATATACTCATTAAATGGTTGGTTGAATAATGAGGGTTGGATTATAAGTTTGGTGATGTCAACACATAAAGATTGGTGGTTAAAAACATTGATATTGTTGAAATGTAAATTATTTAATTGATTCATTTGATTATTCCTTTCTAAATAAAAAAAAGACTCTTGGTTAGAGTCTTTTGGGGTTTTTGAAATTTATTTTTTTAGTACGCCATCGAATGGTGCCATCTTTTTTAATAGTTTTGATTTTACCGTTGCTATAATGGATATATAGATTACCGTTTTGGTATTTTTTCTTAATTATTATTTCCATTTGATATTTCTCCTATTTTTTTGATTATTTGTTTTGTGTTGGATTTCCAAGTTTTGGGTTCCATTGCATTTAAAATAATTTGGGGACCTAGTTTTTTGTTTAAAAACTCTTGAAAACCTTTTTCTACTTGATAAAAATATGATAATGGGCTTGTTTCAATAACATCGAGTGTGTGATTAGTTTGATTTGCTTTGCGGTTTAGCCCTGTTTGTGGGTCGATTTTTAAATAAACTGTTAAATTTGGTTTAATAAATAATTTAGTTAAATTGTTAAAAAAATAATATTTTTTATCAATTCGATTAGGATATACGCGATAGGCGAAATTAGAGCCTAACCAACGGTCAACTAAAATGATTTTGTTTGTTTCTAAGTGGGGTTTGATGAGTTCTTCTTGGGTTTGAATCATATTGGCGAAACTTAAAAAATATCTAGTTAAATTGTGTAATTTGTTATGCGTTAAAAATGTTTCGCGTATGGATTCCCCAATTGTAGAACTTCCTAATCCGCGAATAACGATTACTTCTTTTCCTTGTTTTTTTAATCCGTGCTTAACGCTTTTTATTAAACCTGTTTTTCCGCTACCGTCTAATCCTTCGAATATAATTAATTTCATTGTAATTCTCCTTTTAATCTAATTTTGGGTATAAAAAAAGACCTTCAATTTGAAGGTCTTATTTGTGATTTAGTTTGGTTAATTGTTTTAAATAAATTGTTTGTGATAATTCTTTTTTTGTGTTATGTAGTAATTCTAAATATTTTTTACTGTCTTTAATCATTTTATTAATGAAGTTATTATCTTGGTAAATGCGAACTACATGATAATTTGTGTCATTAAAATAAATTAAAAAATAAGCGAATTTAACTTGGCTACAGTAGAGTTGACATTGAACTTGAGCCCAGTAGTTTTTAGGGACTTCTTTGTTTGCAAAAAAGCCGTTCCAAGATGGGGGTGTGGTGTTGAATTCGTTAACATAAGGGAATTTGATTTCTAATAAAGTGTTGGTTTTTGAGTTGTATCCATCAAGTGAGGATGGAAACATTTGGACTTTATCGTCGGTAAAGATGGTATCGGGAAATTTTAGATTAGTGGTTTTTTCAAAGAAACTACACGCTAAGGGTTCGGTTTTGTTTCCATGTTAGGTGTATTTGTTGGTGGTAAAAGCAGTTCTAAATATTTTGTCACGGACTAATTGGGCGGCTAAGGTTATAAATTTATCATTGCCCGTGATGCTAACTATTTCGGAGGCGTTAATGTATTTTTGGCGATGTTGGTACCATTGTTGAGGTTCTTTGGTTGAGGTTGGGTATAAAAAAAGACTCTCGTGATGAGAGTCTTGGGTTGGATTTATTTGTTGGTTTTGGGGGTTGTTAATATTTGTATTAAATATATATTAAATTGTTTTTTAATTGGGATTATTTTAATTTATTTATTATATTTATGTTTTTCGCCATATCTTCTAATGATAAATTTTTATCTTTAACATAATAACTAATTTTTATGGGTTTATTTGGATTTATTCTAACATTTTTGGTTTCAATGTTATAAATCGTTTGAAGGGGTTTATTTTTTTCCATTGCCATTACTTGATGATTATTGGTGATAAAAAATAATCCTAAAAAAGTAAATAGAACTATTATTAATAAATATAATTGTTTTTTTAATCTAAAAATTAACATTTTTCTCTCTTTTCTGTTTTTTATTTATTTTCTTTTGTGTTGTGTTTTTGGGTATATAGGGTGATGTAGCCTTGTTTGGGGTTGAAGTGTAGGTAGTAGGTTTTGCTTTTCAAAACGCCTTCAGGACTTCTTTCGTTTGAGGTGCAGTTTACTTCATCCATGAAAAAGTCTTTATCTTCTTCGAGTAGGTGTTTGGGGCCTTCGTATTTGAGTTTTATGTAATGATTTGATGGATCTATACGAACACCATTGCCCCCACCAAATTGTGAATCATTTTGTTTTTCTTTTGTGTAGAAACCATCAAACTCATCTACTCGCATACCCTCATCGTACCATTTGTCAAATGGGTTTTTTACAAATAGGGCGAGGTCGGCGGGTTCGTGTTCGCGGTGGTGACCGCGTCCTAGGCCGTAGAGGCCGTAGAAGGTGTAAGTTCTTTTAATCATCGGAACACCTTCTTGCGCGATATCGGTTAATAGCCAACTTTTATTATTATTTTTTTGTAAATTATTTTCATTATATGTGTATTTTGCACCGCTTTTTGTTTGAAACCACTCCTCTTGGGTTTCTATTTTGGTTGAGGGAATTTCGTAGATTTTAGGTTTTGATTTGATTATATCATATTTATTATCTAAAAATAAAAATACTCCAAATCCAAAAACTGAAACAGACATCATGACATAATAAATAATCAAACCCGTCTTTATATTGACTTTTTTAATCCTATTTGTATTTTCTCGTTTTTGAATAAACCAAATCCATAAAGGGATTGACCCAAAAATGATACCCAAAAAAAATACAATAGTTAATATCTTAAATAATTCCATTCTATCTTAAATTTCCTTTTTTTAACTTACTTTTATTTTAACATAAATAGAACAATAATGCAAAAAAATATTCATTATTGTTACCATCCAAGCCATTGTTTGTATGTGTCCCATTTTGATGCAACAGATGCGGCACCACTAATTAAACCACCTATGCCTCCGCCAATAATCGTACCGACACCAGGTAAAATGGCAGAGCCCAATGAAGCTCCTATTATGGCTCCTGATTTCGTTGAAATAACTGTGTTTACTACTGCACCTGTTCTTTCTACGCTTTTGTCCCATTTGGAGGTTTTGATTTTTAGTTGGTCGGCTTTGGTGGTTAGGGTTGATTTGTCTTCTTCTAATCTAAGGATTTGGTCATCTAATTGCTTTTTCATTGCTTTGTGAGCAAGTTGTTCGGTTCTCAATTGCTCTTTTAGTTTTTCGATTTCGTGTTGTAGTTCTTTGTTTTCGAATCCTAATGAACCGCTTGCGCCTTCAAGTCCTGAGATTGCACCTTCTAGTTGTTGGATTTTGATTGCTTGTTGTTTAAAGGTTTTCATGTTGGTTTCAATTTCGGCGGTTAGTTTGATGATTTGTTCTGCTTGTTCTTGGATGGTTTGTTGTAGTTTTGCTATTTCTTCATCTTTTTGGTTGATTATTTCTTGTAGTTGAATTTCGTTAGCTTCTAAGATGTTGATTTTGCCTTTTAAGTCTTTAATTTGAGTTTGTTTATTATTTAATTGGTTAACTAATGCTTCGTTTGCATTGCCGTTTTTCACTAATTCATCTTGAATTTCTTTGATTTCTTTTTCTAGTTGTTCGTTTTCGGTTTTAGATGTGTTTAGTTGTTCTTGGATTTTATTTAAATCGTTAGTGTATTTTTCTTTTAGGTTTTTGTTTTCTAGTTTCAAAGTATCTATTTCACTTCTAAATCCTTGTTCTTTAATTTTTAGTTGTTGCATTTCGTTTTTTAAGGTTTTGATATGCGTTTCTTTGTTATTTAGTTCTTGTTGTAGAGTGTCATCAGGTTTTTGGTTGATAATTAAATCAGTGCATTCTTGTTGATATTTATTTAATTCTTGTTGTTTTTTGGTTAGTTGTTTTTTAATTTCAGATAAATCATTATTTTTTTGTTCTAATAGGGATTTATAATTATTGAGTTTAGTTGGTGGAAGAGTTTCGCTTACGTTATGACTAAATTGAAACATCCAATCTGTTGGACTTTTTGTGATATTGTATATTCAGTGTATTTCATTTAGGTCTTTGTCTTTTATGCAGAAAAAATTAGAGTAAAAAGAAAATTTAATATAGTAATACTTGACATTGTTAATTTTTATTTCTAGGCTATTTATTGTTTGTTTATTTTCGTTTTTTTGGGGTTGGTAAGGGTTGAATGGTTTTAATTCAACTGTAAAAGGCTCGGTAGAATAATATATTTTTTGGTCAATAACTCTTTTGACATTTTTTAAATCTAGGTTTGATGCTATTTCATTAGCTTTAATTTCACAGTTCTTTTCCCATTCATCAAAAAGTTGTGTTAAATTATTTAATTCTTGTTGTAAAGAAATTTGTTGATTTGAAAGACTAACTAATTCTTGGTTAATTTTATTGATTTGTGTTTGTTTAGTTAATAATTTTTCTTGTAATTGTTTAGTATTTTCATTGTTTTTTGCAATTTGTTCTTTTAGTTTTTTGGTTTCTTGTTCAAGTTCAGAAACCATGTTTTTGTAATTTGCAATTTGTTTTTGGATTTCTTCCAAAGTTTTTAAATGTTGTTCTCTTAAGTTTGTGGTTTCTTCTTGTTTTTGGGTTAATTGTTGTTTTAGTTTATCTTCATTTTGTTTTAATTGTTTGATTTCTTCTTCTTTGAGTGCTAGTTGAGCTTCGAAATTAACCTTTTCTTGGTTAATATCAGTTTTTAAGGTGTTAATTTCTGAATTTAGTTGTTGTTTTTCTTCATTAGATAAGTTAATTTGACTGATTAATTGTTGTTCTTTGATGTGTAGTTGTTCTTCTTTTTGGTTAATTTCTTGCTGTAGTTTTTCTAAATCTTGTTTGTTTGAAAACAATTGATTTTCTAATTGAGTTTTTTGGGTTTGTAAATTTTGGATTTCGTTATTTTTGTTTTGGGTATTTTCAATTTGATGGTTTAAATTAGTTTGGATATCGTTAATTTCTTGTTGTAATTTGTTTTTGGTTTCTTCTGTTAATTCTTGATTGTTTGCTAATTCTTTTTCTTTTGATGTGAGTTGATTTTCTAAGTTATCTTTTTGATTTTTGATGTTTAACATTTCTAATTGTTGAGCTTGTAAATTAGCTTCTAGATAGTTTTTTTCTTGTTCTAATTGTTGAGTTTTTGCTTTTTCTTGTTGGATTAACTCCTCAACTTGTTTTTGCATTTCAGGATTTAATTCATTTCTCTTGTTTTCTATTTTTTGTTTATGAATTGGTTGTTGTGTAGTTAGTTGAGGAGTTTGTTCGTTATTGTTTAGTTCAGGAGGTTTGGCTGTTTTTTTTTTTTTTGAGTTTCTCTTTCTTGAGGTTCATCTTTTGTGGTTTGGTTTGCCTCTTCGTGACGGTGTGTGTGAGTGTTTGGGTTTTTATTTTTATTTTCTAGTTGTTGAGGTGGATTTGGATTTCGGGTTCCTTCTTGATAAAATTGGTAAAGTTCATAAGCGGTTGATGCTATAGAAACCCAAAATAAAATTTTACCACCAATTTTACATATTTTACTACCGACATTCGCTATTTTGGAAGTAGCTTTTTTTTGAATTATTTTTTTAGTTCCTTTTCGGATAGCTTTTTTCGTGCCACCTTTTAACCAATTACCGATTTTACCAATTCCCAAACAAATACCGATTATACTCAGGGTAGTTGCGAGATAATAACCTAATTTATTTTGGCGTGAAGGTGTTTGATTAGGATTTTGATTATTGCCTGTTGCTTTATTATGGATATACTCGATAAAATCGCGAATTGGTTGAGTAATTTTATCGTATAACGATTTGGTTTTGGTAGCGGCATTGATTGTAAAATCGTTTATTTGGGAGAATATTTCAGGAAAGAATTTAAAAAGAACCCAATAAATACCACCTACAATTAGTGTGAGTGGTAATAAAATGAGGATTGTAGTTTTTAGTGGTTTGATTATTTTTACAAACCAATTATCTTGCTTTTGTTGGGTTGAAACGATTATTTTAGTAGGTTGTGCGGTTCTTTGTTGTTTAATTGGTTTTGTAGTTTTTGGGGTTGATTTAGTAATTCTTGTTGAAGTTTTTTTCATTATGGTTGCTTTGGTGGTTTTTGGGGTTAATTTTCTTTGATTTTTTGTGGTTTTTTTGGTTGTTTGTTGTTTTTTAGTTTTTTTGATTATGATTATTTTTTTTGCCATATTATTTTCTCTCTTTCTAATTATTTATTTTCTTTTGTGTTGTGTTTTTGGGTATATAGGGTGATGTAGCCTTGTTTGGGGTTGAAGTGTAGGTAGTAGGTTTTGCTTTTCAAAACGCCTTCAGGACTTCTTTCGTTTGAGGTGCAGTTTACTTCATCCATGAAAAAGTCTTTATCTTCTTCGATTAGGTGTTTGGGGCCTTCGTATTTGAGTTTTATGTAATGATTTGATGGATCTATACGAACACCATTGCCCCCACCAAATTGTGAATCATTTTGTTTTTCTTTTGTGTAGAAACCATCAAACTCATCTACTCGCATACCCTCATCGTACCATTTGTCAAATGGGTTTTTTACAAATAGGGCGAGGTCGGCGGGTTCGTGTTCGCGGTGGTGACCGCGTCCTAGGCCGTAGAGGCCGTAGAAGGTGTAAGTTCTTTTAATCATTGTTTGGTCTTTTGGGGGTTTTAGGTATTTGATTATTCCTTGTTTCCATGCTGTATATTGTTCTTCGCATTCTTTTCTGCGTTTTTTGATATCGTTCATGTTTTTGTTTTTATTTTGTTTGACGTCTATTGCCTCATCTAGGTCGGAAGGCAACATTACTTCATGAATTTTATTTTGTGATTTATATTTATTAGTTTTGTTGTATGCTTCGTTGATGATAGTTGTTAAATCACGATTTGAATAGTTTTTACCCTTACATTTGTTGGCGATATCATTTAAATGTATATATGTGTGATAACTAATTTGATAAGGTGTGATTAGGAATTTTAAGAAGTCTTCAATTTCGTGGTCTTTGATTAAGTCGATTTTGATTTCTTTGCTAAATCTACTTCTTAGGGCTTTGTCGATTTGATTAAGGTAGTTAGTTGCCCCCATTAAGACAATTTTTTTGTTATTACTGTTAAATCCATCTAGTTTAGTTAATATATTATTAATTATATTTTGACTTGTTTTGTTAGTGTTTTTGTCTTCTCTATTAGCAAGTCCACTGATTTCATCGATAAAGATAATTGCTTTACCATGTGATTCTGCTTCTTTCCAAATTTTTTCCCATTCTTCATTGCCTTCACCAACGTAAGTCTTATCTAGTTTAGAAGGTTCAAATTCAATAAAATGTGCTTCGGTTTCATTACATAAAGCTTTCATTAAAAAACTTTTACCTGTTCCAGGAGGGCCGTATAGTAGGTACCCTTTGGGTTTGATTTTGTCATAGTTAACTAAATCGTTGTTATCATCTTTTAAATAATAAATTAAATCTTCTAATTCTTCTTTTTCCCTTTCCATTCCGTATACATCTTTGAATGTGACTTTCTTTTTTTCAAGTTTTGGGGTGTTTGGGTTTTGGATGATTTCAATTTCGTTTTTTAGTTGTTTAATTTGTTTTTCGAATTGGATTAATTGTCCGTCTAAGAATAAATCATAACTTTTTAGGTTTTGGATTTCTTGGGGGTCATCTTGGTGTTGGGTGATTAGTTCTTTTATTTGTTCTTTGTTTGCGTTATTGTAATTAATTGATTGTTGCAAGGTGTTTATTTTTTGATAAATATCTTTGAAGTTGGTGGTTTTATCTATTTCTAATTTAGTTGTTTGGATTTTGTTTTGATTAGTTAATTGTGATTGTGTGTTTTCTACTCGTTTTTTAGTTTGGGATTTGGTTTCGTCATTGATTTTATCTCGTTTTTGGGTTGTTTTGGTTATTTCTTGATTTATTGCGTTTATATCATTTTCTAATTTTGTTTTTTCATCATTAGTTAAGTTTGTTTGTTTGTTATTTAATTGGTTGGTTTTTTCTTCTAATTGGTTTTTCAGGGTATTTATTTCTTGATTTAAAGTGTTGATTTTTGCTAAATTAGAATTAATTTGTTGAGATAAAATGTTGTCTTCTTCTTTTATTTTTTTTGATTTTTCTATATTTTTTTGGTTGAATAATTCTAATTCTTGTAAACGAGTTTGGATTTCACTAAGTGCTTCTTTTTCTTTGGGGTTTAGTTCTTTGTTATTTTGTTTTGCCTCTTCGTGGTGGTGTGTGTGAGTGTTTGGTGGTGTATTTTGGTTATTGTTGGTTGTGAATGGTGATTTGGTTAATCCGATAATAAATAAAACAATAAGGATTAAAACAAATATTGATAAAAAACTAAGATATATTTTTGTTAATGTTTTCATGTTTTCTCCTTTCGTGTGAATTGGTACAAAAAAAAGACTCTCGTGGTGAGAGTCTTGGTTGTTATTTATTTTCCAGGGGTTGGATGGTTGGTTTTTGGATGATTTGGGTTGTTTGTTTGTGAGTGGGGTTTTTGTTGGTTTTGAGTTGATTGTGGGGTTTGGGGTTTGGGTTGGCTATTGTTTGTATTGTTTGGTTTTGGGGTTGGTAATTCTTGTATTCTTCTTTTGAACGGATGAGTGTCGTTAGGGTTGAATAGTTGAAGAAAACTAAAAAATAGATGTTTAAATATAAAACATAAAACGGTAACAAAAACTGCGCCCGTCATGAAGCCAATAGTAAAATTTGAATCAGTCATTTTCATTGTCCTTTCCGATTGAGGTGTTGTTGTGTTTTTGTGATTTTAACAATCTTTTTCTTTCTTTTTTAGATTGCCAAATGGCTACTTTATGTTTTTGTTGTTCTATTTGAGATAATGTTTTTTCTTGTGCAGTTTTTATTTGTTCTAGTTTTTGAAGTAATAATTGTTCTTGATGTTCTTGTTTGGTGTTTTTGATTTCTAAAGTTTGAAGTTTTTTATTAGGAAAAAATATGTTTATAATAGTTTGTTTAATAAAAACAATTGTATTTTTAATTAATTTAAAAATAGGTTTAAAACCAGTAATGATTAATATTGTAAATAGAGTTGTTTGTATTCCATCCAATCTTCTTTCCATGATTTCAGCAGCGGTAAATCCTTTAGTGTAATTTAATATAAAATTACTAATTATTGTAAATATTGAAAAAATCCACATTATTTCCTACTTTCTTAATAATTTTTATAAAATTTATTCATTTATTTTTAGATAATTTCTTTTTATTTTTAAAGGTTTTATTGGAATGATGTAAATTTATCCATTTACCTTTGTGGGTTTTGGTGGTTGAACGGTCTTTAAAGTGAGTTCCTTGGTATGTTTCGGTCATTGCGTCGCTCATGTTATTTCTCCTTTTATTTTAATTGAAGTTTTTTGACTTCGTCTTTGATTGGTTTTGACATTTTAAAACTAACAACCGTTTTTGCAGGTATTTTTAAATTTTTACCAGTTCTTTTGACTGTTTTTTTTCCTGTTTGTTTATTGATGATGAATTTAGTTTCGGGTGTTATGTGGGCTTTTCTAGTTTTTAAGATGAATTTGCCAATTTTAGAGGATAAAACTACTTCTTCATTTGATGTAATTGCTTTAATTAGAGCATTCTCAAATGAATTGTAAAACTCTTCGGTTTGGGTTATTGAGGTTTTATTTACCTCAGCTATTGATTTAATTAATTCTTTTTTATTCATATTTTTTTCTCCTTTTGGTTTATAAAAAAAGTCCATTTTGGGGACTTAATTTTTTAAATATTATTTAGTTTTGTTGTCTAAAAAGATGACGTTTTGGATAATTACTTTGGTGGTGGTTCGCGTTTTACCTTCGTTTGTGGTATATTTTTGGATGGATAATGCGCCTTCTGCATATATTTTTGAACCTTTATTTAAATATGTACTCATGTTTTCAGCTTGATTTCTAAAAACGACACAAGGGATGTATTGCACTTTATCTTTATTGTTAATTGCTAAATTGAAATCTATTTTAGGGATTTGTTCGTTGTTGCTATTGATATATTGTTTTTCTAGGTTATGAGCGATATTACCGATTAATTGGACTTTATTTAACATTTTATTTCTCCTTATTTTTATAATTTGGGTTTAGTTTTTTGATGGCGTCTTTTTTTAAGTTTTCTATTTGTTTTAAAGTTAAATTTAGTTTTTGGGCGATGGCATGATTGGTTAGGGGTTGTTGATTAGGTTCGTTGTTGTTTTCTAGTGAGATACCAAAACTTAAACAAATAACATTGAATTCATTTTTACTTAGTTTAGTTTTTAGTTTTTTTATTAATAATTCATGTTTTACTTGTTTTAACCATAATTGATGTGGATTAAGGATTTTATTCCAATTAGGTTGTTTGTATTGTTCTTCTTTAAAACTGATATTGTTTGATTTGGTTGTTTTTTGGGGGATTGAAGGTGAATGGCTTTTTCTTATTAGTTCGCTGATTGCTGATTTTATTGTTGGTGTTGCATAGGCGATAAAGTCATAGCCTAAATCTTGGTAATTATTAAGGGCTTTGATTAATCCTAAAATCCCTTCTTGATATAAATCCTCTTTAGTTAAAACTCACGGATAATATTTAAATTGATAAGCTAGTTTTTTTACTAAAGGTAAATGAAGTTCGATTAATTGATTACGAATTTCCAAATTCTTTTTATTTTTTAAAAAATCTTTAAATAATTTTTGTCTTAACATTCAATTCCTCTCTAAAAACATTTTTTAGAAAAGATATGAAATTATTTTTTTAGTCTTTGAAACAAAAAAAGACTAACTTAATAGTTAGTCTTAAAGAATTTTTAAAAAACAAAAAAGTGTCTAAACTTTTGGAACACCTCATCATAACCTAAATCTTTGTAATTATTGAGAGCTTTAATTGATCCTAAAAATTCCTTCTTGGTATAAATCCTTTCTTTCTAATAAAAGCGGATAATATTTCAATCTGTTTACTATTTTATTTACTAAAGGTAAATGTAAATTAATTAATTGATTGATTACGAATGTTTAAATTCTTGTTATTTTTTAAAAATTCTTTAATTAATTCTTGTCTTAACATTTTAATCCTTTCTAAAAACGTTTTTAGAAAGGATAGGAAATTATTTTTTATAGTCTTAAAGAGTTTTTAAAAAAGTAAAAAGTCTCTAAACTTTTGGAACATCTCAGTTCGCCCTTTATTTTTGTAGGGGGCTCTCAAAAAAGGGGGGGCTTTGTTCTTTCTTTAATTATTTTCGGTGTTAGAAATGATATATGAAATTTCTTGTTTTTTAGATATCATTATTTCTTTTATATAATTATGAATTTTATCTTTACCTAAAGGACATTTTGAATAAGTTAAAAAGATGTCTTTTGCATTTTTTTGAAACTTAGTTTTTTTCATTTATAAACTCTTTCTTGTATAAGCCCCTAATTAAATTAGGGGCTTATGTTTTATATTAAAGGAAAAAAGGATTAAAATAATAATTGAGATAAATATAGCCCAAATTATTAATAAAATTTTTCTTTTTTTATTCATGATTAAAATGTTTTGGTTTCTTTAATAGTTCCATCTTGGTTGTAATAAGTTTCTTTTAAGATTTTATTCTTTTTTTGAATGTCATATTCTCTAATAAAAGTAATTGTTTTTCCGTCTAAATTAAAAATGGTTGATTTAATTTCATTACCTGTTTGGGGGTCGTATTCTCTAATAAAATTAATTGTTTTTTCTTTTAAGTTATAATTAGTTAGTTTAATCATGTAACCTGTTTGGGGGTCGTATTCTTTAATAAAATTAATTGATTTTCCGTCTAAATTAAAATCAGTTTTTTTAATTAGTTTATTATTTTTGTTGTATTCATCAATTTGTTCTATTGTTTTGCCATCAAGTCTATATCTAATTTGTTTTTTTGAATTCGTTAAAGAATCAACTTCTTTGTCCGATTTAGAAATAATTGTATTATGTTGTTTTTCTTGTTCTTTTTGGGGTTGAATATTATATTTTTCTTGTTCTTTTTGGGGTTGAATATTATATTTTTCTTGTTCTTTTTGGGGTTGAATATTATATTTTTCTTGTTCTTTTTGGGGTTGAATATTATATTTTTCTTGTTCTTTTTGGGTGTCCGTTTTAGCTTGAGGTTTATTAATAGCTATTAATAAAATAACTAATACAAACACAAAAGCTAATGAAACAATCGATCCCCAAAAGATATAAATTTTATTTGATTGTTTTTGATTGTTTTTTTTCAATTTTGTTTACCTACTTTTTTTATCATTGTTGTTTATTGCTGGTTTAACAACATTTTATTTTTTTTTAAATATTTTGTTTTTTAAAATTTTTATATAATTTATCTTCTACATTTATAAAGATACAATTTTTATTGATATATTTATGTTCGTTGTCACCACAAGATTCTTCTAGTTTACACTATTTTGAAAAACTAATATCTTCATTACATAAAAAGGTTGATGATTTATTAACAGATAATCTTCTTTTAGGATAATATTTAATATCTACTATAAATCCTCTTTGACCACCTATAATATTTTTTTAACAAACCTGCTTGTTTAATATCTCTTATGCTTATATCATCATAAACATCTATTTTAAACTTATCATTATAGATATTTTTGTTAAATTCTAATGAACCCCTGATATAATTGAATTGTATTTGTTGGTGATTCAAATAGCTTATAATAAAATCGGTTTTAACTAGTTTACTAGGGACCTCAATCACAATGGATTTAGGACGATGCGTTACATTCATCTCTTCCTTTATAGCCATTATAATTTCTTGCGTACTATCATTATTCTTAAAAGAATCGAAACTAAAAATTGATTTGGTTTCGATTTCTTGTTCTTCCAAAAACTCCTCATATTGTTTGATAAACTTTTTTTTAGAATTTTTTCAATTAAATCTATTTGTTCGTAATAAAAATCAAGGTCTAGATTTTTAATAAAATAATCAAGATATTTTTTAACTTGACTTAAAGTTAAATTATCATTATAATAATATTGGTCTTTTAATATACCTATTTTATCATAGATTAATTGTTTACATTCTTCTTTCTGATTTTGACGAACGTATATTTTTATGTCTAGGGTGACTTCTTCAATGAAGTCGCCATCTTTTTTTATATAAGAAATTGATTTTTCTATATTACGAGCAGTTTTAATTCTAGGATGGAACCCTTCAATGTCAAAGAATCTATCACTTTGAATATTAAAACGTTTAGTTAATTGAAAAAGAACATGGATGTGAATCTTTTTGTGGTCTTGATGGTTTTCGGTGTTAGAAATGATATATGATATTTCTTGTTTTTTTGAAGCCATTAATTCTTTAATATGATTATGAATCTTTTCTTTACCCAAAGGACATTTTGAATAAGTTAAAAAAATATCTTTTGTATATAATCTAAATTTATTTTTTTCATTTATATTCTCTTTCTTGTATAAAACCCTTGTTTTAGAGCTTTCCATGCGTCTATTACTTCATTTACAACCACACCAGTAGCAGCACACCACCTACAATTAAGCTGCGGATCCACCTAAGGAGCCTATTGTGACGCCTCCTTTGAGGATATCTGATTTAAGCAGCTTTTCTTTCATTGTTGTGTGGGCTTTTTTGCTAATTATAATTAATTTTTTAATTTATCAATTTCATGTTGTAATTCTTTGTTGGTTTCTCCTAATCCACTATTGGCTGCTTCTAAACCTTTAATGGTTCCTTCTAGTTGTAAAATCTTTTTACCTTGTTCAGCAAAAAAGATTTATTTGTTGTTCTAATTGAATTGTTAATCTTTGGATTTCTCGCGATTGTTGTTGGATAGTTTGTTGTAATTAAGTTATTTCTTCATCTTTATGTTTGGTGGTTTTTTGTAATTGAGTTTCATTGGTTTCTAAGATTTTAATCTTACCTTTTAACTCTTTTATTTGTGATTGTTTTGTGTTTAATTGTTTAACCAAAACTTCATTAGCATTATTGTTTTTAACTAATTCATCTTGTATTTCTTTTTTCAAGGGATTTTTGTAGGCGATTGCTGAGTTTTTTCAAAATATTGTTTCTTTTAAAAAAATCTTTTTCTTATTACTTATATTATAGCATTAATAATTTCAATAATTTTAAGTTTTTTTAGGTTTTTGTAATTTATAAATAATTTTATTTATTTTTTTCCAACAACAAAAGCCGTCCAATAATTAGACAGCAAAATTAATTAAAAATATTTAATTTAAACTAATTTAATCAAATTAAGGAGAAAGTTGAAAACTTTGAATATAATTATTTTCAAGATATCTATACCAATATTGACATTCAACTTTATTTAATATTTTAATATCTTTTTTTTCATAATCTTTTTTAAGTTTTAATTTAAGTTTTTGTAATTTAAAATATTTTTTAAAATTCTTATTAAGAAAATAATTTTTTGGTTGAATACTAGATAAATTTAAACTAAAATAATTAGAATTTTGAACTTGGTTTGGAGTCATATAAGATTTAAACAATAAAGTTAAATTATGTGGAATTTTAATATTTTTTCCATTAATTATTTTTTTAATATTCCATTCAAATATATTAGAAAAATTAAAATTAACCATTGGAAATGAACTTAATTCTATTTCTTTAATTATATCATAAGGGAATAATGCTAAAAAAGATTCTTGAGGACAAGAAAAACATGTACCAGAAAATCCAAACAAATGACGACTATAAAAATCAATTCCTTTATTAGAATTTGATTCAATTTGTTTATCATTTTTAGAAACATATTTACTAACATATGAAACAACTTTATTAACATAATTTTTTTTATCAAAAGTGCCCTTATAAAAAACTTTACATTTACTAATTTCAATTTTTTCAAATAAAAGATTTGTTTTTGATGGTCTAAAAATTTGAACGTTTTGACTAATTGGATTTAAATGTTTATAATGTTTTATATTATTTTTATTCATAACAGATGCATAAGCATTAGCCCAAAGCAAAGTAATTTTTGACACTTTAACATTCTTTTTCTCATAATAATTTTGAGGTATTTTAATATTACCTTTTTCATCTATTTTATGCATTAAATAATCATCATAAAAAATACTCTTATTTCCTTTAATAGGTCGGTTTTTCAAACCCAAAGCATAATCTTTATCAGTACACAAATAACGAGAATATACACCAAAAGAATTTAAAACATCAATATTAAAAATAATATGATAATGAATAACTCCTAATTTAGTAGTTTCCAAAGACCAAAAATAACGAAAATCTTGCATTTTGGAATAAACCAAATCTTTTTGAGAGCATTGTTGAAATAAATTTGATAAATAATTTTTTCTCACTAAACGAATAAAACGTTTCCTTACCTGTCCCATAATATCAGGTTCATGAGTATATTTTATAGTTTTACCTTGTAAATCATCATAAGGAGCTGTCAAAGTAATAAAAGATATTTTTTTAGAATCTTTGAAATTATATAAAAGTTTATCCTTAGCATTTTGTGAAGAATCTCGATAATGCCTTAAAATTTTTGATTTTGGTTTAATTTCTTGCAATTTAATTTATTTTAATTGTTTTTTAAAGAATAATCCAATTTCAAATCATCATCACTTAATGACAAATACCTTTCTTCTTTTTTTTCTTTTAAATGTTTTTTATAACATTTAATTCGTTCCAAACTTAAAGTCATTTTTTATACTCCTTTTTATTATTTAGCTATTGATAAATAACCTTTTGAAGCAAAATAAAACAGCAGCAGAATAAAAAGACCTAATTTAGGTGAAACCCGACATTAAATATCCGCCAAAGTCATTTTTTCTGTTTCTAAAACTTCTAAAATAAGAACGATTATTTTTTTGCCATATTAATTATTCTCCTTTTTATTTTATTAATAATAACATATTTTTTGCGGAGTTATCGCCTATTCTTTTTGAGACAGTAGCAAATATATCAATTCATTTATGGACTGCCTTTTTAATGATATTTTAAATGTTGATGTTTGGGAAGACGCGTACAAGTTACTATTTTCACAAGAGAAACATTTGATATTGATAGTTTTAAAGATGCTTTAAAAGTTCAATTAAACTTTGTTTTTTGAAAAAACTTATTCATCATTATCCGAAAATATAGATCCAAACAGTTAAGGAACTTTGATACCCAGCAAAATAAAAATATTAAAATTATAAATTAAATTATTGAAAAAAACCATTTACGGCATCCCCTTAATGGTTGTTATTTTATAAATTTCACTTCAAAAAAATTATTGAAAAAAATAATTATATAAAAAAACACCATTATCAAACAAATAATGTGTTATAATAAAGGCATTACTTAAATGAAATAATTTTTTCTTTTTAAAAACATTAATAAATTTTTAAATAACTATTAAATTAACGATTTCATAAAGTGAATTTTAAAAATTATTATGAAATTTATTATCTTAAATCAAAACCAAAGAAAATAACAAATAATTTAAGTAAAATTGTATAAAACTATATCAAAAAAATACAATTAAATATACGAAAAAGGAAGAAACTGTGGAACGATCCTATGAAAAAATGCTATACTTTATTTATAAATAATATACCCTCATATTGGAATGCATTTGTCACTACTATAAGCCTTGCTTTTTTAGGAACATTAGGGGCTTTTTTGTTATCTTTATGGCTACTTTATCTCAAAGGAATAAGAAAAAAGGAACGGATAAGTTTTTATGAGAGATATCTTTACAAAACGATAGATATTTTATTATATTTTTATATATTTTTTGTTAAAAGTGTCCCTATGATGTTACAAGCAATGCTTTTGTATTGGGGAACAAAAATAGCAGGGTTTTGTTCTTGGTTAACTCCTTTTCAAGCCGCACTATTTATCCTTATTTTTAATTCTTGTGCTATGTTAGCAGAATTTATGATTAAAAATATGTCCTTTTTTGACCCTGGTCAAATTGAGGCATCCCTAGCTTTGGGAATGAATCGTAAACAAACTTTTAAATGCGTTATATGTCCTCAATTAGTTAATCAATCTTTACTACGTATTATCAATGAATTTATTCTAAATATAAAAGATATTTGTGTTTTTTATGTAATTACAGTTGTAGATATTTTTACTTTGAGTCAAAAATTAGCCAAAAAAAGTTATGACTATGTAACTCCTTATATCAACGCATCTTTAATATATATAATTTTAATTTTCATCTCTTATTATCTTTTAAAAAAACTAGAAACCAAATTAGGTAATAAAAATGCATAATATCATCGAAATTACAAATCTCCAAAAACAATATGGCACTAAAACTGTTTTAAAAGAAGTTAATTTAAAAATAAAACAAAACGAAATTATTACTTTAATAGGGCCTTCAGGAGCTGGTAAATCTACTCTTTTAAGATGCCTTAATTTATTGGAAGAACCTGATTTTGGCAATATTTTATTTGAAGGAACAAATATTTTAAATCCAAAATATAATGTGCATAATTTAAGAAAAAAAATTGGCATGGTTTTCCAAAATTTCAATTTATTTGCCCACAAAAATGTCTTGAATAATTGTACTTTGGCACTCACAGAAGTATTTAAAAAAAGCAAAGAAGAAGCACAAACAATAGCACGCGAAAAACTACAAAAAGTAGGACTTTTAGATGTAGCATCTCAAAGCATTCAAACACTTTCAGGGGGGCAAAAACAAAGAGTTGCAATTGCAAGAGCCTTATGTATGAATCCAGAAATAATTTTATTTGATGAACCTACCGCTTCTTTGGACCCACAATTAACTAAAGAAGTCCTTGATATTATGACTAACTTAACTCACGAAAAAATAACTATTATTTTAGTAACTCATGAAATTGCATTTGCTCAAAAAATTTCTGATAGAATTGTTTTTATGACAGATGGTATAATTTTGGAAGCAGGAAACCCACAACAAATCCTTAACAACCCTCAAAGCGATAAATTAAAAAAATTCCTCAAAGATGCTTCTTTTAATAAATATAAATGAGACCAAGATATAATAAATTATAATATCTGTTTATCATAATTACAAAAAAAACAACCGAAAACAAAAAAAATAATGAAATAAAGGGGGTAATTTCAGCTGGTAAAAAAATAATTACCATTAAATTAAAAATTTGAGAAACTTTTTAATAAATAATTTTAATAATATAATCTAAAAAAAGAGGCAATAAATGAAACTAAATAAAAAAATAATTATTAGTTTAGTTGTTGGTGTTTTTTTAATTTTAGGGATAATAGGAGGAATTTTATGGCCGAAAAATACTAAAAATAATGTTTTAGTAATAGGCATGGAACTTGAATACTCGCCTTTAGAATATGTTATTCCAACAAAAAATGAAAAAAACAAAGACCAAAATCATCCCATTTATGGACAAAGTGGATATGCTTGTGGTTATAATGTTTTTATCGCTAAAAAATTAGCAGAAAAGTTAGGTAAAAAACTAGTAATCAAAAAAATAAATTTTAATAGTTTGATTTCTGCTTTAAATTCCAATGACATAGATTTAGTTGTTGCAGGCTTAAACAAAAATCCTGACAGAGATAAAGAAATTGATTTTTCAAAACCTTATGTTTTTGGAACAGTTAAAATTGTTTTAAAACAAGGTTCAAAAGTTGATAATCTTTCAAGCTTACAAAGTGAAAAAATCGGTTACCAAAGTGGTTCTACATATCAAAAAATAGCAGAAGGAATAACAACTCAAACTCAAGAATATTCAGATTTAGGAACAATAAAGTTGGCATTACAAGCTAATGAAATTGACGGATTTATTGTAGAATCAGATATCGCAGATATTTTTTTAGAAAAAAATCCAACTTTAGCAATGGAAAAAAAAACAATTAACAAGGAATTAATGGAAAAAATCAATACAGATTTAAGAGATCAAACTCAAGAAAGCTTTCAATCACGTATAGGAATTAAAAAAGGAAATGACAAACTTAAAAATAAAGTGGACGAAGCATTAGAACAATTACAATTTACAACAGATAACAACACAACCCAAGAATTAAAGCAAAAAGCTATTGAAGTTGCAATAAATCAAAACTGATAATGTCTAATAACAACTCTTGGTTAAGTTTATTATGCCAAATATTAAAAGATTGGCATACATTGTATTTTGAAGGTTTTAAAAACACCATGAAGATTGCTTTTTTTGGCACTATAGGAGCTTTTATGGTGTCTTTATGTTTGTTGCATCTTAAAGAAATTATTCAAAATAATAAGCGGGTAAGGACAAATATTGCTAAAAGATATTATATCAAAATGTTTGATTACATCATCAATGGCTATATTTTTATAATTAAAAGTGTTCCTATGATGCTACAAGCAGTTTTATTTCATTTCGGACTCAAAGGAACTGGTTATTTTGGATGGTTAACTCCACTTCAGTCTGGTTTATTTGTGATTACTTTCAACTCAGCCGCTTATCTTGCCGAAATTATGATTAAAAATATGGAGTTTTTTGATTATGGACAAATTGAGGCAGCATTAGCTTTGGGAATGACACAAACACAAACCTTTAAAAAAGTTGTGTGTCCCCAAGTTGTCCGTAAATCTTTATTAAGAATTTCTAATGAATTTATCGTTAATATCAAAGATAGTTGTGTTTTTGGAGTTATTGGGATGAACGAACTTTTTGAAGTGGCACAAACAGTACACAAAAGAAGCAATAGTATAACAGGAGGAATAATTGCTTTGTTAATTCCTGTCTTTGCTTATTTAGTTTTGGTGTTATTAGTTTCTTTATTATTAAAAAAAATAGAAAAAATAATTGATAGAAAATAAAATTATTTAAAGAAAATAATAATGATTTACTTTATTATCTAAAAGACTTTCCTTCTTCTATAGAAATCTTGAAAAAAGAACCTAAAATGAACTTTTGGGGAATTTGGAACAATTTACAGTAGACGAAATATAAATTTAATAATGTAATTAAAATTTATATCAATAAAAAAACCACCCAAAAAGGTGGTTTTTTTATATTCTAATAGTTATAAATAATTTAATAAAAGTCGATATAAAAAGATAAAAGTAGCCTTTTTGGGGCTACTCATTTGTTTATTTGGCTTAAGAAAGATATAGTTAAAAAAATAAAATCAGAAAATAATATGGTGGCTCCGGACAGAATCGAACTGTCGACACGAGGCTCTTCAGGCCACTGCTCTACCGACTGAGCTACAGAGCCTATGGCGGTCCGGACGGGACTTGAACCCGCGATCTCCTGCGTGACAGGCAAGCATGTTAACCACTACACCACCGGACCAATTTTGGTTGCGGGGATAGGATTCGAACCTACGACCTTCGGATTATGAGCCCGACGAGCTACCAAACTGCTCTACCCCGCGGTATAATATTTAATTGATGGCGGAGGAAGAGGGATTCGAACCCCCGCGTCCTTTCGGACCTCTCAGTTTTCAAGACTGACCCCTTCAACCGGACTTGGGTATTCCTCCAAAAAATGGTGGACCCGGTAGGATTCGAACCTACGACCAACCGGTTATGAGCCGGTAGCTCTGACCAGCTGAGCTACAGGTCCATGGTAGCGGCAGAGGGATTCGAACCCTCGACCTCACGGGTATGAACCGTACACTCTAGCCAGCTGAGCTACACCGCCATCATTTTAAGATTAATATATTAATGTTAATGTTTTTATGGTGGAGCTTAGCGGGATCGAACCGCTGACCTTCTGTGTGCAAGACAGATGCTCTTCCAGCTGAGCTAAAGCCCCAAACAAAATGGTACCTGGAGTCGGACTTGAACCGACACAGCTATAAACTATGGGATTTTAAGTCCCACGTGTCTACCGATTCCACCATCCAGGCAATATATATAAACATTTTTTTGTATAAAAATAAAAAAAGAAAAGTAAAGGTTAATAAAAAGTGGTATCCCGTGAAGGAGTCGAACCTTCGACACCTTGATTAAAAGTCAAGTGCTCTACCAGCTGAGCTAACGGGACAATAAAGTGGTGCCAAAAACAGGAATCGAACCCGTAACCTACTGATTACAAATCAGTTGCTCTACCTATTGAGCTATTTTGGCAATAAAATTATTGTTTTTCTATAAAAAAAAGAATAAAAAAGATAGTAATTGTTTGGTAGAGGATGAGGGACTTGAACCCCCGACATTCTGCTTGTAAGGCAGACGCTCTCCCAACTGAGCTAATCCTCTTTTTTATTCTTTTTTATAAAGCAAACCTTGGCACTCCCTATCTTCGCTCAATAAAGAACTATTGTCAGTACTAAGGACTTAACTGCTGTGTTCGGGATGGGAACAGGTGTTGCCCCTTAGTTTTATGCACCAAGGATCTTTCAAAACTAGATAAACGTTGGTATTTAAAAAATCAAAGTCAATGGGTCTATTAGTACTAGTCAGCTGAAAAGATCACTCTT
Source organism: Aster yellows witches'-broom phytoplasma AYWB (assembly GCF_000012225.1). Classification (NCBI taxonomy): domain Bacteria; kingdom Bacillati; phylum Mycoplasmatota; class Mollicutes; order Acholeplasmatales; family Acholeplasmataceae; genus Candidatus Phytoplasma; species Aster yellows witches'-broom phytoplasma. The sequence continues at coordinate 276,324 of NC_007716.1, read as the reverse complement.
CTTACACCTCTAGCCTATCAACCTGATAGTCTTTCAGGGACCTCATAGGGAAATCTCATCTTAAGGGGGGCTTCACACTTAGATGCTTTCAGTGTTTATCCCTTCTATACATAGCTACTCAGCTGTGGCTCTGGCGAACCAACTGAAACACCAGCGGTATATCCATCCCGGTCTTCTCATACTAGGGACAGTTCCTTTCAAATTTCCAACGCCCACGACGGATAGAGACCGAACTGTCTCACGACGTTCTGAACCCAGCTCGCGTTCCGCTTTAATGGGCGAACAGCCCAACCCTTGGAACCTTCTCCAGCTCCAGGATGCGATGAGCCGACATCGAGGTGCCAAACCGCTTCGTCGCTGTGAACGCTTGGAAGCGATAAGCCTGTTATCCCCAGGGTAGCTTTTATCCGTTGAGTCACGGCCCTTCCATTCGGTACCGTAAGATCACTAAGTCCGACTTTCGTCCCTGCTCGACTTGTAAGTCTTGCAGTCAAGCTCCCTTATGCCTTTATGCTCTACAAATGATTTCCAACCATTTTGAGGGAACCTTCGAACGCCTCCGTTACTCTTTAGGAGGCGACCGCCCCAGTCAAACTGCCCACCAAACACTGTCCCTCACATTACACATGTGCAGGTTAGAAACTAAAAATAACAAGGGTGGTATCCCAAGGACAACTCCAGAAAAACTAGCGTTTTTCTCTCACAGTTTCCCACCTATCCTGTACATCTTATTTCCAATTTCAATATTAAGTTGCAGTAAAGCTCCATGGGGTCTTTTCGTCCTGTCGCGGGTAACCGGCATTTTCACCGGTAATTTGATTTCACCGAGGCTCTTGTTGAGACAGCGCCCAAATCGTTATGCCTTTCGTGCGGGTCGGAACTTACCCGACAAGGAATTTCGCTACCTTAGGACCGTTATAGTTACGGCCGCCGTTTACTGGGACTTCAATTCAATGCTTTGTTGCCTGACATCTCCTTTTAATCTTCCAGCACCGGGCAGGCATCAGCCCCTATACATCACCTTACGGTTTAGCAGAGACCTATGTTTTTGATAAACAGTCGCTTGGGCCTATTCTCTGCGGCTTTTAGTTTTAATAAAAGCTCTCCTTATCCCTAAGTTACGGAGTAATTTTGCCGAGTTCCTTAACAAGAGTTTGCTCGCGCGTCTTAGTATACTCTACCTACCCACCTGTGTCGGTTTGCGGTACGGGTAGTTAATCAATTAGCCCTAGAAGTTTTTCTTGAAAGTATGACATCAATCACTTTACTTTCAAACCTTATCTTTTAAATGAGAAAACGGATTTGCCTGTCTTCTCAGACTTAGTTTTTCTGCCCCAATCCAATAAGGGGGGTGTTTAGCCTGCTTTGTCCCTCCATCAGTTGATTAACTAGTGCAGGAATCTCAGCCTGCTTGCCATCGATTACGGATTTCTCCCTCACCTTAGGACCCGACTAACCCAGGGAGGACGAACCTGGCCCTGGAAACCTTGGGTTTTTGACGGATAGGATTCTCACCTATCTTTTCGTTACTTACACCGGCATTCTCACTTCTGACCTCTCCACCACTGCTTCCGCTATGGCTTCACTGATGTCAGAACGCTTCCCCTACCATTCAAATAACTAAGAAGTCATTTGAATCCGTAGCTTCGGTATGATGTTTTAGCCCCGGTACATTTTCGGCGCAGAGTCATTCGACTAGTGAGCTATTACGCACTCTTTAAAGGATGGCTGCTTCTAAGCCAACCTCCTAGTTGTTTAAACGTCTTCACTTCCTTTGCCACTTAACATCAATTTTGGGACCTTAGCTGACGGTCTGGGCTCTTTCCCTTTTGACCATGGACCTTATCACCCACAGTCTGACTGCTGATTTTATTTGGTAACATTCGGAGTTTGATTGAGTTCGGTACCCCGAGGTGGAGCCCTTACTCATTCAGTGCTCTACCTTCACCAAATTACTAAATCAACGCTAGCCCTAAAGCTATTTCGGGGAGAACCAGCTATCTCTGAGTTCGATTGGAATTTCACCCCTAGCCACAAGTCATCCAAACACTTTTCAACGTGTCCTGGTTCGGTCCTCCATTTAGTTTTACCTAAACTTCAACCTGCTCATGGCTAGCTCACTTCAGTTTCGGGTCTATGACATGCAACTAAACGCCCTATTAAGACTCGCTTTCGCTACGGCTCCGTTCCTTAAAACTTAACCTTGCTCCATATCATAACTCGCCGGTTCATTCTGCAAAAGGCAAGCCATCACACATTAACGTGCTTTGACTAATTGTAGGCACACAGTTTCAGGATCTATTTCACTCCCCTTTCGGGGTTCTTTTCACCTTTCCCTCACGGTACTAGTTCACTATCGGTCACTAAGAAGTATTTAGCCTTAGGAGATGGTCCTCCCATCTTCCGACAAGATTTCTCGTGTCTCGCCGTACTTATTGATACCCTAGATTTTAACTTACGTTTACGGGACTGTCACCTTCTTTGGTGCTTCTTTCCAAAAGCTTCTACTTCGTTAAAATTTTATAACTACAAATGATATCAGGCTGTTCCGGGTTCGCTCGTCACTACTACCAGAATCGTTATTACTTTCTTTTCCTGCGGTTACTTAGATATTTCAGTTCGCCGCGTTTCCTTTCTTCTAATAAGATAAATCGTATTAGAAGAATATTACATCTTCAATGTAATGGGTTTTCCCATTCGGAGACCCACGGATCTTCACTTATTTACAGCTTCCCGTGGCGTTTCGCCGTTAATTGCGTCCTTCATCGGCTCTTAGTGCCAAGGCATCCACTGTGCGCCCTTAGTTCCTTTGATTTTTTAACCTTCATTTATCTACTTTTCAAAGAGCTTTTTTAAGATTTTGCCTATTTTTGGTTATGGTGGGCCTAAATGGACTTGAACCACCGACCTCACGCTTATCAGGCGTGTGCTCTAACCAACTGAGCTATAGGCCCTTAATCTTAAAAAGATTTAAATGTTGCAAATACAATTTGCAAACAATTTAAAATGAAAAACTTTCTTAAGTCTCTCAAAACTGAAGATGATAATTGTTTCCTTAGAAAGGAGGTGATCCATCCCCACCTTCCGGTAGGGATACCTTGTTACGACTTAACCCCAATCATCGACCCTACCTTAGACGGTTCCCTCTTCTTGCGAAGTTAGGCCACCGGTTTTGGGTATTGCCAACTTTCGTGGTTTGACGGGCGGTGTGTACAAACCCCGAGAACGTATTCACCGCGACATGCTGATTCGCGATTACTAGCGATTCCAACTTCATGAAGTCGAGTTGCAGACTTCAATCCGAACTGAGACTGTTTTTTTGAGATTCGCCAAAAACTTGCGTTTCAGCTACCCTTTGTAACAGCCATTGTATCACGTTTGTAGCCCAGGTCATAAGGGGCATGATGATTTGACGTCGTCCCCACCTTCCTCCAATTTATCACTGGCAGTCTTGCTAAAGTCCCCACCATTACGTGCTGGCAACTAACAATAAGGGTTGCGCTCGTTGCGGGACTTAACCCAACATCTCACGACACGAGCTGACGACAACCATGCACCACCTGTGCAACTGATAACCTCCACTGTGTTTCTACAGCTTTGCAGAAGCATGTCAAGACCTGGTGAGGTTTTTCGGGTACCTTCGAATTAAACAACATGATCCACCGCTTGTGCGGAGTCCCGTCAATTCCTTTAAGTTTCATACTTGCGTACGTACTACTCAGGCGGAGTACTTAATGTGTTAACTTCAACACTGGTTTTACCCAACGTTTAGTACTCATCGTTTACGGCGTGGACTACCAGGGTATCTAATCCTGTTTGCTCCCCACGCTTTCGTGCCTCAGCGTCAGTAAAGACCCAGCAAGCCGCCTTCGCTACTGGTGTTCCTCCATATATTTACGCATTTTACCACTACACATGGAATTCCACTTGCCTCTATCTTACTCTAGCTAAACAGTTTTTATAGCATCACAATGTTGAGCATTGCACTTAGACCATAAACTTATTTAACAGCCTACGCACCCTTTACGCCCAATAATTCCGGATAACGCTTGCCCCCTATGTATTACCGCGGCTGCTGGCACATAGTTAGCCGGGGCTTATTCATTAGGTACCGTCAGAATGATTTTTCCATCATTTATTCTTCCCTAATAAAAGAACTTTACGTACCGAAATACTTCATCGTTCACGCGGCGTTGCTCGGTCAGAGTTTCCTCCATTGCCGAAAATTCCCTACTGCTGCCTCCCGTAGGAGTTTGGGCCGTGTCTCAGTCCCAATGTGGCCGTTCAACCTCTCAGCCCGGCTACACATCATAGTCTTGGTAGGCCTTTACCCCACCAACTAACTAATGTGACGCAAGCTCCTCCCTAAGCATACCTATTAATAGGTCTTTTAAAAACAAGAAGATGCCTTCTTGTCTACTATCCAGTCTTAGCAGTCGTTTCCAACTGTTATCCTCGTCTTAGGGGCAGATTGCTTACGCGTTACTCACCCGTTCGCCACTAAAGTTTAATTGCTTAAACTTCCGTTCGACTTGCATGTATTAGGCACGCCGCCAGCGTTAATCCTGAGCCAGGATCAAACTCTTCGTATGTTACAAAATTGATGCATCAAAAATTGCTTTTTGGTGTCAATTTTAAGGTGTTAAAAAAATAATTGAAAATATTCGTTAATTATCATCTTCAGTTTTCAAAGATTAAGGTAGTTTTAGTAAAAATTTGTGAAAAAATAAATTAAGAATAAATAATTAAAATATGCAATTTAGCAAGTTACAAATAATTCAAAAAATAATTGAAAATTGTTGTTTTTGCTTTCAAAAAATGTTTTCAAAGCAAATAAAATTGCAATACCTTTTTTATTATATCATATAAAAAAACAAATAGCAAATGTTTTGTTGCTTTTTTTAAAAATTAAAAAAAATTGAAATGCGGCAAAATAATTGCTAAAATAAATGGTAAAAGTTGGGGTGATTATAAAATTTATTCAGGCAAATTTGATCTGTCGAAATTGTGCTTCAAAAAATATATAACATAATTACTATAATATTATAACAAACATTTTAGGATTTGGCAAGTAAAAAAAACTTTTGTTAAATTTTTTGCAAAATTATATTTTTTGTAAATGTTTTGCGATATCGATGAAAAAAAATTGTTATTTAAAAAGATCAAAAAAAGAAGGTGTTATAATTTTTAATAAAAAGTGTTCAGTTCATTTTGTTGTTTTTTCTTACTTTTGCATTTTTTAGACAAAAAGGGGCAAACATCATTTATAAATAATCTTAAAAAAAACAATACATTGATGGATTGTTACTAATTTGAAAGCCTATATGTATTTTAGTTGTGTTTGGAAATAGTTTTTCACTTCTTCCATATTGAGTTGTTTGGGTTTTAGGTTTCCTTTTTCGTTGGCTTGCATAAAAGTTTGTTTGTACCAAAATAATAAATTTTGATAAATGCAAAAATCTAGATAATAATTAGTTGATGGAATTGGTAAAAAGTTGGGGTGGGGGTTGTTTTGGTATTTTGCTTCTTGTCGTTTTTCTAAACATTTTAATGCCACCAAAAACCAAGATAAAGAAGTGTTGTAAGGTGTAAATCCTTTTATTTCCCATTGAATACAACACTCCAATATCAAGATAAAATCAGTTTTAATAAGGTAATATTTATGTTTGTTGGCATAAAACAAATGAAAACTATTAATATAATGCTTTCTTTGTTGCATCTCTAATACCCACAAATCAAATGATAAATAAAAATAATTTCTTTTCATATCTAAAAACGGTTGCATAGCTTTATTTTTTTTGCAAGTATTTAAACAATGATCATACATACCAAACTCTTTTCTTAAAGCACATAAAGTAAGATCAGAGGCATAAGGATAAAGTTCATAAGGTATAATTCTCAATTTTAATATCTCCTTATTTTTAGATACTTTCTTAATAGTAAAAATTAATTTTTTGTGTGGTTTTTTGTTTATTTATTTAACTGGTGGATTATGATAATTTTTAGTCTTTTTATTAATATAATTAGTTAAATTACTAAGATTAAAAGGGATAATAATGCCTTTAAAAAGAATTTAAAAATCTTTCTAATTAAATTTATATCAACGCCAATAAAAGAATTGATAAGCAAAACAAAAATATAAAAAATAGATAATTTAAAGTTACATAAATTAGATGCTAAAAAGTAGATAAAATATAGCAAACCTATAAAAAGGGGCTGAATTTTATTTATTATCAATTAGAAAATTTTAAACACAGAAAAATATTTTTTTATAATTAACTTAGATTAATGAAAAGTTTATCAATCAAAAAAAAGTTAAACAGATTTTAAAAAAAAGTTTTTTAATAAGTATGTGAAGAAAAACCACTAACATCAAAATCAACATCCATTTTTATTTCAAATATTCAACCTTGAAAAAGGTTCTCTTTTTGCACATTTTTTGACCAAAAAACACATTTGAGTAAAAAATAATTATAATTTCGTTTTTTACACGACTTTTTAAATTTTTTTACTGAACTATATATTGAAAAGAAAAAATATTTTAATATACCTTTTCTTTAAAAAGGATTTTCGTTGTTATTTTTATATTTTAAAAATATACAAATAAGTTCTTAATATAAATTAATATTTAAATTTTGAACTTATTTTTTTACTAAAGTTAAATTGATTTTAATTAATATCACATTTCTAATTTTTTTATTTTTTTAGGGTTTGAAACAAAAAAATAACTATGAAGTTAGCCTTAAAGAATTTTTAAAAAGTAAACAAATTATTGAATCTTTTTTTATTATAAAAATTTCAATATTAAATTATATTTTTAATAAAATCAATTTTTCGATCTAAAGAAAAATCTATTTTAAAACAATAATTATTTAATTCTGTAAATCCATGTTTATATAAATTGAAATACATATACAAACCATCATGTTCTTCCTTTATATCAAAATCCAAAAAAATTTGAAATAAATTGTCTGAATAAATGGAATTAAAACATTCTAAAGTGTTTTCTCTTTGATTTTTAGCATCAAAACTATTACGATAAATTTCTATTCTATCGTTATTTTGCATCATGAATGTATCGTCTATTAATTTTATTTTATCACCCAAACTTATGTAATGATTACGTTGAAAAGAAGGCACAAGAAACAAATTACCCATATTATCAACATCCGAAGCATAATTAGTATACAATATATGAGCATGATTTTCGTGTTTGGAATATATATACCATAAAAAATTTAATTTAATGAAAAAGTTCATTCGAAAACCATTAAATTTTTCTTTTATTTCACTTAAAGAATTTATATTTAATTCATTATTTAATTTTATTTTAAATTTTTTTAATGTTTTATTTAAACCATCAATATCATTAAAAGCATTATTAAATTGAAATATTTCGGATTCTTGTAGTTCATCATTTAAGTTTAAATGAATAATATTTTTGCTATTTTCATTTTGTCTTGTTTCCATAGCTTTTACAAAATTTTTTGTATTATAAATAAAATGCACAAATAAAAGTAAAAATAAAAGTAAAAATGATTTTTTTTTAAATTGATTAAAATTAATTAAACTTGTAATTTTCATAAAACTTTATTTTCCTCTTTTTTTAATAAGTACAAAAGTGAAAACAAAAAAATTTATACTTTTTTTATTTTGAAATTTTTATTTTTTTTATAAAAAAATAATTTGAGTCTTTATATTTAAAATAAATAATTATTATTTTTAATTGTTTTTGTAAGTTAATCATTAATTAAATCCCCTTTTTTGTTTTATCATTCGGTTGAGGTAATTTCGTAAAAGAAGTCGAAGGGCGATAAGGAGAATTGTTTATTTATTCACAACAATTTAATTTATATTGTAAATTAATATATTTTTGACTTAGATTATTAATTTTTTTTATTAATTTTTGATGATTTAAATTAAGTTCTTGTATTGTAGTGGGGTCTTGAAAAAAATGACTTAAAATTTTGTTCGCTACTTGATTTCGTTCATATGAATAATTCCAAATTTGTTCATTTATATACTTTAAAAGATTTATGTCAGAAAGTCTTTGATAAAGTTTTTTGATTATTTGATCTAAATTATCTAATTTTTTTTAATTTTATATCACCACTTAAATGATAAATATGAATTTTTTTAAGTTTTTTAGATAATTCTTTTTGTTCTAAATAAAGTTTATTAATTTCATTATTTATTGAATTTTCATCATTTAAATTATTTATCGCCATAACTGGATAACAATTAATTAAAAATAACCCTAAGAAAATAAATAAACAAATAGTTATTCTTTTAAATTGATTTTGAAATTTAAACATTTATTAAATTCTCCTTTTATTTTTTTATTAACATATAGATTTGTCATAATTATGTTTTTTAAAGATGGACAAAATTTTTATGGATACAGTTAAAGTGGAGGTTGAAAACTTTACATTCAAATTGGGAATTATGCAATATTTCATGTCATATTGTAAATGTGTTTTGTTGTTTTTAGAATTGGATATTAGGATTAATTTAATTAATTTGTGTGTTTTTCAATTGTTCTGTTATATTATTTATTTCCATTATTGTTGCAAGAAGTTGTGTTTGATTATTATTTAACCTCATATGAATATCTTGAATATTTTCTATTCCATTATTGTTTGTAATATTTCTTAATTCTTGTAATAAAACTATTCCTTGTGACTCAAGTTCGATTTTAATCTCTTCTAATTGAGACTTTCTTGCTTCTAAAGTAATTCCAGGAAAAGCATATGATTTTTTTTAATAATAATTAATAACAATCCTAAACAAATAAATAATAAAATATTTATATTTTTTAATTTCTTCATTATTTAAAAATTCCTTTATTTTTTTACTTCTATTGTGTTTTTTGTAAAATTTTTGATAAGATTTTTTTTGATTCTTTTTCTAGGTGCCATTTTGGGGCTTTATCTCAGTTTGAAGATTATCTGTGGGTGTTATAATTATTAGGTGAATATTTTAATTTTTTTACTGAGATGTTAATTATATCCATAATTTAATAATAGTATTTTTATTATTATTACATAATAATATGACACTTTTTAATTAAATATCGAGATGAAGAGAAAAGGGTTATATTTTTCTATATTTTTTTATAAAAAAGCATAATTTACGTAAAAAAATAATTATAATTTAATCTTATATGTCATTTTTTCGGTTTTTTAATATTTATTTTTCCAGTTAAAAGATAAAATTTCTTTAGATTTATTGTCTAAAAAGATTATATTATTAATAATCACTTTAGTATTTTTTTGGATAGAAATTGTTCCTTTAGGGCAAATTTTAGAACCTTTATGTAAATATTTATCCATGTTTTCAGTTTGGTTTCTAAAAACTACGCATGGGATAAATTGGGTTATATCTTTGATATTAACAGCTAATTGTAAATCAATTTTGGGTATTTGTTCATTATTGCTGTTAATGTATTGTTTTTCTAAATCTTGGTTTAGATGACCAATTAATTAGACTTTGCTTGACATAGCTTGACATAATTTTATTTCTCTTCTATATATTTTTTTAATAGTGACGTTTTTAATGTTTTTGATTTGTGTTATTTTTAAATGAAGTTGTTCAGTGATTTTGGAGTTGGTATAAAACTTTGTATCATCTTAGTTAATATTTACTAAAGGAATACAAAAATTTAAGTGGATAATCTGAAATACCTTTTGGACTTAATTTTTTTGTTAGTTGATTTAAAAAAATATGATTAACTTTTTTAACCATAATTGATGAGTATTAAATATTTTATCCCAATTGGGGTTGTATCTATTTTTCTTCTTTAATTAAAATTAGATGATAATATTTAAATTGCTTAACTAATTTTTTGACTAATGTCACTAATTGTGAATGAAATTTAATTAATTGATCTAGTATTTCTAAATTCTTTTTGTTTTTTAAAAAACAAAAAAGTGTCTAAACTTTTGGAACACCTTATTAACTAAAGCAATTACCTTTCATCAAATAATTTTTAACAGCAGCTTTAATAGCTTGAGCTAATTTTGCATTAACTGCTGTTTGAACTTCTGTATTTTTGAATACTTAAGTTAATTCTTTTGTAACAAAAGATTTTTTTAACTTATTATGCAAAACCTGCAACTTTATCTTTAACTTGTTGTAAACATTTTGCAGTTGTAATTAATTAATCTTTGTTAATTTTATCTTTAACGACTTCTTTATCTGATTATTGGACTCATTTAGCCAATTCAACATTAATATCTAGGTCTAATAATTCTTGTACAACTCGATTAGCTTCTGTATCTTTGTCTCAATATGCCCTAATATTAATATTACTCATATTAAAAATAAAAATAAACCAACTAAAAATAAAAAAACTAAAAACTAAAAGAGTTCTACTCTTCTTACTTAAATTATTTTTTGTATTTGTAGTGTGCCACACCTTTTCTTCTTTTTTATTTTTAATAAAAATAGCAAATATTAAGAGATTAATGACTTACTATTAACTATATTATAACGTAAAAAAAGAAATAAAAATTATAATTTTTTTCATCATTTATAATTAATGATAATGAGATTCAAAAATTTACTAAAAATATTTTATCTTCTTTTATCTTGAATATAAACTTCTTAAAAAAATTACCAATTAAGGCAGTTTAATTTATAAATTATATAATTGTTTAAAGTTTTTATTTATTAGCTTGTTTTTGTTTATTAGAATAAAGAAATCCTGCAGAAACTGATAATACTACTAATACCGCTAAAAAACAAAGTAAGAATTTAGATTGTTCTTTATCTTTGGTTTTATCTTTTTCTTTTTTTTCTTGTTCTTGTAGTTTTTCAACTGTTGGGACAACTGCGTCACCTTCTCCAAAAGTTTTAACTGTGGTTTTAATTCCTTCAGTATTTAATTCAGTTTTAGTAACTGCATTATTTTCTCCTAAAGTTTGTGCTGTTACTTTGTTTCCTTCAGGAGATGTTTCAGTTTTAGCACCATTATTGGTTTCTTTTACAACTTCTTTAGGAACTTTTCCTTCACTATCTTCAGTAGTTAAAGTTGTTTTGTCTACTTGTGTTACTGCTCCAACTATTTGATAAATATCAAATAAAGAAATAAAAAGTACACTTAAAAATAAACTAAAAAATAAAAAAAATTTCTTGCCTAAGCTTACTATTTGCATTTATGTTTGTCCTTCCTTTTACAATATTAATATAGCAAAACGAAATTGCTATTACTTCTATTATAACTCAAAAAGTCAATTTAGAGTATTTTTTACTCACTAATTGTAAAAAACACAAAATAACTAGTTTTTATGTTATAATATGTTGTGATTAAGTTGTATAAAATATCATCTTTTTATCCAAATTATCAAAAACAATAATAAATATTTTACCAAAAAATAATGAATTAAAAAAATAATTGATAAATATTTTTCATTAATTAATATTTTGCTATTGAAAAGTTTTTTATTTATCTTTTTTTGCATGTTTTGCATATTTTAAAAATTTTATTCTTTAATCTTTAATCTATTTTTAATATTTTATAAATTTACAAAAAAGGAGCTATTCTTTTGAAAAATTACAATGCTGATAGTATTCAAATTTTAGAAGGTTTGGAAGCAGTTCGCAAAAGACCAGGAATGTATATTGGTTCGACTGCTCAAAAAGGACTTCATCATTTAGTCTGGGAAATTGTTGACAATTCCATTGACGAAGCTTTAGCAGGACACGCTAACAACATTACTTTAGAAATCCTACCTGGAGAAATTATTAGTGTTTCTGACAATGGTAGAGGAATCCCAGTTGATATTCACCCCAAAACAGGAAAACCAGCAGTAGAAACAATCTTAACTACTCTTCATGCTGGAGGAAAATTTGACAGTTCTTCTTACAAGGTTTCAGGAGGGCTTCATGGTGTAGGAGCCTCTGTGGTAAATGCTCTTTCTAATTGGTTTACTGTAGAAATTCGCCTTAACAAACAAATCTATTTTCAAAAATACGAAAAAGGAATTGCAGTTTCACCTTTGGAAGTAATTGGGGGAACTAACAAAAGAGGAACTACTATCCAATTTTTATCAGACCCCGAAATTTTCCAAGAAACTACCATTTATAACTTTGATACTCTCAAAGAAAGAATGCAACAATTGTCTTTTTTAAACAAAGGTCTTAAATTAAAAATTGCTGACAAAAGATACGAAAAAGAAACTGTTTTTAACTTTTGCCATGAAAAAGGATTACAAGACTACATAGATTTTATTAACACTAGCCACAAACAAATTCCTTTTCACGAAATTTTTTATCTGGAAAAAGAAGCTCAAAAACTAGCTTTTGAAATTGTCTTTGAATACACTACCCAACTCCGTCCTACCAAAAAAGACGAACAAGGAAACGAAATAGAAGAAAAAGAAGACAAAGACACTATTCCTAGATACACTCAAAGCCAAAAAATCTTTTCTTTTGTTAACAATATTCCTACTCATGAAGGAGGAACTCACGAAGAAGGTTTTAAATTAGCCCTAACCCGTGTTATTTCTAAATATGCTAAGGAATTCAATCTTTTAAAAAAAGATGAACATTTATTAAGTGAAGACATCTTAGAAGGAATTACTGCTATTATTTCTTTAAAACATCAAGACCCTCAATTTGAAGGACAAACTAAAGCTAAACTAGCAAATACTGAAGTAAGACAAATTACATCCCAATTGTTTGGCGAATTTTTAGAAAAATATTTATTAGAACATCCCCAAGATTCAAGGAAAATAATTGATAAATGTCTTCTTTCTGCAAATGCCCGTCTAGCTGCTAAACGTGCTCGTGAAGTAGTAAGAAATAAGCCCCTTGATTCTTTAGGTTTTGCCTCCAAATTAGCTGATTGTAGAAGCAAAGACCCTCATATTTCTGAACTATACATTGTCGAAGGAGATTCAGCGGGTGGTTCTGCTAAACAAGGAAGAGACTCGCGTTTTCAAGCCATCCTTCCTTTGCGTGGTAAAGTCCTTAATGTGGAAAAAAGTCTAGATGCCAAAATTCTTACCAATAAAGAAATTAAATCCTTAATACAAGCAATTGGTGCAGGAATTAACATCGGTAAAGGCAAAGACTTTAATGTAGATAAAATCCGTTATCACAAAATTATAATTATGACAGATGCCGATGTTGATGGAGCCCACATAAGAACTTTACTATTAACTTTCTTTTTCAGACATTTTCGCGAATTAATTGAAAAAGGATATATCTATTTTGCTCGCCCTCCTTTATACAAATACCAAAAAGGAAAAGGAACTCCAAAATATTTTTACGATGAAAAAACCAAACAAACTTTTGCAAATAAAAACAGCTTAAAAGATGGGTTCCAAAGATACAAAGGACTTGGAGAAATGAATCCTAATCAACTTTGGGAAACAACTATGGACCCAGAAAATCGTACTCTTCTCAAAGCAAGTCTCAAAGATGCCCTTAATGCTTTAAGTGATGAAGAAGCTTTAATGGAAACAGACCAAACTTTTAACATGTTAATGGGAGAAAAAGTCTTACCGAGAAAAAACTTCATCTTAGAAAAAGCCTTAGAAGCTGATTTAGACGTTTAATTAAAAAAATATTTTAATAAAACTAAAACTAACAAACTATAACATTAAATAACAACTTATATATATATATATATATATATTTAAAAAAGAGGTTAAAAATGAGCGACCATAAAACTCAAAACAATGAAGCCAACATCCACAAACCCCACGATCATGGCAAAATTCAAGAAGTAAACTTAAGTGAAGAGATGAAAAAATCCTTCTTAAGTTATGCAATGAGCGTAATTGTATCAAGAGCTTTACCAGACATTAAAGATGGCTTAAAACCAGTCCAAAGACGTATTTTATATAGTATGAAAGAATTAGGCGTCTACAGTCACGCAAGCTACAAAAAAGCAGCTCGTGTAGTTGGGGATGTTATGGGTAAATATCATCCTCATGGCGATTCAAGCATTTATGAGGCGATGGTAAGAATGGCTCAAGATTTTAGTTACCGTTATCCTTTAGTAGACGGTCACGGAAACTTTGGTTCAATTGATGGCGACAAAGCAGCAGCTATGCGTTATACTGAAGTTAAAATGGCAAAAATGGCGATGGAACTAATCAAAAACATTGACAAAGAAACAATTGATTTTGTTGATAATTACGATGGAACTGAAAAAGAACCATTAGTACTTCCAACAGCTCTTCCCAACTTATTAATTAATGGAGCTACAGGAATTGCAGTAGGAATGGCCACCAAAATCCCTACTCACAATTTAGGCGAAGTCATTGATGGTTTAATTAACTACATTAATAATAAAGACATTTCTATTGATGAGTTAATGCAACATATTAAAGGACCTGATTTTCCTACTGGTGGTGAACTTTTAGGCTTACAAAGTTTAAAAAGTGCTTATCATACAGGACAAGGAGCTGTTATCTTAAAGGCTAAAAGTCACGTTTTAGAAGAAAGAGGAAAAACTTCAATTATTGTTACAGAAATTCCTTATCAAGTAAAAAAAACTGATCTAATTGAAAAAATTGCTTTTCTAGTTAAGAACAAAATAGTAGAAGGAATCACAGACCTTAGAGACGAATCCAGTCGAAAAGGAATGAAAATCGTAATTGAACTTAAAAGAGACGCTAACGCCAAAATTATTCTTAACAAACTCTACAAACATTCCCAATTAAGAATTTCTTTTGGAATCAATATGGTTGCCTTAGTTGGGAAAACTCCCCAATTAGTTTCTTTAAAACAAATCTTAGAAGCTTTTTTCAATTTCCGCATCGAAGTTATTAACCGACAAAAAAGCTTTGAACTCAAAAAAGCAAGCGCAAGAAAACATTTAGTAACGGCCCTTATCACTATTTTAGAAGACATCGAAATTGCTATTAAACTCATCAAAACTTCTACAGATGTCAAAGAAGCCCAAAGAAAATTAATGCAAAAATACAATTTTGACGAAATACAAAGCAAAGCCATTTTAGAAATGAGCCTTCAAAGACTTTCTAACCAAGAAACTCAAAAACTTATCACCGAAGAAAAAAACCTCACTCAAGAAATTTTAGAATGTAAAAGTATCATTGATTCCCAAAAGAAAAAAGAACGCATTTTAGAAAAAGAACTTCTAGAAATGAAAAAAAAATACCAAGATGACAGAAAAACTACCCTCAATTTTGATGCTCCCCTAAACTTTGAAGACGAAGACCTAATCGAAAAAAAGCCTATCATTATTACAATTACTAACAAAGGCTATATAAAAAGCATGGATATTGATACTTACAAACAACAAAAAAGAGGCGGACAAGGCGTTTCTGGTATGAAAATCTACGAAGAAGACTTCATTGAACATCTAGCAATTACTTCTACTCACGATTATCACTTATTTTTTACTAACAAAGGCAAAGTCTATCAACTCAAAGGCTACGAAATTCCTTTAGGTCAAAGACAATCCAAAGGAAGCCACCTTGTTAATTTCTTACCATTCGAAAAAGACGAATTTTTAACTTCTTTTACCAGTATTAAAAACTTTGATCAATCCCAAGATTACTTATTCTTTGCTACCAAAAAAGGTATAGTAAAAAAAACACCTCTCAAAGAATACAGTCACATTTCCAAAAGAGGACTTATCGCAATTAGACTAAAAGAAAACGATGAAGTCCTTACAGTAAAAAAAACCACAGGCATTAAAAACATCATTCTAGCATCTAACAATGGCAATGCTATTTGTTTTTGCGAAACCAAAATTAAAAGCATTAGTCGCAACAGTATGGGTGTAATTGGGATGCGTCTTGGAAGTGATGAATTCTTAGTAGGAGCTGCTTTATTTGATGTTGATTCCAAAGAACAAAACATTTTAGTAATGACTGAAAACGGCTTTGGAAAAATCACCAATGTCAACCAATACCGCATTCAAGCGCGTAGTGGCAAAGGCTCTAAAACTATCAAAGTAAACGATCAAAAAGGAAGACTTATAACACTACAAGTAGTCCTACCTTCAGATGATCTTATTGTTTCTTCTGACAAAGGACAAGTAGTAAGAGTTGCAATTGACCAAATCACCAAAACCAAAAACAAAGCTACACAAGGAACACGCATCATCAAATTAAAAACAGGTCATAAAGCAGTTTCAGTAGCAGTTGTCAAAAAAGAAGTACTTGATATAGATGTCGTAGAAAATTAATTTTAAACCAACATTAAAAAAAAAAAAAACAAAAGAACAAATGACTTATCATTATTATTTTAATATCATAATTAAAGGTCTAAAACGTACATGAAAACCAAAATATATTTAGAAGCAATTACTAACACCCCAAAAGAAAGCCAAATATTAGGCTACAATTTAGGAAAAAAAATCGTCAATCAAAAAAGAAACACTCCAAAAGAAAAACAAAGCAAAACAATCATTTTATTGCAAGGATCTTTGGGTTGTGGAAAAACTATCTTTACTAAGGGCTTTATTAAAAGTTTCGCTATCCTTCAAAACATTTGTAGTCCTACTTATGTCATTTCTAAAACCTACAAGAACAAATTACACACTATTTGTCATCTTGATTTATATCGCACAAACCTTGAACCTGAATTTTTAGAAGAACTATTAGAAGACCTTACTTATCAAGATTTTGTTATAGTAGAATATTTTCAAAATTGCAGTTACCTTTTTCCTGATTTTGCTTTTTTAGTAGAAATGACATTTTTAAATGAAACTAAAAGAAAAATTACTATATATCAAAATGACAACCTCGATAATAAAAATAAATAATTAAAAAATGATATGAAAAATACTTATACCAAAAATCAACCTTTAATTTTTTTTATAATTTTCCAAACAAACTTTTGAAAGCGATAAAACAATGAATCACAAAAACATTTTAATTCTAGATAATGCAACCAAAAGCCAAATAGTTATTTTAGTCATCCAAGGAAAAATTACTACTTTCAAATCCCGCCTTGGCAAAAACGATTATGTTCCTTACATGATTCCTTCAATTGAAAGCGTCTTACAAGAAAATAATTTAGGTATAAACAACTTAGATGCTTTAATAGTTGGTGTGGGCCCTGGTTCTTATACTGGCACTCGTGTAGCAGTTCTTACAGCCAAAATGTTAGCCTTCAACTTGAAAATACCTTTATACCAAATAAGCAGTCTATTGCTTTTATCTAGTGGTTATTCTTATGCTTCGCTTACTCCCTTAATTGATGCTAGAAGTAATGCTTTTTTTGCTTTAAGCCTCAAAGACAACCACATTTGCTTAACCGAAGGTAGATTTGAGAGTAATTTCTTGAAATCTTTTCCTAATCATTTATTAATTGAGCCAACTGCTATCAAAATAGATTTGCGCACCATCAAGGAATTTGCAAAAATTGTTTCCAATCCCCATTTATTAATTCCTAACTACTTAACTAAAACCCAGGCAGAACGCAATTTAGAAAAAATTGATTGAAAAAAAGTAAAAATGTTTTTTTAAATAATGAAATAATCCCAAAAGAGACTTTTTAAGTCTCTTTTTTTATATAAAAAATTGCAAGGAAAACAATCATGATATACAGATTAATGAGCAAACAGCACAGAAGAAAATAAATTAATAAATTGACCTCCTCAATCAGGCAAGTCTTGGGATGCAACTTATAACAAAAAGAAAAAACTCCAAAAGATGCTATAAAGATAATGATGAAATACTCAATCAGAAAAAACAAAAAAGTTAATTAGGTAGGCACTAAATAAAAAAGGTTTTTTAATCAGCATGTCGAGAAAAGCTAATCAATGTAATAAAGACGTAATTGAAATCCTTTTCGATCAAATGAAAACTATCTTACAACATCAACATATTTTTTATTTCAAAAATCACACGAAAAATTAAAAAAATAATCAATTATTTCCCTAAATTTTGGAACAATCAATGGATTTTAGTTAAATTAAATTATTCATCCCTTATCAATATTACTAAAGTCTTATATAAATTATTTTTTTAATTTTTAGCCTTGAAAAAAAGTTATTTTTGCACATTTTTTTAACCAAAATAACACAGTTATGTAAAAAAATATAATTGCATTTTCTTAACGGAATTTTAACTTTTTTTACCTAACTATATAGTATAAAGGTAAAATATTTAAAAAAATAGTTGATGTATGTTATCAAGAAGTTAAAAATATTTTAGAAAAAATAAAGCATTAGTGGAAAAATAAATCAGGCTTTATTAGAAAAAAAAGACACCCTTAATCAAAGTGAAGTTTATGCTTTGAAAGAAGAAGAAAAAGAACAATTTTGAAATAAACAATAAAGAAAAAGCAAATACCACCAACAACCAAACAAAAGGTAAAAAAAATAAAAGATTCCCTTTTAGGAATCTTTTTTTCATTATATTCAAAGGAGAGTTATCAAAAATCAAAAAAACAAGTTAGGTTTTGCCGTAAGATCATATTTTTTAGAAGCTTTGGTAATTTGATTCTGATAATAAGCCGCAATTCCTATCATAGCAGCTTGATCAGTACAATATTGTAAACTAGGAAAAATAACTTCCAAGTTAGAAAAAGATGTCATAAACTTTTGTCTTAAACCAGAATTAGAAGCAACTCCACCAACAACAATTAATTGTTTAACATGATATTTGGTTAAAGCTCTTTTGGTTTTTTCACACAAAACATTAATAACGCTGGTTTGAAAAGAAGCGCATAAATCAGGAATATTGATATCTTTTAGGTTTTGCTTCATCACTAAATTTACCAAAGTACTTTTTAATCCTGAAAAACTAAAATTAAGATTGTCATTTTTTAAATAAGGACGTACCAGATGATAAGTGTCTTTTCCTTGTTGGGCTAATTGATCAATCAAAGGTCCTCCAGGATAAGGCAAATTAAGGTTTTTAGCAATTTTATCATAAACTTCTCCTACTGCATCATCAATAGTAGTACCCAAAGGTTTGATTTGGAGATGATCCGTAAGATAAAAAAGATCGGTGTGGCCTCCAGAAACTAAAAGTACTAAGGCAGGAAATTTAATTTCATGTTCAATTTGAGCAGAATAGATATGCCCTAATAAATGATTTACTCCCAAAAGAGGCTTTTTATAAGTGTAGGCGAAAACATTAGCGGCGTTAATGCCCACTAACAACGAACCCACTAAACCAGGTCCTTGAGTAACTGCTACTAAATCAATTTCTTGGGGTGTGAGATGTGCTTCTTTAAGGGTTTGTTGTAATGCCAAGGTCATAAATTGAATATGTTTCTAGAAGCTATTTCAGGGACTACTCCACCAAAAATTTGATGATCTTTAATTTGCGAAAAAACTACATTAGAAAGTACTTTTTTACCATTTTGAGTAACTGCACAACTCGTTTCATCACAACTAGTTTCGATTGATAAAATGTTCATATAATTTCCTTTTTATAATTTTATTTTTACATTAATAAATGATATTTTTAAATA
Source organism: Aster yellows witches'-broom phytoplasma AYWB (assembly GCF_000012225.1). Classification (NCBI taxonomy): domain Bacteria; kingdom Bacillati; phylum Mycoplasmatota; class Mollicutes; order Acholeplasmatales; family Acholeplasmataceae; genus Candidatus Phytoplasma; species Aster yellows witches'-broom phytoplasma. The sequence goes on along the minus strand of NC_007716.1, from coordinate 256,914 downwards.
ATTAAGTTGTCTAAAAATGAAACAGTTAGAAATTTTTTAAAAAAGGTTAATACCATTGATTATTTTCAATTATTTTAACTGCATTTTGATCTAATTGGTTTTTCCATTCTAAAATAGTTTTGGTTTGTGTTATTTGGTTAGGCAAAATATCTGCTAAAAAAGTAAGGACAAAAATTCTTTCTAACATATATGGATGAGGAATAGTTAATTTAGGATTTTTACAAGTGTGATTACCAAAAAACAAAATATCTAAATCAATAGTAAGTGGAACCAATAATTCCATGTGTTTTATTTTGAGCTTCATTTTTACAGATAATAAAAAACTAAAAAAGTAAAAGGGATAAGGTAGTTTTGATTAGAAAAGCAGCTTTTAAAAATAAAGGTTAGTATGTTTTTTTTACAAGGAAAAGTTTCATACAAAGTAAAAACTTTCAAAACTTCGCATTTAGGATGCGAATTAATCATTTGTTTTGTGGGTTCTTTACTTGTGTATAATTGTAAACAAAATTGGCAAAATATTTGTTTTTGAAAAATATTTAATAAGTTTGACAAGTAATAAATTCCTTTTTTAAGAATGTGTTTTGTTTACGTTTTTTATGTTGAAAAAATTAATTTTTTTCATTCTTTTAAAAGTGATAATTTTTAAAATATATTTATAATAATATTTATATTTTTTCATTAAAGTATATCTCAAAAGCAAACTATTTTGATTAATTTTGACATTATGCACTCAAAAAATCGAAGCCCCTTTAGTTCTTAACAAAAAATTAGAGCAGCATCAGTAATGGCTTCTAAAGATTATACTTACAAAATGCCTTCAGTTTTAATTATAGCTTGGAAAAATCTTTTGCGAGAAAGACCTACCAATATAGGTCATTCCCATTTTAGTTAATTATTCAAAATCTTTTATAATATCAAAGTTTTCATCAATATTTTTTAAAAAAATAAATCAAGGATTCATCACTATTTCCTCTGTTGCAATTTGAGCTTGTTTGGCAATTTGTAAGGAATGATTTAAAAATAAAATTGGTCTTGCAATTTATTAGAAAGGTTTTTGTGAGTTCTGCCTGTATGAATAATGCAAACGCCTTCATTTAATGCAGCAATTGTTTTTGCCATTTGATGATTTTGTTGAAATCCACTAAACATCATTGATAATATGAGCTCCTGATTTAATGGCTAATTTAGCAATTTGAAAATGATAAGTATAAACAGAGATAATGGCTTTGGGGTGGTGCGATAATTCTTTAATAACATGCAAAATGGGTTTTTGTTCTTCTAAAGGAGTAATTAGAGTTGCTCCTGGGCGAGTAAATTCGCATCCAATATCAAGGATATCAGCACCTTCTTTGAGACAACAAAGAGCATGTTTAACTGCTTTTTGAGTGGCAAAATGTTGGTTGCCATATGAAAAAGAATCAGAAGTAACATTAATAATTGCCATAATTAAGGCTTTATGAAAGATTTCAATTTGGCGTTTGTGAGACAGTTTCCATATTTTTAGGATGTTTGAAATAGAAATTATTTTACTAAAAGAAATTTTTATCATTAAAGAACGTTACCAAAAGACACAAAAAAATGTTTTTTCATCAATTCATTTTATAAAAAAAATAATAATTTTAGGATTTTATTTTATTAATATAAATTTTTTTGTAATAAATTAATCTTTTTCTAAAATAAATATCAAGAAAAAAGAAAAGACCGTGCTGATACGGTCTTCGCTTATTTGAAAAATTAAGTATTGAAATAAATAAGCAATTTATATAATTTAAAATTTTAAAGGAGCTTAAAATTAAAAATAGTTATTACTTGCAAATAACAAATAATAAAAATATCAAAACAACATTATGTTTTTTCTATTCTATATTTTATATGCAATTTTTTTTCTTTAGTTACGTATTCAGAAGGAAAAACTTCAGAAGCATAAATGGTAAATTGAAAAATAATTTTTTTTAAATTACCGTTTGTATCAATAATAACTGGTTTGTTTTTATTGTCATAAGGAACAAAACTTTGTTGGGGTTGTTCTTTGTATTTCCAAAAAATCTGAACATTAAAAATTTTTTTTAATTGTTCGTTTAAATCAAGGTTTTCAAAAAAATAATTAATATCTAGTTTAATATTTTTTCCTTTTATAAAAGTTAATTTGTCATTTTGAGTTTTTAGAGTGGCTTCTTGTTCAAAAATAACTCTATCTGTTTGTTCTGTTGTCATTAAAAAACTATGCTCTTTAGGAACTAAAAATTTTTTATTGGTGTCGTGAAGATCTGCGGGGTTGGAAACTAACAATTCTGCAGGAGCAGCAATTTTTAATCCAAAATTACTATCACTTTTTAATTTATGCCAATCTTCTATAGCATAAGCTATGGTTGTAATAAAAAAAAATAATACTAAAACCAAAAGTATTTTGAAAAAAATTTTTTTTCTTTGGTAAAATGTAGGCACTTTTTTTGGTTCTTTCTAACATCAAGGATATAAAAATATAATGTAACTAAATATATAGTTACATTATATTGTATCTTAAAATAGCTAAAAAGATAATCAAAAAGATTATTTAAGTGTTTTTTATAAGGCAAATTTTGAAAATTTTTGGGATAAAAAGATTGTTTTAACAAAAACCGGGATTAAAAAAATATGCAATTATAAGTTAATCTGTAATTTCGTTAAGATAAAATCCAAATCCTTTATAGCCAATATGAGCCGCCACTACAGGAGAAATAGCACCATAAAGAGTAACTTTAATTTGAGGATTTGCTAAGTTTGTGATTTGTGCTAAAAGTTTTTTGGCATCTTTGTCATCATCTACATAAATAACTTGAATATCAAGTTTATTATTTGTGGTTTTGTGTTCTAATATTTTTTTAAGACAATAGTTAAAACAGTTTTTTAAGTTTCTTACTTTTTTTTCGATTGATAAAACTCCTTGTTGAAATTTTAAAATGGGGTGTATTTTCAAAAGGTTACCAATTAAAAATCTAAATTTAGAGATACGCCCATTATAAGCCAATATTTTTAAATTATTAATAGTACATAACAAAAAACCTTTTAGCTTTTCTTCATTAATTTTATCAGTGATTGTTTGGGGGCAAACATCAGGTTTTTGAGTAAGCCAATCATTAATTCTTTGTAAGAAAAAATAAACTCCAGGGCCAATATTTTGAGTATCAATAACAGTAATATTGGGATTTTTAAGCATTTTTTTAGCTAAAAGAGCACTATTATGAGTGCCACTTAGTTTACTGGATAAAGTTAAACAAATAACGTGTTTATATCCTAAGTCGAATTGTTCCTGAAAAGCTTTAATAAAAAGCTCTGGATTGGGTTGGCTGGTAGTTACTTTTTGTTTGTTTTCAATAAAATTTAGTAAAGTAGTGTTGTCAATAGTACCATCCATATAGCTAGTTTCTCCAACAATTAATGTTAAAGGCACTACTGAAATATCTTCAAAAAAGTTTTTTCCATAAGTATTTCCGCAAGTAGAATCAACTACGATGCCTAATTTTCGTTTATTCATTTATTTGTTTCCTTTTCGGTTTATTTGGGGTTTGAGGTTAGTAGGGATTATTTTATTTTATAAAATTGGGTTATATTTTATTTATTTTTAATTTTTATTTTAATTAATTCATAAAAATAGCCAAATATTCTTGAAGTTTTTCTTGTTCGTTAGTTTGAAACATCATCCCTTCTAAAGCAATAGAAATATTTCCTGTTTCCTCGGAGACAACAATTGTCATGCTATCCGTAGTTTCGCTAATTCCCAAAGCTGCACGGTGGCGCGAACCAGTTTTTTTATCTAAGTAATCAGCTGATGAAGACAAGGTAAAATAGGCACTAGCACACAAAATTTTGTCTCCTCTAATAATAACTGCTCCATCATGTAAAGGGGTGTTGGGAGCAAAGATGTTTAACAACAATTCTTTAGAAACATTGCCATCAATTAAGATAGCTTTTTGAGCGTATTGTTCCAAAGTATTATTTTTTTCAATCGTAATTAAGGCTCCTATTTTGCGCGAAGCAAGTTCTAAAGTAGCTTTAATAATTTCTTTTTGAGTATTATCTCCACCCATAAAAAAGTTTTTTCGTTTGATATTCCAATGTTTAGACCAATTATTAAAAACAACTCTTAAATAAGGAGCTTTGATGATGATAATACTAGTTAGAATAAAATTTAATAAACAATCATAAATGTTTTTAGAAATGTCTAAACTAAGATATCTTTTAAAAATAGGTTCAACAAAAGTATCGTGGTAGCTTTTCAAACCATAAACAAAGGAAAATAACAGCAAAAATAAAAATACAATATTTAAAACTTGATATTTGCGTAAGAAAAAATGAAAAAAAATAAAGATGCACAAAAACAAAAAAACTGTCCATAAAGGGGAAGTACCAAACATAGAAATTCCTTTCAAAAATGATTATCGATAAATTGAAAAAAATTGGAAGGCGATAAAGGGGGGGGATGTTAGAAAGCAAAACAATCAATTTATAATTAATTTTTGACAAACAAAAAACCAAAGCAAACCATTTTTATTTTGAAATAATAAAATAATACAAAGGTAAAAAATAACAAAATTAATCAATACAACTTATAATAATTGTTTGTGTTTTTGAATAAATATTTTTTTAGCCCATATCATAACTAATGAATAAATAACTACTAAAAATAACAAAAAGGGGAAAATTGTAGTTTTTTCAAAAATTGATTGATCTAAATGAAGCGCTTGACTTACAATAGGTATTAAAGGAAGGAAAGTAGTAATTATCAAACCTAGACAACAACATACCATAATAAGGAAAGAGGGAAGGTTTTTTTGATTGTTTTTAGCAATAATTTTGTCAGTTCTCAGTAAGAAAATGGTTAATGTTTGTGACCACATTGAAAAAATAAACCAACTAGTTTGGAATAATCGATCGTTTTGGGATAAGTTTTTTAAAAGAAATTTCATTCCAATTAAAAAAGCAAAATCCAACAAGAAAGAACAAAAACCAAACCATAACATAAAACTTTTAATGCTTGCAAAATCCCATTTACATGGTTTTTGTAAATAAAAATCATCAACATTATCAAAAGGAATAGCAAAACAAATCAAATCATATATAAGGTCTAAAAATAAAACTTGTAAAACTATCATAGGTTGAAAATTAAGGCATAAACTAGCAAGTAAAATACTGAGAGAATTGGCAAAATTAGACGATAGAGTAAATTTAATGTATTTAAGGGCGTTAGTATAGGTTTTTCTTCCTTCTAAAACTCCTTGTTCTAAAACGGTAAGTTGTTTTTCTAATAAAATAATATCTGCAATTTCTTTAGTAATTTCAGCACCACTATCGACACAAATACCTAAATTAGCTTGCTTCATGGCAGAAGCATCATTAATGCCGTCTCCCATAAAAGCAACGATATTGCCTTTTTGTTTGAAAACAGATACAATTCTTGCTTTTTGTTCGGGGGATAATTTAGTAAAGAGATTGGTTTTTTGAGAAGCTTCGTAAAGAGCATCATCGCTTAAATTATCAACAACACTCCCTTGAAGACAATAAGTTGTTTGAATATTTAATTTTTGGGCAATAGCTTTAGTAAGAATATCGTTGTCTCCTGTAAGGATTTTAACGATAATACCTTTTTGTTGCAAAGAAGAAATTGTTTGGGTTGAACTTTCTTTAATGGGATCTAAAAAAGTAAGCAATCCGATTAGAACCATTGATTTTTCTTCAATTTGTCCAGGAGTAAAACAAGGTTGTTGCTTGGGATTTGAGATAAGTTTTTGGGCTACTCCAACTACGCGATAACCTTTTTGATTGTAAGTTATGGTTTGTTGAAGGACTATTTGTTTGCTTTGGTCACTCAAAGGAACAACTTTGCCTTCAAGTTCTACATGATCACAAATAGAAAGTATTTCTTCAATTGCTCCTTTAGTAATCATTTGTTGTTTTTGTGAGGCATCTTGTATTACTACACTCATTTTTCTTCTTTTAAAATCAAAAGGAATTTCATCAATTTTGGTAAATTGTGCAGTAATTCCTTGTAAAGAAGGATGTAGAGTTTTGGCATTATTTGTTTTGGTAATGATGGCTTTATCAATTAAACTTTTAAGCCCTGTTTGAAAAAAACTATTCAGATAGGCATGACGCAAAACGCGTATATCTTCGTTGCCGTTAAGGTCTAAGAAATTTTCCAAAAAGATTTGGTCTTCAGTAAGGGTTCCTGTTTTGTCAGTAAATAAAATATTCATTGCTCCAAAACTAGAAATAGCATTTAGGTTTTTAACAATTACTTTGCGCTTAGATAAAGCAACAATTCCTTTAGAAAAAGAAGTAGCAACAATTAAGGGAAGCATTTTGGGAGTAAGTCCAAAAGCAATGGTAAGAGCAAAAAGGAATGATTGTAAAAAAGTATTTTGAGGTTTGTAAAAATTGAATAAAAATACTAAAGGTGCCATTAAACAAATACATATCATAAGCAATTTAGCAATGGTATTAATGCTTTGATCTAAGTGTGAAAGGGATTTTTTTTTAGTAATTTCCTGGCTGATATTGCCTAAATAAGTGTCTTTGCCGGTGACTAAAACAATACCTGTAGCATAACCAGAAATAACAGTTGAACCTGCCAAAACTAATTTAGGATCATCTAAAATTGTTTCACTTTGTAAAAAAGAACATGCCATTTTTTCTACCGGTTCTGATTCACCAGTAAAAGTTGTTGTTTTTACAAAAAAATCTTTGGTTTCTAATAATTTAATATCAGCTGGAATAACATCTCCTGCCGAAAGAATAACAATATCTCCTCTTACTACTTCTTCTAAAGCAATTTCCATTTTAAAATTATTGCGTTTGACTGCAGTTGTGTTTTGTACCAAAGTTTTTAATTGAGAAGTAATTTTTAAATGTTTGCTTTCTTGACTAAATTGGACAATTACAGAACCCAAAAACATTAAAATAGTTGTTATAACGGTAGAATAACTTCTATTTTCTTGACTGGGAGTAAGAACATCATTAAACAAAGAAATAAGAGTTAAAATTAATAAAACAATATTAAAAGGAGTAATTGCAATTTGGAGCAATTGTTTAGTAAAACTGGTTTTAGTTTCTTGGGATAAAATATTTTTACCATACAAACTTTGATGCAACATTACTTGTTTTTGATCTAATCCTTTCAAAGAAGAATTAAGGGTTTGTAAAGTTTTTTCTTGGGATTTTTGACTCATAGTTTTTAAAAAATCAATTGTTTCTTGGCGTTTCAAATTTACTTTTTTCATATTAAACAATTCCTTTTTTTGAGATTTTTAAAAGTTAAAGTTGATCAAAAGCAATTAAAACTGAAACTTTAATAATTGATAATTAGGGCAAAATGTTAAATAAATGATATTAGTTTACAAAAATATTATATTATAAAAAGCTATGTTCATTATAGACAATAATTTTATGATGGTTGGTTTTTTGTTAGTTTATCTTATGCTATTATATTTTGTTTTATAATTATTATTTTATGTAATGAGTTATCTTAATTATCGATTTATTAATAATAAATTAGTTTTGGTTGCCTTTCATTATATAATGACAACTAATTAACTACTATTTTATATATTCCAAATACACAAAAAAACACCCTAATTAAAGGGCGTTTAAGTTATCTATTATAATATTCAACTATTAACTGTTCGTTAATATCTGGTAAAAATTCGTTTCTTTGAGGGTATCTTACATATTTACCCACTAATTCTTTATCTAAAGAAACATAATCTGCGCGAACAAACTTACTATTTAAAGCTTCTTGTACAATATTTAGATTTTTAGATTTTTCTCTTAAAGTAACTGTTTGCCCTGGTTTTAAACGATAAGAAGCAATATCTACTTTTTTTCCATCTACTAAAATATGGCCGTGATTAACTAATTGTCTTGCTTGAGCTCTTGTTTTGGCAAATCCTAAACGATAAACTACGTTATCAAGACGAGATTCTAATAGTACTAAAAACATTTCACCATGAATCCCTTTTAGTTTACTTGCATTATCAAAAGTTTTGCGAAATTGCTTTTCTGATACGCCGTAAGTGAAACGTAATTTTTGTTTTTCTTGCAATTGAAAACCATAATCACTTAATTTAACTTTTTTTTGACCGTGTTGTCCTGGACCATAAGCTCTTTTGTGCAATTCTTTTCCAGTTTCTGAAACCGAATAATTAAGGCGTCTTGAAACTTTCCAAAGCGAACCTGTATAACGTGACATTTGTAAACTCTCCTTTTTTAAGGTAAGTTTGTGTAACTAAAATAATTAATAATCAACTGCTTTCTTTTCTTTCTTAAACAGCAAAGAATTACTTGGAAAAGCCTCTAAAAGGCAAGGGATTGGTTTAATTATTTTAGCTACATCTGTTTTACCATCAATAATATTTTATAAAAAAAAGATGAAATAGTCAAGTGTTTTAGTGATTTTCTTTTAATTTTAGTTAGTTTAGGGAATGTTTTTTGTTTATGTTTAGTTATTTGGATATAAAAAACCCAAACTAAGTAAATAGTTTGAGGTGGGGAATTATAAATGATGTTTTATTATTTTATAGTTAATGAATTATTTTTTTATATTTTGTTTTTTGTTATGAAATTTCAACAAAAAAACCAAACTTTTTTTACAGTTTGGGCTAAAATATTCATTTTACTGGGGGGGCAAATTATTGTAGGTAATTAATTATTTATTAATTCGCTTTGGAAAAGGGTAAAAGTTTGTTATTTAACTAAAAAATTTAACACCTACTATAAACCTTTTTTAGGAAGTGGTGTTCTCTATTTTTATTTAAAACCTCAAAAAGCGATTTTTGAACTGTTCCAAAGCTTTAGACACTTTTTTAAAAATTCTTTAAGACTAACTAAAGGAATAACAATGCCTAATGTAGGTAAAATCCAATTTCTTCTAAAAGTTTTTTTACTGAAATAAGAACGTCTGTAATTTCTCGCCATTTTAATCTCCTTTTTTATTATTTAATAAGAAAAATATTTTTTAGTATTTAGAAACAATAAGGAAACCAACTTAAAAGTTGGTATTTTTTTTAATGGTTCTTTAATCGCCTACAATATTCGAGGATATCTGGTTTTTTAGGCGGTCGGGTTGTGTCTAAGAATTGATAATAAGTTCTTGTTTGCCAACGATCACCACCAGAACAACAATCGTTTCCGTCGATATACCAATCATCATATCTCCAACCTTCTTCATATTTATAATAATGGGTATTACCATTTTCATCATAAAGGGTTCTAGATGAACGACCTAATTTGTTTCTAATTGCTTCTCCTTGGTAGGTACAGCCATATTTGATATAACATTGTTTTAGCCATTTAATAAAATCTGGTTGATAGTCCATTAAAATATCTTTTTTTGGTTGTGTATCACTACAAGTAATCCGATATATTTTATCTTCAGTTTCAAAAATATTTTCTACTAAATTAATAGTAAATGAAATGAATGTTTCATTGCCGCTTGCAGATCTTCTGTTATATTTTCCTTCATAAGCGTATAATTTGTTGGCTCTTTTCCAATCTCGGATAGCTTGGTAGGGATTAAGAGAGTCTGGAAGGTTAATGTGGATTACTCTTTTTTCAATGTTGAAGGCGAAAAGATAGATGTTTTTAGCGCCATTGGAAAGTTTTAAGAGATCTTCGATGTTTCTTTGTTGAGGTTTCACGATGCGAATCCCATCATCAAAATAAATAGCGTCAATATCAATTTCATGGAAAGTTTTTGATGTTAAAGGTGCCACTAAACAAGTATTAGGTGTGATGTTGCAACATCCTAATTTGATGAGTTTGGGTTTTTTGATAATGTTGTTGTTGATTAATTATTTCTTCTTTATTTTGACCGACGAAGATATTGATACTATTAATTTTTATATTAGGTTTATCTTTGTTAGGTTTTTGTTTGGCATCCCAGAAGATAAAGGCTTCTTCGATGGCGATTTCGTTTTTGAGGAGATCTTCTAAGGTGTATTTGTAATCTTCATAAGCAGGATATTGGATATTAAAAGGATTAGGACGATGTTTAAAATAGACTCCTAAAAGGCCTGAAGGAGGGTTTTTTAGGTACCAATAGAGTTTAATTCCTTGATAACTGTTATAACTAGGTATATTCGGATTTATAAAACCATTGCATTGAAGATTAAAATAGTTTAAGATGTTAGGGATATATCCTCTATCTAGAACATTGATGTCATATCTTTTCATTTTTGGTTGGGTTTTTAACCATTCTTGTTGAAGGGTTTGGTAGTCGGCGAGTTTGATTTTAGATTTTGTTTGTTTGCGAAAATAATTATGGGCGAAAATAGGTTTAATGAATAAAATAGTGATTAATAAAGAAAGGGTTATAAAAACTTTTTTAAAGGTTTGGTTTTAATCATGATTTGTTTGCCTCCTTTGGTTTTTAGTTTATGGCCTTAACGATGGATGTATTTTGTTGTTTGGATAAAAGAAAAAGACCCTAGGGAGGGTCTTTTGGGAATTTATTTAATTTTTGTATGTATTATTTATTATTTTAATAATTTATATTTAATTTTGTTAATTGTTGATTAAAATCGTTTATTAAATGGTATAAAATTGGGTTATTATAATAACCTCTATTGATAATTGTATTTCTTTGTTGTTCTAGATTTTTAATCATATTTATATAACGAAAATATCTTTTATTTAATATAGATTTAGTTTTTTGATCTCCGTTAGATGCAGATAACATAAATAATTCTTGTTTTTTTACGGACAAACTCCAAATCTTATTGTTTATTAGACATAAATGTTCCTCTGATGCTCTTGAATCTAATAAATTATTGTTTTCCATTGCCATTACTTGATTATTGTTCAAAATAAATGATAATCCTATAAAAGTTATTAAATAAAGATAAATTAGGTTCAATTGGTTTTTTAATTTTAACATTAATTAAATCTCCTTTAATTGTTTTATTCCTTAAATTTTAACATATTGGAAATTGTTAAATTTTATCACCATTTAGAATTGGCTCTTTTAATATATTTGGCTTCTTTTAATTTATCGTTATTGCGTTTATCTTTAAAAATGGATAAACTACAGATAACAGGATTAAAGTGAAGGTTGAATTCGGTTAGTTAAAAGTTGGAGTCATCCGCTCTTGTACGACCAAGGCAGTAATCTTTGTGTTGAATTTGTAATTTAAAAAATTAATTATTTTAACGTCTTTGAGAAGAACGATTACGAGATAAATTAATTCGAGGCATAGGTGATTGATTTCTTATTTGTTCTAATATTGTATTTATATTGTTTTGATTTTGATTTATTCTAATTTGTGTATTTCTTAAAAGATTAATTTGTTCTTCTGAAACATAAAGAGGCATGTTATTGATAATTGTTGTCATTTCTTGCATTAATGAGGAATGTAGATTTTCTAATTCTGTTATTTCATTATTTAAAATTAAATTTATAGTTATTTGTTGTTGAATATCTAAGTGTCTTTGTTGAGTTATAATAATTTGTTGATGTATTAATTCTAGTTGATCAAATAAAAGTTTTTTTTCTGTTTCTGATACTTGATGTTCCAAAGCATTAATAACTTCTTGTGCTTTTGTTTGTTGAGAAACTAATAAATTTTGATAATTTCTATATTCTTCTAAAGAATTATAAACATGCTCGCTTGTTCCAACGTTATTATTATTCATCGCAATAACTTGATTCATATTAATAAATAATAAACCTATAAATACAAATAAATAAATACTAATTATTTTAAATTGATTTTTTAGTTTTAACATTAATTAAATCTCCTTTTTTTTACCCCTCATTTGGGTTGATTTCGTAGAGGGAGTTAAGTTTAATAGAAAATTCGTTTTTATATTCAAACAACATTTTATCATAATTCTTTTGTAATCTGTTTTTTTCTTTTTCGGCGCGTTGGAGTTGTTCAGTTAATGATTTTATTTTATCAAATCCATCTTGGGGATTAAGTTCACTTATTTGTTTATTATAACCGTCGCATTCTTTTTGATATTCTAATATTATTTTTTGTCTATCTTTTTGTAATTATAAACATAATTTCCAACTATTTTTTATTTTGTCAATTTCGTTTTTTTCTTCTTGAGAAAGATCATTTAGAAAGATCATTTATTGTTAAAACTTCGTTTTCATTTTCTGATAAAATATAATTTTTTATTATATCAAATTTTTCTTTAGTTATTTTAATTTTAGATTTTGGTGTTTCTATTTCGCGTTTGGTTCTTGGTGGATTATTTATTTTTGGATTGTTATCTAATTCTTCATGATAATTTGATATTTGTTTTTTCTTGTTTGGTTTTGTAAAGACCTTCAAAAATTCCAATAATAAAAGAAATAACTAAAACGGTTATAATTAAAATAACGATCCAATGTTTTTTAAAAAAATTCATTATTTCATAGCCTTTCCGATAATAGTAGTAATTGATATTATCTTTGAAAATAATTAATTACTACTATTATACAACTTTATTTGATTAATATTAAAGAAAAAGTTTTTTTTATACTGGGATAGAAATTAATTCTGGGATTTTGTTTTGATTAGTTTGTTTGATTCTTTTTTGGACTTTTGCGTAGTTAGGGTTTTGAAGTTTTAGTTCTTCTTTGATGGTATTTATTTCTTCGTTTATGGGTTCTAATTTTATTTCTAGTTGTTCTTGTTGTATTATTTTTGGTTGTTCGTTTTTGATTTCGTCAGTTATTTGTTGTCTTTTGAGTTCTAATTCTTCGGTTATTTTTTCGTATTCGTTGATGACAGAATTTCTATCTTTATTAATATTTTCAATAATGTTTTCTGATTTTCTATGTTCTTGTGTTAAATTATCTTCACTATTACGAGCGTTATATTCTTCTAATTTCTTTTCTTGGTCTTTGTAGTCAGCGTCGAGTTTGGCTAGGTCGCGATCGATGTCTTTGGTATACATTTCTAAGGCTTCTTTGGTAATCATTGGGAGTGATTCTTTGTTTTCGTTCGATACTTCGTTGTACATATGCCATAAACGGTGTCCTTCGTGAAGAACTAAAGTAGTTTTAGTCATACCTTGTGAGAATTTACGTGTGAAAGTAAGTGATTTGCCTATGATTTTAATACCGTATTTGGCAGGGATTAAATCAGTTACTTTATCGAAGGCTTTGAACCCCATTTTACATGCATTACCAAAGGAAAAGGAGTTTTCTTTTTCGTAGGTTTCCATACGAACATGCATGGCTTTATATTTTTCTTTTAAAGATTGATATAATTCTCGTTCGGCCTCTATTTTTTCGATTTTTTTGTTGACTTTGAACTGTTCCAAAACTTTAGACACTTTTTAATTTTTAAAAGTTTTTTAATGCTAACTATTAAGTTAGTCTTTTTTTTCTTTATCTAGACTAAAAAAATAATTTCCTATCTTTTCTAAGAATATTTTTAGAAAGGAATAAAATGTTAAGAGAAAAATTATTTAAAGATTTTTTAAAAAGTAAAAAGAATTTAGAAATACGTAATCAACTAATAAATTTACATGAACCATTAGTAAAAAAACTAGTTTCTAAATTTAAATATTATCCACGTGTCCTTCAAAAACAAGATTTATACCAAGAAGGAGTTTTAGGATTGATCAAAGCTTTAAATAATTATGTAGATTTAGGTTATGACTTTATCGCTTATGCGACACCAACTATCAAATCAGAAATCAGAGAATTAATAAGAAAAAGTCATTCGCCTTCCATTCCTCAAAAAACTCATAAAACTAATAGCACTTCTTTTCAAGAAGAAAAACATTCATTGGAGAAAGGAAATAGAAATCCTAACACTCATCAAATATGGTTAAAACAAGTAAATCATGAACTCTTATTAAAGAAACTAAAAACTAAATTAAGCAAAAAGGAATTTAATATCATTAGATTAAGTTTTGGCATTCCCTTAGGAAATATCAACGAAGATTATCAACCGAGTTATTCCAATCAAGAAATAGCCCAAAAACTTAATTTAACTTTAAGGCAAGTAGAAACTCTTAAAAATATAGCAATCAATAAATTGAAAAAATAAATGATATGAAACTAGAAAATATTTTCTATCTTTTAATATTTTGCTTGCATTGTTTGTTTCTATTATCTTTGGTTGAGACTATTACTTAATGTAAAATTTAAACTCAATACAAAAAACAACTTTCCCAAATAAACACAACATCATCAACATTAAAAATAATCAAAATAAGGAGAATAAAAAAATGTTAAACAACGTTCAATTAATCGGTCGTATCACTCATGATCTTGACAAACAATATCTTAAGGTTAACAACGAACAAATTCCTAAAATAGATTTTCAATTAGCGGTTAACCAAACCAAAGACAAAGTTCAATATATTCCTTGTGTAGTTTTTAGAACCCAAGCGGAAAATTTTCATAAATACTTACATAAAGGGTCTAAAATTTATCTAGAAGGGACATTATCTATCCAAAAATACACCAACAACGAAGGTCAAAAGAAAACAAATAATAAAGTAATCGTTAATAATGTCATCTTTTTAGATAATAAACCTCAAACTGATAATTTACCATTTTAAAATAAAAGAACATTGATATTAAACATCTTAACTTTTAAAAAGAAAACCAAAATAAAGGAGAAAAAAAATAATATGAGTGACGCCATGACTGAAATCGCCCGCAGTACTTACTTCAAAGACCGCAGCAAATTAAAATCTAAAACTAAAAAAAATAATAAACCAAACCAAAAGGAGAAAAAAATATGACTAAAAAAGAATTAATTAAAAATATAGCCGAGGCCAATAAAACCTCAATTTCAAAAACAGAAGAATTTTACCATTCATTCGAACATACCCTAATAGAATCCATTACTTCCAACGAAGAAGTAATTTTATCCTCTAAAATAGGTAAATTCATCTTAAAAACAAGAAAAGCTTATACTGGTAGAAACCCCCAAACAGGAAAAAAACTAAAAATTCCTGCAAAAACCATAGTAACTTTTAAATTATCTAAAACCATTAAAGATAAAGTGAAAGATTTAATCTTGAAATAACCATTAATAAAAAAACATTAGAGAAAGGAGGTTAAATGATGAAATTAAAAACCAAAATTTATCTCAGTTTTTTAGGATTTCTTCTGTTGGGGTTAATTATTTTATTAATTATGGGACTTTTTCAAACTAATCAAACACCCAACAAAACTGGAAAAGTAACTAATCATCCCCAACTGGATTCAACTAAACAAAAAGCGCTCGAACAAAAAATCATTAACCAACAAGCCAAATTACAAAAACTCCAACAACAAGATCACCAATTAAAAACTCAAATTGATGAAAACGTCAAAACTTTAAATGACATTATTACCAAAATTAAAACTCTTCAAACTGAATTAACTAATAATCCTCAATTAAATCCGACAATAAAAGCCCAAAAACAACAACAATTAACGGAACTGAAAAATCAACAACAAACTCAACAAACCTTAGTCAATAATTTAATCGAACAAAGAAAAGCTTTAAACCAAAATGAAAAAGAAAAACAAGAAGAATTAGCAAAATTAGCTCAAGAAAAAGCTCAATTACAAACTCAAGAAAATCTTCAACAACAAATCACCCAATTAAACCAAGCCTTGTGTTATGTGGAAGCTAATCAAAAAAAAATCGAAGAATTAAAAACTCAAAAAGAATATCGTACAAATCAAACTGAATTAAAAAATTTAAATTCTTTCAATCTTTTCTTAACAGGTCAAAAACTTTATTTTACCAAACAAAAAAATAATTTAACCACTCAATTAAATCTCTTAAAAGCTAATAAACCTTTAGCAAATATTAAGCATAAAGTTACTTTTAAAGAGGTCTGTGGAATGGAAAATGAAAAAGAAGAATTAGAAGATTTATTAACTTATTTTCAAACTAATCAATCTTTGATTAACTTTGATAAAGTGCGTCCGAAAGGCTACCTTTTATATGGACCACCAGGAACAGGTAAAACTTTTTTAATCAAAG
Source organism: Aster yellows witches'-broom phytoplasma AYWB (assembly GCF_000012225.1). Classification (NCBI taxonomy): domain Bacteria; kingdom Bacillati; phylum Mycoplasmatota; class Mollicutes; order Acholeplasmatales; family Acholeplasmataceae; genus Candidatus Phytoplasma; species Aster yellows witches'-broom phytoplasma. The sequence continues at coordinate 240,952 of NC_007716.1, read as the reverse complement.
CTTTATGTGGCGAGGCTAATGTTCACTTTATTAACTTAATTCCTGCAAAATTAGACCAAAAATACATTGGTGAAGGCAAAGCTACCTTAGAAAAAATCTGGCAAGAAGCCGAAGAAAATGATAAAACAATTATCTTTATTGACGAAATCGATGGTTTACCTAACCGTAGTGATAAAAATACTTCCTCAGTCAGCGCCAATATTGTAAACACTTTATTAGATAAACTTGATGGATTTCAACGTTCTGATAAAAAGATTGTCTTAATGGGCGCCGCTAACAACCTTGATAAAATTGATAGTGCTTTAAGAAGTCGTTTTAGTAAAGAAATCTATGTGGGTAATTTAAAAGATAGCGAAATTGAAGGTTATTTAAAACATAACATTATCCCTTATCAAATTAGTTATCATACTTTTTTAGCTTTAAAAGATATCGCCCAACTATGTCAAGGCAAAAACCTCTCTAACCGTGATTTAACCACCATCATCGAAGAAGCCTACAAAAAAACCGCCAAATGGCAAACAAAAAACCCAGAAACTCACGCCGTTATGTTACCTTCCGATTTAGAAGAAGCCTTAAAACTAAAATTAAAAATTAACCCTGATTATCAACAAACCAAACAACGCCGCGAAGCTTGTGAAAATCAATATTATCAATGGCGTCAAGGGTTCAATCAATATTTAGCTAAACCTAAAGACACCATTAAAATAGAATGTCGTTACACTTTTGATGGCTTAAACGGAATTAATTATTACCGTCAACAACATTCTCAAACTAAAACTGATTTAGAAAATACAACAAAAAAATTAACCCAAATCCACCAAGCCAACAAAATCCCTCAATTAGAAAAGGAATTAACTACCTTAAACCAAACTCCTGAAAAATACGAACAAACAATCAAAGACAAAACCCAAGAAATCATTAATATTAAAAATAAACTGCAAAGATTAAAAACTAGAGAAGAAAAACTAAGAAAAGAATTAAAACTGGTCGAAAATCGTCTAAATACCCAACCCGAACCTTCCAACCTAGCTATCTTCATCAAAAACCGCCATCCTTTCGACCGATGGAATAAAGATGGCGATACTTATAATCATACTACTTTAGACGGTTTCGACAGTGCATCTTTTGACGCAAAAGCCGACAGCCAATTATATTCTTACATTAACTTCGAAAAAAAACAACACAAAGGCCCAGGTGGTAACTACTTAATCCTAAAATACAAAGGCCCTAAACATTTCTTACAAGAAGACAAAGACTATTACCTTGGTGATGCTTTCGTTCACAATGAAAACTTCAAATTAACCGATTTTCACCTCCACTTCAACCCTATCCGTAAAACTTTATCAATCTTCAAAGATAAACATCATGTAAAACCTCAAAATAATAATTAAAAATAATTTCACCAACATTAAAAGACTCTATTTAGAGTCTTTTTTTATATCAAATTAAAGAAAGAGAGAAGAACTATGAATAAAAAAAATAACAAAAAAAATACAAAAAAATCAACTGGAAAAATAATCATTACCAAAAGAAAACCAACAACCGAACATCCTAAAATAGTTATTGAAACACAAACTAAAAAAGAAAATTGGTTCCTAAAAATCTTAAAATCAATTTTCAATATCATCCTTATTTTATTACCATTTATCCTAATTGGTGGGGCAATTTATTGGACACTTTTTAAATTTTTTCCTGAAGTTTTAAACCAAATCAACGATTTTACAAATAACGCCGCGACTAAAATTAAATCGTTATACGATAAAACTACTCAACCAATTCGTAATTTTATTGAATATATCTATCGTAAATTAACAGGCAATGATAAAGATCCTAATCACATTCCTTCGCCACAAACGAAATTAGGATATTATTTAGCAACTACTTTAAGTGTGATCGGTATTTGTTTAGGATTAGGTAAAATCGGTAATTGGTTTAAAAGTGGCAAGACAAAAACAATAAAAAAAGGTACTAAAACTATCGTTCAAAAGAAAGCTACTTCTAAAGTAGCTAATTTCGGTGGCAAACTGTTAAGATTTGGCAGCAAGGCCATTTTCTTTGTTTCTTTAGCTTCAACCGCTTATGAACTTTACCAATTTTATCAAAGCGAAACTAAAAATCCTCATCCGCCCCAACCATTAACCAACAAAATAGAAAATCCCCAAGCGCCAATCTTACAAGCGCCATCTATTCAACAAACGCCAAGCCCAACCATTATTGAAAATGAAGAATCAACTTTAACTAATAATAATGAAAATAAAATAACAGAAACAACTCAAGAAGAAACTAACAATACTGAAGATACAAATGCCAACGAAAGTGAAAACCATAATCTCAATCCCTGATCAAGGTTCAGTTGATAAAACAACAACTGAACCAGAACAAATCTATGAAGAACAACGTCACCACACACAACACCTTGGCGAGGAATTAAAAGAAACTAGTAAAGTAACTGAAACTCACCAACAAACTCCTGAAGAATTACTCAAAGCTAAAAAGTTATTAGAAATTAAACTCCAACAAGAAAAAATAAATAGTCTTAATTTAGAAACCCAAAAAGCCAATTTAGAACATGATTTAATTCAAAAACAAGAAGAATTAGAAAATAATCAAAAACTATCTGAACAAGAAAAACAAGAACTTCAAAAAGAAATCAATCAACAAACTGACAAAATCCGTTCTAAAGAAAACGAAATCTTTACCCAAGATCAAAAAAAATAATCAACTAGAAACCGATCTCCACCAAGAAAAAACTCTCAACACGGAAAAAGAAAAACAAATTAATAAATTAATCGAGCAAATTAACGAACAACATCAAAATATGGAAAACCTCCAAAATCAACTCCAAGAACAAAAAACCTTACTAGAAGCTAAAAATCAAGAATTATTAACCAATCAAGCCTTATCCGAACAAGAAAAGCAAACTCTCCAAAAGGAAATCAATCAATTAACTACTAATTTTCAACAAAAAGAAAAGGAATATCAAACTATCATCGCCCAAAAAGATCAAGAAATAACCGAACTAAACCAAATCATTAACCAACAAGCTGAAGAAATAAACCGTTTAAGCGACGAATTAGAACAACAAATCGATAAATGGGTACAACAAGGCCTACATATTCAAGCCCTTGAAGGAACAATCAAAGCTTTAGAAAACGCTTCAGGTAAATATATCGAAGAAAACGCTGAACTCCGTCACGAAATCGAAACTCTCAAAGAAAAATTAAAAACCGAAAAAACCCGACACGAAGCAACTAAAAAAACTTTGAAAGATAATATGAATAAATTAACCGACAAAACAGCAGAATACAACCAAACCAAAGAAATCATAGACAAACAAAAAACCTGGAAAGGTTCAATCCAACCTTTTACTACAAAAATTAAAGACGACGTAAACAAAAAAATCGATAAAGTAACTTCTTGGTTTCGTAAATGGTTTTAAGGTTAATTAAAAAGTTAAATATGTTAAAATACCTATATATTGAAAATTCTTCCAAAGGAATTAATAAACATGTTCAAAATTAAAAAAATAAGCAAATGGTTTTTATTAATAATTATTTTAATCGTGGCAGCTTTTATTGGGTTTATCATCTTAACTGAAACAGGAGTCATCAAACTCCCTAAAGACCCAATTCCTACCTTTCAAGAAACTAAATTTGAAAACATTGAAGAATGGTACGACGATAATCAAAAATGTACAATGATTAAAGCTAAATACACCTTTGATGGGTTAAATGGTGTTGGTTATTATCAACAACAAAAACTAAAAGCAGAACAATTATTTCGTGAACGAGAATTATTAGAAACAGAAGCTAAAGAAAAAAACCTACAAATTTATTTAAATGATAAAGCTATAGATATGAATCGTTCACCTAATAATCCTGAATTAGATAATTTATCAAAAAAAATCATGAAAAATCAAGATGAACTAATTAAAATAAATCAACGCTTAATATTAGAACGCCTCGAATCCCAACCCGAACCTTCCAACCTAGCTATCTTCATCAAAAACCGCCATCCTTTCGACCGATGGAATAAAGATGGCGATACTTATAATCATACTACTTTAGACGGTTTCGACAGTGCATCTTTTGACGCAAAAGCCGACAGCCAATTATATTCTTACATTAACTTCGAAAAAAAAAACACAAAGGCCCAGGTGGTAACTACTTAATCCTAAAATACAAAGGCCCTAAACATTTCTTACAAGAAGACAAAGACTATTACCTTGGTGATGCTTTCGTTCACAATGAAAACTTCAAATTAACCGATTTTCACCTCCACTTCAACCCTATCCGTAAAACTTTATCAATCTTCAAAGATAAACATAACAATGATAAAGTTGAAGAAGCAGAAATGAAAAGAAGACAGACTGATGTCTGGTAATAAAAAATAAAAGGAGATTTCATATAATGTTTAAAATCAAAAATAATTTATTATTGTTATTAAATGTATTTGTATTCGCTTTTTTAGGATTATTTTTAATTAATAATAATCAACAAGTAATGGGGATGGATAAAGATATTGCTAGCACTAGTAATAATAACCCAAACATAACTAATTACTCTATTGAAGAAAATATAATTAATTTAAAATATAAAATTCGAGAAAATGCAGTTAAAAAAATAAATATAGAAAACGAAATACAACAATTATCAAATAATGAACCTAGAAAAAATACTCTTTTAACCTTAAAAAAAAATTTAGAAAATTTAATTAATAATCAAAAAGAACAATTAAAAACTTATCAAATACTTTTAAAAACTTTAAATGATGAAAATAATTAATTTGTATTTAATAAGAAATAAAAATATTTAACTTTTTATAAAGACCCTCCTCAGGGTCTTTTTTTATTACCCAATACTTAAAAAAGAAAGGAACTATTAAAAATATGTCCATTAAAAAAATATTACCATCTTTACCGAGTAACATCATCTTTTTTATTATTATCTCTATTTTATTAATACCTTTAATTTTTATTAATTATTTAATCAAATTCTATCTTTTTACCTATCAATTAAGCATCAAAAGACTAAAACAAGGAATAGTAGTTCAATTTTATCAATATCTAACTACTACGAAAACTAATAATCATGTGGAACCTAATTAATACTTGGTTAACAAAATTAAATAATTGGTTTGCTACTATAAGTAATCATTTCTTTAATCATCAAAATAAGTGGCTTAATTTAGCTTTATTAATCATTATATTATTATTTTTACCTCATCTCTTATGTTTAATTGATTTCATCTTTAAATGTCTTTATCATATATTAAATTTATCTTATTATTTAGGAAAATATCTTTTTTCATTATTAAAGAAAATTTTTAAGAAAGGGGAATAACAATGCAAATCACCTTATCACAACGTACCAAAGAATGGTATCAACACCGAAAACAATACATAAACGCATCAGAAATAGGTAGTATCACAGGCAATGACAAATTTCGTTCTTTAGAACAATTGGTTCATGACAAAATCTTTGGCACTACTTTCACAAGCAACAAATACACTGAACATGGTAATAAAATGGAACCTTTAGCGAGAACTTTTTTCGAAAAAACCACGAAACTTGATTATCCTGACACCATCTTTACAGATGACAAAGAAAAAATGTTTTCCGCTTCTTTAGATGGTTATAATACTAAAACCAAAACTCTCTTAGAAATCAAATGTCCTTATCGTGACGAAAACAACAACATATCTCAATCTTGGAATGGCTTTTTAACAAACAAAGAAGTCCCTAAAAACTACTGGGCACAAGTTCAATGTCAACTTTATTGTTCCCAAGCTCAATTCGCTTATTTCTTAGTTTATTTTAATGATAATGATTATCATGTAGTCAGAATTTACTTAGATAATAATTTTATTACTAAAATGATTCAAGATAGCAAACAATATTTAGAACTTTTATCAAAAGCCAAACAAGAATTATCACAAACAACTTATTTAAAACAATTAAGTAAAATCAAATAATTAATTATTTTAGACCTTCAAATCGAAGGTCTTTTTTTATACCCAAAATATAAATTCAAAGGAGAATTAAAATGAAAATAATCGTATTTGAAGGACTAGATGGCAGTGGTAAAACAACTTTAATTCAAAAAATTAGAAAACAATTAGAAAAACAAGGTCACGAAGTAATTAATCTACAAGGTTTAGGAAGTTCCTCCATCGGCCAACCTCTTCGTGATATCTTTTTAACTAATTCCCAATTAAAACCATTAACTAGATATTTATTGAGTTTTGCTAATATGCAACAAATCCAAGAAGAGGAAATAAAACCACATTTAGCAACTAATAAAATCATTTTAATAGATAGATGGTTAGGTTCTAACTTGGCCTATCAAGCTTATCCTCACAACATTGATAAAAACTATCAGCTTTTTAATTTACTTAATAAACAATTTATTAAACCAAATATGACTGTTTATCTCAAAATCAAACCACAATTAGGTTTAGAACGCAAACAGAACCAAAAAGATCATAAATTAGACGTCATAGAAACTCATCCTTTATCATACTTTCACCAAGTAAGCCAAGGATATGAATTATTCTTAGAAAGAAAAAACCTCGGCCACAAATTCATCTTAAAAGAGATGAATAGCAAAACAACATTAACTAACCAAAAACAAATAATCAAACAAATAGGAGAAATACAAAATGGCAATAATTACTAAAAAAAACCTGTAAAAACAGAAACACTTATTACTACTATACCAACGGCAAAATCAAAACCGTCACCAAGGACGGTCTTGTTAAATGGAAAACTAAAAAAATCTTTAAAAAAACTCAAAAAACCAACAAAAGACCTTAATTTAAAGGTCTTTTTTTATTTAAAGAAAGGAATATCAAATGTTAAATAACCAAGATTTTTTTAATATTCAACAATTTAATACTAATATCCAAACTGTGGAAATTTTAAAATATTTTTTTAACAAAGACACTTTTAATCTTTCTATTAACAAATATATGCAAACCAATGACCAACAATTAAACCATTATTTTAACCAAAATAACACCAATTCTCAAAGTCAAAAAGTCATCCGCGGTAAAATCAATGAATATCTCATTTTATTATATTTTCAAAACAAAGGCATCATCAATTTATATCCCCAGGCTTATTTATTTTTCATCCCCGATATTCGCTTTGATTTAGTTTTATTCACAGAAACCAAACGAATAATGGCGTTTAATTTTAAAACCTGTCTCCGAGACCGCTATAAACAAGCCATGGTAGAAGGACAACAATTAAAAAAATTAGACACCCGTTTTGAGTTCTATTTATTAACCAATAACGAAACCGAAACCCAAAGACTAAACAATAAAATCAATCAAGGAAAAGTGCAAGGAATTAATCAAGTAATTAACTTATTTTCCAATTCAGCTAACAATTTCTTACAAAACTTAATTACCAACAAATTTATCCCTTTTTCTAATATCAATATAATTAAAAAATAAAAAAAGGAGTTAATATAAAAATGTTAACCAACGAACAAAAAGCGTTAAAACAACTAATAAATTATATCGAACAAGGCCAATGGGAAAAGTTAAACCTTTACTGCCAAATAATAAACCCTAAAACTTTACTCGATCCCCAAAATAAAAAAATATTTACAACTTTAAAATATTTATTTTTAGAAAAACAAACAACTCATCCTTGGGATAAAATAAAATCTCAAACTGATATAATCAAAGAGTTATTAACATATTTACAAACTAATTTCCAACAAGATAACTTTACCAAAGAATCATTATCTTTTTTAAATAATGATTTTAGTAAGGAAAATAACCTTGATTTCTTAGATAACTTAAAACACACCTATACCCAAGAAAAGCTGTTCCAACAACTCTTAAAAATTATTAGTCCTTCTTTTGAAACCCAAGATCCTTACACTAAAAACTTATATTACCAAGAAATCTTTGATAAATTAAGAAATTTTATCTCTTCAATTCCCCACAAAAATGATAAAACACACTTTACTTTAAACCAAATGGCCTCTTTACATACTGAGTTTTTTGCCACCGACAACCAAGCAAAACAAAAAATCCAAGAAGAATATTACCGATTATCAGAAATTTTTAAAGGACTCAACCAATCCACTAAAGGATTCAAAAAAAGCCAAATCATAACTATTGGAGGCTATACTGGATTAGGTAAAACAACTTTTGTCTACAACCTTCTTTTAGATATCGCCAAAACAAAACATCAAGAAAGTTCTTGTTATCCTCATATTTTGGTATTTTCTTATGAAATGACAATGGAGGAAAATTTAAGTCGTTTATTAGCTCACCAAACTCAAATTCCTTTAGATGTTATTTTAGATAAAAATTTGGAAGACTCAAACATCACACCTCAACAATACACGGAAAGGATGAAACAAGCCAAACAATTTTTTGTTAATATCAATTTATCATTTAGTTATGATAAAAGCAAAAATATTGATTATATCATTGATTTAGTTTATCGACTCTATTTAGAAAAACAAGTAGAAATCATCGTTATCGACCATCTCCAAATTACTAAAGCTAGTAATCATTTAGAAAATGACCGTCTAGCCATTGACGAAATTATGACTAAACTCAAACAATTAGCCATGGAATTAAACATCATTATTATCATTCTCTCTCAATTTTCAAGAGATACATACAGCAATTACCAAGGAAAATCCCCTGAAATAACCGCTTTAAAAGGAAGTGGTGGAATTGAAACCAATTCTGATATCGTCTTAATGATGTCTGAATTTAGACCAAAACTAGCCAAAGACCAAGAAAAACCTTTAAATATTTATAATTCAACCTTAAATCAACTCTATTTAGAATCTGATGACAATGAAAATCAAAAAATAATTGAAGTATGTATCAAAAAAAATAGAAGTGGTAACAAAAAAACCTTAATTTATCACTTTGAAATGAGTACTCAAACTTTCCAAGAAATCGGTTATGTTTTACCTTATAAAATAGAAACTTATTATTAATCAAAAAAATAGGAGTTAAAATAAATGAATCATCAAAACAAAATTAAACACATTAAAACTAATTTTCCCATGATTGTTTTATTAAAAAAATTAAAAATTTTACCAACTAATTTCAATATCAAATATCGTTTTCCTTGTCCCATCCATCAAGGCCAAAATCCTACTTGTTGTCATATCAATGATCATAACCAGATTCATTGTTGGAAATGTGGTCGTGATTACGATATTATTGATGTATATAGAGAAATAAGACAAATTAAATCCTTTAGCGAAGCCATTCAAAGAATAGGTCACTTTATGAAAAATCAAGAATTTAACAACCTCATTCAACAAGAAAAAGAAATAACTACAACATCTTCTAATCCCTTTCAACACCAATATCAAACTAAACAATCCCAAAATCCTATCGACGAACACCAAATTCAACTCATCAAAAACCAACTCTTGAAAGAAACATCACCATTATTCAATCAAATCCGTGATTATTATCATTATTTATTAATAACTAACCACAACAACGAATCATCAATGGGTCTTGAATATTTAACCCAAAAAAGAAAATTAACCCTAGAAACTATTAAAGAATTTAAACTAGGTTATGCTCCATTATTAAATAAACCACTTTCTTTTAGATTAAGCAATTTCTTAAAAAAGAAAAATATTGATACCACAAAGTTAGTTGAATATGGTTTTATCAAAGAAAAAACCAATCAAAAAGGAACTAAATATTATCACGATACTTTTCACGGTTCTATTATTATTCCCATTGAAAATGGATATAATAAAACATTTCATTTTTATCAAAATAACTTTCGTGAAGTGTCTTATTTCCAATCTAAATATCAATCTATTAACAATTTCAGCCAAATTCCTACTTTTCATTTCAGTTATCGTTTTTTTGAAGCTTTACCGTATATAAAAAAAACTAAAACAATCATCATTCATGAAGGTTTTTTTGATGTCATTAGTTGTTGGCAACACGGTATCAAAAATGTCGTGGGGTTAATTTGTGTTGCCCAATTACTTTCCCAAACTCAAATGGATATTTTAAAAAAAGAAGCAATTAAAGTCATTATTGCCTTAGATAACGATGAAACTGGAAGAAAACGCAACGAAGCCTTAGGTGAACAACTTAAAGAACAACAAATCCCTTATGAAATTAGACGTATTTTGCCGCCTTATGACAAAACTTGTAAAGATGTTGATGATTTATTACGACAATATGGGAAAGAAGTTTATCAAAAATGTTTTTTAGATCCATACATCTCATATGAAGAAGCTGAAAAGAAACAAATAGTAGATTTAGCTATTTATTTTTTTGGAGAAGATAAAGTTGAAATAATTACATAATTATTTATTATAAAATAACAATTTAAACCCAAACTCAAAATTTTGTCCCTATAAAACCTTTTAAATTCAAATTAGTAATATGAATCACGCACATTCAATTACTAAGGTCCAAAATTAATAAATAATTTAACAAAATTACAAAATAAAATCGAAAGGAGACAAAATATGCAAGAATTGAAAAACTAATTAAAAAACTGATTACCGAAGTTGATTTGTGTTATAATAGATTTATAAAAATAAAAGTTAATGAAAATATGAAAAAAATAAATTTACAAATAAACCACTATCTCCATTTAACACCATTCTTTTTTTCATCAGTTGTAATTGTTTGCTATGGTTTTAATCAAACTGTTTTTCAATATTTAGCTAATAAATGAATTATTTCCAAAAAGATTAGAAATTCAAAGAAACAATAATATTTTCAAAGATGAATCAGGATATGTTTTAGGCAACATTAAAACAATCGAAGTTAAAAATAAAACTTTTAATACTTGCAAAATCCCATCCTTATCAAATAGATGTAATTATATCAATAAAAGGAGATTTGAAAAAATGAAAATTAATTTAACCAAAATAACATATTTAAAAGATGGCAAAACAATTGATTGGATTGACGAATACGATAAAAACGGGAAAATAGTAAAAAAACCCCTATACAATTTCAACGGTACAATTAATTATATCGAGGAATACAAATAAAAAGAGTAAAGTAACTAAACTAACCAATTATGGGACTAAGAATCCATAATATTAATAAATGCCATCCAACATATACCTAAAAAATATTTCAATATTCAAACTTGACCTTCAATTGAAGGTCTTTTTTTATATCAAAAATAACAAAAAACTAAAAAACTAACTAAAAAGGAGAAAAATATGAACAATAACTTCGATCAAGGAATTAGAATCGGTGGATGGAATGCCAAAAACAACCCCACTGATTTAGACCAAATTAAACTCTTTTTACAAACCTTAAAACAAGATTTAATCAACCTGACCATTATAACCCACTCTAAAAAGAAAAATACTTATCAAGAAGCCAATTATCGCCCTAAAAACCAAACTCTCTTCATCGATCCTCAAATCTTGGATGAAATTAAACAAACAAAAATAACCTTAATTAATGATAATTTCTCTTCTAGTAATAGTAAACTATTACTTTCAGATTTACCCCCCCTTAAACCAAAATAACCCCCTTAAAACCTATCATGATATCTTTCAAATCAATTATAAAAATGAATCTAAAAATATCATCAAAGAATTAATTGGCAAAATCAATCTTTATAAACTAGAAAACTTACAATTATACCAATTAGACCCCAATAAACTAGATAAATACAATAAACCGATTAAAACAAACTATAAGAAAGGTTTAAATATCATCTATTATCGACAAGAAGATTTAAAATATATTCAATTCTTCTTAACTAAAACCAAACAAGGTTATCGGGCAAAAAAATACGTTCTGGTTATTTATCAAATTTAAATAAAAAAGAATTAAAAATAAATAAATAATTTATAATTACCATTTTATTACCATTAAGTTACCTTTTTATTACCACTTTATTACCATATTGCTTTTCAAACATCCTAGATAAAAACAAACACATCGAACCAGTGATATTTTATATTTTATATCGATAATGATAATGATACTCGATATTTGATATTATCGTTGTATCATGTTTATCATTATTATTTATCGATATAAAAAAATCTTTCTTTTAATTAATTTTATTTTTTAATTTATTTTAATAATTAAATAAACTTTAATTTTTAAAATAACTGCCTTACCAGTTATAGGTATGTGTTGTGTGTTTAAATAAATAATATATTAGTTAAAAACAATATTAATAATTATTTAATAGCATTAAAAAAAACCTTTAAAGAGTTATAATGGTTGATATAAAAAAAATATAAGATAAATTGGTGTTAAAATGAAAAAATTAAAACAAAAAATCAACTTATTACAACAAATGATTCACAAAATAGAAAAGCTAGATAAACGAATTATCTTTAATTTGGTGGCCAAATTTCAAAAAGATTTAAATTTAACCACCATTTTACAAACAATTAAGATTAAACGAAGTACCTATTATTATTGGTTAAAAGTTAAAACAAAACACCAAGAAAAAAAGGCAAAATATCTTTTACAACAAAAACGCATCCAAGCTTTGTGTCAAACATATGAATATTTCTTTGGCCATCGTAAAATTACTCATTTATATCAAAACATATTTAATGAATTCATCACTAAGAAAAAAGTTTATCTCATTATGAAAGCAAACGACATTTGTTGTCGTCTTAGAATCCAAAAAAATAAATATCATTATCGTTCTTTAAAGGATAATTTAAACATAGTCCCTAATTTAATTAATCAAGATTTTAAAAGCGCTGCGCCAATGCAAAAACTTTTTACCGACATCACTTATTTTAAAACTCCCCAAGGATTTTTATATTTTTCTTGTATTATCGACTCTTTTAATAATAAAATAGTCGCTTCTCATGTTTCTAAGCAACAAAATAAGGATTTAATTTTAAACACTATCAAAAAAATTCCTAAACTAAAAAATCCTTGTATTATCCACTCTGACCAAGGTACAGTTTATCAATCACAAAAAGTCCAACAAACTTTAAACAAAAAAGGATTTTTAATCAGCATGTCTCGTAAAGCAACTCCACTTGATAACGCGGTTATTGAGAATCTTTTCGGCCAAATGAAAAGTATTCTAGAAAATCGTCATCCTTTTTTATTCCAAAAACCAATGACAAAAATAAAAACTATCATTAACCAATTTCCTTATTTTTGGAATAAAAAATGGCTTTTAGCTAAATTAAACTATTCATCTCCTTCTCAATATTCTCAAAACTTAATATAAATTATTTACAAATATCTTTTTAATTAAACCTTTTAAAAAAGGTATCTTTATTGCGCCTTTTTTTCAATCAAATGATATTATTAATAAGAAAATGTATTTTCTTTTTATTTTGTATATGAGTTTTTAACTTTTTTTACCTAAATATATAGTGAAGAGATAAAATATTAGCAAAAATATCTTTTGAAACTAGCAAATTATAAAAAAAATATTAGACATTTTTTTCGTCTAATGAAAATACTTTGTTAGTTTGAAAAGATAGGAAATTATCACTTAATTTTAAGTTTTAAAGAATAATTTTAGATACAAACATTGTCTAAAAAAAAGAAACAGCGCACTTGTTCGATGTTGTTTCGGATTTCATCACGGCGTTGTTCGACGGATTTTATTTGGTTGAATAAATATTTTTCATTATCATTAAACGTATCATAATTTTTTTGTAATCTATTTTTTTCTTTTTCGGCGCGCTGGAGTATTTCGTTTAGATGTTTTATTTTAATTTCTAATAATCCTATTTGACTTTTTATTTCAGTGATTTGTTTAACTAATGCTATCTTTTCATCATAAAGGATATCTAATTTAGTGCGTAATTTTTGTTTTTCAGTTAAATCATTGGATTCCGCGATTTGTTTTTCTGTTAGTTTTATTTCTTTTTCTTTGTTGGCTAATGCTTCTTCTTTTTGTTTTAATTGTTCTTTTAAGGCATTAATGTTATTTTCAGTTTCTTGTTTTTGAGTTTTGATTTCGTTAATCTTTGTTTCTGTTTGGTTTATTAATTCTTTGATTTTTTCTTTTTGTTCTTGGGTTATTTTTTGTTCTTCATAGAGTGTTTTTAATTCGACCTCTACTTTGGTTAATTCTTGTTCCCAATTATCTTTTAGTCCTTGGTAATTGTTGATGAATTCATCGTACTTATCAATGGCTTTATCAATTTCTTGGACTAATTGGCCTGCGTATTTACTAGATGGTTCTTTTGGTTTATGAAAGAAACATAAGTAAATGAAACTTAAAATACCAATAATAATTAAAAAATAAGTTAAATAGCCTTTCCATGTATGGTTTTTGTATGTTGTTTGGTTGGTGGAAAGTTTTCTTTTAAAGAAAAGGACGATACCAAAGATGGTGGAAGCCATTAAAAAACCAAGTGAAATAAGATTTAAAGGTTAGATAAGTGTTAATTAAGTCTAAAGGTGTTTTCATAATTATTTACCTCCTTTCACTTTAATTTCTTGTTCGATAGTGTTTAAAATGGTGTCATCTTGTGAGATTATCATTTTGTAAGCCTGTTTTAAGTCTTCTTGATTGATTTCGTTTCTTCGTGTTTCGCCTTGTCCTCGGTTTTTAGCGAAGGTTGCTACTGTTGTTTTTAAGAGGTTTTCTAGAGTACGATTGGCTTTTTTAAATTGGTGGTTAACTGGTAACCTTTCTAAGGATTCATTGATAATATTGTATAAATATTTTTTCGCTTCTTCACTGTAAGGGTTTTTACGTTTGTTGATTAAGAATTCTAAAAAGGCTTTTCTTTCTTCTTTATTGCCTGGTTTAACTTCGATGTTATAAGTGAATCTTGATTTGATAGCTTCATCGATTTGGGCGATATGGTTTGTAGCGCCAATGATAAAGATAGGATGTTCAGGGTCATTTTCAAATGATGTCATTTCGGTTTTGAATTGGTTTACCACATTGGCGATTTCTGAACCAGCTTCTAACCCACTTAAATCAGTAAAGACGGTTTCACATTCATCTAAGAAAATAATAGCTCCTTTTCCTTTTTGAGCTTCTTCACGAACTGTCATAAATAAATCTTTTACTAGTTGAGGTGCAATTCCTTTATATTTTTGAGAAAAGATAGAACTACTTACTTCAAAGAAAGGGAGATTAGTTTCTTTGGCTAAGGTTCTGGCTAAGGTTGTTTTCCCAGTTCCTGGAATTCCATACATTAAAATGCCTAAGGGCGAATCAACCTCACCAATATTGGTGTAGTTTTCTTTATTGTTGAGGTAATCAATAAAACCTTCTACGGCTTGTTTTTCTTCTTTGAAACCGATTAATTGGTTGAAAGAAGGGAATTTTTGGTTGTTAGAAGGAGTAAATAATGATTCTTCTTGATTATTTAATTGTTGTAAATTAGTGTTTGTTTCTTCTTGTGATTCTTTATTTGTATTGGTAATTTGGTTTTGGATTATATCTTTGTTTTGTTGTAGTTTGTCTTTCATTTCTTGGAGATTTTTATTTTGGATTTCTAATTTATGTTGTTGGGTTTCGAGGTTTCTTTCGGTTTCTGTTAAAGTTTGATGATGAATCCAAACATAAGTACTTAAAAAATAAGACCATAGATGTTATGATGATTATGATTAAATTAGTTGAATTTTTATTTGATTTGTTTTTGATAGTCATCTTAGTTCCTTTCTCAATAAAAAAAGACCAATAATTAATTGGTCTTTTGATGTTTTATTATGCTAAATTAGAGATTTTATTTTCGATTGTTTGACTGCCGCTGCCATAAGCTTTTCCTTGGAAATCGACTAATTCATAATCTACAATTAATTCTAATTGAGGATTTTTATTAGTAATGATTTCTTTTTGTTCAATGCTAATTTGGATGTTAAGTTTTCCTAAGCTGTTTGAGTCTAAGATTATTTGTGGGCGTTTAGTATCATCGTAATCATTATTATCCACTTTTAAACCAATATTTAAATATTTTTCAGGATTGGTAAAAGTTTGAAGTGTATCATATTTAGTTGATATTTTCAAATATAAAGGAACATTAATATCCATTCCGTTGGAGTTTAGTGTCGCTTCGTGTTCGATCGTAATTAAGTGATTATATTTTTGTTCGTTTAAGTTTGGAATGGGAATTGGTAAAAGGGTTTTATCTTCATTATTGCCGCCTGTTCGTTCAATAGTGAAAAAAGGAAGATTGTTCATTAATTGAATTTTTTCTTTTCTTTGTTTAGAAAAGTAATTAGTTAAAGCGAAAATGGATGCGGTAGTGAAAAAGATAGCGATAATAATTGTGATAATAGTTAATATTTTATTTTTGTTTTTTATGTTTTTATTCATATTATTTAGTTCCTCCTGGGATGAGAAATTTAATCAATTCAAGAGAATTATTAATTCCTGTTGTTAAACAGTGAATTTTATTATCATAGTAAATAATAATGACTTGTAAAATAAAATGTAAAATGATCGTTATG
Source organism: Aster yellows witches'-broom phytoplasma AYWB (assembly GCF_000012225.1). Lineage (NCBI taxonomy): Bacteria > Bacillati > Mycoplasmatota > Mollicutes > Acholeplasmatales > Acholeplasmataceae > Candidatus Phytoplasma > Aster yellows witches'-broom phytoplasma. The sequence goes on along the minus strand of NC_007716.1, from coordinate 224,553 downwards.
TAAGCTATTTTTTTTAATAAATTGCGTTTTTTTATTGGGATAATAGTTATATTTTCTTGTTTGGGGTTAGTCATTGTTTTTATTTCTTGGTTTTGGTTTGTTTCGTGAGTATTGGGGTTTTGTTTTTTTCTTAATGATTTTATTCATATTTAATTTCTCCTTTGTTGGTTGATATTGGTTTATTCTAATGTTAAATCTTTTACTTTATCTTTAATGGTTTTAGATAATTTGAAAGAGACAACGGTTTTCGCAGGGATTTTGAGTTTTTTGCCTGTTTGGGGATTTCTACCAGTGTAGGCTTTACGAGTTTTTAAGATGAATTTACCTATTTTAGAGGATAAAATTACTTCTTCGTTGGAAGTAATGGATTCTATTAGGGTATGTTCGAATGAATGGTAAAATTCTTCTGTTTTTGAAATTGAGGTTTTATTTACCTCAGCTATTTTTTTAATTAATTCTTTTTTAGTCATTTTTAAGTTTCTTCTTTTTGTTTGGTTTATTATTTTTTTTAGTTTTAGGTTTTAATTTGCTGCGGTCTTTGAAGTAAGTACCGCGAGCGATTTCAGTCATGGCGTCACTCATATTATTTTTTATTCTCCTTTCTGGTTTTCTTTTGAAAAGTTAAGATGTTTAATATCAATGTTCTTTTATTTTAAAATGGTAAATTATCAGTTTGAGATTTATTATCTAAAAAGATGACTTTATGTGCGATCACTTTTGTATTTGTTTTCTTTTGACCTTCGTTGTTGGTATATTTTTGGATGGATAATGTTCCTTCGAGATAAATTTTCGATCCTTTATGTAAGTATTTATGAAAATTTTCAGCTTGGGTTCTAAAAAACTACACATGGAATATATTGAACTTTGTCTTTGGTTTGGTTAACAGCTAATTGAAAATCTATTTTTGGAATTTGTTCGTTATTGCTGTTAATGTATTGTTTTTCGAAGTCATGTGTAATTCGACCGATTAATTGAACGTTGTTTAACATAATTTTATTACTCTTTTCTTATTTTTTATTTTTTTAATAATTGGTAATAATGATTTCATGATTATTGTTTTTGTTTGTCAAATTATGGCTAGTACTAGATTTGATACTTTGGAAGTAATAATTTTTAAATAATGCTCTAATTTCGGGAGTATCATAATTGGTGTATAACCATTTAACTCCTCTTTTATCAGCTTTTTCGAGACAGTTGAATAATTTCACTTGTTCAGTAAAACCAAAAACTCCTTTGTAAAAAAATGATATAGTGATGTTTTTACCGTTGTAATAAGGTGGATCGATAAATACAAAATCATCTTTCTTGGCGTTGGCAATTATTTTTTGATAATCAGTACATAACAAGACATGTTTATTTTTGTGAAAATATTTTTGTAAGGAGAATAAATTATTTAAATTTAATAGGCTAGTTTTATATTTAGACTTATAACCAAAAGTTGTATATAAGGATGTATTATCTTTGTATCTTAAAATGCCACGAAAACAATATTTACTTAAAATAAAGAAAAGTGATGCTTTGGTTAATCTTTTTTTCTTTTTTTGTTAATAACAAATTATATTGTTTTAATAAGTTTTTAAAAGCTGTTTTTTGTTGTTTTTGTTGCGATTTGGGATATTGATAAATAAAGTTTTCAAAAGCTAATGTTTTATTATAAAAATCTGGGAGATTGTATAAAACGCTTTTCCATATTGTGATTAGTTGTGTGTCATTATCGTTTAAAACGGCTTTTTTAGGCATTAAGGATAAATATAAGGCGCCAGTTCCTAAAAAGGGTTCGTAATAATTTTTAAATTTTTTAGGAATTAAAAGTAAAAGATGTGGTAATAATTTCTTTTTACAACCAACCCAATTAATGAATTTGTGCATTTTTGTTCTCTTTAATACATAAATAAAATAAAAAAACGATATCCGAAATAAGACTAATAAATGTATTAGCTTTAACGCCTAATTGAAAATTAAAAGATAAAGTCATAATATTAGTGATAATAAAACCAATATAGGTTAAAGTTAAGATAGTTAAAATAATTTTAGGATTCAACTTCATTTATATTTCCTTTCTTAATAAAAAAAAGACCTTATTCGGGTCTTTTTATTTTTTTAATTTATTGATGGCGATGTTTTTAATATTTTCTACTTGTCTTAAGGTTAAATTTAGTATTTGGGTGATTTCTTGATTGGAATAACTCGGTTGATAAGTTTCATTAATATTTTCTAAAGGAACTCCAAAATTTAATCTAATGACGTTAAACTCCTTTTTATTTAGTTTAGTTTTTAGTTTTTTTAAAAATAGTTCATGATTTACTTGTTTTAACCATAATTGATGAGGGTTAAGGATTTGATAATGCCATGTGTGTGTTTTCTTCTTGAAAAGAAGGGTTATTGGTTTTATGAGTTTTTTGAGGAACGGAAGGTGAATGACTTTTTCTTATTAATTCTCTGATTTCTGATTTTATAGTTGGTTCCGCATAAGCGATAAAGTCATAACCTAAATCTTGGTAATTATTGAGAGCTTTGATTAATCCTAAAAACCCTTCTTGGTATAAATCTTGTTTTTGAAGTACGCATGGATAATATTTAAATTTAGAAACTAGTTTTTTTACTAAGGGCAAATGTAAATCGATTAATTGATTACGCATTTCTAAATTCTTTTTACTTTTTAAAAAATCTTTAAATAATTTTTCTCTTAACATTTGATTCCTTTCTAAAAATATTCTTAGAAAAGATAGGAAATTATTTTTTAGTCTTTAAAAAGAAAAAAAGACTAACTTAATAGTTAGCCTTAAAGAATTTTTAAAAAAGCAAAAAGTGTCTAAAGTTTTGGAACAGTTCACATCGACCGCGAACTAGCCAAAATCGATGCCGATCAAAAAGACTAAAAAAAGAAATTAGAAGAATACAATACACGTAATAATAAAGAAAATATAACACAAGAATTGAAAAGATAATCTAAAAATATAGAAATAGAAGAACAATCTATGAAACAAGAAATACAAACTGTTATTGACGAATACACTAAAATCACCGAAGAATTAGAACTCAAAAGACAACAAATAACCGACGAAATCAAAAATGAACAACCAAAAAATATTACAACAAGAACAACTAGAAATAAAACTAGAACCGATATTGACGAAGAAATAAAAACAATCAAAGAAGAACTAAAACAAATAAATCCTAACTATACAAGAGCCCAAAAAAAAAAATCAAACAGACAAATAAAAACAAAATCCCAGAAAAAATACCTATCCCAGCATAAAAAACAACTTTTTCTTTAATATTAATCAAATAAAGTTGTATAATATTATTAATTAATTTCTTTAAAAGATAATATCAATTATCACTATTATCGGAAAGGCTATGAAATAATGAACTTTTTTAAAAAATATTGGATCACTTATTTTAATTATTACCGTTTTAATTATTTCTTTTTATTATTGGATTTTTTGAAGGTCTTTACAAAACCAAACAAGAAAAAAACAAATATCAAATTATCATGAAGAATTAAATAACGAGCAAAAACCAAATCATCCACCAAGAACCAAACGCAAAATAGATACTCCTAAACAAAAAACAAATAACTAAAAAAGATTTTGAAAAAATAAAAACTTATGTTTTCTCTGAAAACAAAGATGTATTTTTAATATTAACTCTTTCTGAACAAGAAAAAACTGAAATTGAAAAAATAAAACAAGATTTAATTAATAATATGAAAGATAGCGAAAATGGCTTAAAGTCTCAAATAGACAAATATCAAAAAGAATGCGATGATTATAATACAAAAATAAGCAAACTTAACCCCCAAAATGAATTTGATAAAATAAAAATCAAATCTTTAACCGAGCAACTACAAGGTACTGAAAGATTAAAAAAAGATTTAATTGAAGGATTAAATAGATTGTTTACACAAGACAAACAATTCGTCCTATCCGACCTCAACTCTCTCTACGGAATCACCTCGGATGAGGAATAAATAAAAAAGGAGTTTAGATTTAATTTATGTTCAAATTAAAAAACCAATTTAAAATAATTTATCTTTTTTCAATAACTTTTATAAGTTTATTATTTATTTTTAATAATAAAGTAATGGCGATGGATGATTTAGTTAATGAAATAACTGAAGAAAATGAAATAATTCAAGAAAATGAAGAAGATATTATAAGTATTCAAAAATTTTGCAGCTTACACGAAATGGGACATGCGTTAGTAGCTTATGATTTAAGTCAAATAGATTCTGGCAACGATCTTATAAATCTTAAAACAATAGAATTAAAAGTAAATAATAAAGAAATTCAAAAAGATGGTGTAATCTTGAAAGAATTGATAGAAGGTGGCGTAGACTTTTCTTTTGATAGATCACAATTTGGTTATTTATTTTCACTAAATGTGTCTTTAGGAGGTCCTGAAGCAGAAAAAAGAATTAAAATGCCTATAGAAGAATTGAAATATAAAGGTCATGATGACGAAAAAGATATTCAAGATATAATTGAGTATATTATACAAAGAGATTGGTTTTCAGAATATTATTCCAAAACAAATAATATTGAAGAAACAAAACAAAATATTCGAAACTTTGCTCAAGAAAAAACTGAACAAATTATTGACAAATATGAAAGATTTTTATCACCATTAGCTGATGAATTATTAGAAAAAAAAATAATGACAAAAAAAGAATTTATAAAAACACTAAATAAATTAATCAATAAAGAAAGAATTTCTCAAACAACAATACAAAATGAAACAATTGATGAATTTGATGAATCACAATATAATGTCAAAACATCTGGTTGTAATTGTAATATTTTATAAAATAAATTCAAAAAAAATAAATATAATATAAAATTAATTAATAAAAAAATTGAATATATTTTAGCGCAAAACAACAATCCTTCCTCTACGAAATAACCTCAGAAGAGTGATAAAAAAATAAAAGGAGATTTAATAATTAATGTTTAAATCAAAAAACCAATTTAAAATAATTAGTATTTATTTATTTTTATTTATAAGTTTATTATTTATTATTAATATTAAATATTTGTATGCTTTACCTGGAATAACTTTAGAAACACAAAAGATCCGATTAGAAGAAAGAAAAAATGAATTAAAGTCACAAGAAATAGTACTATCTCAAGAACCAAGAAATAATGTAAATATTGAAAGATTATGTCATGTTAGAACGGAAATAGTTAAGATAAATATGGAAATATATATGATAATGCAACAGATTCAAATGCGAGACATCATACAATAAACCCCCAAACACAAGAAACCCAAAACATTCCAAGGCCAATCGAATAATTATAATAAAACATTAAATAATAATTTAAAGGAGATTTAATTAATGATTAAATTAAAAAACCAATTTAGAATAATTTATCTTTGTTTAATAATCTTTGTAGGATTTTTATTTATAATAAATAATCAAAAAGAACAACTGAAAACATATAAAACACTTTTAAAATCTTTAAATGATTAAAAAATTAAATTTTTTAATAACAAATCAAAGACCCTTTCGGGGTCTTTTTCTTTTACCCAAACAACAAAAATAACACGGATAAGCCATTAAACTAAACCCCAAAAGGAGGCAAACAAATCATGATTAAAATCAAATCCTTAAAAAAGTTTTTATAACCCTTTCTTTATTAATCACTATTTTATTCATTAATCCTATTTTCGCCCATAACTATTTTCACAAACAAACAAAATCTAAAATCAAACTCGCTGACTACCAAACCCTTCAACAAGAATGGTTAAACGTCGAACCAAAAATGAAAAGATACGACATCAACGTTCTTGATAAAGAAGATATCCCTAATATCTTAAAATATTACGATATTTCAGCATCCGTTTATAACTATATACCACCTTCATATAATTTGTATAACGACCCAAAGATACATTGGTACCTCAAAAATCCATCAAAAGACCTTTTAGGAATTTATTTTAAGCCACGTACGAACCCTTTTAAAATAGAATATCCTTATGGTGATTATAATTACACCTTAGAAGATCTCATAAAATACAAAATCGCCATTGTGAAGAAGCTTTTATCTTTTGGGATGCCAAACAAAAACCTAACAAAGATAAACCTAATATAAAAATTAATAGTATCAATATCTTCGTCGGTCAAAATAAAGAAGAAATAATTAATCAACAACAACATTATCAAAAAACCCAAACTCATCAAATTAGGATGTTGCAACATCACACCTAATACTGGTTTAGTGGCACCTTTACCATCAAGAACTTTCCATGAAATTGATATTGACGCCATTTATTTTGATGATGGGATTCGTATCATTAAACCTCAACAAGAAAATATCGAAGACCTCTTAAAACTTTCCAATGGCGCTAAAAAAATCTATCTTTTTGTTTTTGTATCTTGACAAGTAATCCACATTAATCTCCCAGACTCTCTTAACCCCTACAAAGACATCCGAGATTGGAAAAGAGCCAACAATTTATATGCTTATGAAGGAGAATATAACAGAGAATCTAAAAGTGGCAATAATCCTATAACTATTATCGAACCCACTTATAAAGAAATTAATATTTCATATGCTATTAATTTATTAGAAAATACTTTTGAAAATGAAGATAAAATATATCGGATTACTTGTCAAGATACAAAACCAAAAAGAGATATTTTAATGGAATATCAAAAAGATTATATTGCATGGTTAAACCAATGTTATATCAAATATGGATGTACCTACCAAGGAGAAACAATTAGAAACAAATTAAGTTGTTCATCTAAAACACTTTATGATGAAAACGGTAATACACATTATTATAAATATGAAGAAGGTTTGTTTTCTGATAATTGGTATATCGATGGCAAAGATTGTTGTTCTGGTGGTGATCGTTGGCAAACAAGAACTTATTATCAATTTTTAGAAACAACCCGACCACCTAAAAAACCAGATATCCTCGATTCTTAATTAAAATATCATCCAAAGACCCTTCACAAGGGTCTTTTTTATTACCCAATACTTAAAAAAGAAAGGAAATATTAAAATATGTTTATTAAAAATATCTTATCATCTTTATCCATCAACATAATTATCTTTATTTTTTTAATCCCTTTAATTTTTATTAATTATTTAATCAAATTCTATCTTTTTACTTATCAATTAAGCATCCAAAGGTTAAAGGAAAGGTATCGTAGTTAGATTTTATCAATATCTAACCACTATTAAAACTAATAATCATGTGGAACCTAATTAATACTTGGTTAACAAAATTAAATAATTGGTTTGCTGCTATAAGTAATTATTTTTTAATAATCAAAACCAATGGCTTAATTTAGCTTTATTAACCATTATTTATTATTCCTACCTCATCTCTTATGTTTAATTGATTTTCTTTTTAAATTTTTACATTATATTAATTAAATTTATTTATTATTTAGGCCAATATATCATCTCATTATTTAAGAAAGAAAAATAACCATGCAAATTACATTATCCCAACGTACCAAAGAATGGTACCAACATCGAAAAAAATATATTAACACTTCCGAAATCGGTAGTATCACAGGTAATGATAAATTTAGAATCTTAAATCAACTAGTCTATGACAAAATCTTTGTTACTACTTTCACAAGCAAAAAATAACCGAACACAGAAACAAAACCGAACCTTTGGCTAGAACTTTCTTTGAAAAAACCACCCAATTAATTTATCCTGATACCATCTTTACAGATGACAAATAAAAAATGTTTTCCGCTTCCTTAGATGGTTATAATGAAAAAACCAACACTCTCTTAGAAATTAAATGTCCTTATGTGGATGAAAACAATAACATCTCCTCCACTTGGAATGGCTTCTTTTCCCACCAAGAAGTCCCTTTAAACTATGGGGCCCAAGTCCAATGTCAACTCTATTGTAGTCAAGCTCAATTCGCTTATTTCTTAGTTTATTTCCGCGATACTAATTATCATTTGGTTCGTATTTATCAAGACAATAACTTCATTAATCAAATGATTACAGATAGTAAAAAATATTTAGAATTGCTACATAATGCCAAACAAAAATTATTTTAAACAACTTATTTAAAACGATTAAGTAAATTTAAATAATAATTAAAACCCTAAGGCCTTCAAAATTGAAGGTCTTTTTTTATGCCCAAGTTTCAATTCAAAGAAAAAAATGTAATTAATTATCTTTGAAGGTCTAGATGGCAGCGGCAAAACGACTTTAATTCAAAAAGTTAGAAAAAAAGGCCACGAGTTAATTACTCTACAAGGTTTAGGTAGTTCCTCCATCGACCAACCTCTTCGTGATATCTTTTTAACTAATTCCCAATTAAAACCATTAACTAGATATATTCTTAGTTTCGCCAATTTGGTTCAAATTCAAGAAGAAATAATTAAAATATATTTAAACACTAACAAGATTATTTTAATCGATCGTTGGTTAGGTTATAATTTTGCTTATCAAACTTATCCCCACAATATTGATAAAAATTATCAGTTCTTTAATTTACTTAATAAACAATTTATTAAGCCTGCACTGTTACGTTTTTTTAGACAAATTTTGTCTTTAAAATTGTTCTTTAAGACTTAAAATTAAGTAGATAATTTCATATCTTTTCAAACTAAGGAATTATTTTTTTAAAATTTCAAAAAGTTTCTAAAACTTTTAATAATTCATTAGTTTGAAAAGATATTTTTTTGTCATATTTTATATTTACACTATATAGTTAGGTAAAAAAAGTTAAAAAAGTGGTAAGAAAATGAAATTATAATTATTTTTTTACGTAATTATGTTATTTTGATTAAAAAATACGCAAAAAGTAACCTTTTTCAAGGTTGAAAATTTGAAATAAAAAATTATTATCTAAAATTTTGACAATATTGAGAAGGTGATGAATAATTTAATTTAGCTAAAATCCATTGATTGTTCCAAAATTTGGCGAAATAATTGATTATTTTTTTAACTTTTTCAGGTGATTTTTGAAATAAAAAAGGATGTTGATGTTGTAAGATAGTTTTCATTTGGCCGAAAAAGTTTTCAATTACAGTGAGGTGTTCCAAAAGTTTAGACACTTTTTACTTTTTAAAAATTCTTTAAGGCTAACTATTAAGTTAGTCTTTTTTTGTTTCAAGACTGAAAAATAATTTCATATCTTTTCTAAAAAAATGTTTTTAGAGAGGAATTGAATGTTAAGACAAAAATTATTTAAAGATTTTTTAAAAAATAAAAAGAATTTAGAAATTCGTAATCAATTAATCGAACTTCATTTGCCTTTAGTAAAAAAACTAGCTTATCATTTTAAATATTACCCTAAAGTTTTAACTAAGGAGGATTTATATCAAGAAGGGATTTTAGGATTAATCAAAGCTCTAAATAATTACCAAGATTTAGGTTATGACTTTGTTACTTATGCAACTCCAAAAATAAAATTTGCAATCAATGAACTAATAAGAAAAAGCCATTCACCTTCAATTCCCCAAAAAACAACCAAACCAAACAATATCAGTTTTAAAGAAGAACAATACAAACAACCTAATTGGGATAAAATCCTTAATCCGCATCAATTATGGCTAAAACAAGTAAAACATGAATTATTAATAAAAAAACTAAAAACTAAACTAAGTAAAAATGAATTCAATGTTATTTGTTTAAATTTTGGTATCTCATTAGAAAACAACAACAAACCTAATCAACAACCCCTATCCAATCATGCAATCGCCCAAAAACTAAATTTAACTTTAAAACAAATAGAAAACTTAAAAAAAGACGCCATCAAAAAACTAAACCCAAATTATAAAAATAAGGAGAAATAAAATGTTAAATAAAGTCCAATTAATCGGTAATATCTCCCATAACCTAGAAAAACAATATATCAATAGCAACAACGAACAAATCCCAAAAATAGATTTCAATTTAGCAATTAACAACAAGGATAAAGTGCAATACATCCCTTGTGTAGTGTTTCGTAATCAAGCTGAAAACATGAGTACATATTTAAAAAAAGGTTCAAAAATATATGCAGAAGGCGCATTATTAATCCAAAAATATACCACCAACGAAGGTAAAACACGAACCACCACCAAAGTAATTATCCAAAACGTCATCTTTTTAGACAACAAATCCAAATAATATTAATACAATTAAGTCCCCAAAAGGGACTTTTTTTATAAACCAAAAGGAGAAAAAAATATGAATAAAAAAGAATTAATTAAATCAATAGCTGAGGTAAATAAAACCTCAATAACCCAAACCGAAGAGTTTTACAATTCATTTGAGAATGCTCTAATTAAAGCAATTACATCAAATGAAGAAGTAGTTTTATCCTCTAAAATTGGCAAATTCATCTTAAAAACTAGAAAAGCCCACATAACACCCGAAACTAAATTCATCATCAATAAACAAACAGGAAAAAAAACAGTCAAAAGAACTGGTAAAAATTTAAAAATACCTGCAAAAACGGTTGTTAGTTTTAAAATGTCAAAACCAATCAAAGACGAAGTCAAAAAACTTCAATTAAAATAAAAGGAGAAATAACATGAGCGACGCAATGACTGAAGCATACCGAGGAACTTACTTTAAAGACCGTTCAACTGCCAAAACTCCCAAAGGTAAATGGATAAATTTACATCATTTACATAAAACCTTTAAAAATAAAAAGAAATTATCTAAAAACAAATGAATAAAATTTATAAAAAATTATTAAGAAAGTAGGAAATAATGTGGATTTTTTCAATATTTGTAATAATTAGCAATTTTTTATTAAATTACACTAAAGGATTTAACACTGCTGAAATCATGGAAAGAAGATTGGATGGAATCCAAACAACTCTATTTACAATATTAATAGTTACTGGTTTTAAACCTATTTTTAAATTAATTAAAAAACCAATTGTTTTTATCAAAAATAAGTTCCTTGGTCTCTTTTCCCCCAAAAGAAAACTAAGAAATTTAGAAAATAAATCATCCAAACAAGAACATCAAGAACAATTATTACTCCAAAAACTAGAACAAATAAAGACTTCGCAAGAAGAAATATTATCTCAAATAGAACAACAAAAACATAAAGTAGCCATTTGGCAATTTAAAAAAGAAAGAAAAAGATTGTTAAAATCTCAAAAAAACCACACACCAATCGGAAAGGAAAATCAAAATGACTGATTCAAATTTTACTATTGGTTTTGTATCGGGGGCATTATTTGTTACTGGTTTATGTTTTGTATTTAAATATCTCTTTTTCAGTTTTCTTCAACTTTTCAATCCCAACGATACTTACCCAATTAAAAGAAAAACAAAAGAAAATGAAACCCCAAATTCAAACAATCAAAAAAATATAAAAGATTTAAAAAAGGATATCGATGAAAAATTTTCAAACCAACAAGAATATAAGGAAAATACCCCATTAGAAACCTTAATAAATCAAGAAAATAATTAAAAAAGAAAGGAAAATTAATTCAAATGAAAATTAAAAAAAACCCAAAAAATATTATTAATAAAAGATATTTTTTCAATCTCTTTTTACTTTTAACAATGATAATTGCAACTACAGGAGGAATTGGTTATTATTTTTTTAAAAATCTAAAAAAACCTGTTTATGAAATTATTGTCAACAAAAACACTATATTTCAAACCAATAATAATGATTGTTTTGATGATTATAATGACAAAATTAAACAATTAAATGAAGAAATAACTATTAAAAATGAAGAATTAAAAGAGCCTAGTTTATCTCCTCAAGAAAAACAAGTAATAGAACAAATCGTCAAATTAAAAACCCAACAAAAAAAAGAATTACAAATTGATTTATTCTTAAAAAAATTCTTAAAAAAATCTGAAGAAGAAATTTTAGAAATTGATAATAAAATCAAAACAACAAATCAATTAGAAGAAAAACATTCGCTTACAGAAACAAAATTACTTAAAGAAAAAGAAATTATTAAATATCAAAAATTATTAAAAGATAAAGAATTAAATATTGTTAATATTACACAATTAGACCAAAAATTAGTGCAATCTGATTTAAATAGTGCAACTAAAACTGCTTTAGAAAACCAAAAAACACAAAATCAAAACAACATAAAAAACATTAATGAACAAATAACTAAAAAAGTGAATCTCATTAATTTAAAAACAAAAAAGAATGTCATTGAACAAGAATTACAAGACCCTCAAATTTCTTCTGAATTAAAACAATATTTAATTAAATATAAAGAAAATACCGAAAAACAAATAACTAATTTAGAAACCCAATAAAACAAATGATTACATTAACACTTATTGAAAAAATCTTTATTTGTTTTCTTTGTGTTTTAATCGGATTTGGATTTGCAAATATTATTTATCAACCTCCAAAATATGACTTTATCCAACCTGTCAATTCAACAGACAAAAACAATGTTTTTTTGTCTGTTGAACAATCATCAAATAAAAATACGGAATTAAAAAAAATTAATTCTGCTTTTAAACTCTCATCTAAAGAAATAGATAATTATTTTTATGATAAAATCATCCCCATAAAAGAAAAAGAAATAGATAATATGAAATGTTATAATGTTCATTTAGGCGAAAACAGCAATATCAAAGACGCCTTAGGATGGCTTCATTATCATTTTCCTAATAAAAATTTTAAAAGTAATTTTAGTTATGCTCTTTACAATAATAATTCTTTAAATAATGAAATTGATTTTCAATACCGCATTAAAGAACCTCCTCCTAAAGATTTTTTATTAGCTTATTTTGATGGAGGAACCAGAGATGGAAAAAATAATCTTTATAATTTAGATACTTTAACTCAAATGGGTAACGGCGCTTCTGATTTGTATTTTTTTTGGAGTAATAACAGACCTTATATACCAGAATCAACTTCTTTTACTCCCGAAAATTATCATTTAGAAATAATATATGATAAAGGAACTAATTATGGTGGTCCTAGTTATTTAGCAATAGATAAAATCATTATTAAAGATATTCAAAAAGATAAAATTGTAGCTGTTTACCCAATTAATCAAAAAATTGAAGAACCTTTTTACATTCATAATTATGATTTTGTCTTAAAATTGCCTTTTTATAATTATATTCAAGAAGGAATGTGTGGTCGAATAGTCATATTAAATCTTTAAAAAAAATTGATTTATATGAAAAACGTTCTGGACAAAATCGTACTTTATATTATGATGTTGAATAAAAAAAATAAAAGAAAGGAACTAATATGAAATTAAAACAAATTTATTTAAATTTGTTAGTTGTATGTGGTTTTGCCATTTTAGGTTTATGGATTTATGGATTTTATCTAAAAAAATATAACAATAATAATTTATTTCAAAATAATCATCCTTCAACCGAACAAAACAAATCTTTTGAAGAAATATCAAAATATCTCGAAGAGTTAAAAAAAACTAACGAAGCTCAAATTAACGAAAATAACCAAAGAAATCAACAAATAGAACAATTAACTCAACAAATTAAATTAAATTTAGAGTTAATAAGTGATTTCAATATTGAACTTAAAAAATTAACAACCACCAAAGAAGATAAAGAAAACAACCTCCAAAATAAAGACTTAAAAGAAGAAGAAAAACCCCAATTACAACAAGAATTAGTAACTTTAAACGAAAAAATACAAGAAATTAACGACAAAAAAGAACCAATTCATAAACAAACTTTGGAATTAATAGAACAAAAAAAACAATTATTAACTACAAAATCAAAATCTCAAGAACAAATTAAAACAACCACTTCTCAAATTATCAAAACTAGCAATAATTTATTTATTACCAAAAAACTTCAAACTTTACAAGAAGTGATGTCTTTGAATTACGCTAATAAGAATATCATTAAAGACTTAATGATTCAAAACAAAGACAATACTGAAGAATTCCAAAAATTAAAAAGTTATGATTTGTTCTTAGATGGTCAATTAATACATTTTGATAAACAAATTAAACAATTGCAAGAAGAAATCAAATCTTTACAAAACAATAATTCTTATCAACCCAAAAACCAAAAAATTATGTTTTCTGATATATACGGCATGAAACAAGAAAAAGAAGAATTAGAAGATTTAATTGAATATTTTCAAGATAATGGTTCCGATATGGTTAATTTTGATAAATTAATCCCTAGAGGATATTTACTATATGGACCCCCAGGAACAGGAAAAAGTTTTTTAATTAAAGCTTTATGTAATGAATTAGGTATACACTATATTGAATTAGAGCCATCAAGATTTGATAAGACTTACGTTGGTGAAGGTAATGAAGAATTAGAGAAAATATGGCAAGAAGCGGAATCACACGAAAAAACCATTATCTTTATTGATGAAATTAGTGGACTAGCTAATCGCGAAGATAATCAATCTAACAAAACAAGCATCAACATTGTTAATAATTTATTAACTAAATTAGATGGATTCAAAAGAAGTGATAAAAAAATTGTCTTAATGGGAGCTACCAATCATTTAGATAAAATTGATAGTGCTTTAAGAAGTAGATTTAGCAAAGAAATTAAAATTGATTTATTAAAAGATGATGAAATTGAAGGATTTTTAAAATTTTTGGTAGGTGATTATCAAATTAGTTATCACACTTATCTTTATTTAAAAGAAATCGCTAACAAATGTAAAGGCAAAAATTATTCTACTAGAAATTTAAAAGAAAAAATAATTGATAGCGCTTATATTAAAGCCAAAAAACACAAACGTAAAAACCCCAACCACGAAGTCATGTTGCCTTCAGACCTAGATGAAGCTATTAACACTTTCCAAAACGTTAAAATTTCTGACACTGAAAAAAAAGCTAGAAGAAAAGAATGCGAAGACCAATATGTAGAATGGAAGCAAGGATTATTAAAATACTTAACTCCCTCTAAAGATAATACTCAAGTAAACAGAAAATACACCTTCTACGGGTTAAACGGACTAGGCAAAGGGAAACACACAGAATACGAACCAACTGACCTACCTTTTTACATCAAAGACCTTTATCCTTTCGACAAATGGAAGAAACCCCTTTTCGACCACCATCGCTCTGATTTCGGTTTTTTCCACACAAACAACAAATACAAAGACTCACAATTTTACCCTCATAGTCCTATTAAAGACTCATCAAATCACTATATTTACATCAACTACGAAGGCCCCAAATACCTGCTAGAAGAAGATAAAGACTTTTTCATGGATGAAGTTCGATATCCCACAAACAAAGAAGACCAAGATGGACATACAATCTTAAATGTTTGCTATCTTCACTTCAACCCAGCCAAACAATACCTCACCCTTTATACTAAGAAATTTAACACTAAAGAAAATATAAATAAATAAAATAAGGAGAACTTGAAAAATGAAACAACAAGCCAAACAAAAAGCAATTTTTCCATTTATTCTGATGTTATTTTCTATCATTATAATATTAGGTATTTGTTATTATAACATTAATTCTAATATCAATAAAGTCGATGCTTTTTTAACTGATTTCCAAAAAGAAACGAAACAAGATTTTAAAGATATAAATAAAAATTTAAACCAAACTCAAACCGAATTAATTAATAAAATAAATAATGAAAATAAAGAAATAATGAATAAATTAAATGAAATCAACAAAGAAAGCGAGTAAAATCATATGGCTAAAAAAATAATTATCACAAAAAAATCCCAACCAAAACCACCAAATAAACCCAATGTAAAAAAACCCAAAACAAAATCCCTTATTAAACAACCACCATCAAAAAAACTAACCAAAATACCTATAAAAAAATCAAAAATAATTCAACCTCAAATAAAAACAATTACAAAATCACCTATAATCAAAAAACCTCCAAAACAAATTACCAAAAACAATCCAAAACCCCCAAAAATAATTGTTGAAACCCAACAAAAGCAAGATAATTGGTTTGTAAAAATAATCAAAAAAATCACAAAACCAATCCTTACTTTATTACTAATCACACTAATTGGAGGGGCAATATGGTTAATAATTTCTAAATTCTTCCCTGAATCAGCAGCTAAAATTGGACCAATGGCTAAAGCTGCTTGGGAAAAAACCAAAGATTTGGCTCATTATATAAATGAACGCGGTAAGAATTTTTTAGAATGGTTAGGATTTCCTTTGAAACTAATTACTTACATATTTAATAGTATTATTATTGCATTTGGCCTCATTTTGGGGTTATTTTGTCTTGGAATTCCTGTTATAGGACCTTTTTTAGGTGTAACAATATTAATTGCAACAGCTATTTATACAGGAATAATTTGGTATTTTAACGAACCAACCCCCAAAGCCAAAACTCCACCCCCAAATTTAGTAGAAGTTTATGATTTAGATGCTATCAAAGCAGCAGAAGAAACAAAACTAAAAAAAGATTTAACAGAATATGCAACAAAACTTTCTCAAGAAGGAAAAACCCCAAAAGAAATTGAACAAAAAATTAATGAAAGAATAGAAAAAACCAAAGAATTAAAAAAAAAACAACTGAATTAAGGGATTCTAAACAAACCCCTCAACAACCAATCCAAAAACAAAAAGAAAAAAATACAAAAAGTTTATTGAATCCTGAACTTCAACAACAAATAGAAAAAATAATTCAACAAGAAAGAGAAAAACAAAAGATTTTAGAAACCGAAAAGGGATATTTAAACATTAACCTTCAAGCTCAACAACTAGAAAAATTATCCCTTGAAGGAAAAATAATTGAATTACAATCTCAACTTAAAACTAAAGAAACAACACTCCAACAAACTAAAGATTTATCCGATGAAGAAAAAAATAAATTACAATCAGAAATCGAAGTAATAAAAAATAATATTACAAACCAGAATGAATTAATAGTAAAAAAAGACAACGAGTTGATTTTATCAAAAGAAAAAATAACAACTTTAGAAAAACAATTAGCTTCAAATATTAAAGATGTAAATCAATTAAAAATTGAAATTGAACAAAAACAAATAGAATTAGAAAACAAAGAACAAAAATTAATAGACCAGAAAAACTTATCAACAAACGAAATCAAACAATTAAATGTTGAAATTAATAATTTAAGAAGCAACATTGAACAAAGTCAAATCAATTATCAAGCTCAATTATTACTTAAAGAAGAAGAAATCAAACAATTAAAACAAAATGAAGATAAACTAAAACAACAATTAACCCAAAAACAAGAAGAAACCACAAACTTAAGAGAACAACATTTAAAAACTTTGGAAGAAATCCAAAAACAAATTGCAAATTACAAAAACATGGTTTCTGAACTTGAACAAGAAACCCAAAAACTAAAAGAACAAATTGCAAAAAACAATGAAAATACTAAACAATTACAAGAAAAATTATTAACTAAACAAACACAAATCAATAAAATTAACCAAGAATTAGTTAGTCTTTCAAATCAACAAATTTCTTTACAACAAGAATTAAATAATTTAACACAACTTTTTGATGAATGGGAAAATAACTGTGAAATTAAAGCTAATGAAATAGCATCAAACCTAGATTTAAAAAATGTCAAAAGAGTTATTGACCAAACAATATATTATTCTACCGAGCCTTTTACAGTTGAATTAAAACCATTCAATCCTAACCAACCCCAAAAAAAAGAAAATAAACAAACAATAAATAGCTTAGAAATAAAAATTAACAACGTCAAGTATTACTATATTCAATTTGATTTTCACTCTAATTTTTTCTACATAAAAGACAAAGACCTAAATGTAATACACCGAATATACAATACTACACAAAGTCCAACAGATTGGATGTTTCAATTTAGTCATAATGTAAGCGAAACTCCACCACCAACAAAAATCAATAATTATAAATCCATATTAGAACAAAAAACTAATGATTTATCTGAAATTAAACAACAATTAACCAAAAAACAACAAGAATTAAATAAATATCAACAAGAATGCACTGATTTAATTACCAACCAAAAACCTGATGACACTCTAAAACAAGAACTAAACAATAAAGAAACCTACATCAAAACATTAAAAAATGAAATGCAACAACTAGAAACAAAAGAAAAAGGTTTTAGAAGTGAAATTGATACTTTGAAATTAGAAAACAAAAACCTCAAAGAAAAGTATACTAACAATTTAAACAAAATCAAACAAGAACTAAACACATCTAAAATCGAAAACGAAAAACTTGAAAAAGAAATGAAAGAAATACAAGATGAATTAGTTAAAAACAATAATGCTGATGAAGTTTTGGTTAAACAATTAAACACAAAACAATCACAAATAAAAGAGTTAAAAGGTAAAATTAAAACCTTAGAAACCAATGAAACTCAATTACAAACAATCATCAAACAAAAAGACGAAGAAATAACTCAACTACAACAAAATATTCAACAACAATCACAAGAAATCAAAAGATTAACAATTCAATTAGAACAACAAATTAATCTTTTCGCTGAACAAGGTAAAAAGATTTTACAATTAGAAGGAACAATTAAAGGGTTAGAATCAGCCAATAGTGGATTAGGTGAAACCAACAAAGAATTACAACATGAAATTGATAAATTAAAAAATGAATTAGAATTAGCAAAAAAATCCCACAAAACAATGAAAGAAAAATTAGATAAAGAGATTGTTGAATTAAACAACAAAAACCAAGACTTAACCACCGACAAAGAAAAACTAGAATTACAAAATAAAGATTGGCAAGCTAAATCCGACATCACCCAAACAACAACTACGATAGGCGCCTTAGGTGGACCCGTAGGCATGGTTGTAGGTGCTGCTACTGGTGTGGTTGTAAATGAAGTAATAGACGCATGGAAAGCTCTAAAACGTTGGTGGTAACAATAATGCAATTTTCTTTGCATTATTGTTTTTTGTTTATGTTAAAATAATTATAAGTCAAGCTAAGTTAATAAAAAAAGGAAGTATTTTTAATATGGAATTATTTCATAAATTAATCATTATAGGATTTTTGCTCTTTCTTTTTGTTGTTACAATCCCCTTGTGTATGTATTTTTATCAAACTCAACAAAATAAAAAAAGAATTACAAAAATCAATTTAAAATCAACAATATTTTTTTATTATATTAAATTATTTTTGGGTGCGTTGGTAATCGGAATAATTTCTTTCATTTGGTATATGAAAGTCAAAACAAACAATCAAAGTGATTCACATACAATTAAAACCTCCCAAACAGAAACTTACGATGAATGGTTTGAAACAGAAAGTAAAAGTGGTAGAGATGAAAAGGGAGAGTATAAATATATACCCTCATACAGAATTGATTATAGTGAAGAAAATAAAGAAAAACTAAAAACTATGAAAGCAAGTGAAATAATACTTGAAGAAGTTAAAGAAGATGGTTCCAAGGTTAAAATCCAAGGAACACCGATGATTAAAAGAAAATACACCTTCTATGGTATCGCTGGCTTAGGACGCGGACACCACCAAGAATACGAACCAACTGACCTACCTTTTTACATCAAAGACCTTTATCCTTTCGACAAATGGAAGAAACCCCTTTTCGACCACCATCGCTCTGATTTCGGTTTTTTCCACACAAACAACAAATACAAAGACTCACAATTTTACCCTCATAGTCCTATTAAAGACTCATCAAATCACTATATTTACATCAACTACGAAGGCCCCAAATACCTGCTAGAAGAAGATAAAGACTTTTTCATGGATGAAGTTCGATATCCCACAAACAAAGAAGACCAAGATGGACATACAATCTTAAATGTTTGCTATCTTCACTTCAACCCAGTAAAAAAATACCTCACCCTTTATACTAAGAAATTTAACATTAAACCACCAGAACAAAACCCTAAATCAAGATCAAGAAGTATTTAAAAACACAATTAATAAAAATCCTAATACCCTTTAAACGCATTATTTTGCCCCTTAATGACGTTTAAAATAATTATTTGAATATTATATCAAACTATATTTTTAAAACGTTTTAAAGGCCAATATTTTGATTTAAAAAATTAAGCAAAATAAATCTTAATTAAGACTCTCATCATGAGAGTCTTTTTTTATACCCAATTTTAAAAAGGAGCATCAAAATGCAAATAACTAATCTAAACCAAAGAACATCACAATGGTACCAACATCGACAAAAATACATTAATGCATCAGAAATAGGTAGCATCACTGGAAATGATAAATTCAGAACCTTAGAACAATTAGTTCATGATAAAATATTCGGCACAACTTTCACAAGCAATAAATACACTGAACACGGCAATAAAACTGAACCACTAGCACGCAGTTTCTTTGAAAAAACAACTAAATTAAACTTCCCTGATACAATCTTTACGGATGATGAAGTCAAAATGTTTTCTGCATCACTTGATGGATATAATTCTAAAACCAACACTTTGTTAGAAATCAAATGCCCTTATGTTGATGAAAACAACAACATCTCCCCCACTTGGAATGGTTTCTTTTCCTACCAAAAAGTCCCTTTAAACTATTGGGCCCAAGTCCAATGCCAACTCTATTGTAGTCAAGCTAATTTTGCTTACTTTTTAGTTTATTTCAATAACACAAATTATCATGTAGTTCGCATTTACCAAGACAATAACTTCATTAATAAAATGATTGCAGATGGTAAAAAATATTTAGAATTGCTACACAAAGCAAAACAAGAATTATCACAAACAACTTATTTAAAAAAATTAAAAAAAATAAATTTTAATTAAGACTCTCATCACGAGAGTCTATTTTTTATACCCAAATTTTTAAAAAGGAGCATAAAATGAAATTAATTATCTTCGAAGGACTTGACGGTAGCGGAAAAACAAGTCTAATAAAAAGCGTTCAACAAGAATTACAAAAACAAGGTAATGAAGTGGTGGTGATTCGCGGATTAGGAAGTTCTACAATCGGGAATTCTATACGTGAAACGTTTTTAACCCACAATAATTTACATAATTTAACTAGATATTTTTTAAGTTTTGCCAACATGATTCAAACCCAAGAAGAATGTATCAAACACCAATTAAAAACAAACAAAATCATTTTAGTTGACCGTTGGTTAGGTTCTAATTTTGCCTATCGTGTATATCCTTCAAAAATTGACAAAAATTATCACATTTTTAACAATTTGAGTAAAAAATTCATCAAACCTGATATCACTATTTATCTAAAAATTCATCCTCAATTAGGTTTGGAACGCAAAATAAATCAAAAGAATCATCAATTAGATGTGATTGAAACTAGTTCCTTAACTTATTTTCAACAAGTAGAAAAGGGATATTTTGAATTTTTGAAAAAACAAAACATAGGAACTAAAATTATTTTAAACAATATGAATGATAAAGATGCTAAATTTAATCAACAATACATTATCAAAAAAATAGGAGAAATAAAGAATGGCAATAATAATTAAGAAAAAATGTCAAAACGGCAATTTATATATCCATTATAGCAACGGCAAAATCAAAACTATTAAAAAAGATGGAACTATTCAATGGCGTACCAAAAAAATTAAATTTAAAACCCTAAAAAGACTCTAATTAAGAGTCTTTTTTTTATTTAGAAAGGAATTTGCTTACATGAACCAATTAACTAATTTACATTTTAAAAATATCAATATTTTGAATCAACAATCTTTGTGTGTTAACATCACGAAACAAATAATCCAAACATCTTTATTCAACAAACCATTTAACGAATATATGATAAAAACCCACAAACTCCTAAACGAATATCTTAATAATAAACAACATAACTCTCAAAGCCAAAAAGTAATCCGTGGTAAAATCAATGAATACCTCATTTTATTATATTTTCAAAACAAAGGAATCATCAATTTATACCCACAGGCTTATTTATTCTTCATCCCAGACATTAAATTTGATTTAGTTTTATTCACAGAAACTAAACGAATAATGGCGTTTAATTTCAAAACCTGTCTCCGAGACCGCTATAAACAAGCCATGGTAGAAGGACAACAATTAAAAAAATTAGACACACGTTTTGAGTTTTATTTATTAACTAACAATGAAACAGAAACTCAAAGACTAAACAATAAAATTAATCAAGGAAAAGTACAAGGCATTAATCAAGTAATTAACTTATTTTCCAATTCAGCCAATAATTTCTTACAAAACTTAATTACCGCCAAATTCATCCCTTTTTCTAATATCAATATAATTAAAAAATAAAAAAAGGAGTTAATATTAAAATGTTAACCAACGAACAAAAAGCGTTAAAACAATTAATAAATTATATCGAACAAGGCCAATGGGAAAAGTTAAACCTTTACTGCCAAATAATCAACCCCAAAAATCTACTTAACCCCAAAAATACAAAAATATTTACAGCTTTAAAATATTTATTTTTAGAAAAACAAACATCTCATCCATGGGACAAACTCACTACAAAACCCATTATTATCAAAGAGTTATTAACATATTTACAAACTCATTTCCCTCAAGATAACTTTACTTTAGATTCTTTAAATTATTTAAATGATGATTTTAATAACCAAAATAATAATCATGTTTTAGATAATCTAAAACATACCTATACCCAAGAAAAACTATTTCAACAATTAATAAAAATCATTAGCCCCACATATGAAAACCAAGACCCCTACCACAAAAATTTATATTACCAAGAAATATTTGATAAATTAAGAAATTTTATCTCTTCAATCCCCCATAAAAACGATAAAACACACTTTACTTTAAACCAAATGGCCTCTTTGCATCCTGAATTTTTTGACACAGATAATCAATCAAAACAAAAAATACAAGAAGAATATTACCGTTTATCCGAAACTTTTAAAGGACTCAACCAATCCACAAAAGGATTCAAAAAAGGCCAAATAATCACTATTGGGGGGTATACTGGATTAGGTAAAACAACTTTTGTCTACAATCTTCTTTTAGATATAGCCAAAACCAAACACAAAGAAATATCTCATTATCCTCATATTTTGGTATTTTCTTATGAAATGACCTTAGAAGAAAATTTAAATCGTTTATTAGCCCACCAAACTCAAATTCCTCTAGATGTTATTTTAGATAAAAATTTTGAAGATGCCAATATCACACCTCTCAAATACACGGAAAGGATGAAAATAGCAAAACAATTTTTTGCAAACATAAATTTATCATTTAGTTATGATAAAAGCAAAAATATTGATTATGTAATTGATTTAGTTTATCGTTTTTATTTAGAAAAACAAGCAGAAATTATCGTAATTGACCACCTTCAAATAACCAAAACCACAAACCACTTAGAAAATGACCGTCTAGCAATTGATGAAATCATGACTAAATTAAAAAAATTAGCCATTGAATTAAACATTGTTATTATCATTTTATCTCAATTTTCAAGAGATACATACAGCAATTATCAAGGTAAATCACCAGAAATAACAGCTTTAAAAGGAAGTGGCGGAATTGAAACTAACTCAGATATCGTCTTAATGATGTCTGAATTCAAACCCAAACTATCCAAAGACAAAGAAAAGCCCATAAATATATATAATTCAACCTTAGAAGAACTATATTCAGACTATAATGACAATGAAAATCAAAAAATAATCGAAGTATGTATCAAAAAAAATAGAAGTGGTACCAAAAAAACCTTAATTTATCACTTTGAAATGACCACTCAAACCTTCCAAGAAATCGGTTATGTTTTACCTTATAAAATAGAAACTTATTATTAATCAAAAAAACTAGGAGTTAAAATAAATGAATTTTCAAGAAAAAATAAAAAATATTCAAATCAACTTCCCTATGTCAGTTTTATTAAAAAAATTAAATATAATACCACCAAAATTCAATCCCAAATATCGTTTTCCTTGTCCCATTCATCAAGGACAAAACCCAACTTGTTGCCATTTAACTTCAGATAATAAAATTCATTGTTGGAAATGTTGTAAAGATTACGATATTATTGATGTTTATATGGAAATAAGAGGAATTAAAACCTTCAATAACGCTCTTGAAAAAATCAATAACTTTATGAAAACTCAAGAATTTAAAAACTTAATCCAACAACAAACTTCAACGCCTAATATTTCTTACGAACCTTTTAAATATCAATACCACCACAATAAAATCAACAACCCAATTGATGAAAAAGAAATTAACGCTACAAAAACACAATTATTTAAAGAAATATCACCTTTATTCAACCAAATTAGAGATTATTATCATTATTTATTAACCACTAACCGAAATAATGAATCTCACCTAGGATTAGAATATTTAACCCAAAAAAGAAAATTAACTATAGAAACTATTAAAGAATTTAAACTAGGTTATGCCCCATTATCTGATAAGCCTTTATCCTTTCGTCTATTAAATTATTGTAAAAAGCAAAATATCGATACAATAAAATTAATTGAATATGGTTTTATTAAAGATAAAACCAATCAACAAAATAAAACATATTATCACGATACTTTTCATGGTTCCATCATTATCCCCATTGAAAATGGATACAATAAAACATTTCATTTTTATCAAAATAACTTTCGCGAAGTTTCTTATTTCCAACCTAAATATAAATCCCTCAATAATTTTAGTCAAACACCTACTTTTCATTTCAGTTATCGTTTTTTTGAAGCGTTACCTTATATTAAACAAATGAAAACCATTATTATTCATGAAGGTTTTTTCGATGTCATTAGTTGTTGGCAAAACAATATTAAAAACGTTGTCGGTCTCATTTGTGTCACTCAACTACTTTCTAAATCACAAATAGAAATTCTAAAAAAAGAAAATATCAAAGTAATTATTGCCTTAGATAATGATGAAACAGGTCAAAAACGAAGTGAAGCCTTAGGAGAACAACTTAAAGAAGAAAATATTATTTACGAAATTAGACGCATTTTACCACCTTATGATAAAACTTGTAAAGATGTTGATGATTTATTGCGACAATTCGGAAAAGAAGCATATCAAAAATGTTTTTTAGACCCATACATTACTTATGAAGAGGCCAAAAATAAAATCATAGTCGATTTAGCTATTTATTTTTTTGGAAAAGACAAAGTAGAAATAATTACATAATTATTTATTATAAAATAACAACTTAAAGCCAAAACTCAAAATTTTCCCCCTATAAAACCTTTAAAATTAAAATTAGTAATATGAATCACGCACATTCAATTACTAAGGTCCAAAATTAATAAATAATTTAACAAAATTACAAAATAAAATCGAAAGGAGACAAAATATACAAGAATTGAAAAACTAATTAAAAAAACTGATTACCAAAGTTGATTTGTGTTATAATAGATTTATAAAAATAAAAGTTAATGAAAATATAAAAAAAATAAATTTACAAATAAACCACTATCTCCATTTAAAACCATTCTTTTTTTCATCAGTTGTAATTGTTTTCTATGGTTTTAATCAAACTGTTTTTCAATATTTAGCTATAAATGAATTATTTCCAAAAAGATTAGAAATTCAAAGAAACAATAATATTTTCAAAGATGAATCAGGATATGTTTTAGGCAACATTAAAACAATCGAAGTTAAAAATAAAACTTTTAATACTTGCAAAATCCCATCCTTATCAAATAGATGTAATTATATCAATAAAAGGAGATTTGAAAAAATGAAAATTAATTTAACCAAAATAACATATTTAAAAGATGGCAAAACAATTGATTGGATTGACGAATACGATAAAAACGGGAAAATAGTAAAAAAAACCCTATACAATTTCAACGGTACAATTAATTCCATCACCGAATTCTCATTAAATAGTATTAGAATCAAATCAACTCATTATCAAAAAGATGGGAAAAAAATTAAATTTATCTGTGAATATGACTCAAATGGTAAAAAAACAAAATCAACCTACCTCATCCCTGATGGAAAAACAATTTCTGCTATTATTGAATTCGATAAACAAGGACAAAGAGTCAAAGCAACCTATTACCCAATCATAGGAGGCAAAGGAATTAGTCATATTGCTGAATATAAAAACAACATCATAAATAAAGAAACATACTATTTCTACGATGGAAAAACAATTGACTGGATTAACGAATACGATAAAAATGGGAAAATAGTAAAAAAAACCCTATACAATTTCAACGGTACAATTAATTTTATCGAGGAATACAAATAAAAAGAGTAAAGTAACTAAACTAACCAATTATGGGACTAAGAATCCATAATATTAATAAATGCCATCCAACATATACCTAAAAAATATTTCAATATTCAAACTTGACCTTCAATTGAAGGTCTTTTTTTTATATCAAAAATAACAAAAAACTAAAAAACTAACTAAAAGGAGAAAAATATGAAAAAAGAAACAAATCAAGGAATCATTAAGGGCGGTTGGGAAACAAAATCAACCCCCAACGACTTAGTTCAAATCAAAAACTTTTTACAAACATTAAAAGGAGAATTATTAAATATTACAATTGTTTCTCATTCTAAAAAGAAAAATTCCTATCAACAAACAAACTACCGCCCTAAAAACCAAACTCTATTTGTAGACCCTCAAATCTTAGATGAAATGAAAAAGTATAGAATAGAAATAATCAAAAATCACTCTTCCGAAAACGATAATAATCTAACCCTTACCAACCCAATAACACCCCCAAAACACCAAAATAATACCCTTAAAACACATTTCCCTATCTTCCAAATTAATTATCTTAACGAACAAAAAGATTATATTAAAGAATTAATAAGTAAGATAACCATAGACAAACTAGAAACTTTAAAATTATATAAATTAGATGCTAAAAAAGTAGATAAATATAACAATCCTATAAAAACAAATTATAAAAAAGGATTAAATGTTATTTATTATCAATCGGAAGATTTAAAACACATCAAATTATTTTTAACCAAAAATAAACAGGGCTATCGGGTTAAAAAAATACATCCCATGTATAAATATATATCTAAAATCAAATAAACACTTAACTAACAGTTTTATAACACTTCACTAACAGTTTTATAACACTTCACTAACAGTTTTATAACACTTCACTAACAGTTTTATAACACTTTCAATATTTAAAATTCTTTGACAAAACCAAACATTTTTAAGGAGTGATATTTTATATATTATATCGATAATGATAATGATACTCGATATTTGATATTATCGTTGTATCTTTTATCTATCATTATTATTTTTCGATATATAAATAACTCCCTATTTTTCCTTTACATTATTAAAAAGAGTTGTTAAAAATTATCCAAACACAATACCCTAACGCGCTGAAGCGCTAATAACAATCATAAGTACACATAAATAAAAGAAGAAGAAAAATAAAAATCCCCCAGTTGCGCGCTACCCCCTTTTTTAAATAAATATAATCATTCAGAGTTATAATGGTTATGTATATGATATAAAAAAAGGAAACAATATTTAAATCATGAAAAAAATAGCTAAAATAATAGAAAAAGAGAAACAAAAAAATAAATTATTACAAACTCTAATGAAAAAAAACCAAAAAACTGATAAAAAAACTGTTTTTGAATTAGTTAAACAATTTAATCAAAAACTAAATTTAACAACCATTTTAAAAACTATCAAAACCAAAAGAAGCACTTATTATTATTGGTTGAAAGTCGAAAATAAAATAAAAGCCAAAAAAGAAAAATACTTATTACAACAAAATCGCATCAAAGCTTTATGTTTACAAGAAAAATATTTTTGCGGTCATCGTAAAATCACTGATTTATACCAAAAAACTTTTAACGAAAACATTACCAAGAAAAAAATTTATACTATTATGAAAGAAAACGGTATTTTTTGTCGTTTAAGAATTAAAAAAAATAAATATTATTATAAAAATAATTTAAAAGCTAAATTAAAAGTGGTAGACAATTTAATTAATCAAGACTTTATATCAACTAAACCCATGAAAAAACTATTTACCGACATAACTTATTTCAAAACTCCCCAAGGATTTTTATATTTTTCTTGTATTATTGATTCTTTCAACAACCAAATTATCGCTTCCCACACTTCCAAACATCAAAATAAAGAATTAGTTTTAAACACCATCCAAAAATTACCTCTATTAAAAGAACCTTGTATCATTCATTCCGACCAAGGCACAGTTTATCAATCACAAAAAGTCCAACAAACACTAATTAAAAAAGGTTTTTTAATCAGCATGTCGAGAAAAGCTACTCCACGTGATAACGCTGTAATTGAAAACTTTTTCGGCCAAATGAAAACTATCTTACAACATCAACATCCTTTTTTATTTCAAAAATCACCTGAAAAAGTTAAAAAAATAATCAATTATTTCCCTAAATTTTGGAACAATCAATGGATTTTAGCTAAATTAAATTATTCATCACCTTCTCAATATTGTCAAAATTTTAGATAATAATTTTTTATTTCAAATTTTCAACCTTGAAAAAGGTTACTTTTTGCGCATTTTTTTAATCAAAATAACATAATTACGTAAAAAAATAATTATAATTTCATTTTCTTACCACTTTTTTAACTTTTTTTACTTAAATATATAGTGTAAGGGTAAAATATGACAAAAAAATATCTTTTGAAACTAAAGAATTATTAAAAGTTTTAGAAACTTTTTGAAATTTAAAAAAATATTTCTTTAGTTTGAAAAGATATGAAATTATCTACTTAATTTTAAGTCTTAAAGAACAATTTTAAAGACAAAAGTTGTCTAAAAAAACGGAACAGCGCACAGCGTTATCACTAGGGGTGGCTTTTCTCGGCATGATGATTAAAAAAACCTTTTTTCGTTAAATTTTGTTGGACTTTTTGTGATTGGTAAACTGTTCCTTGATCTGAGTGAATAATACAAGGTTCTTTTAATAGAGGTAATTTTTGGATGGTGTTTAAAACTAATTCTTTATTTTGATGTTTGGAAGTGTGGGAAGCGATAATTTGGTTGTTGAAAGAATCAATAATACAAGAAAAATATAAAAATCCTTGGGGAGTTTTGAAATATTTAGTTTTAAAATTATTTTTATAATAATATTTATTTTTTTTAATTCTTAAAAGACAAAAAATACCGTTTTCTTTCATAATAGTATAAATTTTTTTCTTGGTAATGTTTTCGTTAAAAGTTTTTTGGTATAAATCAGTGATTTTACGATGACCGCAAAAATATTTTTCTTGTAAACATAAAGCTTTAATGCGATTTTGTTGTAATAAGTATTTTTCTTTTTTGGCTTTTATTTTATTTTCGACTTTCAACCAATAATAATAAGTGCTTCTTTTGGTTTTGATAATTTTTAAAATGATTTTTAAATTTAGTTTTTGATTAAATTGTTTAACTAATTCAAAAAAAAAAAAAAACAGTTTTTTTATTAGTTTTTTGGTTTTTTTCATTAGAGTTTGTAATAATTTATTTTTTTGTTTCTCTTTTTCTATTATTTTAGCTATTTTTTTCATGATTTAAATATTGTTTCTTTTTTTATATCATATAAATAACCATTATAACTCTGAATGATTATATTTATTTAAAAAAGGGGGTCGCGCGCAACTGGGGGATTTTTAGTTTTCTTCTTTTTTTATTTATGTGTACTTATAATTGTCATTAGCGCTTCAACGAGTTAGGGGATTATGTTTGGATAATTTTAAACAACTCTTTTTAATAATGGAAAGAAAAAATAGGGAGTTATTTATATATCGAAAAATAATAATGATAGATAAAAGATACAACGATAATATCAAATATCGAATATCATTATCATTATCATTATCGATATAATATATAAAATATCACTCCTTAAAAATGTTTTGTTTTGTCAAAGAATTTTAAATATTGAAAGCGTTATAAAACTGTTAGTGAAGTGTTTTTATTTGATTTTGGATATATATTTATACATAGGATGTATTTTTTTAACCCGATAGCCCTGTTTATTTTTGGTTAAAAATAATTTGATGTGTTTTAAATCTTCCGATTGATAATAAATAACATTTAATCCTTTTTTTATAATTTGTTTTTATAGGATTGTTATATTTATCTACTTTTTTAGCATCTAATTTATATAATTTTAAAGTTTCTAGTTTGTCTATGGTTATCTTACTTATTAATTCTTTAATATAATCTTTTTGTTCGTTAAGATAATTAATTTGGAAGATAGGGAAATGTGTTTTAAGGATATTATTTTGGTGTTTTGGGGGTGATATGGGGCTGGTTAGGGTTTGATTATTATTATCATTTTCGGAAGAGTGATTTTTGATTATTTCTATTCTATACTTTTCATTTCATCTAAGATTTGAGGGTCTACAAATAGAGTTTGGTTTTTAGGGCGATAATTGGCTTGTTGGTAGGAATTTTTCTTTTTAGAATGAGAAACAATTGTAATATTTAATAATTCTCCTTTTAATGTTTGTAAAAAGTTTTTGATTTGAACTAAGTCGTTAGGGGTTGATTTTGTTTCCCAACCGCCCCTAATGATTCCTTGACTTGTTTCGTTTTTCATTTCTTCTCCTTTTATTTGGTTTTTTGTTATAAAAATAAAAATCCCCGAATTTGCGAAAAATAAAATCGCAAAATTTAGGGGTATATGCGCGTGTTGGGGGGGTATGTTAATGTTATTATACATGTAAAGGTTTAATATATTGGTTAAAAAAGCAATAATTTTAATCAATTATTTCTAATTTGTCTTTTCCGAAAAAATAAATGGCTAAATCGACTATGATTTTATTTTTGGTCTCTTCATAAGTAATGTATGGGTCTAAAAAACATTTTTGATATGCTTCTTTTCCGAATTGTCGCAATAAATCATCAACATCTTTATAAGTTTTATCATAAGGTGGTAAAATACGTCTAATTTCGTAAATAATATTTTCTTCTTTAAGTTGTTCTCCTAAGGCTTCACTTCGTTTTTGACCTGTTTCATCATTATCTAAGACAATAATTACTTTGATATTTTCTTTTTTTAGAATTTCTATTTGTGATTTAGAAAGTAGTTGAGTGACACAAATGAGACCGACAACGTTTTTAATATTGTTTTACCAACAACTAATGACATCGAAAAAACCTTCATGAATAATAATGGTTTTCATTTGTTTAATATAAGGTAACGCTTCAAAAAAACTATAACTGAAATGAAAAGTAGGTGTTTGACTAAAATTATTGAGGGATTTATATTTAGGTTGGAAATAAGAAACTTCGCGAAAGTTATTTTGATAAAAATGAAATGTTTTATTATATCCATTTTCAATGGGGATAATGATGGAACCATGAAAAGTATCGTGATAATATGTTTTATTTTGTTGATTGGTTTTATCTTTAATAAAACCATATTCAATTAATTTTATTGTATCGATATTTTGCTTTTTACAATAATTTAATAGACGAAAGGATAAAGGTTTATCAGATAATGGGGCATAACCTAGTTTAAATTCTTTAATAGTTTCTATAGTTAATTTTCTTTTTTTGGGTTAAATATTCTAATCCTAGGTGAGATTCATTATTTCGGTTAGTGGTTAATAAAATAATGATAATAATCTCTAATTTGGTTGAATAAAGGCGATATTTCTTTAAATAATTGTGTTTTTGTAGTGTTAATTTCTTTTTCATCAATTGGGTTGTTGATTTTATTGTGGTGGAATTGATATTTAAAAGGTTCGTAAGAAATATTAGGGGTTGAAGTTTGTTGTTGGATTAAGTTTTTAAATTCTTGAGTTTTCATAAAGTTATTGATTTTTTAAAGAGCGTTATTGAAGGTTTTAATTCCTCTTATTTCCATATAAACATCAATAATATCGTAATCTTTACAACATTTTCAACAATGAATTTTATTATCTGAAGTTAAATGGCAACAAGTTGAGTTTTGTCCTTGATGAATGGGACAAGGAAAACGATATTTGGGATTGAATTTTGGTGTTATTATATTTAATTTTTTTAATAAAACTGACATAGGGAAGTTGATTTGAATATTTTTTATTTTTTCTTGAAAATTCTTTGATGAACTCCTTAATTTATTGTATTATTGTTTTTTATAAACTAAAATAGCCACTCTAGGAAGTGGCTTACAATTGGTAATAAAAAAAGATCTTCGTTTTGAAGGTCTTAATTGTTTTTTTATTTAATTATTTTATTTTTTTTATCATGACGAATTAAACAAACTTCTCTTTTTGGTTTTTTTAATTCAAACATTTGTTTGCAATCTTTACATTGAAAATAATTTTGAACAGGACAATGACACATAAATAAAGTTGCTTTAACTTGTTTTTCTATTTTTTTATTAATAATTTCAAATTCCCATTCATAATTATTTTTTTCATTAAAATAACTTTAGAACTTTTTTGTTGTGAAAACCATTCATTTATATTATCGCGAATTCTTAAAACATTATCATTTCTTGCTTCAACAAGTGCTTCCTTATACTCTTTTTCGGTTTTTTTATTTAATTGTTTTATGAGATATTTGTTACGAAAAATAATTATTGCAAGCTCATCATCACTTGTCCGATGAGAAGTATAAGTGATAAGTTGATAAAACGCTTCAATAATTATTGAAGCGTTTGTCCATATCTTGCATTCAATATAAAGACTTTTTTTATGATGAATGGGCATACAAATATCTGCATATCCTTCGTTCATCAGAAGTTCAGTGAATATATATATATATATATATATATATTTATTTAAATTCTTCCGAATTTTGAAAAAAATTATTTAATCCGACAGCAAGAATTGAGGTGTTCCAAAAGTTTAAACACTTTTGGAACACCTCACACAAAAAACTCAAATCATTAATTTAAACGAATTAATCAACATCCAACATCACTCCCCAAAAAAACATGTTTAATGTAATATCATATGAAAATAAAAACAAAAAACCAACCATCATCTCACCAACAAAAATCAATAATTAGGATTAAAATTTTAACCATCGTTTCGCATCATTAAAATGTATATGAAACTTTTTTTCAAAAAACAAATAAACAAAGGAGTTAAATTATTATGACAAAAAAAGAATTAATTAAAAAAACGCTTTAGTTAAAAAAACTTTCGCAAATAAAACAGAAGAATTTTATCACATATTCGAAAAGACTTTAATCGAAGCAATCACTACTAATGAAAAAGTAGTTTGATTCCATAAAATTGTTAAATTTAAATTAAACCCAAGAAAAGCCTATATCTGTAGAACATTCTTCTTGGGTTTGTATAATGTTGGCAAAACTTAAAAAAATATCTAATTAAATTATGCAAATTATTGTGGTTTAAAAATGTTTCGCTTATAGAATTCCCAATTATAGAACTAACTAATCCGCGAATAACCATCACTTCATTACCTTGTTTTTCAATTCTTGTTGAATGTTTTTTATTAGACTTGTTTTTCGACTGCCGTCGAGTTCTTCGAAGATAAATAATTTCATTTTATGATCTTTTTATTCTCAATTTTTCCATAAAAAAAAGACCTTCGATTTGAATATCTTAGTTGTATTTTTTTTGCTTAATTTTTTTAAATAAGTTGTTTAAAATAATTCTTGTTTGGCATTATGTAGCAATTCTAAATATTTTTTACTATCTGTAATAATTTGATTAATGAAGTTATTGTCTTGATAAATACGAAACACATGATAATTAGTATCATAGAAATAAACTAAGAAATAAGCGAATTGAGCTTGACTACAATAGAGTTGACATTGGTATTTCTTTAGGAGGAGTCAATGTGATTAATACTTTATTAGATAAATTAGATGGTTTTAATAGTAGCAATAAAAAGATTATCTTAATGGGGGCTACTAATAACTTTCATAAAATTGATTCCGTTTTACACAGTTGTTTTAGTAAAGAAATCTATATCGGCAATTTAAAATATTCTGAAATTGAAGTTTATTTAAAACATATTTTTTGTTTGGTAATGATGTTTTTTAAATAATTATTTGTTTTTTGATAATTTTTTGAAATTAAATGGGATAAAATAACAACCATTTACGGAAATTCCGTAGATGGTTGTTTTCAAATGATTTAATTTATAATTTTAATATTTTTATGTTATTTATGGCCAAAGTGCATTAACTGTACTTATTATTGCATTTTGAGAAAAAACTTCCATTTCATCCCATAAAAAAGAGCAACTTGAATCTAAACTGTCTTGTATTGATGTATGACTTTGTTCAAAAATAAATTTCAATTGAGTTTTTACAATATCTTTAAAACTATCGATATCAAATGTTTCTTTTTTGAAATTAGTAACTTGTACATCTTCCCAATCTTCAACAACTAAAATATAATCGCGAAGTGTGTCCACAAATAAATTAATATATTTGCTACTTTCTTTATATTTAGTTTTTAAATGTGCTCTCATATCATAAACAATTTTAGAAGTAGCTAAATTAGTTTTAGTTGTTAAAGAACTTGTTATATTTTCTAAAACTTTTAAAGGATCTGATACATCACTTAATTTCTTTTCTTGTAGTTTTGATGATTCAGATAAAGTAGCAGTTTTTTCTTTTGGACATTTTTTTTCATCTGCAAAAGAACTTGGAATAAATGCTGATAAGAAACACGAAACAAACACAAATGTAATTACTATCAAGAAAATTAAATAATTGTTTTTAATTGATTTTTTTAACAATTATAAAACCCCCTAATTAAAATATATAAACTTCAAATAACTATCATCCTGTAATTTTATTATATCATAATTTAATTTTTTTTACCTAAAAAAAAAAAAAATTAAAAGAACCTGCATTAATTATTTTTAAAAATTTAAGTAATTTTTAATCGGATTTAGTTTGTTAAAATTGAATAAAATGCAGTGATTTTATTATAATACTACACTTTTAACTTTAATTTATGTTATAATTATAATGAAAATAAATAAATTTTTTGATGTTTATACAAAGATGATTTTAAAAAAATTTTTTATTTTCTATTTTTGTATTTGCCTTTTTAATTTTTTAAATTTTATTTCAATTTTAAGTTGTAAATAAAATCATATAAAGAAAGCAGGTTATATATAAATTATGGTAAAACTCCAAAAAGATAAAGTAAAATTATTAATATTTGCTGGCTTTTGGGCCATTTTACTATTTTTAAATCACAATTATTTAATTTTTGCTGACCAAGATGATGATATTGAAAACGTGATAACTCTAACAGAAACCAAAGAGAATCAAACAGAAGAAATAAAAATGCAATGTCAAGATTTATTGCAAAAGGGCGAGAAAGATGCCTAATTTCTTAGTAAATTAACCAATTACAAATGCAATTAGTAATGCAGTACAACATATTTTTGGTTTATCTTGTGAAAGCAAGATAGATTATAGCAGAAAATAAAAGCAAAAAAACGAGAAACTGTTTATTGTTTTGATTTGCAAGTTGAAAATAGTCATGGAAAAGCTTTGCAATAAGCCTAAGAGAAAAAAACGGGCAGTAGCTATAAGGTAAAACAGTTAATTCCTTATATTTTAGGGCAGTTTATATATTTTTTGCGTATATAAAATTTACTAACACTTATTATTTTAAGTGGCAAGCAAAATCGCTAAACCTAAAACCTACCACCTACAACATAAATTATTTTTGCATATTAATTGTGGTTATCTCACCTAAAACTATTAAGGTAAGAAATTAGAGTAACTTCTATCTTCCTAAAAGTCATTTGCTAAAAGTATAAAAGCATCTAAAATAAACTTTGGTGTTTAGGCTCAAGGAAAAAGCAGAATCGTAGTAGTCGTAAGAAATTCAAAGCTTAGCTGGAATGTAAAAGTGAACTGACTTACCAAGGAATTTGGGAAAACCAAATACAAGGCGAAAGAGGAAATATATTTTAATATATAAACGCTGTATGCTTGGAAACTTGCTTGTGCGGTGTTGTGCGAGGCTCAAAAAAACCTAATTATTAGTTAATAATTAAGGCGTTTTGTTTCTATCGCGATAATTAAAGAAATTAAAATTGAAATTAAACAATTAGCAGTTAATAATCAAACAGAAATTGAAAAATGTTTAAAAGATCCCATTTTTACAACTATTTTAGAAACAATTAATGAAGATCTAGCAACAGAATCAAAAGAAGTAATTGATTATTTAAATCAAATATATGAACTAATATCAAAAGTAAATAAAGATATAATTAGTATTTTAGCAGCTTTAGAAATATTAAAAAACGAAACATTAAAATTTAGTCAAACGATGTTAGAATATAATAATATTGTAGACAAATTTAATAATTTTGAAACATACAAAAAACAATTTTTTGGCCCTTTTAATAAAATATTAACTTATAACCAGAATATAAAAATTCTAAAAGAACTACCTCTTTTAGAAGCAAAATTACAATTAGGGTTGGATAAATTTGGAGGAGGTATAAAATTAAAAGAAAGACAAAATAATATGG
Organism: Aster yellows witches'-broom phytoplasma AYWB; assembly: GCF_000012225.1. NCBI lineage: Bacteria > Bacillati > Mycoplasmatota > Mollicutes > Acholeplasmatales > Acholeplasmataceae > Candidatus Phytoplasma > Aster yellows witches'-broom phytoplasma. Next base: position 188,323 of record NC_007716.1, on the reverse strand, counting down.
ATGAAATAATAGCTAAATTTGCTTATTTAAAAGATCAAAATGCTCAAAATCCTTCGGATAGTTCTCAAAATAATAATTCTAACGAAACCAATAGTTTTTTATTTTTTTTCTTTGTAATATTTATTTTATTGTTTGTTCTTTTGATATTGTATTTTATTTTTCAAAATTTTGCAAACACAAAATAACAACTAGCTTTTTTAAAATTAGAATTATTATTTTTACTAAAATAAAAACGAAATTTACAAAAACTAAATATTTATGATAACAATAAAGACCAACTTAAAAGTTGGTCTTTATTGTTATTTTGTTCTTTTTTAAAAATAAAAAGTGTCTCCAAAAAGGTAAAAGCGCAGTTAAATCTGTAAGAACTTGGTTCCGCAAATAGTTTTTTATTATTTTAGGGATGCTTCTTTTTTTATTATCAGTTAGATCGTTTTAACTGAAACAGGAATCATTAAATTGCCAAAAGAAGAAATTCCTATTTTAAAAGTTATTTTAATTTAATAGTGCTTTTTTTCTTATAAATATATATTTTTTATTATAACATATTTTTAAATTTATAAAACATAAAAAAAAAATCTACAAAAAACCTTATAAAAAAAGGGTAAAAGTTAAAAAAGATTTAATTTAAAAATAAAATAAATAAGGATTAATATATTGGTTAAAACAAATAAAAGTTTTTTGCTTTTCTAAATAAAATTATTTAAAGGTTTTAAAACTGATAATTTACCTTTATTTATATTATATTCAAGCATATATTTATTTTGATTTTTATCAAAACCTAATGCTTCAGGAGTTATATTTTTATCATCAGGAAAATCTTTACCTGGAATATTATAGGTGATTAAAGAAAATAAAGAAAATAATAATAATTTAGATGAAATTTTAAAAGAAGAATTTAAAATTAAAAAATCAATTAAATAATATAAAAAATCCTTTAATTGTGGAATCTATTGATGATACTGAAAATGATTTTTAGTTTTAATTTTTTAAAATATTTAATTTCTTTTGATTTTAAAGATTTTTTTTATTTATTATAAAAACTATATTTATTTTTATATGGGAACAATTAACAACTTTAATTTATCCTTTAAAATTATTTATTTCATTGTTTAATTTTTTAATGCAAATATTAAAAATTTTTATTGATGTTTTTTATCCTATTATAGGATTATATTAAAAGTTCTATAACAAGTCTTACTGGTCAAAAATTAATGGATCCTAGTCAAAGTATGTGGGGAAAAATAAAAGAAATAGCAAAGATGATTTTTAATGTTGCTGTTGGTGGCTCTGTTATTTATTTTTTGAAAGAAATTAATAATTTTCTTTTAAACTCTTTCATTAAAATAGGTGATTTGTTGTTTAAAATTGTTTTAAGAATATTAGATATTATTTCAATTTTTTTAAAAAGTTCTTTTTATTTTTGTTTAAAAAGGTTAAAGATTTTTTTTAAAAGAAACAATATTTTGAAAAAACTCAGTAATCGCCTATAAAAATCCCTTGAACTTTTACTGCTTTTTTTATTAATTGTTCTTAAAATGTTATTTCTTAATAAATCATACAAAATATGCTTTTTACCAAATTTTAAAATATTTGATAAATAAAACCCAGTTATTTTATAATCATTATAATGAAGATCAAATGGAAAATATTTGATATTTTTAGTAATAGGTAATTTTTGACAACTTTAAGAAAATTAAACCAATTTTTTTCAGTTAAATAATTTTTTTTAATGCAATAGTTTTTTAATTTCAAACTCATTTAAACCAGCATCATATTTACTAACATATTCGGAAATAATTTCAGCAACATTTTTATTAATAATAGTTGCTAATTGTTTACATTCCTTAATTTCATTTTTTTAATATTATCTAATTTACCTTTATAAAATATCTGTAAATTTTGAGAATGAGGATTTAATAATTTTAAATTAGGTAAATTATCAAGTACAATATCAGACCATAATTTTAAAAAATTAGGTATAATTAAATTTTTATTTTCTTTTTTAAACCAACCATTACTAGAATTATATTTAGCTTTATTTTTAGCATAATATTCTGATTATTCTAAAAATTCTGAATTATTGATTATTACTTTTCGTTGACACATCATTTTATTAGCGTGTCCAAAAATACACTTAATAAATCAATATTAAACATAATATGAAAATACCAAACACCTTTAAATTGTAATCAAGAAGCGATAAAATATTTAAATTTAGTTAAATATTTATTAACAATATGTTTCTTTAATTTTTGTTTATTTAAACATTTTTTATATTCATAACGTAATTTTGACATAAATTTAATAATCAACTGTTTAGATTTATTTAAATCTTTAACATCATTAGAAATAGTGCCCATTATTATTATTATGAGCCAAAGTAAGTTTTAACCAACTAATTTCTTTTTTCAGAAAGCAAAATTATAAATGGCTTTATAACGAGCATTATTTTTGCTTTGACGAATATTTCTTATAATATCTTTAACTTTGCTTTCAATATCAATTGATGATAATTAAAATTTATCTTCGGTAATCATTAAACAAATAAATTGATAAGTTTTTAAAGTTTCTAAAAAAACAACCTTGCCCGAAATCATTAATCTTAACAAAAAATAAATTATTCTCAAAAATTTTAATTTGTTTTTTATTCAAAGTGCCTCTTTTAATTGCATTAAATGTTTTAAGAGCGTGATGAAAGGATAAACTAATACCTTCTTTATTCATAGTTAAATCATTTAAATGTAGAATTGTTTGTTCTCCTTAAAAACAAAACTACTCCTTTACTGATAGTTCACGGCAAAGGAGTTTTTGAAAATAATTCATTATATTCAAAAGACCCCCAACACCCCAAAGGGGGCTTTATAAGATGGGGGGGCAATAGATTAATCTTAGTATACTTCGGCTGGCCGCCTAGTTCGCTATGCTCGTCTTTGAATACTTTTATATTTATTTTCTTTGCTTATTTATGGTTAATAATTATAATTTTTAGTTTCTTTAATAGTTCTGTCTGGGTTGTAAATTGTTTCTTTGGTTAATTTTCCTGTGTCTTTGTGGTAATCAAAAACAGTTGATTTTTCTCCATTTTTATAGTATTCAGTGGCTTTATGCCTTTCACCTGTGTCTTGATTATATTCTGTAATTTGATAAATAGTTCTGTCTGGGTTGTTGTAAATTGTTTCTTTTATTGGTTTTCTTGTGTATTGATTAAATTCTGAAATTCTTAACATAGTTCCGTCGGATAAAATTTGTAGTTTTGGAGGATATTTTAAATCTTGAAAGCTATATCCAAAAAATATTAAATCTTCTAAAGTATATCCAGCAGTTTTTAAATCTTCTAAATTAAAAATACCGGATTTTAAGAAAGTTTTTTCTAAATCTTTATCATTAATAAATAATTTTTTAAAATCTAAAACTGTTTGATAAATTTTAGTTTTGTAATATTTAACTTTACCATTTTTATCTATTTCTTTAAATTTTTCTTCATTATCATCAAATTCTTCAATAGAATTATCAATATTTTTACGTTTCATTAATTTTGAATTAATGGGATTATATTCCATCAAAACGCCATCTGATAAAGTTTTTTTAATCATTTTCCCATGTGAACCATACTCTTCAATATTGTTATATTTATCAGTTTTTTTCAGTAACATACCATTATTTTTATCATATTCAAAAATATTATTATCATTATCAATTTTTTTAACTAATTTATTAGTAAATAAATTATAATATTCTTTTTCTCCATTTTCTCTTATAAACTCATAAGGAACACTTTTTAAATATTCGTTTTCCTTTTTTAGTTTTTTATTTTCATTATATAAAACATTGTTTAACTCTCTTGCTTTTGCTTTAATATCTACTTCTTGTAATTTACGCCTTTCTTCGGTTTCTAAATGATATTTATAAACAAGCCTCCCACCTATCCCAAACAAAAAAAAAATAATGTTCCAGTAGTAATTAAAAAAGGAATTATTTTATAATGTTTATTGCCTATTCTAAAACTTGACATTTTTAAACCTCTTTTCTATTATCAAAAATAATTAAAGCGTTTTTTTAGCATTTTCAAATACCCATAAATATAGGAAATTAATAAAAAATGATAAAATGAAACTCAATATTATTATAACCTTTTTAAACAAAAATAAAAAGAATTTTAAAACAATTGAAATAATGTCTAATATTCTTAAAATAATTTTAAACAACAAATCACCTATTTTAATGAAAGAGTTTAAAAGAAAACTATTAACTTCTTTAAAAAAATAAATAACAGAGCCACCAACAGTAACGGTAAAAATCATCTTTGCTATTTCTTTTAATTTTTCCCACGTACTTTCACTGGGGTCCATTAATTTTTGACCGGTAAGACTTGTTATAGAACTTTTAATATAACCTATAATACTACCAAAAACATCAATAAAAATTTTTAATATTTGCATTAAAAAATCAAACAATGAACTAAATAATTTTAAAGGATAAATTAAAGTTGTTAATTGTTCCCATATAAAAATAAATATAGTTTTTATAATATTATAAATATTAATAAAATTAATATTCCAACCAACATTAAAACCAAATAAAAAAGATGATTTAGTAAGAAAAATATTATAAAATAAATCATATAATAAATAAAAAAAATCTTTAAAATCAAAAGAAATTAAATATTTTAAAAAATTAAAACTAAAAATCATTTCCAGTATCATCAATAGATTCCGCAATTAAAGGATTTTTTATATTATTTAATTGATTTTTTAATTTTAAATTCTCTTTTAAAATTTCATCTAAATTATTATTATTTTCTTTATTTTCTTGATTATTATCTTTTTCATCAAAAATACCCTCAGAAAAATTAAGACCTCCATGTTCTCCAAATTCTTTAATCATTGTTTCAACATGTTTTCTATATATACCTAAATAATTCCCCATATGTGCCATTAATCTAATTAAGGCGCCATATTCACTAATACTAATTTTACCTTTTTTAAGATAATGGTTTACTATATCTCGTAATTCATCACTAAAATCATATTTACTTTTTAATTCTTTGATATATAAATAAAACCAATAAATAAAAATACCAAAAATAAAAGAAGTAAAAGAAATAAATACTTTAGATTCAACAATATTAATAATTGTTTGTTGTATATCCATCAATTATTCCTTTCTATAAAATTATTACTTTTTTAATTTCTTTATTATTTCAACCATTTTATTATCTTTTTGAATTGTTTCTAATTCTTTATTATTTTTGGTAAAAAAATTAATATATAAAAATATACCAATAATTGAACCAATCAATAAACAAATAAAATTATCAAATAGATTATATTTTTTCATCTAATTTTCCTTTATTCTTTTTCAACCTTTTCATAATCTAATTTTTCAAAAAGCAATTTAGGCATAAAATGAGCTATTAAACAAAATGAAAGAATACCAATAACAAAAATATAAATGAGAGTTGTAAAAATTTCATGATTAATTTGAAAAAAAGAAAATAAACTCAAAAAACCCAAATAATACAAAAATTCCAAAACTAATTAAAATCATTAAAGTCATTATTACACCAAATAAATTCAAATCAATATCATTTATATTCATTCCCAAATCACTTCCGCAACATTGACAATGTTCGTAAAATTCTTTTTTTATTTTTTGTTGCTTATCCATTTTAAAAAAATCCTTAATTTTAACTTAATTTATTCATATATTATCCCTTAATGAGTGTTTTTTTAAAAAAACACTCATTATTTAATCCATGTAATTTTAGTTGCATCAGGAACAATAAAACCAAGTTTATAAGCTGCAAATATAAAAATACAACCAAGAGCAATTAAAATTAATATTTGTCTTAAAGTCATTTTTTATCCTCCTTTTTATTATTTAGCTATTGATAAATAACCTTTTGAAGCAAAATAAACAATCAAAGGAATAACAATGCCTAATGTAGGTAAAATCCAATATGTAAAAAAACTGCCTAAAGTTAATTTATTTCTTCTAAAAGATTTTTTACTGAAATAAGAACGTCTGTAATTTCTCGCCATTTTAATCTCCTTTTTTATTATTTAATAAGAAAAATATTTTTTAGTATTTAGAAACAATAAGGAAACCAACTTAAAAGTTGGTATTTTTTTTTTAATGGTTCTTTAATCGCCTACAATATTCAAGGTTGAAAATTTGAAATAAAAAAAATATTATCTAAAATTTTGACAATATTGAGAAGGTGATGAATAATTTAATTTAGCTAAAATCCATTGATTGTTACAAAATTTAAGGAAATAATTGATTGATTTTTTCATTTTTGTTAGGAGATTTTGGAAATAAAAAATGATGTTGATGTTGTAAGATAGTTTTAATTTGGCCAAAAAAATTCTCAATTACGTCGTTATTGCTTGGATTAGCTTTTCTTGATATACTGATTAAAAAAAACTTTTTTCGTTAAAGTTTGTTGAATTTTTAGTGATTGATAAACTGTTCCTTGGTCGGAATGAGGTGTTCCAAAAGTTTAGACACTTTTGGAACACCTCACTTTCGTTAAAATAAGCGATTTGTTGTTTAAAATTGTTTTAAGAATATTAGATAATATTTTTAATTGTTTTAAAATTCTTTTTATTTTTGTTTAAAAAGGTTATAATAATATTGAGTTTCATTTTATCATTTTTTATTAATTTCCTATATTTATGGGTATTTGAAAATGCTAAAAAAATGATTTAATTATTTTTATTAATAGAAAAGAGGTTTAAAAATGTCAAGTTTTAGAATAGGCAATAAACATTATAAAATAATTCCTTTTTTAATTACTACTGGAACATTAATTTTTTTTGTGTTTGGGATAGGTGGTAGGCTTGTTTATAAATATCATTTAGAAACCGAAGAAAGGCGTAAATTACAAGAAGTAGATATTAAAGCAAAAGCAAGAGAGTTAAACAATGTTTTATATAATGAAAATAAAAAACTTAAAAAAGAAAACGAATATTTAAAAAGTGTTCCTTATGAGTTTATAAGAGAAAATGGAGAAAAAGAATATTATAATTTATTTACTAATAAATTAGTTAAAAAAATTGATAATGATAATAATATTTTTGAATATGATAAAAATAATGGTATGTTACTGAAAAAAACTGATAAATATAACAATATTGAAGAGTATGGTTCACATGGGAAAATGATTAAAAAAACTTTATCAGATGGCGTTTTGATGGAATATAATCCCATTAATTCAAAATTAATGAAACGTAAAAATATTGATAATTCTATTGAAGAATTTGATGATAATGAAGAAAAATTTAAAGAAATAGAAATAACTTCGTTAATAAAATGATTGCAGATGGTAAAAAATATTTAGAATTGATACACAAAGCAAAACAAGAATTATCACAAACAACTTATTTAAAAAAATTAAGCAAATTAAAATACAACTAAGACCTTCAAATTTGAGGTCTTTTTTATATCCAATTTTCTCGAAAGGAAAAAAATATGAAATTAATTATCTTCGAAGAACTCGGAGATAGTGGAAAAAACAAGTCTAATAAAAAAAACGTTCAAAAAGAATTATAAAAACAAGGTAATGAAGTGATATGGTTATTCGCGGATTAGGAAGTTCTACAAACGGAAATTCTATACGTGAAACGTTTTTAACCCACAATACTTTACATAATGTAATTAGATATTTTTTAAGTTTTGCCAACATGATTCAAAAACAAGAAGAACTCATCAAACCCCACTTAAAAAACAAACAAAATCATTTTTGTAGATAGATGTGGTTAGGCTCTAATTTCGCATATCTCGTATATCCTTCAAAAATTGACAAAAAAATACCAATTTTTTAAAAAATTAAGTAAAAAAACATCAAAACCTGATATAACTATTTATCTAAAAATTAATCCGCAATTGGGTTTGGAACGCAAAATAAAAACCAAAAGAATCATCAATTAGATGGGATTGAACTTCTTGTTCACTTAAAATCTCTAATTTAGTGTTGTATTGCAAAAAATCATCTTTAATTTCAACAAGTAGAAAAGGGATATTATGAATTTTTGAAAAACCAAAACTTAGGAACTAAAATTATATTAAACAATATGAATGATAAAGATACTAAATTTAATCAACAATACATTATCAAAAAAATAGAGAAATAAAAAATGGCAAAATGGCAATTGATATATCCATTATAGAAATGGTAAAATCAAAACTTATTAAAAAAGACGAAACCATTAAATGGCGTACCAAAAAAATTAAATTTAAAACCCGAAAAAGGCTCTTTAAATGAATCAATTAACTAATTTTCATTTCAACAATCTTTATGTGTTGCCATCACTAAAAAAATAATCCAACCATATTTTTGAACAAACCATTTAACGAATACATGATAAAAACACACAAACTCCTAAACCAAAATATCATTTAACTTCTATTTATTTAAAAAATATTTTAGATTTTTCAAATACAAATACATTATTTGAATTATTAAAAAATGATATTTTAAAGGAAAATAATAAAAAAACTTTTTTTAAAACTTGTTTTGGAGAGGTTAGCAAAGAATCAATTGTTTTTCAAAAAAAGAAAAAATATTTATTAAAATATATCAAAAATAAAGGTAAATTATCTTTTATTTATATAACTATTTTTTTATTCAAAAAAATTGTTTAAAAATCATTTTAATAGTAAATCTTATAATAAGACATGTTTATTGTTAAATAAATGTTTTATATTTTAATAATTTAGATAAGCGTATGAGATTTTTACATTTTGATGATTATATTAATCCTTTATATAATCGTTATACTTAAAAGTTTTAACTAATTTTTTAGGCAGTTCGATTTTAACTCCATGTGGTGTTTCGGATGACATTTAATATCTTTTGTTCCTTTTAAAAAATCAAATATTTTTGATTTTTTTATTATTTTTTTGTTGAATTTTAGAATTAGATTTATTTTCATCTTCATTTTTTTTTGATTCTTTTAATTTTTCTTGAAGTTTCATTTCTAATTCTTCTTCTATTTGTTGATGAAGTTTGTAAGGTAACATTTTTTTATCTTCTATATTTTCATACATTATTTCTTTTCTTTTTTTATTATTATTGTGTTTCGTAGCGAATAAATCTATAGAAAATAAATAATAATTAATTATTAAAATAAACAAAAAAATAGTTTTAATAATTTTTGAATTAATTTTAATCATATTTATAAATCCTTTTCTTTTTTTTTATATAAAAAAACCCCTAAATCCCCAGAGGGGACTTTATAGGAGGGGTGTAATAGATTAATTGTAATGGTCTTCGGCTGACCGCCTAGTTCGCTCTGCTCGTTCATGTGATTAATTATAATTAATATCTAATTTGAAATATCATATAGTATAAAATAATGCATTTAATGGGGATTAAAAAAATAATAGATTGATTAAAATTAACATTCCGTGAAATAAGATTTTTATATTTTTAAAGACCCTATTAAATTAGGGGACTTTATTTTTACTTTATTTTAAATTATTGAATAAGTAAATTTCTTCTCTTAATTTTTTATTTTCAGCTTCTAAATTTTTATTATTGTTTTCTAAAATATTAATAATTTTTTTCATTTTATTTAATATATATTAGTTTTTTTATATTTTGTTGTGTTATTTATTGTATTCTTCTTATTCTGTGTTTAACTTTTTTAAATGATTATTATTATTTCTTTCATTTCATTTTCTGTTTCTGAATATTTGTCTAAAATTTTAATATCAATCATTTCAGAATTATTAATTTTTTTTCAATTAAATCTATTTTTTCTTGAGCAAAAACTAAATTTTTTTGATGAAAATTTAATAATAAATAAATAAAAATAAATATAATTAAATATAATTTAGAACTAAATTTTATTTTTTTTAAAATTAAATACATATTCAAAATACCTTTTTTCTCTAATTTCAAAATTAAAATTATTTATGCATTATTAAAATATATAAACATGCAATTGTCAAAAAACCCAAAACTATTTCCAAACCAATCATTTTTTCTCCTTACTATTTTATTTATTTTTAATCATTAATTTATTTTAATATAATTTTTCAGGAACGTCAATTATCTTCTAGATATTGATGAAACTTATGACCGTTATCACGAGACCATTCACAATAATTTTCAAATCAAATATCAGGGTTAACTAAAAAGATACTTAACTTCTTACCAGCTATAGTTCTTTTAGTATCATATTTGACGTTATATTTAAATCCTTTTTTACATCCTATAATCTGTTTAAATAAACCTTCTTTTTCTAATTTGAGGAATACTTATATCATCAAAAATATTGATTTTATAAGCGTTTTTATGACTTTATTTACTAAAATCAAAGTCTCCTCTGGTATAATTATAGTGAAGGTTTTTGTGAGTTAAGTAGCTTAATATAAACTCGGTTTTACCGAGTTTACTAAAACTCTTCAATCACAATGGATTTAGGACGTTGTTTGCCTAATGATTGCACTCTGATAATTGTTGGTTAATGGCATCAATTATCTCATTAGTTTTAGAGTTAGATTTGAATGAATCGAAAGAATAATCAGGTTTGAAAAATTCTTCTTCATCTTCTAACTCTTCTTTTTTTTAGTGAATTTTTTATTTAAAACTTGTTCTACAAAATCTATTTTTTCGTAATAAAAATCACGGTCTAGAATTTTAATAAAATCATTAAGAGATTTTTTAACTTGATTTAAAGTTAATTTATCATCATGATAATATTTTCCTATTAATCTGTCTATTTCATCATAGATTAATTGTTTACGTTCTTCTTTTTGATTTTGACGAACATATTTTTTATGTCTAGGGGTGCCTTCTTCAATGAAGTCGCCATCTTTTTTTATATAAGAAATTGATTTTTCTATATTAAGAGCAGTTTCAATTCTAGGATGAAAACCATCTATATTAAAATATCTTTGACTTTTAATTTCAATAGTTTTTGTTAATTGAAAAAGAACATGAGTATGTATTTCTTTATGGTCTTGATGGTTTTCAGTATTAGAAATGATATATGAAATTTCTTGTTTTTTAGATATCATTATTTCTTTTATATAATTATGAATTTTATCTTTACCTAAAGGACATTTTGAGTAAGTTAAAAAGATATCTTTTGCGTTTAATTTAAATTTATTTTTTTCATTTATAAACTCTTTCTTGTATAAGCCCCTAATTTAATAGGGGCCTTTATTTTATTTATCTTTACTATCTAAAAAAATAACTTTTTGAACTATTACTTTAGTAGCGGTTTTGTTTTCACCTTCGTTATTGGTATATTTTTCAATTGATAACGTTCCCTCTACATATACTTTTGAACCTTTATGTAGATATTTATTCATGTTTTCGGCTTGGTTTCTAAAAACAACACATGGAATGAATTGAGTTTTATCTTTGGTATTAATAGCTATACTGAAATCTATTTTAGGTATTTGACCCTCATTAGTATTAATATATTGTTGTTCTAGGTCATGAGTTATATTACCGATTAGTTGTACTTTGTTTAACATAATTTTATTTCTACTTTCTTAATATTAAAGTAATAAAGCAACAGGAGCTGCAATTGGAACTACAGATGCAAAAATAGGAGCTAAAACTAGACAACCAATTACAACTGCGCCAGTTGTGAGAGTTACAACTGCTATATCTTTAACTAATTTATTTTCATCATCAAATTCAGTTTGATATTGATATTCAGTTTGTTTTTGTTGTTGTTTTGATTTAAGTAATTTAGGTAATTTTAAACATAAAAAGAATAACATTATTAAAATAATAATTGATATAAATGTAATCCAAATCTTTAATATAATTTTTCTTTTTTTATTCTATTCATGATTAATAATCTGTAATCTTTTTAACAGTTCCGTCTTTGTTATACCAAGTTGTTTTTGTTTTATAACCTGTTTGAGGATCGTATTCACCAATATTACTTATTTTTTTTCCGTCAATTTGATAATAAGTTGATGATTTTAAAAAACCTGTTTGAGGATCGTATTCTTGCATCATATCTATTTTTTTACCATCGTCATGAAAATTAGTTAGTTTAATTAATTTACCATTTTCATTATATTCCTTAATTTGTTTTATTATTTTACCATCATAAGAATATATTTCATCTTTTAATGAAAAACCTGTTTGAGGATTATATTTTTTTTTATATTTTAATGTTTTTCCATCTTCATAAAATGCTTGTAATTCAATTAATTTATTAGTTTGAGAATTATAAAATTTAATTTGTTTTATTATTTTAGTATTCGGCAAAAAAATAACGTTTTTAGTTGTAGTTAATGCATCAACTTCTTTTTCAATTTTTTTTAAAATGTCATTATAAGTTTTTTCTTGTTCTTGTTGGGATGGAATATTAGCTTGAGATTGAAATTGTTCTTGTTGTTTTGATTTAACATTAACTTTTTGTTTATTAATAGCTAATAAAAGAATAATTAAAAGAAATATAACTACTAATGATATAAATAAACTCCAAATGATAAAGATCATATTTTTTGATTTTTTTTGATTATTGTTTTCCATTTTTTTCCTTTAAATGTTGTTTTTTTAATTTATTTTATCATTAAATTATTTTTATATTCTAAATCAGTTATATTTTTTTTGTAATTCATTTAGATCTTTATCAGTTGTAGTAGGTTGTTTAATGGATGATTTAGGAAATAAAATAACCTTAATAATTTTTTTGATAATATCAAAAATAGAACCAATAAAAACTAAAAAGGTTATAAATATTAAAATATAAAATAACGCTAAAATAAAACTAATAATTATACCTGTACTATTTAATAAATTGCCGAAATGAAAATCAACATCTTTAATAGCAATTATATTGTTGAAAGTGGTTTTAATGAATGATATGCTAATATTAGCATAGTTATTTTATTTTGACAATAAATTGATCTATGCTAAAATTGAATATTTGCATGTTTATACAGCCTTTCATTGATAGTTATATAAAATATTTTCTTGGATGAGAATAAGGATTTATATAGCTATTTTTTTTAATATAAATATATAAAAAAGAAGTATTGAATCCTGCAAAAGAAAAAAATAATAAAACTTTAAAAGAAGATTTAGCTTATTATCTACAATTAATGGGCGTAAAGTTTTTTCAACATTGCGCTGAAAATTTGATTAAATATGATTTGGGAGAAAATATTAAACAACTTAATGATTTATCTGAAAAATTCTTTGAAAGCTTTACTACAACACAGAATAATTTCAAAGATGAATCAAATTATAAATTTTTTAAAAAAGAAGTATTAGATAAATTTGACCCAAAACAATATGAAATATTTAAAGAAAAAATAATAGATTTTATTTTGTCACCAGATATTACTGAAGATGAGATAAAATATGCATTAAACCAACTTGTTGATGAATGTGTAAATCATAATGAAGAAATAATTGATAAATTAAGTGAAACTTTTTTTGATTGGGAATAATTAAATTTATTTTTTTTATATTTTAACTATTATATAACTCCCTTATTATTTTAGGGAGTTATTTTTTTTATATATTTTGTTATATTAATCTCATATTAAAATATATAAAAAAATAGTTATGTAAATCCCTAGTTCTCACAAAGACAAAGATTTATATAACTATCAATGAAAGGCTGTATAAACATGCAAATATTCAATTTTAGCATAGATCAATTTATTGTCAAAATAAAATAACTATGCTAATATTATTATATCATTCATTAAAACCACTTTCAACAATATAATTGCTATTAAAGATTGTAGTTTTAGCAATTTATTAACCCAGTTGAAAATAATTATAAAAAAAGAGGTTAAATTATGAAAACCAATAATCAAAAAAAACCAAAAAATCAAATCTTTATAATTTGTATGTTATTTATTTCAGTCTCTATTATTTTTATTTTAATAATTTTATTATTAGTTAATAACAAAATTCAACCTAAAACTTATGATCAAAATCAACATAATTTAAACTCAAAAACTGATATCCCACAAGAACAAGAAAACTATAATATAATCCTTAATAAAATTGATAAAGAAGTTGATAAATTAACACAACAACAAGAACCAACTATATCAGAAAAACAACCACCAAAAATTAAATATCCACCTAAAATATACTACAACCGTGCTGGCACAACAATTCATCATATTAATGAAATTAATCAAGATACAGGTAAATATAATAAAGTGATTCATTATCAACCCGATGGAAAAGCAATAAAATATATTGCCGAACGTGACCAAGATACAATGTTATTTATTAAAAAAAATCATTTTTATGATGATGGCAAAACAATTAAATTAATAACAGAACATAATAAAAATAAAGACTTATTAATTAAAGAAACTTATTACAACCCTGATCGAAGTATTAAAGAAATTAATGAATATAAAGACGAAGATACATATTGATTAATTAAAGAAATAAAACCCTCCAAAACCATTTACCGACATCAATTATTTCAAAACTCACCAAGGTTTTTTATATTTTTCTTTCATCATAAACTCTTTTAACAACCAAATAACCGTTTCCTACACTTCAAAAAATCAAAATAAAGAATTAATTTTAAACCCCATCAAAAAAATTACCTCTATTAAAAGAACCTTGTATAATTCATTCCAATCAAAGAACATTTTATCAATATTTAAAATCCCAACAACTTTTAAAAAAAAGTTTTCAATCAGCATGTCAAGAAAAGCTACTACACGTGATAACGCCGTAATTGAAAACTTTTTCGGCTAAATGAAAACTATCTTAAAACATAAACATCCTTTTTTATTTCAAAAAACCAACGAAAAAGTTAAAAAAATAATCAATTATTTCTCTAAATTTTGGAACAATTAATCAATTTTAGCTAAATTAAATTATTTATCTCCTTCTCAATATTCCCAAAATCTTATATAAATTATATTTTCATTTTATATGGGAGTTTTCACTTTTTTTACCTAAATGTATAACGTAAGGACAAAATATTTTAAAAAATATTTACTTAGTTTGAAAAGATATTAAATTATCTAATTTAATTTTTTAGTCTTAAAGAATTTTTAAAAAGCAACAAAAAAAAGTATCTAAACTTTTGGAACAGCGTATATGGATAATAAAAATACCCTTAAAAAGGGTATTTTTATTTAGTTAAATTATTAACTTTTTCTTGGAGGTTTTTGGTGTTATCGTTTTGAAATAATTTTTTAATTTCTTTAAAGGTATCATCAGTTGCTTTATCATCCGGTTCTATTTTTTTATAAGCATTGTCTTTTGCTTGAACAATTTTGTCGTATAGGTCTTTTACTGCTGGGTATTCATCGCTGGTTGATTCTTTATAATATTCAATTATGTGTTTATTTACTGCTTCTAAATTAGTTTTAATGCTCGCAAGTTTAGAATTAACATTGCCTTTATTTTCTTCTTTTTTTAACTTTTCAACTGAATTATACAAATTATGAGCTGCTTGTTTTGCCCAAACTTTTTTAGGAGAAAGCCAGTTAACAGGATTAAAAGAAATATAAAATCCTAAACCTACATAAAGAGTAACAGTAATAAAAATAGCGCCAGTAATGATTTTTCCTCGTTTATTTTCTAAAAATTTCATCTTTTTAATTCCTTTGATAGTTATTTTTTCATAAATAAAATAATTGAAATACTAAAAAAATAATTACATAAGTAATTATAACACATAAAAAGAGTAAGATTGACTTTTTGTTTGTTAAAATTAAGTGTTATTTTATTTTTTTAAAAAGTTTTGCTAAAGCTTTGTCTGCTTTTTCATCAGGTACAACTGTCAAAAATTTCTTTTTTCCAAGCAAAGTATTGATGTAAAAAACAGAAGTTTTTTTAACACAAAGGGCTTCTTCAATTGTGTTTTTAATTTCTTCATGACTAAATTCTTGGTCTTGATACCAATTTCTAACTAATTCTAATTCATTAGATGTAAGAGTTTGTCCTTTGTTTTGCTCTAAACATTCAATAGTTTTTTGGATTAAGGTAAGTTGGTTTTGGTGTTTGGATTCGCGAATTTGGTCTTGATAGATTTTTTCTAGCTTGGCAAAAGTGGGGTGCAGTGAAAAAACTTCAATAATTTTATGGTTTTTGGTTTCTTGCGAAAGGTCAAAAAAATCCTTTGACATCAATTGTTCCAAAATATGTTCTACTTCTTTTTTAGTGATCCCTGCTTTTTTGGCTAAGGCGTTGGAAGAAAAGACACGTTTTTTGGAAAAATCTAGCAAGAATAGCAAAATAGTTAGTTCAGGGTAAGTTAACCCTAATTTTTGATACTCTTGGATTAACATTTTTTCTACTTGTAAAAAACCATCTTCGTAAAGTTTTTGAAAAATAACCATATTATTATTATTATTAAAGCTCCTTTTCTTTGACGCCTTTGTTTTTGATTAGGTCTTTGGTTTTGGCAACTTTGGACAATGCTTGTTGGGCTGCTTTTTGCTCAGCGGATTTTTTAGTGCTACCTTCACCTGTTCCTAAAAGATTTTTTTCTAAATAGACTTCTGCTACAAAATTTTTAGAATGAGCAGGTCCTTGTTCTTGGACTATTTTATATTGGATAGTTTTTTTTTCTGACTGAACTATTTCTTGTAATTGAGTTTTAAAATCAATAATATAAATAGTTTTGGCTAAGTGAGGTAAGACAATATTATGAAAAACTTTTTTGGCTGTTAAATATCCTAAATCAAGATAAATAGCACCAAATAAGGCTTCAAAAGTGTCTGCCATAATGCCTTTAGCATTAAAATCTTTGTTTTTTTCACCTTTACCTAAAAGAAGATAATTTTGCAATTCAATTTTTTGAGCGTAGATGGTAAGCGACTTTTCGCACACAGCCTGAGCTCTTTTTTTAGTCATAATGCCTTCGTCTTCTTTGGATTGGGAATAAAGATAGTCAGCCATAAGTAAGCCTACGATGGCATCTCCTAAAAATTCAAGTCTTTCGTTGTCTTCTTGAGGTGGGGTTTGTTCGTTAGAATAAGAGCTATGTGTAAGAGCCTGTTTGTAAAGGACAAGGTTTTTGGGAAAAATATTGAGGGTTTGAAAAAGAATTTGGATGTTTTTCATAAGTATTAGCTTTCTTTTGTGGTTTCGGAGGTTTTGGGATTTATAGTTGATGTTGATATTTTTTTAGTTTGGTTTTCTTTGTTTTTGGCAATTTCTAAGGCATTAGCAATTTTTTGATTTACTTGGGCTTTAATTAGTTTTTGAGTTTGTAAAATAGCTTGGCAAAAAGCGTAAGATTGGGAAGAACCGTGAGCTTTAATAACAATTTTGTTAAGTCCTAAAAGCATAGCTCCTCCAATTTGGCGTGGGTCTATTTGGTTTTTTAATTGTTGTAGAGGTTTTTGAAACAAAGTTTTAGTGGCAATTTTTTTGATAAAATTTTTAGTAAGGATATTTTTTAAGTGGTTCATGAAATTAAGCATTGTTCCTTCATAAGTTTTTAAGGCAATGTTGGCAGTAAATCCGTCACTTAACAAAATATCTGCTGAAGTTGTAAGAAGGTTTTGAGGTTCTTCATTGCCGCCAAAATTAAGATTAGAATCTTGCGATAAAAGTTGGTAAGTTTCAAGTTCCAAAGCTCTTCCTTTGGTGGGCTCTGTTCCGATGTTAAGTAGTTTTATTTGAGGATTTGGAATTGCTAAAATTTCTTTGGCTATAATGGTGGCATAATTTGCAAAAGTGTGCAAATGCTGGGGTTTTAGTTCGGTGTTAGCTCCTGCATCTAGCAAAATTCTTGTTCGATTATCAAATGAATTAAACATAGGGGCAATGGCAATTCTTTTCATTAAAGGCATTTTTTTAAGAATAAGATGACTTGCTAAGATCAAAGTTTGGGTAGCGCCCGCTGAAACTACTCCTTGAACCTCGTCTTGTTTGGCTGCTTCAAGAGCTAAAAATAAAGAAGTATTAGGAGTGGTTTTCAATTGGTCTCTTATATTTTTGTCGGCTGATCCTAAAAAATAAGGCGTGTGTTTGATGATAATTTGTTTGTTTCCAAAAAAAGGAGTTTTTTCAATAAGTGGAGTTATTAATTTTTGATTGCCATATAAAAAAACTTGAAGTTCTGTATTTTTATTTAAGGCAAGCAGGGTTCCTTTGACAATTTCTAATGGGGCAAAATCGCCTCCCATGGCATCTATTGCTATTTTAATCATAAAAACTCCTTTCTTTTGTGTATTGTTTTTTAAAATTTGATTTTGTTTTTGTAGATTAAATTGTTTTGTTGGTAAATGAAACTTTTGAGTTTTTTAAGTTTGGTTTTTAAAAAAATATTTTATTTTTGCCAAATCAAAATATAAAGAGGCAAAAAATAAAAATGGAAATAACCAATAATTTGGTTGTTTATTTTATGAAGTGTTGAAAAATTATAATTAATTATAATAAATTACTTTGATAATAATTATCTTCTAGCCTTTTTGAGTTAAAATTTCAGAAAAAGTATTATCAAAATAATTTTAAAGTTGCAATTAGCAAGTCTTGGCAAAAATGTAGCAAAAATAAAGAAGTAAATAATGCCATCAAAGTTTGGTTTACAAATAATTATAGAAATAAAAAGATAATTTAGAACAAATTAATGATAAATTTATTGAAAATAATTTTTTTATCAAAATAAAATTTATAATAATTTGCTATAATAATAAATGAAATGTTAAATAAAAAAACTACATTAAACAGTTCAATATTATTTTATCATATTAGGAGATAATTTCATTATTTTAAGTTTTTAAGTAAGGGATTAAACTTGAAAATTAACGATTTTATCAACAAAAAATTGTAAAAGGAAGTGTTAGAAAATGGAATGCATGCAACAAGCAACCGAAGTTAAAAATTTTTATTTAGAAGTAAAAGTTAGATATTTAAAAAAAAATGGTAGTTCAAAAAGACAATGGTTTGCTACTAATGTTTGTGTAGGAACTGTTAATTGTAAACAAAAATATGATGAAGTTCTTATCAATTTTACTCATATTGATGCTGATAATCCTGAGTTTTTCTTGCAACCAGGACAAGTTATTAAAGTGTTAAAAGGAAAAGTTAAACAAAGTAAATGTGGTACTGTTCCTGAAGTTTGGTTAGATGTAGATAGTTTTCGCCAAACTGATGAAGAAGAAAAAAGTAAAATCAACTTCGTATAAGCGGAGTTGATTTTTTTATTATATAAGGGATTTTTTTGAGTGTGATTTTGAATTATTTTATATTTCAAATATTTTTGGATATACCAAAAATATTAAAAAAAATTTTTATTAAAAAACAACTTAGCTACATTATTACTTGTTTGAGTAGCAACATATTGCAAAGAAATATTTCTTAATTGAGCAATTTTTTGGGCAATTAATTTGATATGAGAAGGCTCATTGGTTTCATTTTTAAATGGATAAGGAGTTAAATAAGGACAATCAGTTTCTAATAAAATTTTATCTAGAGGAATAGTTTTTGCAATTTCATGGGCAGCTTTGGCATGAGGATAAGTAACAACTCCTCCAATTCCAATGTAAAAACCTAGTTCCAAAGCTTTTTGGGCTTCTTCTAAACTAAAAACTAAACAATGAAAAACTCCTCTAACTTGATTGCGATAAGGTAGTAAAATTTGATAAATTTCTTCAAAAGATTTACGTGCATGAATAATGATAGGTAATTTATATTGGATAGCAATTTTAACTTGTGCTTGAAAAAACTTTTTTTGGATAGCTAAATTATCTTGTCTGTGATGAAGATCAAGACCAATTTCTCCTATAGCAACTGTTTGCGGATGATTGAGGTATTTGATGATGCTTTCGGGAGTTTCTTGGGAAAAATCAGAACAAGGATGAATCCCAAAAGCTACCATCGCTTCTTTATATTTATTAGCAATTTCATAGGCTTTTTGGTTAGTTTTTTCATCCATGCCTATAACAATCATTTTTTTGACGTCATTATTCCAAGCTTTTTGAAAAACATCATCTAATTTATTTTTATATGTTTTAAGATTGAGATGAGTGTGAGTGTCTATTAACATTTTTTATGTATTCCTTTTTTTTGATTTTAAGGGGTTGGGAGATTGTTATTTTTGTTGTTATTTTTGTTGTTATTTATAAGTTTTAAAAAATGGTAAAAAATAAATAAAAGGCAAACTTAATGCCCAATATTTATCTGGGATTATAAATATTTTGGCTTTTTTCGAGAAAAGCTATGGCAAAATCTGCAAATAATAAGATAAAAAATAAAACTTTTCTAATGTTATATTTAGTGATCATTATTTATCATCTCCTTTTATTCGAAAATATTTGAGGATTTAATATTTATATTTCGATTCACCTTTATTTTAGTTTCGTCGTTTTATTTCGATTCATTTCCTTATTCTTATTTTTATTTTCATAATTGAATCATCACCCATTTAAGGAAAAAGAACCTATTAAAGGTTCTTTTTTTGTTCAAAGATCAAAATATAATTATGAATGAATTGGCTTATCAACGGCTCCTAAAAGAGCTTCAAAAGTAAGTTCTGATAAGGTAGGATGAGGATGGATTGCTTGAGACAGTTCATAAGCAGTTCCTTCGAGTTCCATTCCTACAGCCATTTCACTAATTAATTCAGTAGCATTGTAAGCATAAATATGCATTCCTAAAATTTCTAAATGTTTTTTGCAAACAATTAATTTAGCAAAGCCTTCTTTTTCACCTTCAGCTAAAGATTTGCCAACAGCTCCGAGAGATATTTTAGAAACTTTATAATCAATTTGTTTGTCTTTGGCTTGTTGTTCGGTCATACCAATAGAAGCAATTTCAGGAAAACCATAAATACAAGCAGGAACACGGTCATAGTTAATGGGATTTACTTTTTGTTCTAAAGCGTGTGTTGCAGCTACAATGCCTTCATGACTTGCCACGTGAGCTAACATGTATTTGCCGTTTACGTCGCCAATAGCATATACTCCAGGAATTGAAGTTTGACAAAAATTATCAGTTTGGACGCTATTGCGGTTAAGTACTAAATTTAATTTTTCTAAACCCGCAAGATTGGCTTTAGTACCTACAGCCATTAAAATAACATCCGAAGTAATTGTTTTATCAGTTCCTTTTTGAGTGTAGGTAGTTCGATTTTCATTAATTTTATTTACTTCTACTTGAGTCATAATTTGGATGCCATCTGCTTGAAGTTTTTTAGTGTATGCAACAACAACGTCTTGATCCATACCATTTAGAATAGTATCTTTCCTTTCTAAAATAGTCACTTCGCTACCAAAAGAATTAAAAATAGTTGCAAATTCTACTCCAATAACACCGCCTCCTACAATAGTAACTTTGGAAGGATAGCTTTCGAGTTTTAGTAACTCTTTACTAGTTTTAAGAATTCCTTTTTGATAAGCTTCTTGGGCGCCTGGAATAGGGGGAACAAAAGCGGTACTGCCTGTTGCAATAATTAATTTTTTGGTGTATAATAAGTTAGTTTCTACTTGGACCTCACAAGGAGAAAGAACACTTGCAAACCCATGATAAAAATCAATTTTATTTTTTTTAAGGAGGAAAGATATGCCTGTAGTAAGTTGAGCAACAATTTTATTTTTGCGTGATAAAATGGAGGACCAATCAAAAGAAATGCCGTTTTGTACTTTAATTCCAAAATCAGAACAACGTTTTATATCTTTATAAATTTTAGCACTTTTTAAATAAGCTTTGGTAGGAATACAGCCGTAATTAAGACAAATACCACCTAATTTATGTTTTTCTACTAAAGCAACTTTAGCACCAATTTGAGCAGCTTTAATGGCAGCAACGTATCCACCAGGACCTCCACCAATCACTAAAACATCATAATTTTTCATAATTTGCCTTTGGTCTTTCTATTAGGATAAAAGCAGTAAAGTGGGAGTATTTAGTAATTCTTTAACGCGTTTTAAAAATCTACCGCCATCAGCGCCATCAATAATACGGTGGTCAATTGCTAAGGAAAGAGGAAGCATGTCTGCAATTACAATTTGATTGTTTTCAACTATAGGTTTTTTGGTAATTTTTCCTACTCCTAAAATAGCTAATTCAGGGTAATTGATAACTGGAGTGCCGTAAGTAATATCGATAGAACCAAAATTAGTGATAGTAAAAGTACCGTTTTGCAGTTGATTTAATTCCACTTTTCTTTCGGTAGTGGATTTGGCTACTTGTTGTAATTGTTGTGCCATTTCTAAAAGAGTTAATTTATTAGCATCTTTGATGTTAGGGACGATTAGACCGTCTTTGGTATCAACTGCTACTCCTAAATTAATGAATTTTTTGTAAGTAACTTCTTCTTTAACGTCATCATAACTAGCGTTAAATACTGGGAATTCTTGTAAGGCAATCGCTACTGCTTTCATGATGAAAGCCATAAAAGTTAATTTGATTCCTTGGGATTGTGCTTGATCTTTGGCTTGTTTGCGTAGTGTTACTAAAGCAGTAATGTTTACTTCGTCCATTATAGTAGTTTCTGGGATTTTGCCTTTGGAAAGAACCATTTTTTGTGCGATGGCTTTTCTGAGGCGAGAAATTTTGACTACTTCTGTTTCTTGGCTAGATGCGGCAAAAGTTGGAGTTGGTTGTTCTTTGACAAAAGAGTTTGCTGGTTGGATTGGTTGTGGTTGCAAAGGGTTAGTTGTGTTCTGTAAATCTACTTTTAAGATTTTTCCGTTTTCGCCTGTTCCTTTAATTGTTGTAAGGTCAAGTCCTAGTTCTTTAGCTAGACTTTTTACTAATGGAGTAGCAAGTACTTTTTGAGGCGGTAAATAAGCTTGTAAGGATGTTTGTGTTTGTTGGTTGTCGTTTTTTTCTTCTGTTGTGGTTTCATTAAGATTTTGAGAAGAAAAATTTTTAACGTCTGTATCAGTGTCGCCTGGCTCTTGGATTAAAACGATAGTGTCTCCTACACAAATAACTTCGCCTTCTTTAAGGTCTCTTTTTAAAATTTTTCCTGCTACAGGAGAAGTTAGTTCTACGTCTAATTTGTCAGTTTCAACTTTAACTAAAACATCACCTTCTTTTACTTGGTCGCCCACTTTAAAAAACCATCTTGTAATTGTGCCTTCATGAATGCCTTCGCCGACATCAGCAAATTTAAATTCAAACATATTTTTATCTCCTTGATTATAATGCAGTTTGTTTAGGGGTTTATTTGTTTTTTAATTTTTATTTTGGTTTGTGATTGTGGTTTTTAGTTTTTGATTTAGATATATTATATTTTTTAATTTGGAGGAAGTTTTAATGTGTTGTTTTTTGAGACAAAAGGGGTTAGTTTGTCTTTAATATCTTTTTTGCTATCTTATTCGCAAACCACTTTTTTAATAGCATCAGCTATTTTTTCAGGGCTTAAAAACTGATAATGTTCTGCTTTTGCTAAAGGCATCGTGATGTCGTTTCCAGTAACTCTGGAAGGAGCTGCATCTAGGTATAAGAAAGCTTGTTCGTTAACTAAAGCGATCAATTCTCCTGCAGGTCCGTAAGTTTTACATGCTTCATGAACTACTAAAAAGCGTCCAGTTTTTTTCACAGATGTAATTACAGTCTCTCTATCAATAGGATTAATAGTTCTTAAATCAATTAGTTCTACGGAAACATTAGGATCAAGTTGTTTAAGGGCTAATAGTGTTTCTGGTACCATCGCTCCCCAAGCTACAACTGTAATGTCTGTTCCTTCTTGAACGACTTTGGCTTTACCAATTTCGACTTCATAGTCTGTTTCGGGAACTTCTTGACGGAACCCACGATAAATTCTTTTAGGTTCCATGTAGACTACTGGATCAGGGTCGTTAATAGCAGCCATTAATAAGCCTTTAGCGTCGTAAGGGTTAGATGGAATAACTACTTTAAGACCAGGAACAGAGCCTAAAATTACTTCTAATGATTCGGAATGATGTTCTAAGGATTTTACACCTCCACCAACTGGAACTCTTACTACCATAGGTACTGTGTAATTACCACGACTACGGTTACGAAAACGGGCTGCATGGGCAAATAGGTCTTCTAGTCCTACAAAAATAAAACCATCAAATTGGATTTCTGCAACTGGTCGCATGCCGTTAATGGCAAGTCCGATAGCACTTCCGATAATAGAAGATTCAGCAATAGGAGAATTAAAAACGCGAGTTTCTCCGTGTTTATCTTGTAAACCTTTAGTTACACGGAAAACACCACCTAATTTTCCTACATCTTGTCCAAAAATAACTACTCTAGGATCTTTTGCTAACTTACTATCTAAAGTTTGATTAATTGCATCTAGTAATGTCATTGAAGCCATTATTATTTACCTTCCTTTGTGTTGAAAAAAGCTTTGCATTCTTCGTATTGTTCTTCTAATTGAGGAGTCATTTTTTCATAAGTGTATGCAAAAATATCTTTAATATTGATGTTGTTGCCTGTTTGTTCTACTTTTTGGTGTGCTAAAATAACTTCTTCTTGGGCTTCTTTTTCAAACTGTTCTACTTGTTTTTGAGTTAGATAACCTTTATTCATCAAGTATTTTTGAAAACGCACAATTGGGTCTTTTTTGCGCCACTCTAATTCTTCTTCTTTGCTACGGTAAACAGAAGCATTGTCGTTAGTAGAGTGTGCTTCTAAGCGATAAGAAACATTTTCAATTAAAGTAGGACCGTTTCCTTTGCGTGCTTCATTAAAAGCTTCTTGGGCTGCTACATAAACAGCTAAAATGTCGTTGCCGTCTACTTGAATACCAGGAATTCCACAAGCATAACATTTTTGAGCTAAAGTTTTAGCTTTCGATACTTTGTTACGAGGATTAGAAATGGAATAATGGTTATTTTGAATAAATACTACTAATGGTACTCCAAAAACAGCAGCATAGTTAAGACCTGCATTAAACTCTTCGTGTGCAGTTCCTCCGTCTCCAATAGTTGCAATAGTTACTTCTTTTTTATTTTGCATTTTACTTGCTAAGGCAAGTCCTGCTCCTAAATTAACACTAGATCCAATAATAATGTTAGTTGGTAAAATACGCAACTTAGGGTCTAATTGGGAACCTTTTTCGTTGCCATACCAGTAAAGATAAAATTTTTCTAAAGAAACTCCACGGTAAAGAAAAATTCCTGCATCACGATAATAAGGCGATACCCAATCTTGGGGTTCTAAGGCAGCAGCGACACCTACTTGAGATGCTTCTTGCCCTGAGTTAAGTAAATAGTTACCCATACGTCCTTGGCGTTGATATTTTAAGGCTGCTAAATCAGCTTGTCTACCTAAAACCATTGTTTTATACATTTTTAATAAAACATCTTTAGATATTTTTGGTTCTAATTCAGGTTGAACAATGTTGCCATTTTCGTCAAGTATTTGGAATTGTTTACCTTTTAGGGGGTCGTACACATTCGTTAACATTGTAATACTCCTTATTTTATTTATATTGGTTTGGTTTTTGATTAAATGTATATATATATCTTCATTGTGTTACTAAATATAATTAATTTAGTGTTATTTGATAATATACATCTACACTTAAATTGTACTTGAAATTAAGATAAATGATAAAACAAAATAATGAAAATTGTAAGTTTAAGATAAAAAAAATACCATATATTTTAATATATGGTATTTCAATTAATATTTATTTATTGTTGATGATGTCAACTGGTTTTTTGTTAGACAATTTATAAATAATTAAAGATATAAATAGTAGAGTTACAAAAAAAATATAACTGAATGTTAATAAATTGAATAAAAAGACTCTTACAAAAGGATTAAAGGCATAAAATGACATATTTCCCCATCTAGCTAAAACATAATATTTGTTTTTAAAAACAGAGTTGAAATATTTATCTATTATGGGTTGTTTCCAATTTTCCAATTTTTTATTTTCATATTTTTCGCCATATGCTTTTAAAAGTTCTGCTGTTTTTTCTTTTTTTGCCTCTTTATAATATGTTAAAATTTCTTCTACATTTTCAAAATCTTTTAATGGTTCCATTTCAAAAGATGAAAAAAAGTATGATAATGAACTGAACTTCATTAAAAATAATAAGAAAAATACAAAAATTAAAACCATTTGGAAAAAAGCAAAAAAGAATGCTTCTACTACAAAAATTTTACCAACATTAACACCATTAGAACCCAAAACTCTTAGAATACCCATTTTTTTATTTTGAATTTTTGCACTCATAGAAAAATAAAGCATAACCATAGCACCAGGAACGAATAAAATAAACAATATAGTCCATTTATTATTTATTACATCGCGAATACGAAAATATACATTTACTTCGCCTAAAACATCATAAAATATTTTTATTTCTTCTAATTCTTCTTTCATCATATATTGATGATTATAATAATTTTGATTTTTGCTTTGTTTTTTTAAATCTTTTTCTATTTTTTCATCTAGTAATTTTTTCATATGAAAAAGTTTTTTTTCGGCTCCTACAATTTTACCACTTAATGTAGGAAAAGTAGTCAAACCAAAAAAACTAGCTGCAATAGTAGTAATTAAAACTGATAATATTAAGAAAAGCTTTTTATTTTTAAAACTCTTTAAAGCAGACTTAGCAAAAAACGAAAAAGGCAAACGACTAGGAAAAGATACAAAATCAGTATCTTGTTGTAATACTTTAGTCTCATCAGTTTTATCAAAATTTTCTAAAGCGGGATTCCCAGTTAAGTTTGCAATTATTTCAGATGTAAGAACTTGGCCTTCTTTAAATACTAGCATTTTGTCTTTGATTTTTTTAGTAGTGTCTTTCTTTCTGGTCATATCTGATAAGACTTTACCATCTTTACATTCTAAAATACGATCAGCATATTTATAAGCATTTTCAATATCGTGAGATACAATAACTACTAATTTTTCTTTACTTAAATTTTGAAGCAAATCAAAAACTTGGGTTCCTGTTTCTGAATCTAGATTTCCTGTAGGTTCATCAGCAAAGACCATTTTAGGATTTTTCACCAAAGCACGAACAATAGCAACACGTTGTTTTTGGCCTCCTGAAAGTTCATTAACTATTCTATTTAGAAATGAAACATCCAACCCTACTTGTTTCATTAAATCATTAATTAAGGTAAAATCTGGTTTTTTATTTTGTAATTGTAATGCTAAGACGATATTTTCAAATACATTCATATCTTCTATTAAGTTGAATTCTTGGAAAATAAAACCAATCATTCCATTACGATAATTATCTAAATTTCTTTGATTAAAAGTTGTAATAGGAACTTTGCATACTTCAACTACACCGCTGTTTGCAACATCAATTCCTGTTAAAACATTTAATAAAGTAGATTTACCAGAACCTGATTTACCTAAGATAAAAACCATACCTTTATCAGGTAATTTTAAAGAAACTTCTTTCAAAGCCATCGTCATGTTACCGCGTTTAGTAACGTAAATTTTACTTAAATTTTTGACATTAAAGATTTTTAAAGTCTCCTTTTATTTACTTTGTTGATTTAAAAAAAAATTTATAATTATGCAAGTGTAAAAAATTTAAAAAGGGGTAAAAACTAATTTAATAACACAATTATTTTATCAAAATTGTTATATGCATATATACTTAAAAAAACAATATAATTCCATTTTATCTAATTTCAATGCGAAAGTGTTTAATCAAATTATAAGTAATTTTTTTCATGCAATGTTCTACGTCTTGTTTTTCTAAGTTTTTATCTAAGTTATTGAAAAAAAATCTAAGGGCAAAGGATTGTTTTTCTTTGGTTGTAGGCGTTTGATAAACATCAAATAATTCACATTTAATTAAATCAAAAGGAGTGGTTTGTTTAATGATTTGTTCGATTTGATAAAAGGAATATTTGGTATCTACTAAAAAGGATAAATCACGAATAACAGTAGGAAATTTAGGGATTGGTCGGAATGTAAGTGTTTTTGTAGTGTTAAGAATTTCATCCGATAAAAATAGTTCACAAAGAAAACTTTCTTTTAAGTGGTGTTTGGCATTAAGTTGGGGATGAGTTTTTCCGATGACTCCTATTATTTGGTTGTTAAATAATAAATTGGCTTGCATTCCTGGATGAAAATTGCTATGTTTTTGTGTTTTTTGATAAGTAAGGGTAATACCTAGAAAAGAACTAATTTTTTCAAGGATGCCTTTGGTAACAAAAAAAGAACTTGAAACATCTTGTTTGTGCCACAAAGTATTTAAGAAATTGCCACTCAAAACAAAAGCAAGACTTAATTTTTCTTGGTTGGGAAAATAAGCTTTTCCAATTTCAAAAAAAGCAGTATCAAAGGTTTGTCGTTTGTGCTGATAGCTTAAAATTTCTACTAAACTACTTAACAAACTTTGTCTTAAAATCATTTTGTCTTGTGATAAAGGATTCATTATTTTGATAAAGGGTTTTTGAGGAGCAAAAGCTTCAAACATTTCGGAGCTAATTAAACTGTAAGTAATAGTTTCATAAAATCCTAAATTAACTAAGAGTTTGCGCAATTCTCTAATATTTTTTTGTTTCAAGGTTAATTTTCCTTGAGTGGGAATTTGAATTGTTTGGGGAGGTAATTTATGACAACCATAAAATCTAGTCAAATCAGAAATGACATCTTCTTTGATTTTGACATCATAACGACGTAAAGGCGCTTGGAGGTTTAATTGTTCATTTTTGTTCTGTAGGGTTAAATTTTTTGGTGTATGTATTTGGTAATCGAGGTTTAATAACCAATTTTTGATTTGAGTAGGGCACAAAGAAAAGCCAATTTTTCTTGTAATAAAATCAAGATCTAAAGAAATAGTGGGATTAGTGCGGATTTTTTGTTTTGTAATTGTGGGCTGGTAAGTAATTTTGGCATTTGCTAAAGTGACTAAAAGTTGGCATGCTTTTTGAAAAGCTAAAGGAATAAGATTTTGGTCAATGCCTCTTTCAAAACGTAGGGAACTTTCGGTTTTGTTTTTGAGTTTTTGACAAGTTTGGGCAATAGTTTGGGGCGAAAAATAAGCAGCTTCAAGAATAATTTTGGTAGTTGTAGGTTTAATGCTGCTTTCTAAAAGTCCTACAATACCAGCTAGAGCAATGGCTTTTTTGCCATCTGTAATAACTAAATCATTTTCATCTAAAACAAAATCATTTTGGTTAAGAGTTGTAATAGTTTCTTGTGGAAAGGCTTTTCTAACTTTGATTTTTTGTATAGTGCCAGAATCAAAAGCGTGTAGGGGAATGCCGTATTCGATTAAAATTAAATTAGTGATGTCAACAACATTGTTGATGGGGTTGATGCCTGATTGTAGGAGGGTGTTGCGCAACCATAAAGGAGAAGGTTTGATGGTGATGTTTTCAAGAATGCAAACGTTATATTCATAACAACTATCGCTTTCAATTTGGACTTTTAAAGGAGATTGAGGTAATTTTGCAAAAAAATCGGGGTTTAATTTGGGAGTTGTTTTTCGGTTTGTTTGGTCTTTACTGTTTTTTGTTTTGTAGTTGATTGTTTTTTTTTCTTTTTTTTTATTGGAGTTTTGAGAAGCCAAAACTGCTTGAAGATCTTTGGCAAAACCTATGTGAGATAAAAGATCACCACGATTGGGAGTAATTCCTAATTCTAAGATAAAACCATCCATTCCTAAAGGAATTAAAGCATTACTTCCCAAAGCAATTTGGTCGTTGGGGTCATCAAAAAGATAAATTCCTTCTTGTTCTTGGGGAGTTAAAAATTTGTTACTAATGCCCAATTCTTCCAAAGCACAAAGCATCCCTTCCGAAAAAACTCCATAAATTTTTTTGTTTTTAAGGGTGGAGTTTATACCTTCCAAAAAAGAACCTTCTGAAGCTACAATAACCTTTTTGCCATTTTGTAAGTTAGAAGCTCCACAAACAATTTTGACCACTTTTATTCCGATGTTAACTTCTACTAAATTTAATTTTTGGGAGTCTTGAATTTTTTGAAAGTTAAGAATTTGTCCCACCACTAAATTAGTGTTTTTGGATAGGGGGGAGAACTTTTGTACTTCGGTAATATAATTGTTAGTTAATACAAAAATATTTTGCGAAAGGGGTTGCAAAAGATGGTTTTTTAAAATATTTTCAATAATTTTCATTGTCGGCGTTCCTTGCAAATTGTTTTAAAAAGCGAATATCATTGGCATAAAAATATCTAATATTTTCAATTTGATATTTAATCATAGCAATTCTTTCAATACCTATTCCAAAGGCAAAACCTTGATATTTTTCAGGGTCATAATTGGCGTTTTTAAGAACTTGGGGATGAACTAAACCAGCTCCTAAAATTTCTAAATATTCTTTGGTTCCATCTTTTTTGGTAATTACTAAATCAACTTCAATACTTGGTTCGGTAAAGGGAAAATAAGACGGTCTTAAGTGAATTTCTTGAGAATTTCCAAATAATTCTTTGGTAATGAGTAAAAGAGTTTCTTTGAGAACGGAAAAATTAATGTTTTTATCAATTACAAGCCCTTCGAGTTGCATAAATTGATGGCTATGGGTAGCATCATCATCGTCTTTGCGGTAAACTTTTCCAGAAGAAATAATTTTGAGGGGTTTTCCCTGGCGAGCTTTCATTTCTTTAACTTGGATGTTGGAAGTATGTGTTCGCAAAAGTTTTTGAGAATCAATATAAAAAGAGTCTTGCATTTCTCTTGCGGGATGGCCTTTGCCCATGTTGAGCATTTCAAAATTATAAAAAAGGGTTTCGATTTCGTTGCCTTCTTTAATTTCATAGCCCAAAGATAAAAACAAATCTTCAATTTTTTCAATGATTTGATTAAGGGGGTGAGTGCTTCCTTGGCAAAAATTAAATGCTGGTAAAGTAGGATCAATTTCTTCTTGGAGTATTTTGGCGTTTAGTTGGTTTCTTTTTAAAGTTTCTTTTTCTTTTTGTAAAGTGAAAATAATTTCTTGTTTTAAAAAGTTAATTAACTTGCCTGCAACTGATTTTTGGGCATGAGGGAGGTTTTTTAGTTCTTGGGTAAGTTCAAACAAGATACCTTTTTTGCCTAAAAATTCTTTGTCTAAGATCATTAATTTGTCTAAATCATATTTGTTTTTTTGTAAACTGGTGTGGAATTGTGCGATTAATTTTTTGATTTTGGTTTGCATAAAAATGATTACACTTTCTTTATTTTGGAAATTAAAAATATTAGGGTTCAGGATTAAAATTAAAAAAACTACATTTGAATTATCGAAATAATTTGTCCTTTAGTAAGTAACGATAGCCACATTCCTAAGGTAGATCCTAATAAAACTCCTAAAGAAACACCAAAAGATCCTTTTTTTAATCCTAAAATAGTGCCTCCCAAAAACATTCCTGCTACCATTGCTGTTAAATGTAATTGGGTGGTTTTTTGGTAAATATCTGTTTGAGTAGGTTTGCTTAAATAAATTGCCAATACAACAATGACAATAGAGTTAAAAATAATGCAATTGCTTAACAGTTTGCTACTTAAAAAAGTTTTTTTGGGTGGGTTAGTTTGGGGAAAATTGTTTTTTTTAATTAAGGCTTTTCTTGTTTTTTGGTTCATATAAATATCCTTTCTGGGATGAAAGTTGTAAAAATGTATGTTAGAAATGTTTTCAAAATATATAATTTGTGATTTTTGATTTTGGATTATTTTTTTATTTTATATTTGGTTCGCACAAAACAATTAAAAGAGAAAAATAAAGTTAAGTTGGCGATTTTTTTAATAAAATTTATTTGTCCTTATAAGCTTTATTATGAGCTCCTAATGCAACGCGTCCTGAAGGATCTTTTATTTTTTAAAAAGCTTTTTTTTCACAAAGGAAATAAGGTTTCAAAAATTTCGCGATAAATATAGCCTTCTTTATTTGTAGGAGTATTATAAAGAAAAGGAACATAAGTATTTTTTTTAATTACATATCTGTGATTTTGGTTTGGGCAAGTTGTTTTAAAGCATCAATCCAACTGTAGTCTACTCCATCAGAAAATTATTCTTTTTGACGCCTTTGCTATTTATGCAGCACATTTTATCTTTGGGATTGAGTCTCATGGCAACATCTAAAAAGTTTTTGTTTAAAAAAGATGCTCACACCTCTGCTCCCCAAACACTCATTGTTTTGTTGTTGGATCATGCACAATCATATAAATGTAATTAAGCTAATTTGCGGACTGTTTCTTTGTATAATTATGGAGTATTAGGAGCTTTATGGAAATATAGAAAACCTCCAAAAATTTCATCAGCACCTTCGCCAGAAAGAACCATTTTAACACCCATAGCTTTAATTTTGCGAGCGCCATTAAATGCATATAAAGGAATTGATGCGCGAATAGTTATAATATAATGCGTTTCAATGTGATAAATAACATCTTTTAAAACATCCATGCCTTTTCTTGAATAGTAAAATTAATTTAATAATGTGTTTGTATTTATAATAAAATAATATTTAAGATTTATTTTTTTGATTGATTAATAAATTATGAAGTCCAAACCCTAATGCTTTTTTTTGTTTAATGACGAGTTCTTGTAAAGGCAATTCTGGGTGTATTTCAGGTTCGTAGTCTGAATATGGATAATATTTAACTTCTTTTAAATCTTTGTTTTGTTCCAAAGTATTGCGGTTTAATCCCATTTTATCAAAGGCACCTGCAAAAATTAAATTAGTTAATAAAGGTTCAGTGAGGAAAGGAAATAATTGTTGTTTAAACGTTTTAAAAGAATAATAAAGTGGAGATTGTGAAGTTTTTGTTAATTTTTGGTACTCTTTAATTAAATTTTTTTGTTTTTTCATTAATTCTTGGCAAAAAGAAACATTTATTCCTTTAATAATGGTAAGAGGCAAAAATAATTTATTGTCCTGAAAATAATATTTATCTTGGCTACTAAATATATGGGGTGGTTCTATAATGATTCCTTTTTGGATAACTTCTTTTAGCAAAATTTCTGTTTGGGATGTATCCCCAATAGCATCATTTAATAAAGTAATTACAAAAGCAATAAAATGATTGGCTTTTAAATAAGCCATACGATAACTAATTAAAGAATAAGCGACGCTGTGACTTTTGTTAAAACCGTAATTGGCAAATTTTAAAATATAATCATAAATTTTATAGGCTATTGTAAGGTCACGTCCTTGTTCTTTGCTTTGGGCAATAAAGTTGTTTTTTTCTTGCAATAATAAATCTTTTTCTTTTTTGCTAATAGCTCTTCTAAAAAGGTCTGCTTGGGCAAGACTGTATTTGGCAAAGACAGCTAAAATTTGCATAATTTGTTCTTGATAAAGAATAATGCCATAAGTGGGTTGGAGGATAAAATCAATCAAAGGACTAAAAAAAGTGGTAGTTTTTTGATGGCGGTTTTTTAAAAACATATTAAAAGAATCGATGGGTCCTGGTCTGTTTAAGGCAAGTAAGGCAATTAGGTCTTCGAACTTTTGGGGCATCATTTTTTGTAAAAAGATTTTGGCGTTGTAAGATTCTAATTGAAAAATACCTATTGTTTTTCCTTGTTGCAACAACTCAAAAGTTTTTTTGTCGTTTAAAGGTATTTTAAAAAGACTAAATTTGAAGTTATTTTTTTGAATGGCTAAAACCATTTGATTTATCAAAGTAAGACTTCTTAATCCCAAAAAATCTATTTTGAGAAGTCCGATTGATTCAAGGTCAGAGGCTTCCCATTGGGTTTGTTGTAAGTTATTGTGAGTGCCTTTTTGTAAAGGAATAATTTGATAAAGAGGGATTTGGCTTAAAATAATTCCTGCTGGATGGGTCCCTGTAAAGCGTGGCATTCCTTCGATATAAGATGCCATTGTAAGTAAGTTTTTCATTTGCAAATCCAAAGTTTCTTTTTGATAAGTGCTTTTTTTATCCAAATATGCCAAAACACGTTTGGTTTGGAATTCCTTTACTGTGGGCATAAATTTCACTAATTCATTAATGATGGCTTTTTGACTTACAAATCTACCAAAAGTAATAATACTTGCTACGTGTTTGGTGCCGTACTTTTGACAAACATATTGAATAATTAAATCCCTTGTATTGTCTGGAAAATCAAGGTCAATATCTGGCATATTTTTTCTTTGAGGATTTAAAAAACGCTCAAAAATAAGTTCATATTGTAAAGGATCAATTTCTGTAATTTGTAAACAAAAACACACCAAAGAACCCGAAGAAGAGCCTCTACCAGGGCCTACTAAAATACCTTGTTTTTTGGCGTATCTTACAACATCACCTACAATTAAAAAATAATTATCATATTCCATATCAGCTATAATTTTTAATTCTTGATCTAGTCTTTGTTGGTATTTCGTATATTTAGGGCTTTTAAAATTAATATATTGGCGTAAACCTTCATAAGATATTTGTTTTAAGTAATCTTTGGCAGTTATTTTTTGGGGTTGTAAAAAATCAACAAAGGAAGGCAAAAAAAATTTTTGTGGTAAATAATTTTGATATTTAATAGAAAAGATTAATTTTTTTAAATAAATAAACATTTTTTTGTGTGTTTGGGCGTTGTATGTGCTATCAAAATTATCTTTGGTTAAAAAAGATAAATCAGTTTGGTTGTCGTTTTTTTTATTTTCCATTTGTGTAAGTATTTGATAGGTTGGTTGGGCTTGAAAAGTATCATAGCAAGTTTTATTAACTGGTACATAAGGAATTTGGAAGTGGTTTGCAAAATCAATGATGTTTTCAGAAAGTAATTCCAAAAAGGAATTTTGATAAGAAATACCCAATACAAGTTCGTCAAATATTTTTAATAATTGAGTAGATATTTGAAAAAATTTATCTTTTTGGTCGCGGAAAAAGATTTCATCAAAAAAAGGATTTTCTCCAGGAATCAAAGTAAACAAACCTTTTCCTAAATTAGCAATTTTATTTAAGTTAATTTGGGGTGTTTCTTTATTTTTAATAATAGTTGAAATTTGAATTAAATTTTTGATTCCTTGGTCGTTTTTAGCATAAATTAAAAGTGTTGCTAGTTGATTGTTGTGAAAAAAATTTATTTTAAGTCCTAAAATAGGCTTGATTTGGTATTTATGACATAATTTTAAAAAAGTTGGCATGCCATATAAATTATCATCACTCAAAGCAACAAAATCATAATTATTTTCTTTGGCTTTTTGCACCAAAGTTTCTAAAGAATTAAGACTTTGCAATAAGCTATAAAAACTTTGCAAATAAAAAACGCCTCTCATAATTACACTTCCTTGCTGGCTGAAAAATAAAAATATTCTTGTTTTGGTTGATTTATTTTAATTCTGATGATAAATTAACACATCAAAAAAATGATTATTTTAATGGTTATGTATTATATGAATTTATTTTGATTTTTACAATGCGGAAATAAAATAACATCACGAATATTTGCAGTATCGGTTAAAAGCATAACCAAACGATCAATTCCCATTCCAAGACCACCAGTTGGAGGCATGCCATAATTAAGGGCGTTTAAGAAATCATAGTCCATGTCATTGGCTTCTTCGTTGCCTAATTGTTTTTGTTTTAATTGGTTTAAAAAGCGTTTTTCTTGTTCGATAGGGTCGTTAAGTTCTCTAAAAGCATTAGCAAATTCCTTACCTACGATAAAAAGTTCAAAACGGTCAGTAAAACGAGGATCAAATTCATTTTGTTTTGCCAAAGGGCTTATTTCCAGTGGATGTCCGTAGACAAAAGTAGGCTGAATGAGGGCATTTTCTACGTATTTTCCAAAAAAAGCCTCAATGATATGTCCTTGACTAAAGTGGGGCATAACTTCAATTTTGTGTTTTTTTGCCAAAGAAAGGCATTGTTCCAAGGTAAAATGGTCTGTAAAATCAATTCCTGTCTTTTCCTTGATTGATGCAACCATACTTACTTTTGCAAAATGGGAAAAATCAATTTCTTGGTTTTGGTAAGTAAATTGCAACTTGCCAAAAATTTTTTGGACTAATTCTTGTAAGCATTGTTTTGTTAAGTCCATAATATCTTGCATATCAGCATAAGCCAAGTAAGCCTCAATAGTGCTAAATTCGGGATTATGTGTGGCGTCAATTCCTTCATTTCTGAAAAGACGTCCAATTTCATAGACTTTATTCATCCCACCAACAATTAATTTTTTAAGGGGCAATTCGGTGGCAATTCTCAAGTAAAAATCACAATTAAGAGCGTTGTGATGAGTGATAAAAGGTTTGGCAGAAGCGCCTCCCAAAGTTGGTTGTAAAATGGGGGTTTCTACTTCTAAAAAGCCTTGATTATCAAAAAAATTTCTAATGTATTTCATAATCAAACTGCGAGTTAAAAATACTTGTCTTGTTTTTTCGTTTACGATTAGATCAACATAGCGTTTTTTTCTCATATCTTCGCGATTTTGCAAGCCATGAAATTTGTCAGGTAAAGGTTTTAGAGCTTTGGTAAGGTGAATAAATTCCAAGGCTTTAATGGTTAATTCTTGCGTTTTGGTTTTGAATAAAAACCCTTTGATGCCTATGATGTCTCCTAAATCACAATTTTGATAAATTTGAAAAGCATCTTTTCCCACCAAATCCAACTTTACATATGCTTGTATTCGAAAATCAAAATCTTGTAAATGCAAAAAACCCGCTTTGCCTTGTCCTCTTTTTAAAACAATTCTACCAGCTACACAAACATTGATTTGTGATTGTTCGAAGGCTAAACTATCTTCTTTTTGGTATTGCAAAATAATTTGTTTGATGGAATGAGAAGGGACAATTTTTTTTCCAAAAGGATCGATATTTATTTTTTTTAATTCATTCATTTTTTGATGTCTAATAATTTCTTGTTCGCTTATTTTTTTTTTCATTTATATGTTCCTTGCATAATTTTTTTAAACATTTAATCTTTATTATACCAAAAAAACTTGGTTTTTGATGATGTTTTTGGAGTAGTAGGGGGGTTTTTTGTGGTGAAATGAAAAAATTTTATTTGGTGATTGGAAAAAGCAAAAAAAGTTAATTTGAATAAAATCAAAAAAGACAATCATAAATAATGCTTTTGAGATTGGTAATTGAATTTTACAAAATTAAAATTGTTTGTTTTTAGTTGATGAATTAAAATGTGAAATCAAAATATTTTTAAAAGAAATGATTTGCAAAAAAAGATAATTTTTAAAAGGATGTTTTTAAAAAGTAAAAAGTGTCTAAACTTTTGGAACACCTCAATGGAATGCAAAATAAAAACAAAAACATATAAATAATAAAACATAAATTAACAAGTCACACAAATAAATAATTACTTCATTTTTAAATAAAAAACTTATTTTATTCATAATTGCTATTTTAAATAACTATCATTTTTAAATAAGTGCTTTTTTATTGCAAATAATAAATAAAATAATAAATTTTCTAATTTTGGATTTTCTAATTACAAATAAGAATTAATAATTTTTTAAAAAATCAAAAAAATATAAAGGAGTAAAATTGCATTTATTTTTGTTGTTTTTTTTATTATAGGAGGGTTAAGTTTCTAACAGAAGAGTAAAAAAATGATTCTCAAAGTTAAAATATTTTTTTGGGAAACTATTTTAGGTGATGAAACTTCCAATTTAAAAACTGAAATTAAAGAAGTAGATTTAGGACTGTGTTCTAATATTCTGGGCTGTTCAGTTTTTTAGATACTTTTAGAACGCCTAAAGCTATTAATACCAAAGATAAAACTCAATTCATTCCATGTGTTGTTTTTAGAAACCAAGCCGAAAACATGAGTATGTATTTACATAAAGGTTCAAAAGTATATTTAGAAGGAACGTTGTCAATTGAAAAATATACCCATAACGAAGGTGAAAATAAAACTGCTACTAAAGTAATAGTTCAAAAAGTTATTTTTATTTATTTAATTTAGTGTTTGGTGGGATAAGTAAAGAAATTTTGGGCTAAAGAGTTTCTGTACATATCAAGAGGTAAAAAAATACTTTCTTCCCCTATTAAACGATTAAATATATCTTTTTTTATTTCTTCTAAAGTAGTTGAATCGTCTAAAATCCAATTAATAATAGCTATTTGAAGAAAATCATTTCTTATTTTATCGGCAGGATTTAATACTTTTACTTTAAAAATATCAAAATCTTCTTTTCTGTATTCTTCTTTTACTGATATTTCTTGTTTTTGTTCTGTATCAATATTATAAACATTACAAGCAAAAGTATTAGCTAAATCTTGGTAATTATTTAGAGCTTTTATTAATCCTAAAATCCCTTCTTGATATAATTCCTATTTAGTTAAAGATTTAAGGTAATGTTTAAATTGATAAACTAGTTTTTTTACCAAAGAGGTAAATGAAGTTCGATTAATTGATTACGAATCCCTAAATTCTTTTTATTTTTTAAAGAAAAATATTATAATTTTAATAATCCAAAAAATGAAAAATAACTAGTTTTTTTATCAGCTGATAAAACCAACAGATATAAATTTAAGCTTTGAGTTACTTTTTTATATAAAAGGTTGAAAAGCTTAAATTTATATCTAAGTGATTCCAAAACTTGTTTATTGGTATGTTTATCTAAAAGTTTATTATTTTTATCAACCTTAAACTCTTTGACAACTTACGCTTTTCTAGTTTTTAAAAATATTTTAATTTGCAATATTATTATATATGTTAAAATATAATTACATGAGGATATTTTAATTTGAAGATATTTTAATTTGAAGATATTTTAATTCAAGTGTTGATAAAAATTAAATAAAAAAAGGAGATCTATAATTGTTAAAAAAATTAGTTAAAAATAATTATTTAGTTTTTTTGATGTTAATAACATTAATTATGATTTTTTCCTCATCAATATTTAGTAAAAAAATTTTTGCGCACAATGCAACAAATATACAAAAAAAAACATCTAGTGAAATTTTAGAAGTCAAAAATAAGAAATTTAATTTTATTGATATAGATTGTAAAAAATTTTCTCTCTTGGCTTTAAACAGAATTAATTTATTTAATTTAGGGATAACAATAAATCCTAATAATGTTGAAAAATTAAATGATATTACTCAAAAATGTTGTGATATAATCAATAGCGAATCTTCAAATAAGTTTAAAAGTCAAAAATCTATTCAAGAATCTTCGAATACAAATTTAGTAAAAATTGTGAATAATTTGAAAAAAGTTATTGTGAATAATTCAATTCGCAATAGTATAGAAATCAATGATACTTTTACAAATTGGAATCAGTATTTTGAAAATTGTTGTGTTATATTATTATCATCTCTCATCGAATGTAGCGAAACATATTCAGATGATGAATCCGAGTCTATTTTAATTTTTATGTCTTCTCAAATAACAGGTATGTTATCAGATATGTTGATAAAATATATTCTATCTGATTAAATTTTTATAATTTATTTTAATTATTGATTTAATAATAAGAAAAATATTTTTTAGTATTTAGAAACAATAAGGAAACCAACTTAAAAGTTGGTATTTTTTTTAATGGTTCTTTAATCACCTACAATATTCTAGTAAATGGTTTTTAAACTATTACTTTCAGATTTAACCCTTTTTTAAAAGTTGAAATAATACATTTAAACATCTATATCATCTTTTTCAAATCAATTATCAAAATTAAACTAAAAATCATATCAAAGAATTAATTGGAAAAAAAATATTTCCATAAATTAGAAACTTTACAATTACAACAATTAGATCCTAAAAAACGAGAAAAATACAATAAACCCATTAAAACTAATTATAAGAAAGGATTAAACATTATTTATTACTGAAAAGAAGATTTAAAATATATTAAATCTTTCTTAATTAAAACCAAACAAGGTTATAGGTTGAAAAAGTTATATCCTATGTATAAATATTCACTAAAAGAAGATAATTAATAGTTTTATAACACTTTAACTAACGTTTTTTAAAATATATAAAGATTAACTTATTTAAGGAGTGATATAATATATAACTCCCTATTTTCTTTTTTCATTATTAAAAAAGAGGTGTTTTGAATTCAAACCAAACAAAATCCCCTAACGCGCTGAAGCGCTAACAAAAATTATAAGTACACACAAATAAAAGAAGAAAAATAAAAATCTCCCAGTTGCGAGCAACACCTTTTTTTAAATAAATAATAATCATTCATAGTTATAATGATTATGTATATGATATAAAAAAAGAAAAAATATTTCAATTATGAAAAATAAAAAATTAAGAGAAATATTAAACAAAAAAATAAATTATTACAAACTCTAATGAAAAAAATTATAAAATTGATAAAAAAACAGTTTTTTAATTGTTTTAACGATTTAAAAAAACTAAATTTAACAACTATTTTAAAAAATATCAAAATCAAAAGAAACACTTATTGTTGGTTGAAAGTCGAAAATAAAATCAAAACCAAAGAAGAAAAATACTTATTACAATAAAACCCTATTAAAGTTTTATGTCAAATTCATGAATATTTTTATGGTCATCGTAAAATTACTAATTTATACCAAAAAAATCTTTAATGAAACCATCACTAAGAAAAAAGTTTATTTCATTATGAAAGAAAATAATTTCTTTATATTTTTGATAAAAACAATTACCATTTAAAAAAATTATGTTATAATTTACTATATAATAAATTTTTATTATATAATTTAATTATTTAAATAAATTTTTATATAAAATCAAAAGAGGTAGCGGTGTAAAAGAGTATTATGTGAAGAAGGCATTCTATGAAGCATAAGAAAGGTAACCATCGCCGAATAATAATTATGGCAATAATTTATTATGAGATTATAGAAAATATCTATAATATTCTTGCTGTTTTAACAGCAAAGGCGCTTTAATCAAGTTTCTCTCAAACCTTCTTTTAAGAAGGTTTTTTGTTTTATAGGAAGGAAAGTCATTTGCTAACGTTATATTTTTCAAGAATTAAGAATTATTTTAAAGCTAAATATCTTTTTTTAACAATTTTAATTATTATTGTATCTTTTTTGTTATATGATGATTTCTATCCTCAAAATACTAAAAATAAAGATGAAAATGTTTTAGTTGTAGGAATGGAATGCAATTACAAACCTTATAATTATCTTTCTAATAATAAAGATAAAGAACCACATCCTTTAACAATAAATGGTAAAGAAAGTGATATTGGTGTTGTTGGATATGATGTTTTAGTAGCTAAAGAATTAGTTAATTATTTAAATGAAAAGTATGATAAAAATATTAAATTATTAATTAAAAAAATAGATTTTAATAGTTTAATTCCTGCTTGTCAAAAAGGAGATATTGATTTAATTATTGCAGGGATGAGCAAAACAGAAGAAAGACAAGCCCAAATTGATTTTACTGACCATTCTTATTATGATGAAGATCAATCTTATTTTATTATTATAAATAAAAATAATCCTTATTTTGATAAGGATTATTTTAAAAAACAAATTAATAATCAAAATATCGACCAAATTCAATTACCTGGAAAAATTTTATATCAACGAGGAACTTTTTACGAACAAATAGCCAAAACATTAAAAGGAAATGAAGCAGAAGGAATTGATAATTTTGATTTCCAAGCTCAAAAAGTTCAAACAGACTCCAATTATTTTTATTTAGCTGATGCAAATGTTGCCCAAAAACATTTACAAAATCATAATAATTTAGAGCGAATAGAAATCCAAAAAAAAACAATTTTAGATAACGAAATAAAACAAGCCGCTGGAGGACTTGCTATTGGATTTAAAAAACAAGAAGAAATTATTAAAAAAAAAGGCATTACCAAAAAAGACATTGATGATTTTTTAACAAAAGAACCTACCACAGAAAATAAATACACACTTACCATCAAAAAAAGAAAAGAATTCATGGATAAACAAAACTCAGAAAAAGATACATTAAATATATGGTCTATTTTTAAAAATAATTTTTCTCTTTATAAAAGAGGCATTTTAACAACTCTTAAATTTGGGTTTTATGGAACTTTTGGAGGTTTTGTCTTATCTTTATTGTTAGTTCTTTTCCAAGTGTTAGATATTACCAAAAAGAAAAGTCATTTTTTAATTTATTATTTGCATCAAATAGGATGTATAATTATTAATTTTTATATATGGATTATTAAAAGCACTCCTATGTTAGTGCAAGCTTTTGTGAGTTATTTTTTCTTAAAAGAGTTTATTTTTTTCAAAAATGCTACTTGGTATACTCCAATGTTTGCTGCTTATATGGTAATTATTTTAAATACTATGGGCTATATTTCAGAAATTATTACTAAAAATATTTACTTTTTGGATAAAGGGCAAATTGAGGCTTCCTTGTCTTTAGGAATGACACATACTCAAACAATGCGTTATATTGTTTTACCCCAAGCTATTAAAAGATCACAAACTCCTATTTTAAATGAGTTTATTATTAATTTAAAAGATTGTGTTGTTTTTAGTATGTTAGGTGGAATTATTGATATTGCTTGTGCTTCTAATGCTTTGTATAGTAGTGTTGCAAGCCCTAAACCTTATTATATTTCTTCTATTATTTATTTTATTATTGTAGGAACTGTTGTTTTCTTTTTGAAAAAAATGGAAAAAATAAGACAAGTTTAAATTATATAATATAAGATATTAAAATAAATATCTAATTATAACAGCCCAAACAACAAGATATTATTATTAAAGATAAATAGCAAAAAAAAATCAGATATGCTTGGAAATCGTTTTATATTTTGAGGTATAAATACAAAAAGCCAAAGCAAAATGATAAAAAATATAGAATTAATTATAGACTCTCCAATTATTTCCAATTTATCAAAATTGAATAATAAAGTTTTTTTAAAATTTGATTAATATCTTTTGGTAAAAAAATTATTATTTTTAATTTTTGTATTTCTTCT
Source organism: Aster yellows witches'-broom phytoplasma AYWB (assembly GCF_000012225.1). Lineage (NCBI taxonomy): Bacteria > Bacillati > Mycoplasmatota > Mollicutes > Acholeplasmatales > Acholeplasmataceae > Candidatus Phytoplasma > Aster yellows witches'-broom phytoplasma. The sequence continues at coordinate 145,678 of NC_007716.1, read as the reverse complement.
TTTTTAAAGGATAATAACGTTTATGTTAAAACATTTCTACAGCTACATATATCCTAAAAACCAATAAACCTATTACTAAATAGACAATTACAAACAAACATTTAAAAAGTAATTCTTCTCTTAACATAAGTAATCCAAATAAAAACAATTTAATAAAAAAAATACAGAAATAAAATGCATTCCATATCCTCTTATAATAATTATATATCGTGCCTTCTAATAAAGGTTCATCATAAAAATTAATATTTCCCAAGATAAATTATTTATTGATTTATTATAAATTTTTATAATTATTGGTAGATGTGTGTAAAAAGTTGGCAAATAAAATGGGGATTTCGAAAAGTTTTTTTATTAGAAATATCTTCTATAATATGATTATTATCCAATTTAATAATTCTATCAAAATAATTAAAATCATTTTGGGTGTTTGTAAAAAAAACAAAAACTAATTTATTATTTAAATAAAAAAATAACAATTAAGATCAAATTTTTAAGTTGATCTTTTTTATTTCTTTTAAAAAACAAAAATTATCTAAACTTTTGGAACACCTCAATATAACAAAAAAACTACCTTAAAAAGGTAGTTTTTTCATTTATAAATTATTTATTTCTTTTAATTTAATAAAGACGCTTCAACAAAACCTTTAAATAAAGGATGTGGTTTTAATGGTCTCGACAAAAACTCAGGATGAAATTGTACTGCAATAAACCAAGGATGGCTTTTTAACTCAACAATTTCACAAAGATTTTGTTCTGGATTTATTCCAGAAACAACAAAATCATTATTTTTTTCAAATAAAGAAACATAATGAGGATTCATCTCAAAACGATGACGATGTCTTTCATAAATTATTTCTTGATTATAAATAGCTTTACTTTTGGTATTGGCTTTAAGATGGCACGAATAAGAACCTAATCGTAAGGTGCCTCCTAAATTGATATCAACTATTTTTTTAGTAATTACAGGATGAGGTGTCTTTTCATCAACTTCCAAAGAATTGGCATCTTGTAAATGCAAAACATTACGGGCATATTCAATAACTGCTAACTGCATACCTAGACAAATTCCAAAGAAAGGAATATTGTTAGTTCTTGCATAATTAATGGCTAAAATTTTGCCTTCAATAGCGCGGTTCCCAAAACCATAAGGAACTAAGATACCATCACAATCTTCAAAAAAGGAAGAAATATTATCTGACGTTACTTTTTCAGCATCTATCCATTTAATTTCAAGTTTACAATTATATTGATAAGAAGCATGTTTAAGAGCTTCTACAATTGATAAATAAGCATCATGCAAAACAATGTATTTACCTACTAGAGCGATGACTACTTTTTTTTCTAAATTTTGGATGCGTGTAATTAGTTGTTGCCAGGCTTGCAAATCGGCGGTTGGAAAATTAGTAAGTTTAAAATGTTGTAAAATAAAATCATCTATTCCTTGATGGTTCAAGTTCAGAATCATTTGATATAAAATATCAACATCTAAGGCTTCAAAAATAGCTTGTGAATTGATGTCGCATAAAGCAGAAATTTTATTTTTGGTTTCTTGGTTGATAGGAACTTCGCTACGTAAGACCAAAATTTGGGGTTGTATTCCTAAAGCGCGCAATTCTTTAAAACTGTGTTGAGTAGGTTTAGTTTTAATTTCTTTGGTTTTTTTTAAATAAGGAACTAAAGTGGTGTGAAGGTATAAAACATTGCGATAACCAAAATCAAAGCGCACTTGTCTGATAGCTTCTAAAAAAGGCGATGATTCAATGTCTCCTACAGTGCCTCCAATTTCTACAATAACAACATCAGATTTGTGAAAAAGAGCAGCATCAGTTAGTTTTTGTTTGATTTCTTCAGTGATATGTGGAATTACTTGAACTGTTTTACCTAAGTATTTGCCTTCACGTTCTTTATTGATGACGCTTTGATAAATTTGCCCTGCAGTGACGTTTGACTTTTTGCTCATGTTTTCATCTAAAAATCTTTCGTAATGACCCAAATCAAGATCAGTTTCAGCACCATCATCAGTGACAAAGACCTCACCGTGTTGATAAGGGCTCATTGTTCCAGGATCAACATTAATATAAGGATCTAGTTTTTGAATACTTACTTTAAGACCTCTATTTTTTAAAATTTGACCAATAGAAGCAGCAGTTATGCCTTTTCCTAGGCTTGAAACAACTCCTCCAGTAATAAAAATAAATTTAGTTTTTAAATCTTTATTATTCAAGTGTTTGTACTTCGCTTTCTTTATGATTGGCTTGTGTGGTACAATTGGAATTTTGATATGATTTTGGTTGGGTAGCAATATTTTCAGAGGCGGAAGATTTATAAGTTATTTGATGGGTTTTTGTAGGAGTTATTTTTTTACCAATAACAGTTAAAATAGGGATTTGAGTTTCGCATCTTTTTTGAGTGTGTTCTAAAATGCGATGATCAAATGCAACTATATTTTTTTTAACTAAGATAATAATGGTAGATCCGCCTGTATCAAAATAGCCTTTTTCTTGACCTTTTGAAAACGTTTGCAAAGGATAATTTTCGATTTTTCCTACCAATGTGGCTCCTACTTCTATTTGAACTATTTTACCAAAATTTTTAGTTTGTAAAATGCTATATTCGCGGGTGTTGGTTTTAAATACATCAAAACTTTCAAAGGCAATTGGGTTTACTGTATGTAATTTTCCTTTGATTTTACAAGGAGGCATTTGAAAAAAACCTTCATCTACAAAAAGATAACGGTGATAATCATGAGGTTCTAGGCGGAAAATAAGCAAATAACCTTCTTCGTATTCTTGAGCTAATGTGGGGTTTTGCAATAAATCAACTAAGCTGTAATTGGTTTCTTTAATGCAGTAGAGTGCTTTTTTGGCGATAGGATAAATGCTTAATTTGGATTCACAAGGACTGATAAAAGCAAAGTTGTCTTGAGGAATGGCAAGTTCTTTGTATTTTCTTGTAAAAAAATCATTATAAGAACTAATTTTTTGTTTTTCAAATAAGTTTAAATCAATTTGGTGTTTTTCAATGATTTTCAAAGCATATTGGCGTGACCAAGGAGAATAAAAATACAAATTAACTAACCAAGAAATAGGTTTAGTGATCAAAATTTTGAGAAGGAGTCTTTTCCAAAAGTTTTTTTCTAAGTTTGTATATAAAGTTTTTTGTAGGCGACTTGCTGGGTCTTGACAAATAATTTTGCCTTCTAAATTAACTATTTTCATATTTTAAATTACTCACTTTGTGGTTGATATTGGCAACAAATATTTTAATAAGATTTTAAACAACATAAATAGGATAAAATTTAGCGCTAATAATAAAATAATTGTTATTGTAGTTTTGGCTTTTGGCTTGGGGAAATGGATTTTTTTACAAAGAAATAAAAAAGTTAAAAGCAACATGCAGGCAAAATGAATCCAAAAAAAAGTAAGTCTTTGTTCGATAAAACCTAAACTTTTGAAATACCAAGTTTTGCAAATAAACTTAGCTAAAAATAAAAAAGGAAATAAAATAGCAGCTGCAGTTACAGGCAAACCTGTAAAATAAGAAGGGCTTTGGGAGTTGTATTTTTGGATTTCAGCTAAAACGTTATAATAAGCAAGTCTAATTAAGGCTGCCAAAAGATAAAAACCCCAAACTATCCAAACAAGCGCAAATAACCAACCTTCTTTATTTAATGTTGAAGTTTTATCTTTGAAACTCAAAGAATAGTTAATAAAAATAGGAAGGACACCAAAGCTTATTATATCAGCTAAAGAGTCAATTTGAATGCCATAGCTTTTTTCTGTGAGACTGCGATTTTTTTTGGTTCGACTTACAACACCATCGAACATATCACAAACGCCTGATATTAATAGGCAAATTAAAGCAGAGGTGTATTTACCGCAAGCACCAAAGCCAATGCCAAAAAAACCACTCATTAAATTTAGATGAGTTAAATAAGTTGTATAATTGTAAAAACCTAAAAACATATTATTTAACCTCGTTTTACTAATGTTTTTTATTAAACCATTTTTAGTTATTTAGAGTTTGGGTGAATAAAAAAGTAAGAATCCCTTATCCATCAAGAATAAAGGATATCATTGAAAAGAAAAAACTTGATAATTATTGATTGGTTGTTTGTAAATGCGAATTATAAAGTAATAATTATTTTTCATAAAGATGTTCGTATTCTTCTTCTAATGGATCTTCGTAATCATCTTTATCTTCTAAAATAATATCATCTTCAATTTTGTCATCATCTTTGTTTTGTTCTTCTGAAGGTTCGCCTTCTAAATCAAGCAAAACATCTTTTAGAGGGTCAGTTTGGTTAGTGTCTTTGTCAGAAAGGAAATCCTCAAAATCTAATTCTTGTAAATTGGTATCTTCGTCTAGAGGCTCGTCGTTTGAAGTTTTAGTTTTTTCAAAAAAATCTTTATCCCAAAAAAAATTATTATTTTCTTTAATAATTAATTGATTGTTTTCGCAAAAAACAAATTTCCCACTCAAAGTGATGTCTAAATAAAGTTGATTAGCTAAATTGGGATTGTTGTTTGAGATTTGATGTTTTTGCAATGTTTGTTTTAATAAATCATAGACCGAAACAGGATTTTGATGTTTTTTCATAATGTCATAAGCCGTTTCCAAAAGTGATTTTGGAGTTTTGGTTTTTTTCATAAAATGCCTCCTTTTAATGTAATAATATGATAAGCGATAAAATAAAAAAGAAAAATATAGGGGACAAAAAAAAACTTAGAATTCTATCAAATCTCCAGATGCTTTTTGCATGAGTTCTTTAGATTTTCTTTCTAATTTTTTCAAAGCAGCATTAAAAGCTAACAAAACGCTTTCTTGGAGAATTGCCTTATTGTGAATTTGAGAAATAATAACATCTACGACTTGTTTGGTGCCTTGTAAAACAATTTCTACATCCCCTGCTTTGCCAATAAATTCTTGTAATTCCAATTGTTGTTGAGCGTTTTCAATTGCTTCTTGCATTTTTTTTAATTTTTCAAACATATTAGATTGTCTTTTCATAATTTTTTGCTCCTAGTTAATTATTTCTACTATATCTTTGCCAAAAAAATCATAAGCTAGTTGAATAATAGCAGGTTTGCTTGATTTAGTCGTTTTGATTCGATACAAGTCAAGATCAAAATTGCAAGTAGCTGTGAATTGTGCAATTAATGATGGGTTTGTATGAGGATAGTTTTTGTTGTAAAAAATTTCTAAGGCTTGCCAATCTTGTTTTAAAAAAGCAATGTATTCTGTAATTGCAAAAGTTTCATTATTCAAAATTTCTAAAGCTTTTTGTTTGATGTTTTTTTGTAAAACAAGTTCAAAGACATCTTCATCTTCGAAAACTAAAATAATTTGTTGGGTTTGGCTCAAAGCAACTATTGTTCCTCTATCCAAAATTTCGGCTACACTTTTATAATAACTGTGAGCAGAATAATGATTTTTTAAATTTTTCCAAAAATTTGTTATTGTGTTTTTGGTTGGTTTGTCTTGATTAGATAAAATATTAATTGCAAATGATATTAAATCAAAAAGAGATGAATTGCAAAAATAAGGGTGTGTTTTTGTTGGTGATTTGGTTCCTAATGAGTTTTGGGAAGGCAAGTTATTTTGTTGAGTCAATTCAGAGATAGTAGAATTATTTTGAGGTTGTAAATCTTTTAGGGTTGAATGAAGATATTCTATTTTTTCTATTTTTGGTGTTTTTTTGTTTGCTATTGGAGTAAATTGAATTGATTTAATTTCTTCTGTTTTGTAAAAAGGGGGGTTTTCTAGTTTTTTTTGGATGGGTTTTGTTGGTTCATAATGCTCTTCGGCATTTGTTTCATCTAATTCAAGCAATGCTTGATTATTATTGGAAATTTTTGTTTTATTTGTTACAAATTGTTGGAATTCTTGTAAATCAGCTTGAAATTGAAAAGAATGTAAAGAGCATATTTGCAAAAAGGCAATTTCTACCAAAGATTTTTTTTGATCGCTTTTTTTGAGGTCTTGTTGTAATTTAATTAAGGTTCTTAAAAAATGATCAATGTGGTTTGTTTCTTCTAACAATAATATTTTTTGAGCTTGGGAAAGTTGCGAAGTTTTGGAATATTTTTTATTTTTGGCATTGCAAATTAAATAATCTTTGATAGCATCAATTAAATCTAAAATTAAAATATCAATATTTTTGCCTGAATCAATTGATTTATGAAGGAGCTGCAATGTTTTGGTCGCTTCTTTTTTTAGTAGATTTTGAAACAATTTTTTGATAACGCTAGCAGATACTGTACCTTTGATATTTGCAACATCTTCTGAAGTGATCAAATTGTTTTGATAAGCACTTACCTGATCTAACAAACTAAGGGCATTTCTCATTCCGCCTTCCGAATGATAAGCAATGCTTTTGATGGCGTCTTCAGTGATAAACATATTTTCCAAAGCAGCAATTTTGGTTAATTGTGCAGTGATGTTTTTGAGATTCAAATTCTCAAAGGCAAAACTTTGGGAACGCGAAAAAATCGTGTCAGGAATTTTATAAATTTCGGTAGTAATCAAGATGAAAACTACATGTTCAGGCGGTTCTTCTAAAATTTTTAACAAAGCATTAAAAGCGTTGGGCGTAAGTACGTGAACTTCGTCAATAATGTAGACTTTGTATTTGCCTGCGTGAGCTTTGTATTGGGCTTTGTCCTGTAATTCTCTGATTTCGTCAACCCCATTATAAGAAGCTCCATCAATTTCTGTGATATCTGTGTTTGCTTTGGCGAAGTTTTGGCAAAAATGACAAGAACAAAACGCTTCTCCTTGAATGGGCGACAAACAATTAATGGCTTTGGCAAAAATTTTGGCTAAAGTAGTTTTTCCAGTGCCTTTATTGCCACTAAAAAGATAACAATGATTGATTTTTTGGTATCTGATGGCATTTTTTAAAGTTTGGATAATAATTTCTTGACCAACAACATCTGCAAAAGTTTGTGGTCTGTATTTTCTGTATAAAACTAAATAAGACACTAAAAAAAACTCCTTTGATTAAACTATGCCCAAACCACAACAATAAATAAAGATAAATTAGAACATAAAAAAAATTTTATATAAAAAACTCCTAAATATTATAACACATTATTAGATGAAAATAAAGGTTTAATTTAGTTTAATTATTTAAATATATAAATACAATGTTTAACTTTTTAGAAAAAATATTTATTATTAAGAGATATTAGAAAATGAAAAAACAAATAAATTCGATTATTAATTATTATTTTACTAAAATTTTTTGATTTTTTTATCTTAATGGTGGAATTTTTTTAAAAAAATAGGTAATTTAAAAACTAATTTTTAAGCATTTATAAATAAGTTTTTTTATATTTTTTTAAAAAAACAAAACAAGATCAACTTTATAAGTTGATCTTGTTAATTATTTTCATTATTTTTTTAATTAACTAATATTTGGGATATATTTATGAGTGTTAAAAAATGGTTCTTGGAAAATACAACAAAAATTAACTATTATCTTTTTAGTGATTTATTGATTTCAAATTAAAACTATAATTCAAAATTTTAATATAATCTTCCATGAATTTCCAGTCTGGATTTTGATTAATATATATTGGGTAATTTAATTTTACTTTTTTCCATTCTAACATTTATCCAAATTAAAGTGTCGAGTTTATTTAAAAAACTTATAATAAAATCTGGTTACCCTTCACGATTGCCGCTTTTTGAAGCATTTTTAAGTAAATTATTAATTTTGGAATTATTAGATTTTTGTTCTTCTGCCATAATATCTTGTTATTTCGATATCCTTTTTATTATAATATATCGCGTACTAAATTTTATGTGTTTATTTAATTAATCATAGCTTTACTCCAATTTTTTTTGAATATTTTTTAACTCTTTTTTAAAGTTTAATTTATACTTTAAAAAATTATTACTAATTAAGATAATTTAACAAATTAACAAAATTAGTATTTATAATTTTATTATAACATATCATAAGAAAAAAAGTACAAAATTAGATTTTATCATATATAACAAAAAAAACAAATTAAAAATTGGTCTTTATATTATTTCAAAATATTTAATTGTCTAGTTTTTAGGGAACAATGAGATTAAATTAATTTATATTTTTTTATATTGATAAACTATAATATCGATTTTATTATCTTATTTGTTATCTAAAGGTTTAATAATGTGATCTTGAAATTGTATAAAATCTATTTTTTCTTTGCTATTTTAAAAGATTATTTATTTATCTAAATAAACGAAACAGTTAGTTTATAAATGAAAAATATTTTTAAAATACTAGTATAATATAATAGAGTGTTTTGATTAAAATATATAAAGAATATGACATTAACAACGATATTTGGAAGTCTATTTTAAAATCCTTAATTATATTTCTAACCATGAATAAAATAACTAAATTACCTAATAAAAAATTGGAGACAAAAACTAAAATTACCGAAACGAAATAATTCCCAAATAAAAACTTTCAAAATACAAAATCTTTAACTAAAAAATATTATTAAAAATTAACCAAAAGATATGCAAAAATTAACCCAACATCACACAAGAACACAAATAAAAAAGAAAAAGGACTTATAAAATGCAAAAAAAATCAAATTTCATCAAAACAATCATTCAAAAAGACCTCCAAAACAAGAAATGCAGCCAAATAATTACACGCTTCCCGCCTGAACCCAATGGTTTTTTACATTTAGGGCACGCCAGAGCTATCATTATTAATTTTGAATTGGCATATTTTTTTCAAGGAAAAACCCTTTTACGATATGATGACACAAACCCTTCCAAAGAAAAACAAATTTATGTTAATGCCATCCTCAACGACATCAAATGGCTGGGCTACACTCCTTACAAAATCACTTTTGCCTCAGATTATTTCCCTAAAATGTATCAAATGGCACTTTTTTTAATCAAACAAGGAAAAGCGTATGTTGATGACCAAACCGCTGAACAAATTGCCCAAAGTCGTGGTAATTTAAACCAAAAAGGCACCAATTCTCCTTATCGCAATCGCAGTATTGAAGAAAATATCTTGCTATTTGAAAAAATGAAAAAAGGCGAATTTGCAGAAGGCAGCAAAGTTTTGCGCGCCAAAATTGATATGCAAAGTCCTAACCTTAATTTAAGAGACCCCATTTTGTACCGTATTCTTTCTGCTTTTACTTTGAAACAAAAACATTGGCATATTTTCCCTACCTATGATTACGCTCATCCATTGGAAGATTCCTTTGAAAACATCACACATTCTTTGTGTTCTTTGGAATTTGAAGACCACAGACCTTTATATGATTGGATAATCAAAGAAACCCAAGCCAAACACACTCCACGACAAATTGAATTTGGAAGACTTAATCTCACACAAACTTTGATGAGTAAAAGGCACCTTAATAATTTAGTAGAAAAAAAATTAGTAAAAGGTTGGGATGACCCTAGAATGCCAACTTTATCAGGCATCCGAAAAAAAGGTTATACTCCTGAAGCTATCAAAAATTTTATCCTTGAAACAGGCTTATCCAAAGTAAATTCGCAAGTTAAACAAGAAATGTTAGAATCTTTTGTAAGAGATGACCTCAAAGGAAAATCATTGCCTCGAATGGCAGTCATAAACCCTCTCAAACTTACTATTACTAACTTTCCTGAAAACCAAATAGAAACTCTCAAAGCTCCTTGGACTAATAATTTTAATACTTGTAATTGTGGAAATGCAACACAAACCCAAGGAAAAAAACAAGAAAGAGAAATTTATTTTTCCCGTCATCTCTACATTGAAAAAGACGATTTTGCACTCCAAAAACTAGATAAAAATTATAAAAGATTGACTTTGGGCGAAGAAGTGAGATTATTTCATGCTTATTTTGTTAAAGCTTATGACGTTGTCAAAAACAAAAAAGGAGAAATAACAGAAATTCTTGCCACATATGACCCCCAAACCAAAAGCGGCAGCGGTTTTAAAGACAGAAAACCAAACGGAACTATTCATTTTACAGAAGTAAAGACTGCTTGCAAAGCCACTTTTAATTTTTTTACTCCACTACTTTGCAAAAATGGCAATTTCAATGAAAAATCCTGGCATATCAAAAAAGGTTTTGTAGAATCAAGTTTAAAAAAATGCTGTTGTTTTCAAAATCATTTTCAATTTCTCAGACAAGGTTATTTTGCAGCAGACAAAATCATCAAAGACACAAATGATCAAACGCAAGAACTTAATTTCAATGAAGTAGTAAGCTTAAAATCAAATCCTCAAAAATAAATTTGTTCTCCCAAAAAAATAAATACCACCAAATCACACCAACAAAAAAAACACTACAAAACCAAACAAAACAAAAATGATAAACAACGAAATAAAAGGTATAAAAATGTTTTCCAATAAAAACAATTTTTTAGAAAAATTAAATAAACCCTTGAATCAAACCCAACTTGCAGCAGTCACAAGCAATGCTAAATCTTTTTATCTAGCAGCAGGCGCAGGAACTGGTAAAACCACCACTTTAACTGCTAAAATTGCTTATTTAATCGAACAAAAAAAATTGCCAAGCAACCAAATTTTAGCCCTTACTTTTACCAACAAAGCTGTTAAACAAATGAAAGAAAAACTTGACCAAATGATTGGTAAAGAAAAAACCAAAGGCATTACTATTTGCACTTTTCACTCTTTAGGAACCCAAATTTTGAGAAAATTTATTCCCTTTTTGCCATTTTCATATCGCAACAATTTCAAAATTTTAGATGACAATGATTGCAAAAAAATCCTCAAAGACATTTTAAAAGAAATGAACATAGATCCAAAAAGAGTAAAAATTAGTGAATTAAAAAAAAGCATTTCTGATATTAAAAGAAAACACGAACCACAAAATGAAGATACTTTGCAACACTCAACCCAAAAAGAAAAGAATTATCAACGTGAAAAAAAATACGAATTCGAAATGCCAATAAAAGTCAAATATCAAATTTTTTTGCAAAACAACAATTTAGTTGATTTTGATGACCTAATTTTATACACGCACCAACTGCTCCAAGAAAATGCCAATGTAAGGGTTTTTTATCAACAAAAATTCCAATATTTATTAGTTGATGAATTCCAAGATACTGATTTTTTTCAATACCAAATTTTAACTCTTTTAGCCAAAGAGCACCAAAATATTTTTGTAGTAGGGGATCCTGACCAAAACATTTATTCTTTTCGAGGAGCCAGATTTGAAAACAGCCAATTATTCTTAAACAAATTTAAACCTAAAATAGCCTTTTTGGAAGAAAATTACCGTTCTTCTAAAAATATTCTAGACAAAGCCAATCTTTTAATCAAATACAACAAAGCCCACCTTTTTAAAAAAAATCTCAAAAGCACTAAAAGCGGAGGAGAGCCTGTTATTTGCAAGTTTTTTGCAGATTACAAAGAAGAGACAAGATACATCGCAAAAACGATACAAAACCTCGTTTTACAAGGTGTTTATAGCTATCAAGATTTTACTATTTTATATCGCACTAATATTTTGGGACGCCCTTTGGAAGAAAAATTCTTAGCAAACAACATTCCTTATCAAGTTTTTGGAGGTGCTTCCTTTTACCAAAGCAAATTAGTCAAAGATTTTTTAGCTTATCTCAATTTTATTGCAAATCCCTCACAAGATTTTAATTTTAAACGTATCATTAACACCCCTAAAAGAGGCATTGGAACAACTTCTCTTTTACATCTAGAAAAACTTGCTCAAGAAAAAAAAATAACTCTTTTTGACACCCTTAAATACCTAGACCAAACTCCAATTCAACCAAATGCAAAAACTAAACTAAACGAATTAAAAAAATTAATTACAAATTTGCGCCAAAAACTAATTAATGATTCTTTTGACTGTCTTAGTGATATAATTACTTATATTGATGAAAAAATTGAGTATTGTCGTAAAAACGATGAAACTTGCAAAATGCAATCAATAAAAGATTCTGATTCTGATTTATATTACATAGAAGAATTAAAATCAGTTTTTATGCAAGCAGAAAAAAATTTGGAAGGAAGCATTTTTGAAAAATTAACCCAACTTTTAGATCAAATATCTTTGTATAATGAAACTAACGAACAAACCGAACAAGACTCCAAAAACCCAAGCAAAAACGATCGCGTTAAACTTTCTACTATTCACAAAGTCAAAGGTTTAGAATTTAGAGTGGTTTTTATAACTGCTTTTGAAGATATTTTTTTTGATTGTAACCAAAAAGAAAAAAGCGATTTAGAAGAATCAAGACGTCTAGCTTATGTAGCAGTTACAAGAGCTGAAGAAAAGTTATTTTTAACTGGGGCTTATCAAAGATTTTCATACGGCAAACAAATAGACAGCCAACCTTCGCGCTTTTTACAAGAAATGGGAATTTTTCAAAAAGAAACGCCAAGATCAAATTATTTTTCCCCACATTTATTTCAACCTAACCAATCAAACCAAGCATCTTTCACTAATGGAAATGGCTTTTTTCAAAAAGGAGACAAAGTCAAACACAAAACTCTCGGCTTAGGTGTAGTTGAAGCTATCATGCAAGATTTAATCCAAGTGCGTTTTATAAATTACCAAAATGTAAAAATATTTGAAAATACAAATGATTTTCTTGCTAAAATAAAAGAGTAAGTAAATTTTTAAACATTGATGAAAAAAACGAATCATCCCATCATTATTTTATTAAACCAAAAAATTAAAAAAACAACAAATCAAAATTAAAATTCAAAGGAGATTTTTTATGAATTATACAGTTTTTTTTGTAACTATTTGTACTTTTATCGTTTTAAGTACTTTATTTTTAGCAGATAGCAACGACAGCTTTTCTTTGGGAAATTCTTTTTCCGAACAAAAACAAAGACGCAAAGTTAAAGGCGAACAATTCTTCTTAAACTGCTTTCTTACTGTTTTAACCATGGCTTTTTTTGGACTTTCCCTTTGGTGCCAACAATAGTTGATGCCATATGCAATTAGAACAAAATACCTTAGCTTGGCACAATCATCGCAAAAAATACATTAATGCTTCCGAAGTAGCAGCTATCATGGGCTTAAATCCATTTGAAACCAAAGAACAATTATTAAAAAGAAAAGTTTTTGGAACTTCAATCGAAGACAACGAAGCAATGAAACGCGGACGAACTTTAGAACCCAAAGCAAGAAATTTTTTCAACCAAACACAAAAAATGCAATTCGAACCAAAAGTCTTTGTCAAAGATTTCATGTCTGCTTCTTTGGATGGATGGGACGTCCAATCTCAAAGCCTCTTAGAAATCAAATGCCCTATTTCTTTTGCCTCTTATACTTGGCAAAACTTTTTGAATGAAGACAAAATCCCTAATATCTATTATGCCCAACTCCAAGCCCAAATTTATTGTTCCCAACCAATTAAAGCTTACTTTTTAGTCTATCAAAACGACCAAACCAACAAAACTATCGAAGTCAAGGGAGACCAGAATTTTATCACAAACATGTTGGAACAGTGCAATCGTTTTTTTCAATTATACTTAAAAACTAAACAATTACAAAAACAACCATAAAAAAAACTATAAAATTTACTCATTTATAATAAAAATAACATATTAAATATTTCATTTAATTTAACCACATTTAATGACAAATTTTACCATAAGAAAACGACCCTAAAAAAAGAAAAAACCACTTAAGTAAATATTTAATTATATTGTATCTCTTTTTATTATTGACAAAAAACAAAAAAAGAGATACAATATAATTAGTATTGGTAATTTTTAATTTTGAGATTGTGGAAAGGAGATATTAATGCCAAAAACTGTTTTTCGTAAAGGAGAAACTATCGAAGAAACGCTACGTCGCTTTAAAAGAGAAGTTTCTAAATCTGGTGTCCTAGCAGAAGCGCGTCGCAAAGAACATTATATTAAACCAAGTGTACAAAAGAAAAATCGCCAAAAAAATATGCGTAGTAAAAAGCGTTAATGTTTTAATCAATTAAAAGCTACTTGAAACAAGTTGCTTTTTTTTATTTTATGTTTTATTATATTTTATTAAGTTTTTTTGAAAATGTCTTTTTATTTTATTCATTCAAACGTTAGTTAAAATCATCAAAAAAATAATCTCATTTTGAAAAATTACGAAAAAACAACTGCAACCACAACCACAAATAGGAAATACTAAATGATCATTAAAATACATAATCAAACTTCTTTTTGCATCAAACCTTTTAAATCTTTATTAATTAAAATGTTTTTGCCCATCAAAGAAAAAAAAATAATGCATCTCATTTTTGTTACCAACGAAAAAATTCAAGAACTTAATTCCTTTTATCGCCAAAAAAATTATCCAACAGACGTTTTGTCTTTTCATAATGATTTAACTTTTTTTGCAGGTTTAGAAGACAATTCTTTAGGAGATGTTTTTATTTCTTTTCCCAAAGCCCAAGAACAAGCAAAAACATTCAAGCACAGTTTAGAACGCGAAATTGCTTTTTTAGCAGTGCATGGTTTTTTGCATCTTAAAGGTTATCAACATCGAACCGAAGAAGAGTTTCAAATAATGCTTGCTTTACAAGAAAAAATTTTACAAAAAGTAGGTCTCAATTTAGACAAAACCAAATAAAACAGCAAAACCCCCAAATCCAAGAAAAAACAAATAATAAAACACACACAAAAACAACAACAAGTAAAAATAAAAAACAAAAAAATAACCAAGAAATTGAGGACTTACATGGATTTTAAATCTGGTTTTATTGCTATTTTGGGACGACCAAACGTCGGCAAATCCACTCTTCTAAACGCATTAACCCAGCAAAAAGTGGCCATAACAAGCGCCAAACCCCAAACAACACGAAACAAAATTATTGGCATTTGCCACGATTCTAACGCCCAATATATTTTTGTAGACACCCCAGGAATTAACCAATACAAACATTTATTGAACCAAAAAATGAACAACATCGTTTTTCAAAGCATCAAAGACGTTGATTTAATTCTCTTTTTAACAGATTCCTTTTATCATCCCAAAGAAGAAGATTTATTAAAGATAATTTTTCAAACCAAAAAAACAGTTTTTTTAGTCATCAACAAAATTGACAGTTTAAAAAGCAAAAGCCAAATTGATGCTATTATTTTGAGCTATTTAAATCATTTTTCTTTTCAAACAGTAATCCCACTTTCCGCTATCAAAGCCAAAAACACCACTTTTTTAAAAGAAAATATCTATCAAAATATCAAACCAGGAGTCGCTTACTATCCGAAAGACATGATTACTGATCAAAAAAAAGAAATTTGGATAGCAGAAATGATCCGCGAAAAGGTCCTTTATTATGTCCACGAAGAAATTCCTCACGCCTCAGCTGTAATAATTGAAAAAATGGAACAAAAAGAACATTTATTAGAAATTTGGGGCTTGATTTTGGTAGAAAGAAGCTCCCAAAAACAAATCTTAATTGGTAAGGCAGGCTCCAAGCTCAAACAAATAGGAACGCATGTCCGCCAAGACCTCAATTGCCATTTGCAAATCAAAACTCACATTAATTTATGGGTAAAAGTGTATCCTAATTGGCGTAATCAAAAAGATTTATTAAGTCGCTTTGGATATTAAATAATTATAATTAACAAAAAAAACTCAAAAAACAAAATCATAAAAAAACGTAAAAATCGAAAACGCAAAGATCAAAACTTTAACACCAACAACAAAAAGGAGCTTTGGGATGCAAAATTTAGAGAAAGTTATTTCATTAGCCAAACAAACAGGATTTGTGTTTGCAGGCAGCGAAATTTATGGAGGACTTGCCAATAGTTGGGATTATGGACCTTTAGGTAGTTTATTAAAAAACAACATTAAAAAAGCTTGGTTGCAAAAATTTGTCCAAGAACAACCCAATAATGTTTTGTTGGACGGCTCCATTTTGCTTAATTCTGCCGTATGGAAAGCCTCAGGTCATCTGGATTCTTTTTCGGATCCCCTTACTGAAAATCAAGATAACAACAAGAGATTTCGCGCCGATAAACTCATCGAAACACACGATCCGCAGTTAGATATTAGCGGTTGGTCCTACGAACAAATGCATGACTATTTAGTCAAAAACCAAGTCTTAGGAACTTCCAACTGGACACCAATCAGACCTTTTAACATGCTTTTTCAAACCCGTCAAGGGGTCATTTTGAAAAACTCAAAACCTCTATATTTAAGACCTGAAACAGCACAAGGAATTTTTATCCAATTTAAAAATATTTTAAAAACCACCAGAAAAAAACTTCCCTTTGGAGTCTGCCAAATTGGAAAAGTATTCCGCAACGAAGTAACACCAGGCAATTTTATTTTCCGTACTTGTGAATTTGAACAAATGGAACTAGAATTTTTTTGCCAACCCGGTACCGAAACCCATTGGTTTAACCATTGGAAAAAACTAATGTATGATTTTTTAATTATTTTAGGTATGAACCCACAAAATTTAAAATTTAAAGATCACAAAAAAGAAGACCTCAGCCATTATTCAAAACAAACCTGCGATATTTTATTCAAATTTCCTTGGGGTTTTGACGAACTTTGGGGGATCGCCTCAAGAACAAATTTCGACCTGAAAACCCACCAAAAAAACTCCAAAAAAGATCTTACTTATTTTGACGAAACTACCAAACAAAAAATTTTACCCTATGTTATCGAACCTTCTTTAGGAATAGAAAGACTATTTTTTGCTTTTCTAATTAACAATTACCACGAAAACAGCACTTCCAACGAAACAAGGCAAATCCTTTCTTTTCACCCTTTTTTAGCGCCTTACAAAGTAGCTGTTTTGCCATTAATCAAAAAAAAACACAGCGCCAAAGCCCAAGAAATCAATCAATATTTAGCCAAATATTTTGATGTTTGTTACGATGAGACCAAAAGTATTGGCAAAAGATACCGCAGACAAGATATGATCGGCACTCCTTTTTGTATCACTGTAGACGATCAAACCCTTACCCACAACATAATTACTTTAAGAAATCGCGACACTGCCCAACAACAAACCTTTTTGCTAACAGAAGTCAAACAATACATCCAAGAAAAAATCATTTTAAAATAACGGATAAAAATGAAAGATAACAAACAATTAATTAATCAAATCAACGAAAAAATGACTATCCTTGATTTAGTTCAAGAATTTGTACAATTAAAAAAATCAGGTAAAAATTACATGGGATTATGCCCTTTTCACGATGAAAAAACGCCCTCTTTTTCTGTTTCTCCTGAAAGAAATATAGGAGTTTGCATGTCTTGTAAAAAAGGCGGCAATCCTGTTTTTTTTTACAAAAGCATCAAAAACATCCATTTAAATCAAGCCATTTTTGAACTGGCAACCCGATTAGGAATCAATACTTCCCTGCGCCAAAAAAACACCAGTCAATACCAAAAATTCTACAACATCATGCAAGAAGCAACAGATTTTTATGCCCATCAATTAAAAAATAACAAACAAGTCCTCAATTATTTAGAACAAAGAGGCTTTGGCAATGAAATCATAAAAAAATTTAAATTAGGTTATGCTCCCAAAGCGTCCCATTTATCACGCTATTTAATTGAATTTGCTAAATTTGATCCTGATGACCTCAAAAAATTAAACCTCATCAATCAAAACGACAAAACCGGAAAATTTTATGATTTTTTCAAAAACCGCATCATTTTTCCCATCACTAACAAATCAGGCCAAATTGTTGCTTTTTCCAGCCGTAGTTTAGATAATAAAATACCTAAATATCTCAACAGCCCCGAAACAGTAATTTTCAAAAAAGGCGAGAATTTATATCAATACTACGAAAACCAAGCTGAAATCAGAAAAAAACAAACAGTCATTTTGCATGAAGGTTTTTTTGATGTTATGGCATCTTTCAAAGCCCAAGTCAAAAACGTAGTTGCTACCATGGGAACCAATCTTACTTCGGTTCATACTAGACTATTAAAAAAACTCACCGACAAAATAATTATTGCCTATGACGGCGACAAAGCAGGAAAAACAGCTACTTTAGAAATTGGAACCTTTCTACAAAAAAACAACTTCCAAGTTCAAATATTGGTTTTTCCCAATAATCTAGACCCCGATGAATACATCAAAACTGAAGGGCCCGAAAAATACCAACGCCTCCTAACCGATGATTTAAAAGATTTTTTAGCTTTAAAAGTAGATTTGATTTGTCAAAAAATGGATTATTACAACCAAACTCAAACCAAAAAAGAATTACAAAAACTGTTCAAATCATCAAGCTTTGAAATCAAAATAATTTATCAAGAATACTTACAAAAAAAATATCAACTAACAGTTAATCTTAATTCTCAAGTCTCCATTGACAAAACCCCAAAACCTCTTTACATTGCTCAAACCAAACAACAATTAAATGCAATCAAATTTGACATTAAAATAGAAATAATCATAGAATTACTTTTAAATGCTGCTTTTTTCAAAACCCAAAACCCCAAAACATTTGCCATCATCAAAAAAACCCCCGGTTTTAACGACTTGCAATGTAATTGTCTACTAAACTATATTAAAAATTATTACAAAAAAAATCCTCAACAAAACTATATTCCTTGGGAAGAAATAAAAAACACCACATTTAAAGAAAATATTGATGATTTATTGACATCTATAGAAAAACATCATTTTTTCCAAATGCAAAAGCGTCCTCTTTTAAAAGATAAAGAAGGCAAAATATTTAGCAATTATATAAAAGAATTAGAAATCAGAGACAAAATAGAACAAAAACAACAAAAAATAAATGAGTTAAATGATAAATTACTTCAAATAGATAATACCGAAAAAAACAAATTACAAAAAAACAAAGACAAACTCAAAAAAGAAAAACAACAATTACAACAACAATTAAGCGAATTAGTAAATGATATATTTTGTTAAAAAAACAAAAAATCATCCAAAAAGCCAAAATCAAAACAAGTTCATAGACAAATTTTAATTAAAAAAAATGGAGTTAATAAATGGAATTAGATAACATAATCAAAACTTTAAATGAGCAAGCTGGAAGAAAAAAAAAACTAACATCTCAATTAATTATTTCTTTTTTGCAAAATCAAAACATAAAAATACCATATCAACAAATAGCACAAAACTTAAACGAACAAGGGATTCAAATTATTTCTTGCGAAACACAAGCAGCTACATCTCTAAATAAAAACCACAATAAAAATGATACAAACAACCAAACAAATACCCCCAATGATGTTTTTACTGACTTTGATTCCGGATCAACAAATGCAAATTTAGAAAAAACAGATGAAAACAAAGATGAAGATAACACGCAAGACTCAGAAGAAGACATCCAGGATTTTGACATTTCTGAAGAAGACTTAATATCAGATGAAAAAATCACAGAATTAGAAGAAGATGAAGATGAAAAAATTTCTAAAGAAGAAATTTCTAAAATCCATTCTGATATTAAAATGGATGACTCAGTTCGCATGTATTTAAAAGAAATTGGTCAAATTCCTTTGCTTTCACTGGCAGAAGAACAAAAAAAATCCATTTTAGTTTTTTTAGGAAAACAAGCCAAACAAAAGCTAGCCAAACATAAAACCAAAGAAATTGAATTATCCGAAGATCAACTCCAAGAAGCACATGACCAAATCAAACAAGCAAGACGCGCAAAAGATATTTTGGTAGAATCCAATTATAGATTAGTAGTTTCAATTGCCAAACGTTATATTGGAAGAGGAATTTTGTTTCTTGATTTAATTCAAGAAGGTAATATGGGCTTAATGCGTGCAGTAGATAAATTCGATTATCAAAAAGGATTTAAATTTTCTACTTATGCCACTTGGTGGATCAGACAAGCTATAACAAGAGCGATTGCCGATCAAGCAAGAACTATCCGAATTCCTGTACACATCGTAGAAACTATTAATAAAATGGCACTTTGTACTCGAAAATTAACTCAAAAACTTAAGAAAAAACCTACAGTCGAAGAGTTAGCCGACAAAATGAATATTTCTGCTGAAAAAATTCGCAGCATCCAATATATCGAAAAAAAACCCATCTCTTTGGAAGCCCCTGCACGAGAAAACGAAGAAGACGAAACTTCTTTGGGCGATTTTATCTCAGATCCCAATATTTTATCTCCCCACGAATACATGATGAAAGAGGTAACTCAAAAACTTTTAGATGAAGTCCTAGAAAACACCTTAACTGAACGCGAGGAAAAAGTATTAAAAATGCGCTATGGTCTTTTAGATGGAAAAACCCACACTTTAGAAGAAGTAGGTACTTTATTTGGAGTTACTAGAGAAAGAATCCGCCAAATTGAATCAAAAGCTCTAAGACGACTCAGAACTCCAGCTAAACAAAGCAAATTAAAAAGTTTGTACCACAACCACAAATAAAATGAAACGAATCTCTTTTATTGCGTCTCTTACTAAAAATTATGACACTGTTGTAGACATCGGCACAGATCATGGTTTAGTCCTCAAAAAAGCTTTTCAACAAGGCTATATAAAACAAGCAATTGCAGCAGATATAAGATTAAAACCTTTATTTCAAGCCCAAAAAAACCTTACTTGCTATCCAGTTACTTTTTGTTTAAGTGACGGATTCCAAAACATTTGCCAAGATTTTGATCTTGCCCTAATTTGTGGTATGGGAACTTATGCTATCACTAAAATACTTGAAAAAACTCCTGATAAAAGTAAACATTTTATATTAGGATCACAAAGTAATCAAGATTATCTTCAAGGATGGCTATGGAAAAACGATTTTCAAATTTTAGAAGAATATCATTTATTTGACAAATTTTTCTATCATTTTTTAAAAGTAACTCGCAAAAGCTAATTTTTGCTTCCAATTCCACATCTATGATTAAACCAAGCTATTAAAATAGTTTGGTTTTTTTATTATAAATTAATAATTGTGCAATTTTATAAAAAAAAAGACCAATAATTAAATTGGTTTTAATGCTATATTAAAATATTTTGATTTGCTAATATTTTACAAAAAGTTTTTAATTAGAAATTGGCTTGTTTTGAGCTTTAAAAATAATATATTTTAAAATTACAGAATAACTCTAGATAAAAAGGATACAAATACAAAAAAAAGAAAAAATAAATGACTAATAAACTTTAAAAGACTTATTATTTGTTGCTGTTAGATTTAAAATAACATAAATATAATCTATTTTAAATAAAAATACAACAATATATAAAAAAATAACATAAATTAATGGATGAATGTAGGCTATATAAATTTATTATTTTTCAACCCAAAAGGAGTTATACAAAAAAAGAAAAAATATAAAATAGTAATATAGGTATTTTAAAATTGATTTAAAAATAAAAAAGGATGATTTTGAAAAGCTTGAAATTTTTCTATCATTATATAATATGTATTAAAGCGGTCAACAAAATATCTATAACCACTATAAAGGCTGAATTACAAAACCATTTTTGATTTCACAAAGGCTTAAAAAAATAAAATGTTAAAACAAAAAGGATTAAAATATTGCTTTGTTTAGTAAAAAATAATAACAAATTAATAATTTTTTTATCTTGAAAAATGATTTTTTGAATATTCCAAAAAAACAATTATTAGCAAAATGAAAAAAAATATGTACAAACCGCAATTTTAATCTATATTTTTTTATCATAAAATTATTTTTTTCCAATTATAAAATATAAAAATGAGGGTAATTAAAATCTTTTTCAAATTGCAAATAAAGCCCACCAGTATAAAGAGAATTTTTATTATCTGAAATATAAATAATTTCTTTGTTGTTTGAAATTAAATCTTCATAAGTACCATCATAAAATATCACTTTAAACCCAAAATGCCCATATTTTTCAACTTTCCAAAAGCCTTTTTATACCATTAACAAAAAAACCATCCGAAGTATAAAAATATTTTTTTCTATTCTTATATTTGTTTGCATTAATGAAATAAACTAAAAATAAAGCCAAAGTAAAAAGACCCATAAAAACCCATATAAATATTTTTTCTGATTGTTTTATTTGCATAAAACACCTCTTTTAAGTTTTTTTTCATTTTTGATATAAATTAAAAAAGTTCTATAAAAAATATTTTGTAAAGGTTTTATTATTAAAAAAAGAAAGACAGTAATATATTTATTTTATGCTTCCTTAACAATATATTTTTTTATTTATTCAAATGCACTAAAATAGCTTTTTGAACTTTTTCATAATCTTGAGGAAGCATCAAAGAAGCATTATTTTTAAAAACTACATTAATTTCTTTTTCATCAAAACGAGGAATTAAATGCACGTGATAATGAAAAACAGTTTGACCTGCTACTTTGCCGTTATTATTTAATAAATTGATTCCCTGAGCTTGAAAAACATCAATTAATACTTTGCTTATTTGATGTACTACTTTAAACAAATGGGCAAAAACAACTTCAGGCACCATTAAAATATCGCGATATTCTTGTTTAGGCACCACCAAAGTGTGTCCTTTGGTCGCTTGGGTAATATCTAAAAAAGCAACCACTAAATTATCTTCATAAAGTAGATAACCAGGTATTTGTTTTTTGATAATTTTAGTAAAAATAGTTGACATAAAAACTCCTTTAAATTTGTTTTTTTTGATAAATAAAATTGGAAGCAAGCGCCAATATTATAAATTTATTCCATTTTGCGTAAAATATTTTTAAAATTACACTTAGCAATTTGAGGCAAAATCTCTAATCCGTGTTGTTTTACTATCAAATCAATTTGCAAATCTAACAATTTGCCTGCTCCTAATTGCAATTTAAAATTAATTTGCTTAGAAAGTTTTGCTATTTGCGTTAAAAAAAGATATCTAGCAATAACAGAAGCCACAGCAACACTAAAATAAGAACTATCAGCCTTGGTTTCAAAAATAATGTTTGTATAAACCTCATTTTGGTCTTTTTGGTCTTGCAAATAATTAAAATAATTTTTAGGAAAACAAAATTGATCTAAAATAACAGGAACATTTGGAGGGGCTTTAAAAACAGTTTGCTTAATTGCTTCGTTATGCATTAAAGCCTTGATTTTATTCAGATTACATTGTTTGATTATTTGATTGTATTCCAAAGGCATCATTATTTTAGAAGAATAAATAACTTCTTTCATAATTAAAGGAGCTATATTTATTATTTTTTCATCTGAGATTTTTTTGGATTCGGCAATAATTCCTAGGTTTTGTAAAAAAGCAATATTTTTAGCAGTCAAATAAACACAACAAACAACAACAGGACCAAAAACGTCTCCTGTACCTACTTCATCAGAACCGATGGATGGCAGATAATAAGTTTTTTTATTGTTAAGTTGCAAAAATAAATTTGTCCCCAAATTGCTTTTAGTTTTTAACGTTGGGGCTTTTTTGACTAACGAATAACTAACTTCTTTTATTTCGCTATTATCGCTCACTGTTTTCATTTTCAACATTTTTTTAATAAAAGAAACCATAAAAAGGGCATTTTTCCCTTGCACCAACAAAGTTCCATTATTATAAACTGTTATTTTAGCGAAAGATTTGTCTACAACAAAAGCAACCGTTTTATTAGCTGATAATTTTAATTGTTTGCGGTAGAATTTTTTAATTGTTAATAATTGATTGTTGTTCAATTTTAAACTATAATTTGACATCACTCAACACATCCTTAATATTTCTTGCATTTGGGCATTTTTTGTTGTCTTAGGTTTTCCAAAAAAGACAAAATTTATAATCACTTCTTTTATTATATATCACAATAAACTAAAAAAAATAAAATAACAAGCTAATAATTGCAATTTATATAAAAAAAATTAGAATATTTGAAAAACATTCTAATTTTTAATTGAAAATTATTCTTGGTTTATTTTTTTAATTAAATTTTTTATAAATAGAAAATTTATAAATTAAAAGGAGCAAAAATTGTTTTGAAACTTGAGTTTATAAATAAAAAAAATTTGCAAATGATAAGAGAATTTGAGGTGTTCCAAAAGTGTGAGTCTTTTTTTGTTTCAAAGATTAAAAAAAAATTTCATATCTTTTCTAAAAATGTTTTTAGAGAGGAATTAAATGTTAAGATAAAAAATTATTTAAAGATTTTTTAAAAAAATAAAAAGAATTTAGAAATTCGTAATAAATTAATCGAACTTCATTTATCTTTAGTAAAAAAATAGTTTATCAATTTAAATATTGCCCTAAATTTTTTAACTAAAGAGGTTTTGTATCAAGAAGGGATTTCAGGATTAATCAAATAAACCCCTCCAAAAAATATTTACCGACATCACTTATTTCAAAAATCCCCAAGTATTTTTATATTTTTTTTGCATCATTGATTCTTTCAACAACCAAATTATCGCTTTCCACACTTCCAAACATCAAAAAAAAAAAAAAAGAATTAGTTTTAAACACCATCCAAAAATTACCTCTATTAAAAAGAACCTTGTATCATTCATTCCAATCAAGGAACAGTTTATTCGGCCAAACGAAAACCATCTTACAAAGTCAACATCCTTTTTTATTTCAAAAATCAAACAAAAAAGTTAAAATTACGTTAAGAAAATGAAATTATAATTATTTTTGTAGTTTGAAAAGATATGAAATTATCTACTTAATTTTTTATCCTTAAATAAAAATTTTAGAGACAAAATTTATCTAAAAAAGGGAATAGCACAGAATTTTGGTATGCAAAAATGAGATATTAATATATTAAAATATTATATTTTTAGTTAAAAAATGATTTAATTTTAAAGAATATTTATAATCCTAAGACAAATCAAGGCAAGAAAAAGAAGAGAAAAGGAAAAAGGGTAAAAAGTTATTTATTGTGATTCAATAAAAAATTTTAATATCAAAAAGAAAGATATCATTGTAAAAAATCTCAAATAGTTTTTAAAATAATGGAAATAAGCTAAATAATTCAAAATTTGCTAAAACTACTTAAACTGTTAAAATAATAGGAATAATAATTGGATTCCTCAAAGTAATTCCGTATATTTTAGAGGCAAGATAATCAACGATAATTTTGTTTAAAGTCTCTTTTTGCACTTCATCTTGTTTAATAGCTGTTTCAATGCTATTTTTAATATCATAAGAAATTTGTTTAATCATTTCTTGATTATCTTTCATATAAATAAAGCCACGAGAAACAATTGTTGGTAAATTAAGGACTTTTTTTCTTTTTAAATCAATGCTCATAACAACAGAAAATAAGCCTTTTTCACTCAGACTACGGCGTTCTTTTAGGATAGAATTGCCCACATCGTCTATCCCAGAAGCATCGATAAAGATGTTACCCACGTTCATTTTTTGGGTAATGGCGGCTTTTTCGGGAGCTAAGTTTACCATTTGTCCATTTTCTAAGATGAAAATATTACTTTCTGGAATGCCACATTCTAGGGCTAAATTTTTGTGTGCAATTAGCATGCGATGTTCGCCGTGAACTGGAATAAAATATTTAGGTTTGGTAAGCGAAAGCATTAATTTCAGGTCATTTTGGTTGCCGTGTCCTGATACGTGAGTTTTAATTAAAGGTCCGTGAGTTATGATGTTGACATTTTTTTTGAAAAGCAAATCAAAAATTTTATTAATGTTTTCTTGGTTTCCAGGAATGGGAGAAGAAGAAAAAATGATAGTATCTTTGGGGCTTAACTTAATTTGTCTGTGAGTGTTATTGGCCATTCTGCTTAAAGCTGCTAAGGGCTCTCCTTGTGACCCGGTGCAAAGTAAGATAATATCACGATATTTGTGAATGTTATTGTTTGTGACAAGGGCGCCTTCAGGAATGTTAAGATAGCCATGTTTTTTACCAATTTCCAAAGCTTTTTCCATACTGCGACCAAACACTGCAACTTTTCTTTTAGTCTGAATAGCAGCTTCTACAATTTGTTTTATGCGGTAAAAATTAGATGCAAAAGTAACAATAATGATGCGGTCTGCAATATTTACAAAGAGTTCATTAATGGAATCCCCAATAGTACTTTCAGATTGGACCAACCCAGATTGCTCGGCATTAGTAGAATCAGAAAGGAGGCATAAAACACCTTCTTGTTTAATCTTGATTAATTTGTCGTATTCCGCTTCTGGACCTACAGGAGTATAATCAATTTTAAAATCCCCAGTATAAAAAATATTACCGTATTTGGTGTTAAAAACGATACCAAAAGTGTCAGGAATAGAGTGGTTAAGCCTGATGAAAGAAACGTTTACTTGATGTCTAAATTCGTATTTGGTATCATGGCTGTATTTTTCTATTTTGGGTAGGGTACCAATTTCTTTATGCTCTGCTAATTTGTGTTCCAACAAATAATATGCAATCCCTGAGACAAAAATTTTAGGAATACGCACTTTTTTAAGCAAATAAGGAATGCCTCCAATATGATCTTCATGTCCGTGAGTAACAAAAAGCCCTACAATGCGAGATTCGTTTTTCAATAAATAATCATAATCAGGAATGACGTAATTGACTCCTAACAAAAAATCATCTGAAAACAAAATCCCTGAATCTACAATAAAAATTTGCTTGTGAATTTCAAAAACATACATGTTTTTGCCAACTTCGCCAAGCCCTCCCAAAGCAAAGAAAGAAACATCGGAATTATAGCTATTAATCTTTGGGTCTAAATTATTCATAAAAATTATTCTCCTTTAAATCTTATTAAAATCAATAAAAAAACTGCTAAGGTTTCCTATTTTAACGATTATTACTACCTATATTATAGTATAATATAAGCAATAATTGTAATTAATTATTGCATAAAATTGATATTTTTAGCAAAAAAGACATTATAAATTATATTCATAAAGAAAATAGGTAATAAAGTTTATGAAAAAACTAATTTTTTTTGATATTGACGGCACTTTAAGAAGTAATAAAAATAAAGCTATTTTGCCTCAGACAAAAGCGTTAATCAAAGAACTTTCGAAAGATCCTAATGTAGTTTTAGGAATCGCTACAGGCAGAAGTTATGCTAGATTAGGAGTTTTAAAAGAATTAAGACCTTTATTTAAATATTTAGTTTTGTGTAACGGCGCTCTTACAATGCAAGCACAAAAAAAACAAGAAGAAAAAGTACTTAATGGGGTTTACTTTGACCAAAAAGATATTATGCAAGTAGAAAAAGCAGCCGCTACAAATGGAGTCGCTTTAACTCTTTTTACCTTAGACGAAATTTTTGCCATAGATTTACAAAAAGACCAAAAACTCAAAAATATTAGCAATTTTAAAGGGGAACAAAAACTAGTTCTAAATGATGCTTTTTTTAAGCAACAAAAAGTTTATCAAATGGTATTATTAAATTATAAAGAAAACGATAAAGAAAATGATAAAGAAAAGATAAAACATTTTTTAAAAGATATGCCCCAATTAAAAGCTTACTTTTGGGACAGTGGCTTTGTTGATATAATGTACCAAAAAATAGACAAATCATACGGCATTAAACAAATTAAGGCTCTT
Source organism: Aster yellows witches'-broom phytoplasma AYWB (assembly GCF_000012225.1). Taxonomy (NCBI): domain Bacteria; kingdom Bacillati; phylum Mycoplasmatota; class Mollicutes; order Acholeplasmatales; family Acholeplasmataceae; genus Candidatus Phytoplasma; species Aster yellows witches'-broom phytoplasma. The sequence continues at coordinate 118,323 of NC_007716.1, read as the reverse complement.
TATCCTAATCATCAATTGATTTGTATGGGAGACGGTCCCAATGACTTTGAAATGCTTAAATTAGCTGATGTGGCAATCACTATGGGAAATACCAAAATAAAAGATTTAAAAAAAATTGCTAATTTTGTAAGCCCTCATATAGATGAAGACCGCATGTATGATTTTTTTAAAACTAAAAAAATAATTTAATAGTTTAAAAAATCTGCAATAAATTGTTGCAGTTTTTTTGTTGTGTTAATATATAATAAAAGTTAAACCGTTTATTGATGAGATAAGCGGTTTAACTTTTTAGTTTATAGTTTTGTTTTATATTTATTATTATGGGGAATAATAAATGGAGCGGGCGATGGGAATCGAACCCACGTCTTTAGCTTGGAAGGCTAAGGTAATGGCCATTATACGACGCCCGCCTAGATATTTAAATAGTTAATTAAGGAATGGTCGGGAAGGCAGGATTTGAACCCGCGACCTCCTGGTCCCAAACCAGGCGCTATACCAAGCTAAGCCACTTCCCGTTAATTGAAATTTATGATTTTTTATTGGCACACCCAAGAGGATTTGAACCCCTAGCCTTCTGATCCGTAGTCAGATGCTCTATCCAATTGAGCTATGGGTGCTTTTTTATCAAATTGGTGACCCGTACGGGATTTGAACCCGTGAATGCATGCGTGAAAGGCATGTGAGTTAACCGTTTCTCCAACGGGCCTAATATTTTTTATTTATACCTTGGAATAAATCATAAAGTATAAATAAAAATAATCTCTTAAAGTGCATCAAAATAAAATAAGTTATTCAAAAGTTTTTTTAATTTTAACCAATAATTATTATACCAACATTTAGCCAAAAAGTCAAATAATAAAATTTTTTATGAAAAATATTTGGAAAATATGTATTATTACGATATTTTGGTTTGGAAATGCAGTCGCGCAGGAACTCAAAAAATAAATTTTGCAAGAATTAAGGAGCAAGAATTAATATTTATACTATTTTTTAATTTTGTAAAAACTATAATAATGGCAAGCGTATTATTTTTGAAATTTAGGTTTTCTAATAATTCCTACTCCAATAGCGCTATCTCCTACATGACATCCAATAACAGGAGTTAAAGGGATTTGTAATAAATTTTTTAAGCCTAATTGGGTTTCTAAAACTTGTTGAAACTCATTTTTTAATTCAGGGTTCCCTGTAAAAATTAAATGGATTTGGTAATCATGATTTTGGGTGTATTCTTTGATTTTAGAAATTATGGCTAAAATTGCTTTATGGGAACTTAAAGTCTTTTTAATTAAAGCAATTTTACCATCTTTTTGAACTTGTAAAATGGGATTTATTCTCAAAAGACGACCAAAAAAACTTTTTACTCCTACTAAACGTCCATTTTTGATTAATTGTGTGAGTTTTTTGGTCATAAAAAAAATGGTATTATTTTCTTTAATAAAATCTAAATGCTTGACAACTTGTTCTATGGATTTGCCTTCTGCAAATAAACGATAAGCTTCTAGGGCAAAAAAACCTTCACAAAAACAGACAGTTTTAGTATCATAACAGTGTACATCAATTTTATCTGATACCATTTTCCCTGCTTGAATAATAGCATTATAAGTGCCACTTAAAGCAGAAGACAGCGTAGTTACAAAAACTTTTTGATAACCTTGTAAAGATAATTTTTCAAAATAAACTACCATTTCACCCACTGATACTTGTGAAGTTTTAGGCATAAAATCAGGGGTTTTTTTAAACATTTGATAAAATTGATCGTATTTCATGGTTTTACCATCAATATATTCTTGATAATCGATCAAAATTTTGATTCTAAGAATATCAATATCACAAGAATGCGAGCAATAATCAAGACAGCTAGTAGAAGTGGTTGCAACTTTTATTTTCACATCATTCTCCTTTAATTTGCTTTAGGGATGCCAATTATTTGCCATATAAAGGTTTTTGGTAATGAAAAGTGTTTGGGGGGGAAAAATATAATTAAAATATCAAAATAAATTAGAATTAAAAGTAGGTGTTAGTTGTTTGTAATTAGGGTTGAATTGGGGTTAAAGGAAAACGGAACAAAAATAAAATTAACTTTTTTTATATTGAATTATTATTTTATTTTTGACAAATTTCTTATTATTTCTTATCGTATTTATTTTTATTTATTATTCTTTTTATTCACTTTTAACACTGATAAAAATAGGAATAACAATAGGTCTTTTTTTAGTTTCTTTGAATAAAAATTTAACTAATGATTCTCTAATATTTTTTTTGAAATCATTCCATTTAAGATACTTTTTTTTCAAAAAAATTTCACTTTTTTCATCAAAAATAGCTTTTAACTTAGGAAAAATATGACTAGTTTCAGAATCTGCCAAAAAACCTTTACTTACTAATTGTGGTGCTCCTACTATTTTTTTGTGTTTAGCATTAACATTGGCAACAACAATTACAACTCCATCCGCTGCTAAAAGTTCACGGTCTTTCATAATAAAATCTTGCCCATCAATAACGGGAGTGCCATCAATTAAAATTTCTGTAAGAACTCCAGTATTAGATTCAGCAAAGGCATCTTTTTGTGAGTCGCAATGCCAAATGCTGCCATTTTCTAACAAGAAAATTTGGTTGAGTTTGAATCCTAAACTTTGAGCAATTTTTTGCACTTGATATTGATGACGATATTCACCCATAACAGGAATAATGTATTGAGGTTTTAAAAAATTAAGCATCAATTTAAGGGTTTTTTCATAATCATCGGAACAAGCGTCTAAATCTTTGACCAAAACACGGGCTGGAATGTTGTGACGCGACAAAAGATCTAGGGTTTGAGATTGCATTTTGGCAATTCCTGACATTTCTTTGGACATCAACAACACTAAATCTTGGGTCGTTAAATGAATTAAATTATCTGTTTTTTGACACATTTTTTGCAAATGAAACAAAGGCTCAAAATGCTTACCTAGCACAAAGACAACTAATTTTGGATGTTTTTTGGAGTCTTCTAGTGTTTTTAATTCCACTAAATTGAAAGAAGGCACTTTTAAAAAACCTTTTTTCAAAGCAACATCAATAATTTTTTCACTTTTTCTACCTAAAAAAGTTATTTTAAAATTAAGTCTACATGCCAAATTCACTACAGATTGAATTTTTAACAAATCAGGCATCAAAGAAGGAATAACAATAATGCCTTCAGATTTCAGCAAGTGATTGCTAAAATAGTTATTCAATTTGTGCTCAAAACTCGATGCATCGTTATTATGAGAAGATGTGATAAAAGCCCCACGACAAGAAGGCAAAAAGGTAAGCACTTTGGGTTGTGCTAATTGAGCTAATCTTGTAAAATTAGTTTGAAAAAATTTATTTTTAGAATGCAATAATTTCAGGTCGCCAGAATAAATGATGCTACCTCTTTTAGTTTGAAAAACCATCCCCAATGTTTCAGGAATCAACTGCGATGTAGCAAAAAAGGCCACTGCCACATCATCAAAAATAAGTCTTTCGTCACTTTTCACGATTTGTAGATTGAAATTGCGATAATTAATTTTATGACTTTGAAAATGCGCTTTTAGGACTTGCATCGTAAAATAAGAAGCATAAACAGGGATATCAAAATCTTTCATCAAATAAGGTAAGGCACCCAAATTGGTTTCAAAAGCCGATGATAAAAAAACACCTTTAATCTTATCTTTGATATCCTGTAATTTGTAATAATCAGCAATCATAGAATCGATTCCATAAAGATTAGTATTAGGATATTTTAGTCCAGCATCAAGTAAAAAATAAGAGTCGTTAATTTGCAATACGTAAAAATTTTTTCCACTTTCGCCCAGCCCTCCTAAAGCAAAAAATTTAATGTCATTCACTTGGAACCTCCAGTTTGTAATTTGAAAATTATTCATAATTAAAGATGAAAATAATTTCTTGAAATGTTTTGAAAATTAAAAAAATAAAAATTGGGATTGAATTGGGATCGCAAATCCAGAATCGAGCATTGAAAAATATATTCAGGTTTGAGGTTTGGTAATTATTGGAATTGTTGAATTATTTAGTAAATATTTTTTCGTTTGGTCAATTTAGATTTTTTTTAAAAAGCCAAATTTGGATGCGATAATTTCGCATTTATTTAATTTATCAATAAATAAATTTGCAAAATGCCCAAAATAAAAATAAAATAGCAATTGCATTGCAATTAAATTCAATAAAAAACTTGAAACAAATGCGCGAAAAATTTTTTTGAAAACTTGTTCGTATTTTATTGTAGCAAAAATGTTATTTATTAGGTTAAAAAATATTTTATAAGAGTCAAAATCAAATTTTGAATATTAAAAAATATTAGCCAGAAGGAAAAAAGAAAAAAATAGGTGGATTATTAATGGTTTGGGTCAATTTGATAATAATTTTAAATCATTTAAAAAAAATATTTTTTCAGTTTTCTTTGGTTTTGTCAAATATTGCATTTTTTATTGATAAATATTTTTAATAATTTTCAAAATCATAAATAATTGAAAAAAATTGGGTTTGGGGGTAAAAAAGTTTTTTTGAATTATTTATAATTTTTAAAATTGGCTTATAATTTTTTTACAAAAGCAATAATTCAGCTTATTTTAAAAAACAAATTTCTTGTAAATATTTGGTTTTAAATCTAGATTATAACTTTTTTACAAGTTAATTTTAATATTATTTTTAGTATTAATTTTGATTTTTTAAAATAAGCTGAATTATTGCTTTTGATTTAAAAATTTAAGTAATTAAACAAAATACTAAATATTATCTAATATACTTATATTATACTAAAAAAATAATTTTTAAAAACGCATTTTTGCCTCAAAGTTGACAAAAGAAATTATTTATGTAGTAAAATACTCAATAAAGTGCGTAATCACTATTTTATTATTTGTTACATTTTTTTGCTAAAATAAGGGTTTAATTTTTTTATAAATATTTAACCAAAGTTTTATTACACTGAATTAAAACCCAATAAATTATGGAAAGAACGACAAAAGGAGTTATGAAATATAAGCAGCAATTCCCATATTTCAGTTAGCAATCCAGACCATAAAATCAAAAAGAGGTAAAATCTTTAATATTGATAATAAATTTAGTTATTACAAAAGGAACTGATTTTTTTAATGCTTGTGAGAAAATAATATTGTAAAAAGTTTGTTTTTGGTTCATTCCTAAAGAAAAAGCAGACTCAATTTGTCCTTTATCAACAAATTTAGAAATCATTTTATAACATGCTTTTACAAAAGTGTTATTAGTTCTTGTTTTTTTGTTACTTTAGTCTTTTTACCTAATAAAAATAAAGCTAATAAAAAGCCTATTAATAATCCATCAATACTAATTAATAAGGTATTATATAACCTTTTTTTAATAAGTATTTTTGTAAACTCTATCTTTAAATTCTTTTAATTTGTTTCTAATGCTATTAAGTTTATTTTCTAAACAAATTATTTCGTTTGTTTCTTTTGTATTGCCTTGTTCTTTGCTGCTTCTTGTTATTTTTTCTAAATCATTAAATTCTTTTTCTTCTTCTTGGTTTCTTGTATCTTTTTTTAACTTTTTCTCATTTAGTTTTTTCTTTGTATAAACATTTTTTCAAATTCTTAAATTCTAATTTTATTTCTTCAAAATTGATTTTTTAATGAATCGTTTGTTGATTTAGTTTTTGTTTGTTTTTTATCATTTTCAAAAGCAAAGGCACATTTATTTAAAACTCTAAATTTTTGTTCTTCTTATTTTATTTCTTATCTTCCTGAATCATCTAAACATTTTTAAAAAATCTTAGATTCTAATTTAATATCTTTTAATATCTTTTAATGAATCAAATCTTTGTTGGAATTCATCAATTTTTTTAGATTGCCAAGAATAAATTTATAAAAAAAATTAAATAAAGTACTAAATTCTTTTTCTTATTCTGGGCTTCTTTTCTTTTTATTTAATTCATGTAATCTTGTAAAAACATATTTAAAATCATAAATAACATCCATATCTTTTCCATCTTTGTCTTTCATATATTATAAATAAATATCTTCATCAAAGAATAATTAATTTCTTTTTGTCTTTTGGTATCTCCTTTTTAAACAAAATTTCCTAAACCATTAGGACCTGATTTCAATTGAGGATCAATTGACTCAATTCAATAATAAAATACTTTAAATCTTTGTCTCCTTCAGTATTGTAACTTGATATTAAATCATTGCGCTGTTACGTTTTTAGAAAAATTTTAGAGAAAAATTGTCTAAAAAACGTAACAGCGCAGACCCACCCCTAAGAAAATACCTCCTTTAAGAGCATTAGGATTGAAATTTTTCTTAGCAAAAACTTTAATATGAAACCAAAATAAAAAAAATACAAAAGGTTACCAAAAATAATAATTAAAATACCGAAATACCTTATTTTTAATTAAATATTGAATTAATTTCGAAAAAAAGATTTTACCTTATTAAAAAAATTAATACAAATACCACTAATATCGATAATCATAAGCCGAGTTAATTATTTCCTTTTATACTGTTTGAATATATGTTTTTTTATATTTTAATAATTTTATTTTTGCTATATTAGTTTTCTTTGTTTTTTGTGTTTCTTGGTTGGTATTTCTTTATAGATAAAAAATATCAAAACAACAACAACAAAAAAAAAATAAATGGTTTTTAAAATAAAACTAAAATAAGTAAAGTGAAAAATTGGACAAATAAATGAAAAAGTAAGTTAGGGTAAAATATAAAAAAAGATTGTTAAATGCAATAATTTTAAATGAATAAATATTTAACTTTCCCAAAATACAAAAATGTAAATAAAATAAATTGATATTATAAATCAATGTTATAAAAATAGCCAATTAATAAATGGCTTTTTAGTTTTGTTAAAATAGAGTATCAATAATTATAAATGATTACTTACTAAACAAATTAATTTATATAATTATCTAATAATTAATTTATAAGACTGTATAATTGATAATTAATCATTGATAAAAAGATTTTGAATTTAATGTTTTTAAACAATTTATTGCTTTCTAAAGATTTTTAATATCACAAAGCGATTGTTGGGTTTTGTTGTCATAATTATGATAAATGTATCAAAAAAAGATAAATATTTTTTAAATTGTTTTTAAAATAAATGATTATTGCTTTTTCTACAAATCATCAAATTATTAGTATTTATTAATATATATTATACAATAATTTTTTTTGCAAATAATATTAATTAATTTTGAAGCTTTAAGGGATATTAAAAAAATAAAATTAAAGTAAATAAAATAAAAAACCCATCAATTAAGAAGGGTTTATTAAGGTCTTTGTCTAAATTCATTATCTTCTAATTTTATTTTGTATTCTTTTTTATTAGTTGATGTTGTTTCTTTTTGAACTTCAACAGTTGAAATTGTTGTTGTATAAAAATATTGACCTTCTACAGACAAAAAATCATCTTTTCCTAAATTTTGTGTATCAAGTTTTTCACTTAAATATTCCCATTGTTTATTAGGAGTTTTGTTATCTTTATCATTTGGATTGGCTTTATATTTTTCAATAATTTCTTTAGCTGCATTATAACTAGCTTGAATAATTGCATTAATTTCTTTAGTTTGAGCATTATCATCCAAACTAAAATCCATACTTTCCGAACCTAATGACATTCCAAAATCTTTTACCATTTTAGTGGCAATAGAACGCACCTTTTTCAAATCATCACAACAACCAACACTAACACTAGTTTCAAACACTTCTTCAGCTGAAATCCCTGCCAAAGCAGTAATCATTTGTTTTAATAAATCTTGTTTAGTTAATAATTGATTGGCTTGTTCGTCTTCATTACTAGCAGACAAAAAGATAGTATATCCCCCTGCTTGTCCTCTTGGTTTGGCAGTTACGCGATGCACATCAAACCCTAGAGCATGAGCTACTATGGCATGTCCTAATTCATGATTAATAACTCTTTTTTTATCTGCTTGAGAGGTACTTTGTTTTAATTCAGGACCCATTAAAATTAAATCCATAGCATCATAAATATGTGAAGGCGTAATTTTTTTGTTTAGGGAATTAGTATCTTTGAAGGCTATCTTTTTAGATTCTTTCACTAAAGAATTAATATCTGAAGGAGTAAAATGAGATCCGTGCAGAATTTTTGCCACTTGTTTTAATTCATCTTTTGAAGGATAATTTTTTTCTTGAATGTTTTCGCGTTTCATAAAAGCTGTAAGTAAGGCTTGGGTTGTTTTTAAATCCGGAGTGCCTAAATAAATGTGCTTCCCTAAACGACCTTCTCTAATTAAGGCATCATCTAAAAAATCTTTACGATTAGTTGCTCCAATAACAATAGCTTGTGGAGCTTTTTCATCTGAATCTACTCCATCAAGTTGAGTTAATAAAGCATTAAGAGTGCCTGAATGTTCTTGAGCGCTTTTTTCTTTGCTTCTTTCAGCTCCAATAGCATCAATTTCATCAATAAAGATAAAATAATAACTCTGTCCACGTTGTTTGGCGGTTTCTTGAGCTACTTTAAATAAACCTCTTACACGAGCTGCTCCGACTCCTACATATTTTTCGACAAAATCAGAACCAGTAGTAACAAAAAAAGGAGCTTTGCCTTTAACAGAACCTGCTAAACATTTAGCTAAATAAGTTTTTCCTGTTCCTGGAGAGCCGTACAATAAAACTCCTCTTGGTAAATCTTTACGAGGCAAAAGGTTCATTTCATTTGCATCATCATTTACTGCTTTAATATATTCTTTTAACTCGTCTTTGACTTCATCATATCCAGAAAAGCTATCAATATCAAAATTGCCTTTGGTTATGTATTCTTTTTCTCGTGCCCATATAATATCTTCTTTGTTGTATTTTCCCATAGAATTAGCAAAATTTTCAGCTCCCTTAATTAAAGCAAGCAGAAAGAAAATCACAATAATATTTAAAATAATAGTGCTTATATTAGTAGCAATTGTCAAATAATTTTTAGGTTTTTTAGGTGGGGTTGGATAATTTGGCGGATTTTTCGGTTGATTATCTGGTTCAGGATATTCAAATCTTTGCGGTTCCCATTTCATAATATACCTTCCTTTATATTTTTTATATATTAATTAGTTAGTTTGGTTGGATTCATTTTTTTATTAAATTAATTTGAAATGATAAAAAAATATTTTCCAACTATAAAATTTTTAATGAAAATAAACAAATTGGCAAATACCAAAAAAAATAAGCATATTTATAATCATTTATCGAACAATTTTTAATTATTTTAATTAATATTTGCAAAAAATCATTTTACTATAATTTTCTTAACACATTTATTTTAACAAAATTTAGAGATATTATAACAATATCAGAAAAAAAGAACTTTTTATGATTGCAATTTATTAATTTTATGATAAGCTAAAATTAGCAATAAATAAATTTAAAATATTAAGAGATTTTGGTTCTTTTTGATTGTTTATTGTTGCAATTTTAATTACTACTTTTTTATTTTGTTATAAAATGATTATTTTGCTTTATAATTATTTTATTGACTAATTTATTATATTTTTGTTTAATTAATATTTTTTTATATTTGATAATTAAACAACAATTTACAACTTAAACTTATAAAGTTTAAAACTTTATTTTTCCAAAAAGATAGGCATCAAACCATGAAAACATTAATTATTTTAAAAGATTTAACCAAAGTATTTGACAATCAATTAATTTTAAGAGGCATCAATTTAGAAATTAAACAAAATGAATTTGTCACTTTATTAGGTCCTTCAGGTTGTGGAAAAACTACTATTTTACGTATTTTAGGCGGTTTTGAAAACCCTAGTAGCGGAGAGGTTTTATTTCAAGGAAAAAGCATTTTAAATGTAGCTGCTCACAAAAGACCAATTAATACTGTTTTTCAAAAATACGCTTTATTTCCTCATTTAAATGTCTTTGAAAATGTAGCTTTTGGCTTACGTTTAAAAGATTTTAACTCCAAGATTAAAGATAATTTAGATATTAATGAAACTCATTATAAAACTAGCAAAGCCAATTTATCAAAAACTTTTCACCAAGAATTAACTAAAGATTTGGCTCAAGAAAAAACTACCCAAATTACAAATAACTTTAACAATCAAATTGAAGCTCTAACCAAAGATTTTGAAGCAAAACAAACTGCTCTTAAATGCAAAAAAATAAACAAGAAAGAACAAGAAGAACAAATCCAAAAAGAAGTATTAAAATACATTAAAATTATGGGTTTACAAGGACTTGAAAAAAGAACTATTGAACAATTATCAGGTGGACAACAACAACGAGTTGCAATTGCAAGAGCTTTAATTAACAAACCTCAAGTTTTATTACTTGATGAGCCTTTATCTAATTTAGATTTAAAATTAAAACAAGAAATGCAATACGAACTTAAAGAAATACAAAAAAACTCAGGAATTACTTTTTTATTTGTCACTCACGACCAAGAAGAAGCATTTACTATGAGTGATAAAGTAGTTGTCATGAATAACGGCGAAATTCAACAAATAGGAAGTCCTGAAGATATTTACAACGAGCCTGCTAACCGTTTTGTAGCTCAATTTGTGGGAGAATCAAACTTAATTAAAGGAGTGATGAAAGATGATTTTTTAGTTCATTTTGACAATCAAACTTTTAATTGTGTAGATAAGGGTTTTCGAAAAGAAGAAAATGTAGATATCGTTATTCGTCCCGAAGACATCGATATTGTTTACCAAGGAAAAGGCTTAATTACAGGTATAGTGCAATCTATTATTTTTAAAGGAGTTCATTGGGAAATTGATGTTAAAACCGCTCAAAGAACCTACATTATTCATACTACTGACCATGTTGAATTAAACAAAAAAATAGATATCACTTTTAATCCTGAAGACATTCATGTAATGGAGATTTGGTAATGAAAAAAACCTATACTTGCAAGGACAATCAAAAGCTATACAAACTATTAATTTCACCTTATTATATTATTTTGTTGGTATTAATTATTTTACCTATGGGCTTTATTTTATTTGATTCTTTTCAGGATACTAACCAACAAACAGCATTTTTTGCAACCCGTTTTACTTTGCAACACCATCAAGATTTTTTATTCAATCAATCATTTTTATACGTCCTTGCTAGATCAATTGCAATTTCTATTATTGTTACTTTTTGTGTCTTTATCATTGTCTATCCTCTAGCCTATATGATTTCTCGCCTCAAAATGAAATGGCAAAGCTTTCTTGTAGTTCTCATCAATGGCACTATGTGGATTAATATGATTATAAAAACCCAAGCATTAGTCCAAATATTTAACTTATTACAAAAAACTTTTAATATGAACCTTTTAGAAACTGATTTTGCTATGATTGTAGGACTTATTTATTTATTTTTACCGTTCATGTTTTTACCCATCTACACTGCAATTATCAAAATAAATCCCCAACTTATTCAAGCCTCCAAAGATCTAGGAGCAAATGAATGGCAAGTATTGCAAAAAATTATTTGGCCCTTATCACTTTCAGGAGTGCTTGCAGGCATTTGTCTTGTCTTTTTACAAACAGCAACTAATATTGTAGCTCCACGTTATCTAGGAGCAACTACCCAAATTACTATTGCTGAATTAATCGAAAACAAAGCTTTATTAAGTGGTGAAATAAAACAGGCTTGTGCAATCGCTATTCATCTTTCTTTAACAATGTTTTTGATTTTTCAAATTTTTAAAAAATTAAGTTTAAGAGAAAGAAAAGATGTCAATTAAATTATCCGGGACTAAATCCCCAAAAACTGATTCTACCAAAATCCAAACAAATCCCAAAAAAAACATTACTAACATTTTATATATCATTTTAGTTTTAAGCTTTATTTATATTCCTATTTTATCTTTAATTATTTTTTCTTTTAACAAAAGCGAAGGCAGAATTGCATCTTTAGTTAATTGGCAAGGTTTTAGCTTTAAATGGTATTCTAAACTGTGGACTGACCAAACAGTTAAAACTGCTATCAAAATAACTTTATACATTGCTTGCCTAACCACTTTAATTTCTACTTTTTTAGGTACTTTTTCGGCTATTAGCCTTGCTCAAAATCTTAACAAAAAATGGCGCAACATCGTTCTTGATGTAAGTAATTTTTCTATTGTTATTCCTGAAATTATTACTGCTTTAGCATTATTTGTTATCTTTGGTTTTATGGGTTTGGAATCTGGTTTTTGGAAAATGCTTTTAGCTCACATATCTTTTTGCACTCCTTTTGTAGTTATTACTGTATATCCTAAAGTAATAAATCTTGACCCTCATTCTTTAGAAGCAGCCTATGATTTAGGAGCAACCCCACTCAAAGCTTTAACCAAAGTAATACTGCCACAACTTAAAGGAGCTATGCTTTTAGGAGCTATGCTTTCCTTTAGCCTTTCTTTTGATGACTTTATGATTTCTTATTTTGTAGGTGGTTCTGAATGTCAAAATATTTCTGCTTATATCTACAGCCTCAAAGGAACTATTAACCCAACTGTAAATGCTTTATCTACTATTTTAATTATTATTGCTAGTTCTAAAATTATCCTGAATTCCATTAAATACAACAACCAAAAAAAACCAAAGGAAAAACCCAAAAATAGAAGTAGAGGCAAACAACAATGAAAACGAATTTGATACAAAATGAAAAAGACAATTAAAACTGTAGCAAAAATATTACTTTTAATTTTCACAACAACTTTTGTTATTCTTATTATTCTTAATCTTAGAACCAAAAATAAATTACTTCCCCAACACCAAGAAGAACAAACATTAACATTATTTAATTGGGGAGAATACTTAGAACCTAGCATTATTGAAAAGTTTGAAAAAGAAACTCACATCAAAGTTAAACAAGTTCTTTTTTCTTCTAACGAACTTGCAGTTACCAAAATTAAAAGTAAAAATCAATATGATCTAGCTATTTTAAGTGAATATGCAATTGATCAATTAAAACAAAGTGAAATGTTAGAAACAATAGAGAATGACAAATTAATGAAAGATAACAAACATTATTATAAATTAAACGAAAAGCTTGCAAAAAAACTCCCTTCTGAATTTAATTTTAAGGATTATGCCGTTCCTTATTTTTGGGGTAAAGTGGTTATTCTTTATAATAAAAACAAAATGAATGAATCAGAAATTAATGAACTCAAAGATAAAGGGTTTAAATATTTAAAAGAAACCAATTTAAAAGTAGCTTTATGCAATAACGCTCGCGACGGTTTAATGGTAGGTCTAAAAGCTACTGAAGGAAAAATTGCAAACCCTTCCAAAAATGAATTAGATAAAGCCAAAAAATGGCTCTTGGAACTCAAAGAACAAAAACCTAACTTAGCTTTTATCAACGATCAATTAATGGACCGCATGAAAAATAAAAATAACGAATATTATGATATAGTTATTGCTTATTCAGGGGATGCTAATTTTTTAAAAGAACAAAATAATAATCTGGATTATTTTTCTACTACAGAAGGAACAAATGTTTGGGTTGATGCTTTGGTAATGCCTAAAGTAAGTAAAAAAGAACTAGCTTATAAGTTCATCAATTTTTTAAGACAAAAAGAAAATTACAAAAACAATTTAGCTTTTACTAAATATAATTCTCCTTATGAAGAATTAGAAAATTTTCAGGGAAGTCCCAAAATACAAATCCAAAATAACGATGAAGTTTATAAATACGACCAAACCACCCAAAAAACCATCAATGCTTATTGGAATGACATTATTGCTTTTCCCAGTCAAAAAGATTATTGGCTATTTATCTTAAGTTTTTTAATTTTTTTAGCTATTTTTATCATATATTTACATCACAAATTGAAAAATAAATTACGATTAGAACAACTACCAAAAAAATAAAAACTTTAATATGATTTGTTCTAAAACCAAATATTAATCACAATTAATATTAAAAAAACCAACTTTTAAATTGGTTTTTCTTTATATATGAAACAATTAAGAACTAATTTAGTATTTCAATTAATTATTTTTGTTATATAAAAATAAATTGTAATAATAAAAATAGCAAGCAATAAAATAAATAATATATAGGTAAATGTTTTTATATGAGTTTGAGATTTTAAATCATTCAAATCAGCTACTTTATTGTTTGTTTGAGGCAAATAAACTTTAATTTTCGGAGTAATTTTTATCCGCTAAAACATTTGTAAGAGGCAATATTGGTTCTATAATTGCTACTTTTAACCCAAGTATAACGTTGTTGCCAATCAACTAATTTATTATTTTCTGTGCTTTCTAATTTATAATGTCTTTGTGATATTGAGATTGTTGGCATCATAAATTGAATCATAAATGTCAGCATTTTGACAATCAACTAATTTATTATCTGGGTTACTTTCTTCTAAATATTTTCTTTTTTCTATAACTTTTTTAGTAACTAAAATTTCTTTTAATGGATTATTTGCCCAAACTGGGATTATATTTTCTAATAATGCAATAAAAATCAATAATGAAAATAACCACAAGCACACCTTAGCCAATAAAAAATGTTTGGATTGTTTTAAATTATTCACTTTGCAAAAAAACTCTTTTCTAATATGGAGATTCTTAAATGATTCCAACTTTAAAAAAATGCTATTATTTAATTTTAATTATACAATTATCTCTTATTTTTTTTTATAATTGTAATAGTATAAACACTATGTAAAATCATTATACCGCAAAATAAGTCAAAATATAATTAATTTTTATTAATATTTCTTTTGTTATAATAAATTATATATATTTATTATTTTATTGTATTGTAGCATAAAACCTAAAACTAATAAACAATCTTCTTTTAATTCTTAAACTTCAATTTTGAAAGCGAAACAAGATAAAATAGCAGGGTCAATAAGGTCTATATAGTTTAGATGTTGTAACAATGATGAAAATAGGTTTAATTAGGTCATTTTTTCGCTTGTTAATTCTTTTTTAAAAGTCGTCATAACTTCTCTCTTTTGCCTTTATCATCTTATGATAATCCTGTTAAATCACAAAAGATTTCTTCACATTCATCGATGAAAATGATGGATCCACCTCATTCTTGCGTGGTGTCAAAGGATTTTTGTAGGCGATTACTGAGTTTTTTCAAAATATTGTTTTTTTTAAAAAAATCTTTTTCTTATTACTTATATTATAGCATTAATAATTTCAATAATTTAAAGTTTTTTAAGTTTTTGTAATTTATAAATAATTTTATTTATTTTTTTCCAACAACAAAAGCCGTCCAATAATTAGTGCGATGTTCCGTTTTTTTAGACAAATTTTGTCTTTAAAATTGTTCTTTAAGACTTAAAATTTGTCTAAAAAAAACGGAACAGCGCAATATTAAAAATAATATGATAATGAATAACAACAATAAAATAAATTATTGCTATCCAATAATCTCATAATTTTACTTATGATCCATAAAAAAAGCTCTTTTATTGCTCCCTTAACTTCTTTGTTTTATAAGAGTAAAATTAAAATATGTTATAATTAGAATAGGTTTTTTTTTACCTTAAATAAAAAATCTTTCCTAATCATACCAAATTACGAAAAAAATATTCTATTTCTTATTATCTGATTATATTAAAAAAAATCGAAGAAAGGCAACCAAGATGAACAAAGATCAAGTTATTAAATTTATTGACGGACAATTATTTAAAAACATGATTACTAATGGAGCTATCAATTTACAAAATAACTACCAAACCATTGATAATTTAAATGTTTTTCCCGTACCAGATAGAGATACAGGAACTAATATGAAAATTACTATGATGTCAGGCGTTAAAGAAATTAGCAATTTAGAAGTTCGTTCCATAGTAGAAGTTTCCCAAATTTTATCAAAAGCATTATTAATGGGTGCCAAAGGCAATTCAGGAGTTATTTTATCCCAATTTTTTGCAGGGATGGCACAAACTTACCAAACAATTAATAAAGAAACTATCAATATTAATGATTTTATCCATTCACTTGAAGGAGGTTACAAAAAAGCTTACCAAGCCATTATAGAACCTCAAGAAGGCACTATTTTAACTGTTTTTCGTGAAGCCGTTAAACAAACTCTCAAAGCTAAATCCCAATTTAACACTATTGAAGATGTTTTATCTAATTTCTTACAAAACGCCCAAAAAGCACTTTCACAAACAACTGAATTATTAGAAGTCTTAAAACAAGCAGGAGTAGTTGATAGTGGAGGAGCTGGCTTTGTTGAAATTCTTAAAGGAATGTTATTATTTTTACGAGAAAAAAAACTACTTCAAGTAAACCAAAATAAACAAACACATACCGCACCTGATAAAATACAAACATTGGGACAAGTTAATATCAAATATACTTATTGCACTGAATATATTTTTCAAATCAAAGAATCCCAAGAAAAAAACCTTGATATGAAACAAATTAAAAAAGTTTTATTGCAAATAGGAGATTCTTTGGTTTTGGTTAAAGATCAAGAAATTCTAAAAATACATATCCATACAAACAAACCAGAAAAAGTTTTAGAAAAACTCTTAACTTACGGCACATTAAAGGTAAGAAAAATTGAAAACATGAAAGAACAATGCCAATCAATTTTAGATAAAAAACACGACAAATTTACTCCAGAAAAAGAACCTAACCCAGACCATAAACAACCTTCAAACTTACCTAAAACAAATAAAGATCAAAAATATTTTTTTATTGCATTTGTAAATGATACCAAAAGCCAAAAAGTCTTTGCTGACCTTAAAGTGAATCACATTATAAAACAATCAACTTTTAAACCTACCAATTTTGCAAAACTTCTCCAAAAAAACACTGCCCAAAACATTATTATTCTACCTAATGACACATCTCTTTTAGAAAAACTTACAACTCAGCTAAAGCAATTTAAAAAAAACAATCAAGAAATTGTCATTTTACAAACTAAAAACATCGCTCAAGGATACAGTGCTCTTTTAGCTTTTGATAAATCGTTGGATTTAGTACAAAACAAAACTATCATGGAAGAAACTATCAAAAACATCCAAACAGGCAAAATTATCTATGCTGATAAAAAAGATACCAAAAATGTATGCAATCAAACTCTTTTAGAAAAAGAATATTTATCCGTTTGGGAAGAAAAAATAATAGCTATTAATAAAGATAAATATCAAGCATTAAAAACATTACTCCAAAAAATGATTAAACCTCATCAAACCTTTTTAACTGTTTTTTATAATCCTTCATGCACTGATGAAAAAGAATTAGAAAAGCTAGAAAATTTCTTAGAAAATAATTACGATCACATTGAATTAGAAACCTTAGAAAGCCAAAATAACAACATTCCTTACATTGTTTCATTAGAATAACAAAAATGATCTTTTAGATCGTTTTTAAGCGGATATGACGGAATGGTAGACGTGCATGCTTGAGGGGCATGTAAGAGATATCTTGTGTGAGTTCAAATCTCACTATCCGCACCATTAATTTTTTTATTTTAATTAAAATTATTATATTATAATATTATATTAAAAACCCCCTTTTATAAAAAGGGGGGGTTTGTTTTGTTTGGAGATAAACATTTCATGTTTTTTGTTGCCTTAAGGATATTCATGAATATATTTTTGTGTATCGTTTATGCTAGGGGAAACAATAATTTTTTAAATTCACCAATATTAGAGTGCGCTGTTTCGTTTTTTAGACAATTTTTGTCTTTAAAATTGTTCTTTAAAACTAAAAATTAAGTAGATAATTTAATATCTTTTCAAACTAAGGAAATATTTTTTTAAAATTTCAAAAAGTTTCTAAACCTTTTAATAATTCATTAGTTTGAAAAGATATTTTTTTTAAATATTTTGACCTTTACACTATATAGTTAGGTAAAAAAAGTTAAAATTCCGTTAAGAAAATGAAAACATAATTATTTTTTTACGTAATTATGTTATTTTGGTCAAAAAATGTGCAAAAAGAGAACCTTTTTTTCTTTGGGGAAATAATTGATTAATTTTTTTATTTTGTCAGGAGATTTTTGAAATAAAAAATGATGTTGATGTTGTAAGATATTTTTTATTTTGCCTAAAAATTTTTCAATTACGTCGTTATCACGTGAATTAGCTTTTCTCGACATGCTAATTAAAAAAACTTTTTTAGTTAGTGTTTGTTGGACTTTTTGTGGTTGATAAACTGTTCCTTGGTCGGAATGAATGATACAAGGTTCTTTTAATAGAGATAATTTTTGGATGGTGTTTAAAACTAATTCTTTATTTTGATGTTTGGAAGTGTGGGAAGCGATAATTTGGTTATTGAAAGAATCAATAATACAAGAAAAATATAAAAATCCTTGGGGGGTTTAAAATAAGTGATGTCGGTAAATAGTTTTTTCATGGGTTTAGTTAATATAAAATCTTGATTAATTAAATTATCTACTACTTTTAATTTAGTTTTTAAATTATTTTTATAATAATATTTATTTTTTTAATTCTTAAACGACAAAAAATACCGTTTTCTTTCATAATAGTATAAACTTTTTTCTTGGTAATGTTTTCGTTAAAAGTTTTTTGGTATAAATCAGTGATTTTACGATGACCGCAAAAATATTTTTCTTGTAAACATAAAGCTTTAATGCGATTTTGTTGTAATAAGTATTTTTCTTTTTTGGCTTTTATTTTATTTTCGACTTTCAACCAATAATAAGTGCTTCTTTTGGTTTTGATAGTTTTTAAAATGGTTGTTAAATTTAGTTTTTGATTAAATTGTTTAACTAATTCAAAAACAGTTTTTTTATCAGTTTTTTGGTTTTTTTCATTAGAGTTTGTAATAATTTATTTTTTTGTTTCTCTTTTTCTATTATTTTAGCTATTTTTTCATAATTTAAATATTGTTTCCTTTTTTTTTATATCACATACATAACCATGTATAACTCTGAATGATTATATTTATTTAAAAAAGGGGGTCGAGCTCAACTGGGGGATTTTTAGTTTTCTTCTTCTTTTTATTTATGTGTACTTATGATTGTTATTAGCGCTTCAACGCGTTAGGGATTGTGTTTGGATAATTTTAAACAATTCTTTTTTAATAATGGAAAGGAAAATTAGGGAGTTATTTATATATCAAAAAAATAATAATGATAGATAAAAGATACAACGATAATATCAAATATCGAGTATCATTATCATTATCGATATAATATATAAAATATCACTCCTTAAAAATGTTTGGTTTTGTCAAAGAAATTAAAGGGGTCAAATGATGATAAAATGATGAGTGTATGATGATAAAATGATGATTTAAATAATTTATTTGTTTTATGATTTTTCTTTTGTTAAATATCTTTTATAATCAGGACGCATTTTTTTAACCCGATAGCCTTGTTTATTTTTGGTTAAAAATAATTTGATGTGTTTTAAATCTTCCAATTGATAATAAATAACATTTAAACCTTTTTTATAGTTTGTTTTGATAGGATTGTTATATTTATCTACTTTTTTAGCATCTAATTTATATAATTTTAAAGTGTCTAGTTTGTCTATGATTATCTTACTTATTAATTCTTTAATGTAGTGTTTTTGTTCGTTAAGATAAATTAATTTGGAAGATAGGGAAATGTGTTTTAAGGGTATTATTTTGGGTTTTATGTGGTTGTTTAGAGTTATATTATTATGTTTCTCTTCGGAATGATGATTTTTGATTATTTCTATTCTATATTTTTTTTATTTCATCTAAGATTTGAGGGTCTACAAATAGAGTTTGGTTTTTTTGGGCGGCAGTTTACTTGTTGGTAGTAATTTTTCTTTTTAGAATGAGAAACAATTGTAATATTTAATAATTCTTACTTTTGATGTTTGTAAAAAATTTTTGATTTGTTCTAAATCATTAGGGGTTGATTTTGTTTCCCAACCACCCTTAATGATTCCTTGATTTGTTTCTTTTTTCATATTTTTCTCCTTTTATTTTCATTTTGAATAATAAAAAAAAGACTCTCATTACGAGAGTCTTATTTATTATTTTTTTTGTTTTATTGTTTAAAACTTTTATTAAATTAATTTAAAATATTTAAAAATTTTTTGCTTAGTAATTAAATGTTCGTGATTCATATTACTAATTTTGTTTTTAAAGGTTTTGTAGGGGCAAAATTTTGAGTTTATAGTTTTTAATTGATATTTTATAATAAATATTTATTTAATTACTTCAACTTTATCTTTTCCAAAAAAATAAATGGCAAAATCGACTATGATTTTATTTTTGGTCTCTTCATAAGTAATATATGGGTCTAAAAAACATTTTTGATATGATTCTTTTCCGAATTGGCGCAAATCATCAACATCTTTACAAGTTTTATCATAAGGTGGTAAAATGCGTCTAATTTCGTAAATAATATTTGCTTCTTTAAGTTGTTCTCCTAAGGCTTCACTTCGTTTTTAACCTGTTTCATCATTATCTAAGGCAATAATTACTTTGATATTTTCTTTTTTTAGAATTTCTATTTGTGATTTAGAAAGTAGTTGAGTGACACAAATGAGACCGACAACGTTTTTAATATTGTTTTGCCAACAACTAATGACATCGAAAAAACCTTCATGAATAATAATGGTTTTCATTTGTTTAATATAAGGTAACGCTTCAAAAAAACGATAACTGAAATGAAAAGTAGGTGTTTGAATAAAATTATTGAGGGATTTATATTTAGGTTGGAAATAAGAAACTTCGCGAAAGTTATTTTGATAAAAATGAAATGTTTTATTATATCCATTTTCAATGGGGGATAATGATGGAACCATGAAAAGTATCGTGATAATATTTTTTATTTTGTTGATTGGTTTTATCTTTAATAAAACCATATTCAATTAATTTTGTTGTATCGATATTTTTCTTTTTACAATAATTTAATAGACGAAAGGATAAAGATTTATCAGATAATGGGGCATAACCTAGTTTAAATTCTTTAATAGTTTCTATAGTTAATTTTCTTTTTTGGGTTAAATATTCTAATCCTAGGTGAGATTCATTATTTCGGTTAGTGGTTAATAAATAATGATAATAATCTCTAATTTGGTTGAATAAAGGCGATATTTCTTTAAATAATTGTGTTTTTGTAGCGTTAATTTCTTTTTCATCAATTGGGTTGTTGATTTTATTGTGGTGGAATTGATATTTAAAAGGTTCGCAAAAAATATTAGGGGTTGAAGTTTGTTGTTGGATTAAGTTTTTAAATTCTTGAGTTTTCATAAAGTTATTGATTTTTTCAAGGGATTTTTGTAGGCGATTACTGAGTTTTTTCAAAATATTGTTTCTTTTAAAAAAAATCTTTTTCTTATTACTTACATTATAGCATTAATAATTTCAATAATTTAAAGTTTTTTTAAGTTTTTGTAATTTATAAATAATTTTATTTATTTTTTTCCAACAACAAAAGCCGTCCAATAATTAGACAGCAAAATTAATTAAAAAAATTTAATTTAAACTAATTAAATTAAATTAAGGAGAAAGTTGAAAACTTTGAATATAATTATTTTCAAGATATCTATACCAATATTGACATTCAACTTTATTTAATATTTTAATATCTTTTTTTTCATAATCTTTTTTAAGTTTTAATTTAAGTTTTTGTAATTTAAAATATTTTTTAAAATTCTTATTAAGAAAATAATTTTTTGGTTGAATACTAGATAAATTTAAACTAAAATAATTAGAATTTTGAACTTGGTTTGGAGTCATATAAGATTTAAACAATAAAGTTAAATTATGTGGAATTTTAATATTTCTTCCATTAATTATTTTTTTAATATTCCATTCAAATATATTAGAAAAATTAAAATTAACAATTGGAAATGAACTTAATTCTATTTCTTTAATTATATCATAAGGGAATAATGCTAAAAAAGATTCTTGAGGACAAGAAAAACATGTACGAGAAAATCCAAACAAATGACGACTATAAAAATCAATTCCTTTATTAGAATTTGATTCAATTTGTTTATCATTTTTAGAGACATATTTACTAACATATGAAACAACTTTATTAACATAATCTTTTTTATCAAAAGTGCCTTTATAAAAAACTTTACATTTACTAATTTCAATTTTTTCAAATAAAAGATTTGTTTTTGATGGTCTAAAAATTTGAACGTTTTGACTAATTGGATTTAAATGTTTATAATGTTTTATATTATTTTTATTCATAACAGATGCATAAGCATTAGCCCAAAGCAAAGTAATTTTTGACACTTTAACATTCTTTTTCTCATAATAATTTTGAGGTATTTTAATATTACCTTTTTCATCTATTTTATGCATTAAATAATCATCATAAAAAATACTCTTATTTCCTTTAATAGGTCGGGGTTTCAAACCCAAAGCATAATCTTTATCAGTACACAAATAACGAGAATATACACCAAAAGAATTTAAAACATCAATATTAAAAATAATATGATAATGAATAACTCCTAATTTAGTAGTTTCCAAAGACCAAAAATAACGAAAATCTTGCATTTTGGAATAAACCAAATCTTTTTGAGAGCATTGTTGAAATAAATTTGATAAATATTTTTTTCTCACTAAACGAATAAAACGTTTCCTTACCTGACCCATAATATCAGGTTCATGAGTATATTTTATATTTTTGCCTTGTAAATCATCATAAGGAGCTGTCAAAGTAATAAAAGATATTTTTTTAGAATCTTTAAAATTATATAAAAGTTTATCCTTAGCATTTTGTGAAGAATCTCGATAATGCCTTAAAATTTTTGATTTTGGTTTAATTTCTTGCAATTTAATTTCTTTTAATTGTTTTTTTAAAGAATAATCCAATTTCAAATCATCATCACTTAATGACAAATACCTTTCTTCTTTTTTTTCTTTTAAATGTTTTTTATAACATTTAATTCGTTCCAAAGGTTCAAACATAGAATAATTAAACCCTTTTAAACGAGTCTCATAGCCATTATCTTTTTTTTGTACTTTATAAATATTTTTAGAAATTTCCTTAAATAAAACACATAATTTTAAATAACATTTCTTATAATAAGATTCAGTAATTTGATTAAATTTATGTTGTTTTTCTAATTGGTTAACTTTTTCATTATAAATTTTAATAGTAGTAGATAATTCATCATAAATTTCTATATCTTTTGAATTAGGTAAACAAATTTTTAAATAATCTAAATCAAAAATTTTATCATTTAATCCTTTTGTAAAATTATCAGAAATTAATTCTTTTTTTATTAAAGAATAAAAATAATCTATAAAAATAGAAGAATCATTTAAAGTTAAAATTTCAATATCATGTTTAGCGCGAGTTATTGCAGTATAAATTAATTTTTTTTCTAAAACTTTATCTTGTGATTCATTTCGATTTTGCCAACCAATTAAATAAACACATTCATTTTCATATCCTTTATATCCATGTATCGTTGACAAAACAATTTCATTTTCTTTACTATTATTATCAGATATAGTAAAAGGAATTTGGTTTTTTTCAAACTCATCTTTAAGTTTTTGTAATTCACCATTACTACGACAAAGAACAGTTATAGAATAAATTAAAGAATTTTTAATTTTTTCGCACAAATAATTAACTTGTTGATAAAAATTATCAAAAAAAGAAAAATTTATAAAATCTCTATATTTTTTTTCACTAAAAGATAATTGTAAATATTCCTTATTATCAATTAATTCATTAGCTGCTTTAACAATATTAATGCCTTTAGAACGATAATTAACATTTAAAAAATGTTTTTGAGGCATAAAATCTTTTACAAAAAGTTCCAAAATACGTTCACTAGAACCAAAAGAACTATAAATATTTTGAGTATAATCACCAAAACAATATAAAGAATTTGGTTTATTAAATAAAAGTTCTTTTATAATAAAATAATAAAAATAATTTAAATCTTGAAATTCATCAATAAAAACAGGACGATTATAAATTAAACCATTATTTCTTTCAACAAATTCAATAAAATCACTAGTTTCAATTAATAAACCATCAAAAGTTATTAAATTATAATAATTTAATTTTTCATAATACAAATTTAACAACAATTCAAAAGATTTTTTTAAAACTTTATCATCAATTTTAATAGATGAATAACAGTTTTCTTTTTGAAAAGTTAAACGTATTAAATTATTTAATTCCTGTAAAAGCTTTCTAAATGAATATTTTCTTTGTTCTTTAAAATACAATTTTAAATCTTGATTTTCTTTTAAAATCAGTTTTAAAATATTTAATTTAGTTTCATCATCAATAAATTTTCGTTGTTTTGCTGTTTCATTAAAAATATTATATTTTAAATAACAAGAATAAGCAAAACTATGAAATGTTCTAATTTCATAATTATCTTTTAAATATTTTTCTAATTCATCATCATTATAAGAAGGATAATCTTCTTTTAATGATGAAAATAATTTATCATAAATAATATTTTTAGTAGCATTAGTAGCTACCAAAATTAAAGGTTTTTCTTTTTCTTTTTGTCTTAATTTTTCAATTAAAATGGTAGTTTTGCCAGAACCAGCTCCACCATGTATATACATGCAAGAAGCATCTGAATTAATAATATCTTTTTGTTCTTTTGATAAATTCAATAACATCTTGTTCTCCTTTATAATATAAAAACCCCTAAATCCCCAGAGGGGACTTTATAGGAGGGGGGTAATAGTTAATCTAAGTATACTTCGGCTGGACGCCTAGTTCGCTCTGCTCGTCTTTAAATGCGGGGGCTTTTACTTAATTTCTTTTTTTATTCATCATTAATAAGTTTTTGTTTCTTTAACGGTTCCATCAGAATTGTATTCAGTTTGTTTAATTTTTATACCTGTGTGGGGGTCGTAATCATCAATAAATTTAATTGTTTTGAAATCAGGTCTACTATAAAAAATTTCTTTAATTAATTTACCTGTTGGATCGTATTCTTTAATAAAATTAATTTTTTTACCATCAAAGTTGTAATAAATTTGTTTAATTTTATTACCTGTTTGAGGGTCGTTTTCAATAATAAAATTAATTGTTTTACCATCAGATTTGTAATAAATTTTTGAAAAAAATCCTGCATTTTTTAATTCTTCTATTGTATATCCAACAACTTTTAATTCTTGCAAACTAAATCCTGTAGCTTTTAATTCTTTCGCAGTATATCCTGTATCTTTTAAATCAAAAATATCAAAAGATTTTAATTCTTGCAAACTAAATCCTGTAGCTTTTAATTCTTGCAAACTAAATCCAGCATCTGTTAATTCTTTCGCAGTATATCCTGCATCTTTTAATTGTTGAAGAGTAAATCCTATATCTTTTAATTGTCTGGCATTAGAATTTAATTTTTTAAAATCTAAAACTGTTTGATAAATTTTAGTTTTGAAATATTTAACTTTACCATTTTTATCTATTTCTTTAAATCTTTCTGAATTATGATCAAATTCTTCAATAGAACCATCAATATTTTTACGTTTCATTAATTTTGAATTAATTGGATTATATTCCATCCAAACGCCATCTGATAAAGTTTTTTTGATTAATTTACCATGTGAACCATACTCTTCAATATTGTTATATTTATCAGTTTTTTTCAACAAAAGACCATTATTTTTATCATATTCCCAAATTGTATCATCTTTATCAATTTTTTTAACTAATTTATTAGTAAATAAATTATAATATTCTTTTTCTCCGTTATCTCTTACAAACTCATAAGGAGTATCTTTCATATATTCGTTTTCTTTTTTAAGTTTTTTATTTTCATTATATATATCGTTATTTAACTCTCTTGCTTTTGCTTTAATATCTACTTCTTGTAATTTACGTCTTTCTTCGGTTTCTAAATGATATTTATAAGAAATCCCACCTATCCAAAACACAAAAAAAATTAATGTTCCAGTAGTAATTAAAAAAGGAATTATTTTATAATGTTTATTACCTATTCTAAAAATTGACATTTTTAAACCTCTTTTCTATTATCAAAAAATAATTAAAGCATTTTTTTAGCATTTTCAAATACCCATAAATATAGGAAATTAATAAAAAATGATAAAACGAAACTCAATATTATTATAACCTTTTTAAACAAAAATAAAAAGAATTTTAAAACAATTGAAATAATGTCTAATATTCTTAAAACAATTTTAAACAACAAATCACCTATTTTAATGAAAGAGTTTAAAAGAAAACTATTAACTTCTTTAAAAAAATAAATAACAGAGCCACCAACAGTAACGGTAAAAATCATCTTTGCTATTTCTTTTAATTTTTCCCACGTACTTTCACTGGGGTCCATTAATTTTTGACCGGTAAGACTTGTTATAGAACTTTTAATATAACCTATAATACTACCAAAAACATCAATAAAAATTTTTAATATTTTCATTAAAAAATCAAACAATGAACTAAATAATTTTAAAGGATAAATTAAAGTTGTTAAATGTTCCCATATAAAAATAAATATAGTTTTTATAATATTATAAATATTAATAAAATTAATATTCCAACCAACATTAAAACCAAATAAAAAAGATGATTTAGTAAGGAAAATATTATAAAATAAAAAATATAATAAATAAAAAAAATCTTTAAAATCAAAAGAAATTAAATATTTTAAAAAATTAAAACTAAAAATCATTTCCAGTATCATCAATAGATTCCGCAATTAAAGGATTTTTTATATTATTTAATTGTTTTTTTAATTTTAAATTCTCTTTTAAAATTTCATCTATATTATTATTTTCTTTATTTTCTTGATTATTATCTTTTTCATCAAAAATACCCTCAGAAAAATTAAGGCCTCCATGTTCTCCAAATTCTTTAATCATTGTTTCAACATGTTTTCTATATATACCTAAGTAATTCCCCATATGTGCCATTAATCTAATTAAGGCGCCATATTCACTAATACTAATTTTACCTTTTTTAAGATAATGGTTTACTATATCTCGTAATTCATCACTAAAATCATATTTACTTTTTAATTCTTTGATATATAAATAAAACCAATAAATAAAAATACCAAAAATAAAAGAAGTAAAAGAAATAAATACTTTAGATTCAACAATATTAATAATTGTTTGTTGTATATCCATCAATTATTCCTTTCTATAAAATTATTACTTTTTTAATTTCTTTATTATTTCAACTATTTTATTATCTTTTTGAATTGTTTCTAATTCTTTATTATTTTTTGGTAAAAAAATTAATATATAAAAATATACCCATAATTGAACCAATCAATAAACAAATAAAATTATCAAATAGATTATATTTTTTCATCTAATTTTCCTTTATTCTTTTTCAAACTTTTCATAATCTAATTTTTCAAAAAGCAATTTAGGCATAAAATGAGCTATTAAACAAAATGAAAGAATACCAATAACAAAAATATAAATGAGAGTTGTAAAAATTTCATGATTAATTTGAAAAAAAGAAAATAAACTAAAAAAACCAAATAATAAAAAAAATCCAAAACTAATTAAAATCATTAAAGCCATTATTACACCAAATAAATTCAAATCAATATCATTTATATTCATTCCCAAATCACTTCCGCAACATTGACAATGTTCGTAAAATTCTTTTTTTTGTTGTTTATCCATTTTAAAAAAATCCTTAATTTTAACTTAATTTATTAATATATTATCCCTTAATGAGTGTTTTTTAAAAAAACACTCATTATTTAATCCATGTAATTTTAGTTGCATCAGGAACAATAAAACCAAGTTTATAAGCTGCAAATATAAAAATACAACCAAGAGCAATTAAAATTAATATTTGTCTTAAAGTCATTTTTTTATCCTCCTTTTTATTATTTAGCTATTGATAAATAACCTTTTGAAGCAAAATAAACAATCAAAGGAATAACAATGCCTAATGTAGGTAAAATCCAATATGTAAAAAAACTGCCTAAAGTTAATTTATTTCTTCTAAAAGATTTTTTACTGAAATAAGAACGCCTGTAATTTCTCGCCATTTTAATTCTCCTTTTTTTATTATTTAATAAGAAAAATATTTTTTAGTATTTAGAAACAATAAGGAAACCAACTTAAAAGTTGGTATTTTTTTTTAATGGTTCTTTAATCGCCTACAATATTCAAGAGCGTTATTGAAGGTTTTAATTCTTCTTATTTCTATATAAACATAAAATAATATCGTAATCTTTACAACATTTCCAACAATGAATTTTATTATCTGAATTTAAATGACAACAAGTTTGGGTTTTGTCCATGAATGGGACCAAGGAAAACGATATTTGGGATTGAATTTTGGTGGTATTATATTTAATTTTTTTAATAAAACTGACATAGGGAAGTTGATTTGAATATTTTTTATTTTTTCTTGAAAATTCATTTATTTTAACTCCTAGTTTTTTTGATTAATAATAAGTTTCTATTTTATAAGATAAAACATAACCGATTTCTTGGAAGGTTTGAGTGGTCATTTCAAAGTGATAAATTAAAGTTTTTTTGTTACCACTTCTATTTTTTTTGATACATACTTCGGATTATTTTTTGATTTTCATTGTCATTATAGTATGAATATAGTTCTTCTAAAGTTGAATTATATATTTATGGGTTTTTCTTTGTCTTTGGATAGTTTGGGTTTGAATTCAGACATCATTAAGACGATATCTGAGTTAGTTTCAATTACGCCACTTCCTTTTAAAGCTGTTATTTCTGGTGATTTACCTTGATAATTGCTGTATGTATCTTTTGAAAATTGATATAAAATGATAATAACAATGTTTAATTCAATGGCTAATTTTTTTAATTTAGTCATGATTTCGTCAATTGCTAGACGGTCATTTTCTAAGTGGTTTGTGGTTTTGGTTATTTGAAGATGGTCAATTAATAAAAACAATAAACTAAATCAATTACATAATCAATATTTTTGCTTTTATCATAACTAAATGATAAATTTATGTTGGCAAAAAATTGTTTTGCTATTTTCATCCTTTCTGTGTATTTGAGAGGTGTGATGCTTAAGTCTTCCAAATTTTTATCTAAAATAACATCTAGAGGAATTTGAGTTTGGTGGGGCTAATAAACGATTTAAATTTTCTTCTAAGGTCATTTAATAAGAAAATACTAAAATATGAGGATAATAAGATATTTCTTTGTGTTTGGTTTTTGCTATATCTAAAAGAAAATTGTAGACAAAAGTTGTTTTACCTAATCCAGTATACCCCTCAATAGTGATGATTTGGCCTTTTTTAAATCCTTTTGTGGATTGGTTGAGTACTTTAAAAGTTTCTGATAAGCGATAATATTCGTCTTGGATTTTTTGTTTTGATTGTTGATTGGTATCAAAAAATTCAGGTTGTAAAGAGGCCATTTGGTTTAAAGTAAAGTGTATTTTATCATTTTTGTGAGGAATTGAAGAGATAAAATTTCTTAATTTATCAAATATTTCTTGGTAATATAAATTTTTGTGGTAAGGGTCTTGGTTTTCGTATGCGGGACTAATGATTTTTATTAATTATTGAAATAGTTTTTCTTGGGTATAGGTATGTTTTAGATTGTCTAAAAAAATGAGTGTTATTTTGGTTATTAAAATCATCATTTAAATAATTTAAAGAATCTAAAGTAAAGTTATCTTGAGGGAAATGAGTTTGTAAATATGTTAATAACTCTTTGATAATGATGGGTTTTGTAGTGAGTTTGCCCTATGGATGAGATGTTTGTTTTTCTAAAAATAAATATTTTAAAGCTGTAAATATTTTTGTATTTTTGGGGTTAAGTAGATTTTTGGGGTTGATTATTTGGCAGTAAAGGTTTAACTTTTCCCATTGGCCTTGTTCGATATAATTTATTAATTGTTTTAACGCTTTTTGTTCGTTGGTTAACATTTTAATATTAACTCCTTTTTTTATTTTTTAATTATATTGATATTAGAAAAAGGGATGAATTTGGCGGTAATTAAGTTTTGTAAGAAATTATTGGCTGAATTGGAAAATAAGTTAATTACTTGTTTAATGCCTTGTACTTTTCCTTGATTGATTTTATTGTTTAGTCTTTGAGTTTCTGTTTCGTTATTAGTTAATAAATAAAACTAAAAACGTGTGGTTAATTTTTTTAATTGTTATCCTTCTACCATGGCTTGTTTATAGCGGTCTCGGAGAAAGGTTTTGAAATTAAACGCCATTATTCCTTTAGTTTCTGTGAATAAAACTAAATCAAATTTAATGTCTGGGATGAAGAATAAATAAGCCTGTGGGTATAAATTGATGATTCCTTTGTTTTGAAAATATAATAAAATGAGGTATTCATTGATTTTACCACGGATTACTTTTTGGCTTTGAGAGTTATGTTGTTTATTATTAAGATATTCGTTTAGGAGTTTGTGGGTTTTTATCATATATTCGTTAAATGGTTTGTTGAATAAAGATGGTTGGATTATTTGTTTCGTGATGTCAACACACAAAGATTGTTGATTCAAAATATTGATATTTTTAAAATGTAAATTAGTTAATTGGTTCATGTAAGCAAAATCCTTTCTAAATAAAAAAAAGACTCTTAATTAGAGTCTTTTTAGGGTTTTAAATTTAATTTTTTTGGTACGCCGTTGAATAGTTCCATCTTTTTTAATAGTTTGGATTTTTCCGTTGTTATAATGGATATATAAATTGCCGTTTTGACATTTTTTCTTAATTATTATTGCCACTCTTTATTTCTCCTATTTTTTTGATAATGTATTGTTGATTAAATTTAGCATCTTTATCATTCATATTGTTTAAGATAATTTTAGTTCCTAAGTTTTGGTTTTTCAAAAATTCAAAATATCCCTTTTCTACTTGTTGAAAATAAGTTAAGGAACTAGTTTCAATCACATCTAATTGATGATTCTTTTGATTTATTTTGCGTTCCAAACCTAATTGAGGATGAATTTTTAGATAAATAGTGATATTAGGTTTGATGAATTTTTTACTCAAATTGTTAAAAATGTGATAATTTTTGTCAATTTTTGAAGGATATACACGATAGGCAAAATTAGAACCTAACCAACGTTTAACTAAAATTATTTTATTAGTTTGTAAGTGGGGTTTGATACTTTCTTCTTGGTTTTGAATCATGTTGGCAAAACTTAAAAAATATCTAGTTAAATTATGTAAAGTATTGTGGGTTAAAAACGTTTCACGTATAGAATTTCCGATTGTAGAACTTCCTAATCCGCGAATAGCCACCACTTCATTACCTTGTTTTTGTAATTCTTGTTGAACGCTTTTTATTAGACTTGTTTTTCCGCTACCGTCAAGTCCTTCGAAGATAATTAATTTCATTTTATGCTCCTTTTTAAAAATTTGGGTATAAAAAAAGACTCTCGTGATGAGAGCCTTAATTAAGATTTATTTTTTTTAATTTTTTTAAATTGTTAATATACTAAAAATCAACATTAATCAAACAACTGTAAAAAATAAATAAATTATTTTATATATATAATGAGAAAAATAAAATGTACAAAATAAGTGTAAAAATAAAGAAGAAATATGCGATGACAAAATACAAAAAAGAATACAAAATGACAAAGATTTAAAAAACCAAGATAATATTTTTATTAATAATTTCATATTTTTTTCCTTTCGAGAAAATTGGATATAAAAAAAGACCTCAAATTTAAAGGTCTTAGTTGTATTTTAATTTGCTTAATTTTTTTAAATAAGTTGTTTGTGATAATTCTTGTTTTGCTTTGTGTAGCAATTATAAATATTTTTTACAATCCGCAATCATTTTATTAATGAAACTATTGTATTGGTAAATGCGAACTACATGATAATTTGTGTTATTGAAATAAACTAAAAAGTAAGCAAAATTAGCTTAACTACAATAGAGTTGCATTGGACTTGGGCCCAATAGTTAATAGGAACTTCTTGATGGGAAAAGAAACCATTCCAAATAGGGTGTTGGTTTTAGAATTATATCCATCAAGTGATGCAGAAAACATTTGGACTTCATCATCCGTAAAGATTGTATCAGGGAAGTTTAATTTAGTTGTTTTTTCAAAGAAACTGCGTGCTAGTGGTTCAGTTTTATTGCCATGTTCAGTGTATTTATTGCTTGTGAAAGTTGTGCCGAATATTTTATCATGAACTAATTGTTCTAAATTTCTGAATTTATCATTTCCAGTGATACTACCTATTTCTGTTGGGTAAAAGAAAAAGACCCTGGGGGAGGGGGTTTGAAATTTTAATAATTTATGTTTGATTATTTAACGTCTTCTTCTATTGTTCGGATTATTATTTCTTTGCTGTTGTATTATTTGTTGAATTATGTTTTGAATTTGCGCTTTTTTTCGATCAATATTTATTTGAATGTTTCTTAATACATTTATTTGTGATTCAGAAGCATACAACGGAGTGTTGTTAATAGCTATCATCATTGAATTTTCTAATGATAAACCTTCTCTTTCGAGTTGAATTCTGGACACATTTAAATCTAAATTGCTTATCATTTGTTGTTGAATATTTAACAATCTGTGTTGATAATTTACTATTTGTTGATGTATTTGATTATGTCTATTTAAAAGATTTAATATTTCTGGTTCTGAAACACGATTAGAAAGAGCATTAATAATTTGTTGTGCTGAATTTCTTTGTAATAACATTAAGTTTTGAAATTCTTCTATATTATTGATGATTTCATTGTTTATATTCGATGATGAATTATTATTCATCGCCATAACTCTATTATTATTAATAATAAATAATAATCCTATAAAAGTAAATAAAAAAATACTTATTATTTGAAATTGATTTTTTAATTTAATCATTAATTACCACTCCTTTATTTTTAAAATCGTTCTTTTTAGAACTTTCTGGTTTATCAATCGAATATATATTAGAATTGTTTTTTTTAAATCAATATATTGAAGAACGCCAGATAAATTATCATCATTTTCTGTTAAAGAATGCAAATTATTTTGAGAAATTTCTGATTGATTATCATGAGGTATTGATAATTGATGATTATTTTTTCTTTCATTATATTTTTTAATTGCTTTTGTAATACAATTTTGTTTATACAAAAGTTCTGATTTTTTTTCATTATTGAATTTGAAGTTTGTTAATTCGTTTTGTATTGCAAATTCTGCTTGTACATATAAGGCATATTCTTCATCATTGGAAACTTCATTATTATTACTATTTTTATTTCCCATCGCCATAATTATATTATTATTAAAAATAAATAATAATACTATAAAAAATTATTAAACAAAGAAAAATTATGTTAAATTGTTTTTTTAATTTTAACATTATTCATTAAAACTCCTTTTTTTATTCCCAACTAGGATTGTTCTTTTCATTTCAGCTTCTTTGGTTTTATCGTTATTGTGTTTTTCTTGGTAAAGAGATAAAGTTTTGCGGACAGGGTTGAAGTGGAGGTGGAAGTTAGTTGAATCTTTAAAGTCTGTATTAACCAAACGAGCACGTCCAAGGTAGTAGTCTTTGTCTTCTTGTAAGAAATGTTTAGGACCTTTGTATTTAAGTATTAATTTGTTATCACCTTGGCTTTTGTGTTGTTGTTTTTCAAACACATAATATTATTCCATAAATAACTACCGTCTTTCATGTCAAACTGAGCAACATTAAAACCATTTAAAATAGTATGGTTATAAATATTTCATATCATTTTATTACTGTTATTTAAAATTACATAACTTACCTATATATACATAAATATAATAAAATATCTTTGTATATTGTTTTTTTAATTATTTTTTTTATACTTAAAATAAATAAAAGCAAACTTTAATTAAAGTTTGCTTTTATAATATCTATAATAGATTATATTAATTTAACAATCAAACTGTGTTATTGGGCAAAAAACGAAATTGAAAAGTTTTTTAATAAACCAATATAATACATCTAAATTATATAATGTATGGAGCGGGTGAGGGGAATCGAACCCCCGTCTCATGCTTGGCAAGCACGTATAATAACCACTATACGACACCCACATAATCTCAAATTTGTTTTTGGTGCCCTTAACAAGAATTGAACTTGTATTTCAGCATTACCATTGCTACGTTCTGCCGTTAAACTATAAGGGCTTAACATATTTTATTATATCAAAAAAAATATAAAAATACAAATTTTTGACGAAAAAAATGAAAATTTTATCAAAAAACGTCAAAAAAGTAGAAAAAATAAAAAAAGTGTGAAAAAATGTTTGACTCTAAAAAATAAATGAGTTATAATAAATAATAGGTTATGAAACCGAAATAATTTAAAAGAAGGAGTATTATTAATAATGCAAGACAAAAAAGAACAGGGAACATGCAGATGGTTTTCTAAAGACAAAGGCTACGGATTTATCATTTCAGCTGATGGGAAAGATATTTTCGTACATTACAGTTCTATTCAAACTGAAGTCTTTGGAAGAAAAACACTTAATGAAAACGACAAGGTGGAATTCACCGTTAAAGAAGGCGACCGCGGAGCTCAAGCTGTAGATGTTGTTGTAGTTAACGAATAATTTCATTAATAATCGAACAAAGGAAGAGATGCAAATCCCTTTTTTTGTTATATATGGACGATTTTGTTTGTTTTTGTAATTTTGATTTGAGTTTAGTTTTATATCATTTTATCTTTGGCAATTTTACAAAATTTTAAATTTTAATTGGTTATAATTTTTGAGTGGGTATAAGAAATAAATTAATTAAAAATATTATCCACTTCAAAAAAAAACATAAATAACAAATCTAAAAAAACTTTTTAATTAAAAAGTTTTTTAAACTAAAATAAAAATATGGGGATGTTTTGGATTTGCCAAGGTCAACGAAATTTATATAGCATATCTTGGTTATGCAAGTAAAAACATCGAGGTTATAATAACCGGAAATAAAAAACAAACTGCAACAAATACAAAAGATTTTACTGGACAAACTCCAGTTTATCAAATGAATTTTGTAAACAGTTTTTCTTCACAATTAGCTTTTGCTTAAATAAATAAGCAGAACCCGCACTTAAATTAACTTACGATTTAAGGAAGGAAATAAGGTAAGTTTTGCTATTTGAGTTTGTCTTTGCTCTTTTAAGCAAATATCAAAAAGACTAGTAATTTATGGATTTTGTTTGTTTTTTCATAAATTGCAAAACCACAAAATAAACTAAATATGTAGAATATATAAATTAAAGTGATTTTGCACATGGGTTCGACTCCCATCATCTCCACCAAAATAAATTATTTACTTGTGTTATTACGTTTTTCTCAAAAAGAACATTTTTAATCCTTGACCAAGTTAAAGCTGTCTTATTAGGAATCTTGTTTTTCGGAAAAATCATAAAAACGGGTAAGGGTACGAATTTTTTCAATAATTTTGTATACCTTAATTTCACTATTAGCATTTTCAGCTCCATGCAAATGAAATAAATAATTTTGCAATTCATTGGGGGGCAAATTACTACTAATAAAAAGGGGCAACTTTTTTTCAGCTCTATCATACAACAAAGGAAGCAAAATTTCATCACGAAACCAAGGTGTCATATTTTCTGAACCTAGATCATCCAAAATCAAACACTTAACATTTTTTAATTGTTGCAACCTTGTTTCTAAAGTGTTATTATACAAAAAATTTCTAAATTTTCTAATTATATCAGGCATAAAAAGAAAAATAACAGAGATTTGTTTTTGAATTAATTCATAAGCTAATTTTTTCAAAAAAATAGTTTTTCCAGCATTAAAAGAACCTGACAAATAAAAACCTTTTGTAGATTTTTCAAAATGTTTAATAATTTGTTTCATCTCTTTTAAGGCTTGTTGCTTAGAATCATTATCCACTACAAATTGTTTCACTAAATGAGCATCAAAATTAATGCTACTATCAAACAATTCATTTTTTGATTGCCAATATTCCTTAAAATAAAGAGCTTGAGATTTAACAGTAGGGACCCAAACAACTCTTAAAGGATTGGTTTTGATTTCTTGACGATTCCCATATTCATCTTCTTGATCTTTGGTTAGCAAATAATTATAAATAACTGGCAGATCATCATCAGAAATATCTAAATTTTTGGTTTCTTCGCACTGTGAAATCATTTTACTGATTTTTATTTTGATATCTGAAAATTCCATAAATTAATTTTTCACCTCTTTTGCTTTTGTAAAATGTTATCAAATTGGATTTATTCCTTGTAATAATAAATAAAACAAAAAAAATTATGACTGTTGTTTCTTTTTAAAATCTTCTAACCATTTAGGAGAAATTTGTGGTTTTTTAAAATTAGACCTAAACTTAGTTTGGGGCGGTTTTTTTTCTTGTTCCATATAAAAATCATATGCTGTTTCAGTATCAAAAATCCCTTTTTGCTTCCAAGATTTTAAGATTTTTTCCAAATAAACCACTGAGGGCACAAAGCCTTTTCGTTCCAAAATATAAGTTAAAAGCACATTGACTAATCCAAGTTCTAAATTATTTCTTTCCATAAAATTAAAAACGGTATCAGCCGCAGTAGCTTGCATATTTTTAGGACAATGATTTATAATAATTCTTTGAGTAGAATCCTTACGTTTGAGCAAAGTAATCATGTCTTGTTCATTATCTTGTGTTCTTTTCGAAAAAACCAAATTTTGAGTTTGGGTATGCATCTGATAATATCTTTTAACACCTAGGCTTAATTTAGATAATTCGATTTCACTAGGATTAGAAAAAGTTTTTTGATATATTTCCGAAAGTGTAGCTTCATCCAAATTATAAACTAGACTTAATTTTTGAATAAAATCACTTGTTTGATTGCAAATTAAAGATGGTTTTTTGAAACGTTGAGGCAGTTTTTGCAAAAATAATTCATAATCAAAAGCTTTATTTAAAAACTGTCTTGGAGAATGATTTGTTTGGTTGTTGGGACAAGTAAAAGAAATTGGTAAATCCATTTTTTGAACTTGAAATAAATCATCAAATTTTTTACTAATATCTTGAAAAGCATCCCAATTATTTTTTTGAGTGGGGATTTCTTTACTAAAATGATTATGCAAACTCAAAAAAGTAACTTCACCCACTTCGCTTAATAAAAAATTACTAAAAAGAGGATCTTTAAAAAAATCTTGAGATCTATATGGCAAATTAATCCAATAAATTCTTTCTTGAGTTTTGGGATTGCGAAAAGTTTGGAGTAAATTAAGAGCTTCTAATTTTTCTTGTGCTTCTAAAAAATCATTTTTTGCAACCGCACTCAAATCAAATAAAAATTGATGTTGGTAAAAAATATTAGGTTTTAGAGTTGCTAAAATATGATAAATGCCAAGCGCATGAGTTCCTATTAGTGGTTGATAAAGCAAACTTAGGCTTTGATGGTCTTCAAACGACAAAAAAACTGAATTTTTGATTTGAAATAAATTTAGATGACTAAACATAAAAAACCTCTTTTTTAAAAAATATTGATGTATTTTATAGTTGAAAATAAATCAATCATAATTCTTTATTGGAATTATGATTTTGACAAATAGGACAAAGATAAGTGCCTCTACCACCAACTTTAATTTTAATAATTTTAGTTTGACAGTTTATGCAAGGTTTGTTAACTTTTCCATGTACTTGCAATTTATTTTGAAAATAGCCTATAATTCCTGGTTGAGATTCAAAAGTACTTACAGTAGTTCCACCCAGTTTAATGGCTTTGGCAAGCACTTTTTGGGAAATTGTAACAATTTCTTGCACTTGTTTCAAAGACAGTTCGCAAGCTTTAGTCTCGGGGTGCAATTTTACTAAAAACAAAACTTCATTAACATAAATATTACCCAATCCAGAAATTATTTTTTGATTTAATAAAACTTTTTTCAAAGCACTTTTGGTCTTTAATATTTTTTGATACAAAAAAACTGGATTGATTTCAAAAGGATCTAAGGCTAGTTGATGCAAGGTAGTTTGGGTTAAAAAAATGTTCTGATTCTTGACTTCAAATCTACCAAATTTCCTAAAATCATAATATCTTAAAGAACTTTTATCTCCTAAAAT
The DNA here is from genome assembly GCF_000012225.1 of Aster yellows witches'-broom phytoplasma AYWB. Classification (NCBI taxonomy): domain Bacteria; kingdom Bacillati; phylum Mycoplasmatota; class Mollicutes; order Acholeplasmatales; family Acholeplasmataceae; genus Candidatus Phytoplasma; species Aster yellows witches'-broom phytoplasma. The sequence goes on along the minus strand of NC_007716.1, from coordinate 80,482 downwards.
AATTGAAAAATGTTCGTACTTATGTTTAGGCTCATCGCAAGGTTTGATAAATAATTTTCCTTCCATTCTCAAATGTCCTATCAAAACTAATTCTTGAGTTAAAAAAAATAATAAAAATTTACCTTTTCTTTGAATATCCAAAATGGTAGTTTGTTCAATTTTTTGAAATTCTTTGGTATTTTTAACAGTAGGCTCATAAAATACCTTAGTTGCAACAATTTTTTTCCCTATTAGTTGTGTTTTTAAAAAATCTACAATAATTTGGACTTCAGGTAATTCTGGCATGTTTTATAATCCTTTTTTTATCTTTTTTTGGTTGATTTGTTTTTGGATGTTTGACATTTCTATTTTATAAATAAATTTATAAATAATAAGTTTTACCTAATTAAATATTACCATTATCTAAAATAAAAAAATAATTCAAATGTTTAGAAATTAAATCTATGTGTTGTTGCAAATAATTATTTAAGGCAAAATAAGTAATTTTGGCATTTTCATTGTGTCGTTCTAAATGGCGCAATAATTGCAATATGGCAATTTTTTTCATGTCTAAAATATTTTCTTGTAAAAAAACATATAATGTTTCTAAGTCCAAATTCGGAGTTAATTTTTGATTCCCAAAAAAAACTTTTCTTTTCAATAAGGTTAATGCATATTTTTTTTCTTTAATTTGTTGTAATAAATTTTGATAATAATTTATAATTTCATCATCCAAACTTAAATATTGATTTATAAAATCTTGGGCACAATTCGAAGAAATATTTAGTTCGAGAAGTATTTCTTTTATCCACGAATCCAAACAAAAATTCGTTGTTTCAGAAAGATTTTGAGAGTCCTTTTTGATTTCTGATGTGGGTTCATTTACAAAAAAATGTAATGTTTGTTCATCATTTAAAAGATGATTTTTTTTTATTTTGAAATAATTTTTAATTTTTTGAATATTTCCTAAAGTAGCTAAAATTTTTAACGAAAAGCAAAAAAAATTATCATTAATTAAATAATTATAAGTTTTTTTATTTTTTGTCATATTTAAAAAAAAACTGTTTTGATACCCAAAAACATCTTTTAATGATTTTAATTGATTGATTTGGTTTTCTTGTTCTTGATTATTTTTGAGATTTGTGTATTGATTTTGATCTGAATCTTTTTCTTGAGCTTGTTCTTGCATTTGATTTGTTTTTGGTATTTTTTCTTGTTGCATTTCTATTTTTTCATATATATTTTTTTCTATTGGATTTGCTTCTATTATTTGTTTTTGCTGTAATAAATTGGTTTCATATTCTAATTGAGCTAAAACATTCGATAAAGGAAGCTCTATTTCTTGAAACAAAAATAATTGGTTTTGGGCTTTTAAATAATGAAAAATACTATTTTTAATGGCGTGCAATAAAAAAGATTTAAAAGCTACTTTTTGCTCTAAAATTAAAATTTTTTGAGATAATTGGCTTACATAATTTGTGTTATTTAAAATATCTATTTTTGATATAATATGACTAAATTCAAGATTTTTCAAAGGAAATAAAAGATAAGAAGCACAAATTAAATCAAAAATAACTCCGTTTAATTGTTGGTGTTGTGTTTTTAAAAAAAATTGTATTGCTTGATTGTGAAAAACAATTTTATAAAAATTAGCATCTTTTAGATAATTGCAAAAGTTATTATTGGCAAAAGCCAAATTGGCATCTATAAAAAAATGTGCATTGCCATTGGAAAAACCAATTCCTTGCAAAAAAGTATTTGAGTCATTTTCTTTTTCCAACTCAAAAAAACAAGCCCAAATTTCGTGTGGTTGGATTTGATCCAAAAAAGTATTTAGAGCGTTTTGGTCTTTGATAATTTGATAATGAAAGTTGATTTGGGGTGTTTTGGCGCCTTGTTCTTGAACTTTTGGAGTGTTATTATCATTGTTGTTAGTGGTGGCGATAGGTCTGATTTGATTTGTTTGGTTTAAATTATTATCGTTTTCTAAATTGCTATCTTTGACTGCTTCTTGCACTTCTTTGGCTTTAAGTGATGCTTCCTTATTGTATTTATTTGTGGTATTTATTTCTTTTTCAATTCTTGCATATTTGGTAATAGCTAAGCGTCTAAAATCCATTTCTTCATAAAAATTTTTAAGGTTTTGTTCTAAACGTATTTGAATTTCTGTTTGCATACAATCAAAGGGCAAAGGCACTTTAAGGTTAATTGCGGTAAGTATTTTGCTAAGTTCTAAATCAGTTTGAGAATTTTGGATTTTGGTTTTTAAAATAGGTTTAATGTTGTCTAAATTTTGCATCAAATTATCTAGGGTATCATATTCTTGTAATAACTTTTGAGCAGTTTTGGGTCCTATTCCCAACACTCCTTTAATGTTATCAGAAGGATCGCCAATTAAACTTTTATAATCAATCATTTGATATTCTTTAAGACCGTATTCTTCAAGCAAAGTGGTAGGTGTGTAGTATTTAATTTCACGCAATCCTTTTTTAAGCAAACAAACAGTAATTTTTTTATCTACTAATTGCAACAAATCACAATCACTGGAATAAATAGATACTGTATTGTTTTGATTACTTGCTTCTTTGGCTAAGGTGCCTATAATATCATCGGCTTCGTATTCATCTTGGGCATGATATTTAACACCAATTAGTTCTAAATATTGTTTAATCAAAGGAATTTGACTAATCAATGCAGAAGGTGTTTCTGGTCTTCCTTGTTTGTAAGCATCGTATAATTGGTGTCTTTTGGTAGTTTTAGGAGTATCAAAAGCTACTAAAATATAGCCTTTAGTTTCTTCTAAAATTTTTTCAAACATTCTAATAAAAGACAAAAGAGCATTAGTATAGATCCCTTTTTTATTTTGCAAAAGGGGCTTATATTTGCTTGCGGTTGCGTGATATGCTCGAAATAAAAGCGAATTGCCATCAACTAAAACTAAATGTTTCATTTTTTCTCCTATTTATTTTATCGTTTAGCTAATAGCCGAAATTTGATTATAAGTTAATAATGATTTTGCTATTTTTAAGGTAAAAAAAGAAAATAATTAATGTAATATTAAAAAAAGAAAGTTTGGAAAAACTTTCTTAGAATACAAGATTTTGTTTGGTTTTTTATTTTATTGTGTTTATAAAAAGATTTTATAATTTTAATTATTTATTATTATTCATATCATGAAAAAAAGACATCGGATCATTTTGTAATTTATCAAGATCTTGATCATCAAAATGTTGCATTTGCTTAGCTAATTTTTTTTGTTGTTCTAAAAGGGTAATTAGCTTATTGACATCACTTAATTGATTACCAGAACCTTTAGCAATTCTTTGTCTACGTCTACTGCTCAAAACAATTAATTGAGGATTTTTCTTTTCTTGTTTAGTCATACTTTGAATTAAAACTTCAAATTTATTAAATCCATCATCACCTAAATTAGCAGAAAGTTGTTTTATCTTGCAACCTAATCCAGGAATAAAACTTAACAATTTACTGAAAGAACCCATTTTTTTTAAGGTTTTTAATTGCTTTTGAAAATCATAATAATTATAACTATCATCAAATAATTTTTCCATCATTTGTTTACTTTGATGAGGATCAATTTTATCAGTAAATGTTTCAATTAAAGTTAAAATATCTCCCATTCCTAAAAGACGAGATGCCATTCTATCAGGATTAAATGGCTCTAAACTATCAATTTTCTCTGAAGAAGAAACAAATTTTAAAGGCAGATCTGTCATTGCTCTTACTGATAAAGCAGCTCCTCCTTTAGTATCTGCATCCATTTTGGTCAAAATAACTCCAGTTGCTCCTAATTGATTGTGAAACGACTGAGCAGTATTAGCAGATTGTTGTCCTGAAAGACAATCAACAACTAACAAAATTTCTGAAGGATCAGCTTTGGCTTTAATTTGTTGCAATTCTTGCATCATTGTCTCATCAGTATCAAGGCGCCCCGCAGTATCAATAATTACTGCATCATATCCTTCTTGCGAAGCATGTTTTAATCCTGCATCTACAATATCTAAAACATCAGCATCAAGTTTAGAAAAAACATCAATATTAATTTGTTTACCAATAACTTTTAATTGTTCTATTGCTCCTGGACGATAAATATCACAAGCTACAAGCAAAACTTTTTTACTATTTTTTTTGCGCAACCAAAGAGCTAATTTTCCTGCAGTAGTCGTTTTCCCACTTCCTTGCAACCCAATTAACATTAAAGTATTCAAATTGCAATTAGGCTTAAAAGTAAGATCAACACGAGTAGAACCCAAAATTTGAATTAAGGTTTTGTTTACAATTTTAATAATATGTTCTTTATTATTTAAACCTTTTAAAACTTCTTGTTTCAAAGTCTTTTTTTCAATAATTTCATTAAACTTATCAATAACTTGTAAATGAACATCAGATTCTACCAAAGAAACTTTAATATCTTGCATAATATTTTGAATGTCTTGTTGTTCTAGGATTTTTTTTCCTCTAATTTTATTAATAACTTTTTGTAAGCCTTCGCCTAATATACTCATATTTTTATCTCCTTTGTGATGTTGTGAAATTTGTTTTTGTGGGGTTTATTTTTTTTTATAATAAAATTTTTTTGTTTTTTCTTTATAATTATCAATTATAAAATATCTTCAGAAGTAAAAAAACCTTCAAATAAATTAAAAAGATATTTTTTAACATCAAAAGTAATTAAATCTTGGGCTTTTTCGCCTACACCAATATATTTAGTGGGCAAATTGTATAAATACTTAATTGCAAAAACAATCCCTCCTTTGGAAGTGCCATCAAGTTTTGTTAAAATGGCTCCTGAAAGTGGGGTTGCTTGATTGAACAAATCAACTTGATTAAGAGCATTTTGTCCTGTGGTAGCATCCAAAACTAAAAAAGTTTGTAAATTTGAGGCGGGCAAATGTTTGTAAATAACACGATTGATTTTAGCTAATTCTTGCATTAAATTAGTTTTGTTTTGTAATCTTCCAGCAGTATCACACAAAATAATATCATAATTTTGACTTTTAGCAAGTTCGATTCCTTCAAAAATAACGCTTGCAGGATGAGCTGGTAAGGGCTTGCAAAAAACTTCAACACCTACTCTTTTTGCCCAAATTTGGAGTTGTGCTACTGCACCTGCACGAAAAGTATCAGCAGCAATTAAAAGTACTTTTTTGCCTTCTTGTTTCAATGCTTCGGCCATTTTTCCAATAGTAGTTGTTTTTCCTACTCCATTAACTCCCGTAAACAAATACATTTGAGGAAAGTTATTTTGAGATGTAAAAGTATCTTTGGGATTTGTTGGGTTGGGGCCTTGGTTTTGTTTTGCTTGTTTTTTTTCTTGTTCTTGTTCTTGCGAACTTTCTAATGTGTCTTTTATATTTTTCATATCTTTCATATTTTGATACAAATCAAACATTTTAGAAAAAACAACGGAAGGAAGCTTTTGAGGATTTTTAATTTGAAATTGATTAATTTCATCTTTGATAGCTTGCATCAAAAAAAAAATGGTTTTAGTGCCAAAATCAGCTTGAATTAACAAACTTTCTAATGCTTGTAATAGCGATTGTTCAATATTGTTAGATTGTTTCAAAAGAGTTTGAAAATCTAGAAAACTAGCTTTGGTTTTTTTAAGACCTAGTTGATATTTATCATTATTTTTACTTTTAAAAAATTTACTTTTCAACCATTTAAACATTTATAAACTCTCCTTTTTGAAAGTAATTGAGGTATCAAAATAAAAAACTTATACCCAATTATTATAACTAAAATACTTTCTTTTTGACTGGCAAAACTTCGCTAACCAATCTAAAATGAGTTTTTTTAGTTTTTTGGATTTTTATTATCATAAAATATTTAAGGATAAATTAAAAAAACAAAAGCAAATAATAAAAAAAAATTATTATAACTCAAATTAGCGAAATTTATTTAAAATTAACTAATTACAATATTATAAATAATAATTTTTTCAAAAAAAAAAAAAACAGAAATTAAAAATTAATTTCTGTTTCAAATTTATAAATAATATTAATTATTAATCCTTTTTAAAAAGTTCTATAAAGTTTTAATAAGAGGATAAAAACTAACAAATATAAAGCAAAAGGCTTAGATTTTGATATTTTTTATCTACTTGCTTTTCAATAATATATTCAAAGAACAAAAACAACATAAAAAAATAATAATAACAAAAAAATTAAAAGATACAAAAAAACAAATTTATTAATTAATTGTTGATTGTTTTTTTAAAAAATTTATAATAAAGTAAAATAGTAATTGTAAAATTACCCATCAAAAAAAAAAAAAACGAAAACAAAATAGTTAATCATAAATGTTTATATATTATTAATTTACAAGTCAAATCGGATGTATGTGATATATTTTAAACGAACATCTAAATAACTCATAAGCATTCCTAAAAATGCCCCCAAAGTAAAATAAGGCAAATAGGAGCTGTTATTCGTGATACACTAGAAGAACAAAAAATACGTAGGCATATACAAATATTTAAAAAATAATTGTTTCTTTATTTCACCTAAACTTTGGCAAAAACCTAATTCATGCCATACAAACACAAAAGAAAGTGACAAATAAATAATAAAGTTTTTTGAATAACTCTTTTATAAGTTGCTCTACAATAAACTGTAACCGAACTTAATTTTTTATTATCTTGAATTTTTTCTTTAAAATTATCTAATAAAAACATGTTATTTCAACTCTTTATTAAATTAAATTATCAAATTAGATTTGTTAAAGTTTTAAAGTCTCTAACTTGAATATAATAAAAGAATTTATGCCTTTGTTATAACTCAAAATATTTAATTAGTAGTTAATTTAATATTGTAAATATTAATAAAATAGAAAATAGTAAAACTATTTATCTACTATTAATTATAACATAATATAAAAACTATATTCCCATTCAACATTTATATTAAAAAATATTAATTTATTGTTAATCATAATACAATTAAAATTAACTATGTAAAACTCTAAAAATTTAAACATTAATATTACCACTTAATAAAAAAACCAACTTTTAAGTTGGTCTCCTTATTATTTTATTATTTATATCATTAATTATATTAACTACGATGTTGCAAATCTAATAATTTTTGATATAATCTTTTTTCTTCTAAGCTTAATGGGTTAGGAGTTTTGAGATGAACAACAACATACTGATCACCTTTACGATAAGAAGAATTAAGATGTGCAACTCCTTTATTTTTCATTCTTAATTTATTTCCTGATTGAATCCCTGAAGGGATTTTTAAAGCTACTTCACCATAAATAGTAGGAATCAAAATATTAGTTCCTAAAACAGCTTCTGGCAAAGTAATAAAGATTTCTAAAATAATATCATATTCACGTCTCACAAAAGATTCATGAGGGCGCACTTTAAAAGTAATATATAAATCTCCTGCTTTTTGATTATTACTTAAAGGAACAAAATTTCCTTTTCCAGGAACTTGCAAAGACATTCCTTCTTGAATCCCTGCAGGAATATTAAAGGTAGCTGATTGCTTAACTTTTTGACGTTTTTGTCCGTGACAAGCATAACATTTATTTTTAATTTCTTGTCCTTTACCACTACAATTAGGACAAACTTGACGAGAACGAATATTACCTAAAAAAGTTCTTTGCTCAGTAATAATTTGTCCAGTTCCACCACAACGTCTACAAGCAATAACATCTTGATGGGAAACTGCTCCTTTACCATGACAAACTCTACAATCAGCTTCTACAGTAATTTCAATAGTTTTGTTAGCCCCTAAAACAGAATCAATAAAACCAATAGTCATCTCTACTTTTTTATCATAAGAAGGTTTTTTAGTTTGTTGATTACCAAAAATATCTCCAAAAGAACTGAAAAAAGAATCCCCAAAAGAATCAAAGCCATCAAAACCACCACTACCGAAGTCAGAAAAACCGTTATCTGAAGAATCACCAAAACGATCATAATTACTTTTTTTAGAAGCATCTCCTAAAACACTATAAGCTTCTTGAACTTCTTTAAATTTGCTCTCGGCGTTAGCTTCTTTGGAAATATCAGGATGATATTTTTTAGCAAGAATACGATAAGCTTTTTTGATGTCCTCAGGACTTGCGTCTTTATCTAGACCCAAAATATGATAATAATCTTTTTTTGTCATTGTAGCTAACTTCTCCTAATAATAAAACTAAGGGGTTTTGCCCCTTTGATTTCATTATTCTTTATAGTTTGTTTTTTATGGTTGTTTTTGTTTAGTTATATTTTTAGTATTTTGTTGTTATTATTTTTATTATTGATTATTTTTGTTCTTCAAAATCAGCGTCTACTACTTCGTCTTGAGGTTTTTCATTTTTAGCAGTGGTGTTTTCTTGCGCACCTTTTTCTTGAGCTTTTTGATAAGCTTTCATTGCGATTCCTTGAGATTCTTTAGTAAGACTTCCAGTTTTTTCTTTAATTAAAGCAGTGTCATCTCCTTTTAGAGCTTCTTCTAATTCTTTAATTTGATTCTCCACTTTGTCTTTTTCTTCTGGTGTAACGTCTGCTTTTAAATCTTCTAAAGATTTTTTAGTGTGGAAAATCATATTTTCTGCTTCATTACGCGCATCAATACTTTCTTTTTTCAAACGATCTGCCTCAGCATTTTCTTCAGCTTCTCTAATCATTCTTTGAATTTCTTCTTCTTTAAGGGCACCACTTCCTGAAATAGTAATTTTTTGTTCTTTGTTAGTTCCTAAGTCCTTGGCTTTAACTGATACAATTCCATTTGCATCCAGGTCAAAAGTAACTTCAATTTGAGGAATTCCACGAGGTGCTGGTGGAATATCTGTTAATTGGAATCTTCCCAAAGTTTTATTATCAGCTGCTAAAGGGCGTTCTCCTTGTAAAACATGAATATCTACTGCTGGTTGATTATCTGCGGCAGTTGAAAAGACTTGTTTTTTAGATGTTGGAATAGTAGTATTTCTTTCAATTAATTTAGTAAAGACATTGCCCAAAGTTTCAATTCCTAAGGAAAGTGGAGTTACGTCTAACAATAAAATATCTTTAACTTCTCCTGATAGAATTCCTCCTTGAATAGCAGCTCCAATAGCAACTACTTCATCAGGATTAATGCTCTTATTAGGAGTTTTATTCAATTCATTTTTAACTAAATCCTGAACTGCAGGAATACGAGTAGAACCACCCACTAAAAGCACTTGATCGATTTTTTTAATATCTAATTTGGCATCACTTAAAGCACGTTTTACAGGAGCCAAACAACGATCAATTAAATCTTTAGTAAGTTCATTGAATTTAGCACGAGTCATATTGTATTCTAAATGAAGGGGACCTGCTTCGCTCATTGTTAAGAAAGGCAAAGAAATTTGTGAAGAAGCAACACCACTTAATTCTTTTTTAGCTTTTTCAGCAGCATCTTTTAATCTTTGCATTGCCATTTTATCTTTGGAAAGATCAACACTATTTTCTTTTTTGAATTCTTGCACTAAGAAATCTACTATACGCAAGTCAAAATCATCACCTCCCAAAGCATTGTCTCCAGAAGTAGAAAGCACTTCAAAAGTACCGTCCATCAAAGTTAGAATAGAAACATCAAAAGTTCCTCCTCCTAAGTCAAACACTAAAATGGTCTGTTCTTTGTCACCTTTGTCAACGCCATAAGAAAGAGCAGCTGCAGTTGGTTCGTTAATAATGCGTTTAACATTTAAGCCTGCAATTTTACCTGCATCTTTGGTAGCTTGTCTTTGAGCATCATTAAAATAAGCAGGAACAGTAATTACTGCCTCACTTACTTGAGCTCCTAAATAATCTTCAGCAGTTTTTTTTAAATTTGCCAAAATCATTGCACTAATTTCTTGTGGAGTGTATTTTTTACCACTCACATTAACAGTATAATTAGCTTCTCCCATGTGTCTTTTGATAGAACTAATAGTATTAGGATTGGTAATTGCTTGGCGTTTGGCAATTTCTCCTAACATAATTTCATCACCTTTAAAAGAAACTACAGACGGAGTTGTTCTTCCACCTTCAGCATTAGGAATAACTTTTGCCTCGCCGCCTTCCATTACAGCAACACAAGAGTTAGTTGTTCCTAAATCAATACCTATAATTTTATTCGTTTTTTTCATTTTTATCACTCCATTCATTTACTTTAACCAATGTTGGTCTTAAAATTCTTTTTTTATATAAATAACCTTTTTGTAAAACTGCTAAATTGGTTTTATCAGGCTTTTCAAAGTCACACACTGTTTCTAAAGCGTGGTGAAAAGTAGGATCAAAAGGTTTATTAAGAGCCTCAATTTCTTCTACTCCTTCATCTTGCAACACTTTTTTTATTTGTTTTTGTAACAACTTAAAACCTAATAAATATTTTTGCAACAATTCATTTTGTGTAGGCATATCAATTACTTTTTCTAATTGCTCCAATGGCATTAATAAATTATTAATAAAATTACTTGATGCATATTTTAATTCATTTTCTTTTTGAGTTTGAGCTCTTTTCTTAAAGTTAATGAATTCTGCTTGATTTTTTAACAACCCTTCATCAAAGGTTTTTTTTTGTTGGGAAAGTTTTTGTTGTAATTCTTTAATTTGAGTTTGTAATTTGGTAATTTGTTGATGACTGCTTTCTTTTGATAGATGTTTTTGTTGTTTAGTATTTGTTTGTTTGGTTTTGTTTGGTTGATTTTTAAAAGTTTCATCTTCCTTTTGGTTGTCTTTATTTGTTGTTTGGGTTTCTTCTTTTTGGCAATTTTGACATTCTGTATAATCTTTATGTAATTCTTTTGTTTGTGTTTTTAAATTATCTAAGTTATCTTGTTCTTTTTCTAAAAACATCTTAAAACCTCTTTTCTTTCTTCATATAATTATGTTTTTATTTTGTTGATTACAATTATTTTGGCAGACTGTTTGGTTATTTTATTTATTTAATTAAATTATAAATTATTTACTTATTATTTATTATTTGTTATAATTATTTATTTTACAATTATTTATTCTTTTATTTGTTATTCTTGATCGTTTAATTTAGATAAATGAACTGCCAAATATTCCAAAATAGGAATAACTTTAGGATATTTCATCCACGAAGGTCCTACAACTGCAATTCTTCCTTTCTCATTAGGATTTACATCGAAAGGAATAGAAAGAATCATACAATCTTTTAAAGGAGTAAGTTGCAAGCCATCAGAAAATTTAAAAGACAAACTATCTTGATTTAACATAATTTTTAATAATTCTTTACGCTCTAAAAGACCCATAAATTTTTTAATAATTTCAGGATTGTTTAATTCAGGTTTTTCAAGCATTTTAGAAACCCCCGAAAAATAAAGATTCTCTGAGGCAAAACTACTAAAAGCTTCCATAAACAAAGCAATTAATTGTTCTTGAAAACAAATATATTTAGCAATAGTTTTTTTAAAAAAATCACTTTGAATAATATGGGCTGCTTCTGATAAAAACTTATCTTTCAACAAATCATTTACTACTTGCACTACATCTTTAAGGTCATAAATGCTAATTTCTTTTGTTTGTTCCAAAGAAATATTTTGATGTTGTACATTTCCTTTATCAGTAATAATCAAAATAACAGCTTGAGCACTATTTAAAGGAATAAAATCAATTTTAGTAATTTTACTATTATTAAAAATATCAGAACCAATTGCCATAGTAGTATAATTAGTTAAATTATTTAACAAATTAAGAGCTTCTTTAATTACTTGCCCTTTACAAAAACGCTTTTTTTGAATCACTTTGTCAATGCTTTCAAACATACAAGCAACATCATGATCACGCGTTAATAAATGGTTTAGATAGTAAACATAACCCTTAAAAGAAGGAACTCTACCACTAGAAGTATGATTTTTTTGTAAAAACCCCTCTTTTTCTAATTGCACCATATCATAACGAATAGTAGCACTTGCAAATTTAAGATAAGGTAAATAGGTAAGCATTTTAGAACCTACTGGTTGTCTTTTTTGTGAATAGTTTTCAACTACAGCCTTTAGGATTAATTTTTTTCTATCTGAAAGCATATTCATCACCTCTTGGCACTCACATTAACGATTGCCAATAATATTGTATTACTTTTTTTGTTGAATGTCAACCTTATATTTTCATTTTTTTATATTTTTATTTATTTTTTATTTATTTTATATTGATTTTAATGTGATTTTAAATAATTAATAATAATATAAAAAAAAATGAAAAAAATTGCTGTGGAAAAAGCTTTGTCTTATTCCTTTGAAGATAATTTTATAAATCAAATGGCTAATATATTACAATCAATGTATAATTTAAACAAAGATTTTGAAAATGTAAAAAAACCAAGTAGATTAGAAAAATGTATGGCAAATGCACCTTTATATCTCAAAAATAAAATGTAAAAGAGAAAAGGAATTGAGCCAAGTCAAAAGGGGAATGAGTGATAACTTCTGATAATAACCAATAAAATAAAGGATTAAAAAATTATTTTAATTTAATAGTAATTTTTTCTTAGAGATATCTAATTTTTATTATTTATTTTAATATTATAACATTTTTTCAGTTTAATACAACATAAAAAAATAAAAATCTACAAGAAAAATCCTTATCAAAAAAGGGTAAAAGTTAAAAAAAGATTTAATTGAAAAATAAAATTTAAATGAGTTTTTTTTGAATTTCCGAAACACAATTAAAATTAAAATATACCTTTATCTTTCATTTTTTAATAAAATAAATTGGATTAAGTAGAAAAAATGTTATATTTTATTGTTAAGAATAAGCTGAATAAGGATTAATATATTGATTAAGTTTTTTGCTTTTCTAAATAATTATTTAAAGGTTTTAAAACTGATAATTTAGATAAATTAAAAAAAATTATTTAATTTATTCCATAAATTAGTATATGTATTGCTAGTTAAAAATTTTTAATAAATTTTTTGCATAAAAAAAGTACAACAAAAAAAACATGATAATTTACCTTTATTTACAATATATTCAAACATATATTTATTTTGGTTTTTATCAAAATATAATGGTTAAGGAGTGATATTTTTATCCTCAGGAAAATCTTTGCCTGGAACTTTTACTGCTTTTTTATTAAGTGTTCTTAAAATGTTATTTCTTAATAAAACATACAAAATATGCTTTTTACCAAATTTTAAAATATTTGATAAATAAAACCCAGTCATTTTATAATCACCATAATGAAGGCCAAATGGAAGATATTTGATATTTTTTAGTAATAGGTAATTTTTGATAACTATAAGAAAATTGAAACATTTTTTCCAATTAAATAATTTTTTTTAATGCAATGGTTTTTTTATAATTTTACATTCATTTAAACCAGCATCATATTTAATAACATATTCAGAAATAATTTCAGCAACATTTTTATTAATAATAGTTGCTAATTGTTTACATTCCTTAATTTAAATTTTTTTAGTATTATCTAATTTACCTTTAACAAAATATCTGTAAATTTTGAGAACGAGAATTTAATAGTTTTAAATTAGGTAAATTATCACGTAAAATATCAGACCATAATTTAAAAACATTGGGGATATTTTTTTTACTTTCTTTTTTAAACCAACCATTATTAGAATTATATTTAGCTTTATTTTCAGCAATCATTAAAAAATAAATTTATAAGTTTATAAATTTCCTTAGATTATTTCTTAAAAATAAATAATATTTATAAGGAATAGGTCTCATATGTAATTTAATAAATTCTATTTTTTCTTGGTTTTTTTCTTCATAACTAATATTAGCTAATTCATAGAAATAATCAAAATTATTTAAAATATATTTATTATCAAAAAAATAATTCCAATTATTAGATTCATTTAAATCTTGTAATTATTGTTGAATAAAAGCTGTTTTTTAATTGATAATTTTTTTTTAAACGAGATTTTTGAATAGAATTTATAAGACGATATAAGTGTAAAAAAAAACTTAGAAAAACAACCTTGCCCGAAATCAGTAGTCTTAACAAAAAAATAAATTATTCTCAAATTCTTTAATTTATTCTTTATTAAAAGTGCCCCTTTTAATTGAATTAAATGTTTTATAAGAACATGAAAGGATAAACTAATATATTCTTTATTCATATTTAAATCATTTAAATTTAGCATTGTTTGTTCTCCCTAAACACAAAACTACTACTTTGACGATAGTTCACAGCAAAGGCGTTTTGTATAATATATATTATTTTTAAAAGAACCCTAAATCCTCAGAGGGGAATTTTTTTGGGGGGGCAATAGGTTAATCTTAGTATACTTCGGCTGGCCGCCTAGTTCGCTTTATGGATAATTAATAATTTATAATTTCTTTAATTATTTTACCCATTCTAATGAAATACTCAATGATTTATTGACCAAAACTTGAAAAGATTGCAAAAGCAAATATAGTAATCTTACTACAATTTCGCTTTTTTAACAAAAAGGGTTGAGTTTTATTTATAATAGTTATTTAAATATCCAAAAAAACCAAAAACACATAATAGACAAAATCCATTATAATCAACAATTTAAAGAAAAAATGTTATAAATATACAACAAAGAACTCAATTAACAACTATCAAACATTTATTTCATTATTGACAATCTCATATTTTAACTCATCTTTTTACATCCCAAAAAACTTTATAATATACGCTTTTTTATTGTTCCAAATACAAACTTTTTTAAATAAACCATAAAACAAAGTCACTTTTAAAAAAAATAAATTATTAAAATGATAAAAAAATGATAAAATAAAATTAAGGACAAAAGATAAACACAATAACTTTTTACAATAGAAAGCAAACTAAATGACCCGCAACAAAAAATATATCCTTATTACAACTATCTTTTTAATTTTAATTGGAATTACAATTTTTCATTTCTTTTCTGATGAGATTTTATTACAAAACTCAACACAAAATGACAATAAAGCTGAAATAAATAATAAAATAGAAATCTCACAAGAAAATTTTAACAAAAGACTAAAATATATTATCCATAATGAACTCGAAGAACCGCAAATAACTTTTCGTATAAAAAGAAAGGAAAAAGAACTACGCAAACAATACCAACAACAACAAATGTCTTTCATGTCTAAAAACGAAAAAGAATCATACAAAAATATTTTAAAAATAAATAGCCAATTGGATGATATATCATTTAACAATAAAAACATAAATAAAGATATAAAAACTTTAGAAGAAAAATACGAAGAAGCAAATGAACAAGAAAAAATAAAAATAAGAGATGAAACAAATCTGATTTATGAAAAAACAAAACAATTAAGTGAACAAAAAGAACAATTAGAAGCTGATCAAACTTTAGCAATTAAACAACACATCGATTTATTTAAAAATTTACAAACTCAAAATAAATTTAGTCAAATAGACATAAAACCTTACGAAAATGCTTTAAAAGAAATATACGATATTAAAAATTAATCCAAATCTATAAAGGCTCTCATCCAATGAGAGTCTTTTTTTTATATTATTTAATTACCTCTCATATTTAAACAAACACATAATAAAAGCAATAAAAGACACTTTTAATTCAAAAATAGTTGTTTTTTTTATTAATTTACAACCATAATAAAGTATAATATTAAAGATGCAGTAAAAAATTATTAAATGTTATAAATCAAAAAACTATTATAAATTAGTGTAACTTTTTACTTTTTAACGATTATTTAACTTTATTTCACAAAATACAAAATTATTATTAAAACCATAATTGTTATAAAAGCAAAATACCAAAATACTTTTTATTAGGGTCTTAACTAAAAATATTAAGTCTTACAACTTTTTTACTTAAAGTAAAAATGACATCAAATACACAGTTGATAGTTTTTGAAATGATTCCTTTTTTCAAGATTATTGATTATTCAACAACTACAAATAATAACTTCAAACAATAAAGGGTTTAATGTTTTAATTCAATTAGTAAACATTTTATATTTATATCTGTATAATTTAATTTTAAATTAAAAAAGAAAGATGAGGAATTTATGAATACTTTATTCGAACAATTACCTATTTTAGAGCAAACTAAAAAAGCTTTAAAAGAACTCAATTTTATCGATACTACTCCAATTCAGGCATTAGTAATTCCAGAAATTATAAAAGGACATGACGTAATTGGACAAGCTCAAACAGGAACAGGAAAAACTTTTGCTTTTGGTATTCCCATTATTGAAAAAATTAACCCAAAAATCCAAAAAACCCAAAGTTTAATTTTATGCCCTACTAGAGAATTAACTCTTCAAGTATATGAAGAATTAAAAAAATTACTAAGATTTTATCAAGAAATAAGAATCGCTGTTGTTTATGGTGGTGAATCTTACACCAAACAATTTAGATCTTTAGAAGCTAAACCTCATTTAATTATTGCTACTCCTGGACGTGCAATTGACCATCTAGAAAGAGGCAAAATCGATCTCTCAGCATTAAAAATTCTAACTCTTGACGAAGCAGACGAAATGTTAAAAATGGGATTTCAAGAAGCCTTAGAAACAATCTTAAAAAAGATTCCAGAAGAAAGACAAACTGTCTTATTCTCAGCAACTCTACCTCCATTTATTAAAAAAATAGCAAGCAAATACCAAAAAGACACTAAAATCCTACAAGTTCCCGTTAAAAACATTGCAGTTAATGCAATCGAACAAAATTACTTTTTAGTAAAAGAAGTTGACAAAGCTAAATTATTAGTACGTTTGTTAGACTTAAAAAAGGATTATTCAACTATCTTATTTGCAAACACTAAAAAAGATGTTGACGAAATTACAGCCTACCTTCAAGACAAAGGCTTTTTAGCTGATGCAGTTCACGGAGATTTAAAACAAAACCAAAGGCAATATGTAATGAATAATTTTCGTAAAGGCAAAATCAAAATCTTAATTGCAACTGATGTAGCTGCAAGAGGTCTTGACATTTCTGACATCAAAATGGTAATTAACTATGACTTACCACATGAAGACGAAGTTTATGTTCACCGCATAGGAAGAACTGGAAGAGCTGGTAAAAAAGGTTTAGCTTACAGTTTAATTAGTCCCAGAAAAGTAAGCCAACTTAAAAAATTGGAATACTACTTAAAAGAAAAAATCACTTTACTAGATATTCCTTCTGTTCAAAGCATCAAATTACAAAATGCCAAGGATTTAGAAAAAAAAATATTAAATATTATTGAAAAAAACAAGGAAGAAACTACTCCAAATCCATTAGCACAAAAGTTATTAGAAAATTTTTCTTCTGAACAAATTATCCAAGGATTATTGAAAAACTTTTTACCAAAAGAAAGAAATTATACCGAAATCATTCCTCCAAGAATTAATACTAACAATTCTTTTACCAGATCACGTTTTGGTTTTGAATCTAGATTTGGTTCTTATGGTTCTAACGACTCTTACAAAAGAAAAAATAGTAACTTTATAGAAGTTGTTATTAATTTAGGTAAAAAAGACAATATCAATCCTCCAGTATTATTAAAATTATTAAAAGATCATTTCAAAATTTATGGCAAAAATATTGGCAATATAAAACACTTAACTCACGAAACTATTTTTGAAGTAGAAAGTCGTTTTTGGAATCAAATGAAAAGCAAATCTAATATTCGTTTCCAAAACAAAAATTTAATTCTTAACAAAAAAGATTAAAAAAATAACAACTTAATAATATAAAATAAGCTAGCTTATTTAAGCTAGCTTATTTCTTATATTATATCTTTTTTTAATTTAAGGAACTAAATGATTATAGATTTTAAGATTATTAGTTAAATATTTTTTAATAATTTCTTGTTCCTTTACCAATTTTTCCCTTAAATTTTGTAACAATCAATGGATTTTAGCTAAATTAAATTATTCATCGCCAAATCAATATTTCCAAAGTTTTATATAAATTATTTTTTTAATTTAATTTTAATGTTTAGTCTTGAAAAAAGGTTATCTTTTTGTATGCTTTTTTGACCAAAATAACATAATTATGTAAAAAAATAATTATAATTTAATCTTATATGGGGTGATTCCAGTTTTTTTACCTAACTAGATAGCGCAAAGAGAAAAAAATATAAAAAATATCTTTTGAAACTAAAGAATTATCAAAAAAAATTTAGACACTTTTTAATTCAAAAAAAATATTTCTTTAGTTTGAAAAGATAGAAAATTATCAACTTATTTTTTTTAGTCTTAAAGAACAATTTTAAAAATTAAAATTTTATAAAAAATGTAACAGATCAGTTTGGGAGTGAATTCCATAATGCTACCTTTACCAAACTTTTTTCAATATCCTTAATAGTGTCTTATAAATCTTTTTGGTTTTGTGTATTTTGCATAAATAATTTTCCTTTGATTTTGTATTTTAGTTTTGATGAAATATGTTTTTTTAAATATTGTAAACAAAATAATAAAGATAAAAAAGTAAGATAAAATAATTATTACAATTTTTTTAATATTGAGAGAGAGAAAACAAAAAAAGAAAAATTAAAAGAAAAAATTTAAAAAAATAATAAAAACAGAAGTAACAAAAAAAGATAACAAAATTAATTACTCAGGAGCGAAGTTTTTACGAATAATTTTATAATTTTTAAAAAAATAATCAAATCCAGAAACAATAGTTAAAACAACTGAAACAAGCAAGCAAATATCACCTATATTACTTAGATATTCAAACAATTTTTCTGCATCACAAGCAAAAGTAGAAGAAGTATATAACCCAAAAAAAAGGCAAATTATGGCAACAAAAGTAAAAACAGTTTTGGCTTTACCCCAAAAAGATGCACTAATAACAACTCCTTCTTTATTGGAAGCTACCAATCTTATTCCTGTTACTAAAAATTCTCTAATCACTATAATCATAATAACAGCAGTAAAAAAATTTTTAGGCATTTGAGTATCTGAAAATAAAAAGGTTCCTTGCGTAGCAGATAAACGACATTGACAAATATAAAAAAGTGTTATAATAACTAATAATTTATCAGCAATAGGATCAAAAAACTTACCAAAAACAGTTTGTTGTTGATATTTTTTAGCTATATAACCATCCAAATAATCAGTAATAGCAGCCACTATAAAAATAATTTGAAAAGCCAAAACATTAGCAAATTCAGGCTCACTTACACACATCAAAGGCAAAAGCACAAATACTAAAACAATCCTAAAAACAGTAATTAAATTAGCCAACAAAGGAAACATAAGTTACTCCTGTAGTAATTTTGTAAAAAAATCATATTTTTGTTTGATTAAATATGGTTGAAAAAAGGCAAATCATTTCTTTGAATATCAAAAAAAAAAAAAATGAAAAAATAAATGGTTAAGGAAAAAATAAGATTTTCAAAAAACGCTCTTATATACTTTTATTATAACATTATTGATAAATGTTTTTAGTAAGTGTTTTTATATACATAATATAATTGTTATTATTTTGAGTAATTATTACAATTAAAATATACATTATAAAAACTCTAAATTTATAAATAAATGGTTTGTATAAAGAAGACATATTTAACTTAATTTTTAAATGTTTATAATACGAATAAATTAACAAAGATATATTTTATAGTTTGTTTTGCTTTAAAAATATCACGGCACCCCCCAATATTATCATAAACAAATCGAAGGGAACCGTAATAGTTAAAAACGTTTTAGAATTTTGATATAAATATGTTAGTTATTTTTACGTTGGTAAAAATAATTTCAATCAAATCACCTAATAATAAAATACTAAAATAATATTTTTAAATAATCATAAATACTTATGATAAATATTTTTCATATTTATGTATATAAAATATAGTTAATATAACAAAGGATAAGAGATACTAGCAACTACCACTACTAAAGCTCCACCAATACGAGTAGCTATTTGAGCAAAAGGCATTAACCCCATTAAATCAGAAGCTGATAAAATAGCAACATTACCAGCTCCACCAATACTATTAGTACAAAGCCCTGCAGTAATTGATGATTCTACTGGATAATAACCTAACTTTTTACCTAAATATCCTGCTACTAAAGCAACTAATAAAACACACATTATACATGTGAAGACAAATTTAAAATTTAATTGTTTTAACATCGCTTCCATTGGAATGCTAGAACCTAGAATTACTAAAAAAGCAGATGTAAAATTAGTAGTAACAAATTTAGAAGCCTGATTAATACAACTATTATAATAATCAGATACTACATTAAATAATTTCATTAAAACAACTACAAAAACTAAAAAGACAATATATTCTGGTAGGTATTTTTTAATGTTTGGTAATAATAAAATTAAGGATTCTTTTATTAAAACACTAAATAAATATAAGGTAAAAATAGCAATTAAACCTGTAGTTATTTGATGATAACTTAATTTTTCAGGAACTAGTTTATAAGTGTTTTTATTTGGATTTTTTGGAACGTCTTTAACTTCAAGTTTACCATAACCACTATATTTAGTAGTTTTCACAAATTTCTTAATAAGCCCAGAAGCAAAAATACTAAAGATTCCTCCTACTAATAAAGCAGGAGTCATATGAGACATAAAAGGTTCTTGCAAATCTAAATTCTGCCCAGCATAAGCATTTTTTAAAGGAGTAACTCCAGATGACATACCACCACTTGCTAAAGGAGCAAAAATATAAAAGACAGCATCTAAAAAGGCCCCTTTAGAAGTTTGAGAAGCATTTTCTAACCCTCCAATAGGATGTAATAAAGCTCCTAAAGTTCCCACAAATAAAGCACCAGTAATTAAAGATACTAATATTAAAGGAATAAATTTTTTAAAAGAACTTTTTAATAACTTTTTATCCATACTTAAAAAACTACCAATAATTAAAGCAGAAACAAAAAAATTAGAAAAACCTACTGCTTTATAAGTATATTTAGTTTCTTGAATTTTTACTGTTATAGATTCGGCATTTAAATGTTTCATAATAATTCTCATAAAATTTTGCATTTGCAAAAAAATAGAACCATCTTTAAAAAAAGGATAAGTAAACAAAATAGAAGGCACTAAAATACATAAAATAGAACCCCCTCCAATATCTTTTAAGAGGGGTGTTTTAGCACCTATTTTTTGTAAAACAGCAGCCAAAAGCATAGCTATTAATAAAGGGGTAATTAATGGATGAAATACAGGTTCAAATTTGTTAGTAGTTTTAAAACTCACAAATCCCAAAACAAAAACTTGCACAAAAACTACTAAAATCATCAAAAAAAAAAGAGGCACACTAAATCCTAAAATAGTTTTTTTAGGAACAAACACACTATTAACATTTTTAGAATCTTTATTATTGTTATTATTTTCTTTATTATCTGGGGAACTTTGTTCATTTTCTATGCTCATTTTCTTACTACTCCAGTTTCTTTAGCTACTTTACAAACTGCCAAAGCAATTTGTTTAACTACTTCTTTATTAAAGGAAGTTGGTAAAATATTATTTTCATTTAAATCTTGTTCTTTAATGATATTTTTTAGAGCATATGTAGCAGCTTTTTTCATCTCTTCGGTAATTTGAGTTGCTTTAGCATCTAAAGTCCCGCGGAAAACACCTGGAAAAGCAAGACAATTATTTACTTGATTAGGAAAATCAGATCTACCAGTAGCAACAATTCTAGCCCCACCTTTTTTAGCTTCATCTGGCATAATTTCTGGTACTGGATTAGCTAGAGCAAAAACAATTGCATCTTTTGCCATAGTAGCTACCATTTCAGCTGTAACAATACCAGGAGCAGATACACCAATAAAAATATCTTTCCCTTTAAGTACTTCTTTCAAAGTTCCTTTTTCTTGATATTTATTAGTTACTTCAACTAATTTTTTTTGAGGCTCATTAAGATTAGCTACTCCTTTATATAAAGTTCCTGTTTTATCGACTAAAACAACATTGTTAACTTTTAATAACAACAACATTTTAGCAATTGCCATCCCTGCAGAACCTGCTCCATTAATGACTACTTGAACATCTTCAATAGATTTTTTAACTACTTTTAAAGCATTTAGAATTCCTGCAGCAACTACAATAGCAGTGCCATGTTGATCATCATGAAAAACAGGAATATCAAGTTTAGCTTTAAGTGCATCTTCAATTTCAATACATTGGGGAGACTTAATATCTTCTAAATTAATTGCTCCAAAAACAGTGGAAATTTTAGAAACAATATTTACTATTTCTTGAGAATCAGTAGAATCAATACAAATAGGAAAAGAATCAATCCCTGCTAATTCCTTAAACAAAATAGCTTTTCCTTCCATCACTGGCAAAGAAGCTTTCGGACCAATATTACCCAATCCTAAAACTGCAGTCCCATTTGTAATAACACCTACCATATTACCTTTCATAGTATAACGATAAACATCACTAGGATTTTCCTTAATTTTTAAACAAGGCTCTGCTACTCCTGGAGTATAAACTAATGATAAATCATCTAAGTTTTGTACTTTTACTTTACTTACGACACCTACTTTACCTTTATTTTTTTCATGCATTTCTAATGCTTTTTCTTTGATGTTCATTTAACTGAAAATCTCCTTTTATATTTCTTTATGTATTTTATATATTTTTGAAGGTTGATTTGATCTTGAAATTATGACAAAACATAATCATCCGTCTATATTTTATACCTTATTTAATAAAATAATTAATATTTTTTTTACTTTTTTAATATTTATTTAAATATTTAATCATTTTAAAGCTTTAATAAATTAAAAAAAATAAATAATTAAATTATTTTTAACGTTTTTTACTCAAAAAAAGTAAAACGAAAGTAAGAGAAAATTTTTTATTTCCTATTAAACCCAAAGGAGACAAATAATATAAATTATCAATGCCCCTAAAAAGTAATAAAGTTTGGGTATTTTTATTAGTTGTTGTTGCAATTATTGCTGGAATAGTCGTTTTATTAAAAAAACAGCACTCTCAAACCTTCTAACTAAACTTCCAAAAGACTAAAAAAATAAGTTGATAATTTCATATCTTTTCAAACTAAAGAAATATTTTTTTGATAATTCTTTAGTTTGAAAAGATATTTTTTATATTTTTTTCTATTTACGCTATCTAGTTAGGCAAAAAAACTTAAACCACCCCATATAAGATTAAATTATAATTATTTTTTTTACGTAATTATGTTATTTTGGTCAAAAAAGCATACAAAAAGATAGCATTTTTTTTCAAGACTAAAAATTAAAATTAAATTAAAAAAATAATTTATATAAAACTTTGGGGAATATTGATTTGGCGATGAATAATTTAGCTAAAATCCATTGATTGTTCCAAAATTTAGGGAAATAATTGATTAATTTTTTTATTTTTTCAGGAGATTTTTGAAATAAAAAATGATGTTGATGTTGTAAGATATTTTTTATTTTGCCTAAAAAGTTTTCAATTACGTCGTTATCACGTGAATTAGCTTTTCTTGATATACTGATTAAAAAAACTTTTTTCGTTAAAGTTTGTTGAATTTTTAGTGATTGATAAACTGTTCCTTGGTCGGAATGAATAATACAAGGTTATTTTAATTTGGGAATTTTTTTAATAGTGTTTGAAACTAATTCTTTATTTTGATGTTTGGAAGTGTGGGAAGCGATAATTTGGTTGTTGAAAGAATCAATAATACAAGAAAAATATAAAAATCCTTGGGGGGTTTTAAAATAAGTGATGTCGGTAAATAGTTTTTTCATGGGTTTAGTTGATATAAAGTCTTGATTAATTAAATTGTCTACCACTTTTAATTTAGCTTTTAAATTATTTTTATAATAATATTTATTTTTTTTAATTCTTAAACGACAAAAAATACCGTTTTCTTTCATAATAGTATAAATTTTTTTCTTGGTAATGTTTTCGTTAAAAGTTTTTTGGTATAAATCAGTGATTTTACGATGACCGCAAAAATATTTTTCTTGTAAACATAAAGCTTTAATGCGATTTTGTTGTAATAAGTATTTTTCTTTTTTGGTTTTTATTTTATTTTCGACTTTCAACCAATAATAATAAGTGCTTCTTTTGGTTTTGATAGTTTTTAAAATGGTTGTTAAATTTAGTTTTTGATTAAATTGTTTAACTAATTCGAAAACAGTTTTTTTATCAGTTTTTTGGTTTTTTTCATTAGAGTTTGTAATAATTTATTTTTTTGTTTCTCTTTTTCTTATTATTTTAGCTATTTTTTTCATGATTTAAATATTGTTTCCTTTTTTTATATCATATACATAACCATTATAACTCTGAATGATTATATTTATTTAAAAAAGGGGGTAGCGCGCAACTGGGGGATTTTTATTTTTCTTCTTCTTTTATTTATGTGTACTTATGATTGTTATTAGCGCTTCAGCGCGTTAGGGTATTGTGTTTGGATAATTTTAAACGACTCTTTTTAATAATGGAAAGGAAAAATAGGGAGTTATTTATATATCGAAAAATAATAATGATAGATAAAAGATACAACGATAATATCAAATATCGAGTATCATTATCATTATCGATATAATATATAAAATATCACTCCTTAAAAATGTTTGGTTTTGTCAAAGAATTTTAAATATTGAAAGTGTTATAAAACTGTTAGTTAAGTTTTTATTTGATTTTAGATATATATTTATACATGGGATGTATTTTTTTAACCCGATAGCCCTGTTTATTTTTGGTTAAAAATAATTTGATGTGTTTTAAATCTTCCGATTGATAATAAATAACATTTAATCCTTTTTTATAATTTGTTTTTATAGGATTGTTATATTTATCTACTTTTTTATCATCTAATTTATATAATTTTAAAGTTTCTAGTTTGTCTATGATTATCTTACTTATTAATTCTTTAATATAATCTTTTTGTTCGTTAAGATAATTAATTTGGAAGATAGGGAAATGTGTTTTAAGGGTATTATTTTGGTGTTTTGGGGGGTGTTATTGGGTTGGTAAGGGTTAGATTATTATCGTTTTCGGAAGAGTGATTTTTGATTATTTCTATTCTATACTTTTTCATTTCATCTAAGATTTGAGGGTCTACAAATAGAGTTTGGTTTTTAGGGCGGTAGTTTGTTTGTTGATAGGAATTTTTCTTTTTAGAATGAGAAACAATTGTAATATTTAATAATTCTCCTTTTAATGTTTGTAAAAAGTTTTTGATTTGAACTAAGTCGTTGGGGGTTGATTTTGTTTCCCAACCGCCCCTAATGATTCCTTGATTTGTTTCTTTTTTCATATTTTTCTCCTTTTGTTTGGTTTTTTGTTATAAAAATAAAAATCCCCGAATTTGTGAAAAATAAAATCGCAAAATTTAGGGGTATATGCGCGTGTTTGGAGGTATGTTAATGTTATTATACATGTAAGGTTTAATATATTAGTTAAAAAAAGCAATAATTTTAATCAATTATTTCTACTTTGTCTTTTCCAAAAAAATAAATAGCTAAATCGACTATGATTTTTTTTGGCCTCTTCATAAGTAATGTATGGGTCTAAAAAACATTTTTGATATGCTTCTTTTCTGAATTATCGCAATAAATCATCAACATCTTTACAAGTTTTATCATAAGGTGGTAAAATGCGTCTAATTTCGTAAATAATATTTTCTTCTTTAAGTTGTTCTCCTAAGGCTTCACTTCGTTTTTGACCTGTTTCATCATTATCTAAGGCAATAATTACTTTGATATTTTCTTTTTTTAGAATTTCTATTTGTGATTTAGAAAGTAGTTGAGTGACACAAATGAGACCGACAACGTTTTTAATATTGTTTTGCCAACAACTAATGACATCGAAAAAACCTTCATGAATAATAATGGTTTTCATTTGTTTAATATAAGGTAACGCTTCAAAAAAACGATAACTGAAATGAAAAGTAGGTGTTTGACTAAAAATATTGAGGGATTTATATTTAGGTTGGAAATAAGAAACTTCGCGAAAGTTATTTTGATAAAAATGAAATGTTTTATTATATCCATTTTCAATGGGGATAATGATAGAACCATGAAAAGTATCGTGATAATATGTTTTATTTTGTTGATTGGTTTTATCTTTAATAAAACCATATTCAATTAATTTTATTGTATCGATATTTTGCTTTTTACAATAATTTAATAGACGAAAGGATAAAGGCTTATCAGATAATGGGGCATAACCTAGTTTAAATTCTTTAATAGTTTCTATAGTTAATTTTCTTTTTTTGGGTTAAATATTCTAATCCTAGGTGAGATTCATTATTTCGGTTAGTGGTTAATAAATCAATGATAATAATCTCTAATTTGGTTGAATAAAGGCGATATTTCTTTAAATAATTGTGTTTTTGTAGCGTTAATTTCTTTTTCATCAATTGGGTTGTTGATTTTATTGTGGTGGTATTGATATTTAAAAGGTTCGTAAGAAATATTAGGGGTTGAAGTTTGTTGTTGGATTAAGTTTTTAAATTCTTGAGTTTTCATAAAGTTATTGATTTTTTCAAGAGCGTTATTGAAGGTTTTAATTTCTCTTATTTCCATATAAACATCAATAATATCGTAATCTTTACAACATTTCCAACAATGAATTTTATTATCTGAAGTTAAATGGCAACAAGTTGGGTTTTGTCCTTGATGAATGGGACAAGGAAAACGATATTTGGGATTGAATTTTGGTGGTATTATATTTAATTTTTTTAATAAAACTGACATAGGAAAGTTGATTTGAATATTTTTTATTTTTTCTTGAAAATTCATTTATTTTAACTCCTAGTTTTTTTGATTAATAATAAGTTTCCATTTGATAAGGTAAAACATAACCGATTTCTTGGAAGGTTTGAGTGGTCATTTCAAAGTGATAAATTAAGGTTTTTTTGGTACCACTTCTATTTTTTTTGATACATACTTCGATTATTTTTTGATTTTCATTGTCATTATAGTCTGAATATAGTTCTTCTAAGGTTGAATTATATATATTTATGGGTTTTTCTTTTTCTTTGGATAGTTTGGGTTTGAATTCAGACATCATTAAGACGATATCTGAATTAGTTTCAATTCCACCACTTCCTTTTAAAGCTGTTATTTCTGTTGATTTACCTTGATAATTGCTGTATGTATCTCTTGAAAATTGAGATAAAATGATAATAACAATGTTTAATTAAATGGCTAGTTTTTTTAATTTAGTCATAATTCCATCAATGGCTAGACGGTAATTTTCTAAGTGGGTTTGTGTTTTTAGTTATTTAAATGTGGTAAATAACGATAATTTCTGCTTGTTTTTCTAATTAAAGTGATAAACTAAATTAATTGCATAATCAATTTTTTTTGCTTTTATCATAACTAAATGATAAATTTATGTTGACAAAAAATTGTTTTTCTATTTTAATCATTTCTTTGTATTTGAGTGGTGTGATGCTTAAGTCTTCCAAATTTTTATCTAAAATAACATCTAAGGGAATTTGAGTTTGGTGGGGATAATTAAGGTCATTTCATAAAAATAAAAAGAATTTAGAAATAAGAGATCAATTAATTGAATTTCATTTACCATTAGTTAAAAAAATAGTGAAGCAATTTAAATATTATCTGCTAGTTTTAACTAAAGAAGATTTATATCAAGAAGGGTTTTTAGGATTAATCAAAGCACTAAATAATTACGAAAATTTAGATTATGACTTTATCACCTATACAACACCAACCATAAAATCGGAAATAAAAGAACTAATAAGAAAAAGCAACTCACCTTAAAACCCCCAAAACCCAAAAAAAACTAATAATCTTCCTTTTTAAGAAGAAAAATATGAACCCGATAAAAAACCACACAACCCATCAATTATGGCTAAAACAAGCAAACCATGAATTATTATTAAAATTAATAAGCAAAAAACTAAGTAAAAACGAATTTAAAATTATCTATTTAAGTTTTGGTATTCCTTTAGAAAATATAAACGAAGATTATCAAAGATATTATATCAACGAAGAAATCGCTTAAAAAATTAATTTATCTTTAAAAAAGTAGAAAAAATTAAAGAAAAAGCTATCGATAAATTTCTAAAATTAAATTAATTATTTTTTGAATTTATCGTGATTTTAAAATTAAAAAATAATTAATTTAAGTTATTGTGATCCTAAAGATAAAGAAAAATATTTTTTAGATGATGAAATGTGATTAAATGCAAAAAAACATTTTAAAAAACCATCAAGTGTTTACTGCTTTAGGAAATGAAGAAACTTTGTCAACTATTCAATTAGATTTTTTATTACCACAAAAATTTAATTTAACTTTTATTGACTGTAATAATAAACATTGTCGTCCAAGTTGTGATTCATCGTTCTGTTGTTTCAACTTTGGAACGTTTTTTATCTCATTTAATTGAAGAAATGTGCTTGCTCCTTTAAAAGTAATTTTAATTCCTTTTGCTTATTCTTTAAATTTAGAAAATATACTCAAAAAATAAAAGATCTTTTTTTATCTGAAGGTTTCAGAGTAGAAATTAATTCAAAAGAAACAACTTTATGATATAAAATTAGAGAAGCTCAAAAATTAAAAATTCCTTATTAAGTAGTTATTGGTGATAACGAAATGAAAAAAATGATTTTACTTTTAGAACATATGGCAAAACTGCTCAAACTGAAATGAAAGTTAAAGATTTTATTCTTTTTTAAAAAGAACAAATTACAAAAAAAATATAATTTTGACAAATTTTTTGCAATATAAATGTTATAATAACTATGAATTACAATCTTTAAAATTATATCAAAAAAAAATTTAAATAATAAATAATTTAAGAAAAGATAAGGAATTTATATTCAAATTAATAATGAAAAAAACAATAAAGAAAAATATTATCATTTTTATTTGTTTTACTTTGTTGGTCTTTTGTTTTTTTATCATATTTTGCAAAAATTCAAAAAATGAAAAACCTTTTACTTGTTTTAAAAATCCAAATAACTCTTTGCAGTTAACACGCAAATTAGCATATTTAGGTTTAAATCAATTTGTAAACGGATTAGAAAGTGATCAATTTAAAGAACAATATTTACTTATTTTCAATGGCGATTCATCTTTTTTTGAAAATGATGTTTTAAGTTGTTCTTTAAAAACTGCAAGCACTCCTTTAATTCAAGGGACTCTTGATTTTTTAAGCCAACAATTAAAACGTAAATTTAATTTAATAATTAATGATAAACATTTGTTATCTTCTTTTCTTTTTGATAATAATCCTATTGATTTAGAAATGAAAAATAACAATTATCATTTTTTTATTCAAAAACCCGAAGACACCAAAGGAGATGGTTATTGTTTTTTTCATGCTCTTATTTTTTTATTAAAAAAAAAAAATTTATTTTCGGAAAACATTATAAAAGATTCTTTTGATAAGATTGATTTAAGCAAAAATAATTACAATATTATTGATAAAATAAAAAAACTCAAAGAAAAATCTTAATAACAACTAAAAAAATTAGCTAAACAGTCAAATGTTTAGCTAATTTTTTGTTTTAAAAAGAGGTTAATAATTTTTTTTTAAGTTTTTGTAATTTATAAATAATTTTATTTATTTTTTTCCAACAACAAAAGCCGTCCAATAATTAGACAGCAAAATTAATTAAAAATATTTAATTTAAACTAATTTAATAAAATTAAGGAGAAAGTTGAAAACTTTGAATATAATTATTTTCAAGATATCTATACCAATATTGACATTCAACTTTATTTAATATTTTAATATCTTTTTTTTCATAATCTTTTTTTAAGTTTTAATTTAAGTTTTTGTAATTTAAAATATTTTTTAAAATTCTTATTAAGAAAATAATTTTTTGGTTGAATACTAGATAAATTTAAACTAAAATAATTAGAATTTTGAACTGGGTTTGGAGTCATATAAGATTTAAACAATAAAGTTAAATTATGTGGAATTTTAATATTTCTTCCATTAATTATTTTTTTAATATTCCATTCAAATATATTAGAAAAATTAAAATTAACAATTGGAAATGAACTTAATTCTATTTCTTTAATTATATCATAAGGGAATAATGCTAAAAAAGATTCTTGAGGACAAGAAAAACATGTACGAGAAAATCCAAACAAATGACGACTATAAAAATCAATTCCTTTATTAGAATTTGATTCAATTTGTTTATCATTTTTAGAGACATATTTACTAACATATGAAACAACTTTATTAACATAATCTTTTTTTATCAAAAGTGCCTTTATAAAAAACTTTACATTTACTAATTTCAATTTTTTCAAATAAAAGATTTGTTTTTGATGGTCTAAAAATTTGAACGTTTTGACTAATTGGATTTAAATGTTTATAATGTTTTATATTATTTTTATTCATAACAGATGCATAAGCATTAGCCCAAAGCAAAGTAATTTTTGACACTTTAACATTCTTTTTCTCATAATAATTTTGAGTTATTTTAATATTACCTTTTTCATCTATTTTATGCATTAAATAATCATCATAAAAAATACTCTTATTTCCTTTAATAGGTCGGTTTTTCAAACCCAAAGCATAATCTTTATCAGTACACAAATAACGAGAATATACACCAAAAGAATTTAAAACATCAATATTAAAAATAATATGTTAATGAATAACTCCTAATTTAGTAGTTTCCAAAGACCAAAAAATAACGAAAATCTTGCATTTTGGAATAAACCAAATCTTTTTGAGAGCATTGTTGAAATAAATTTAATAAATATTTTTTTCTCACTAAACGAATAAAACGTTTCCTTACCTGATCCATAATATCAGGTTCATAAGTATATTTTATAGTTTTGCTTTGTAAATCATCATAAGGAGCTGTCAAAGTAATAAAAAGATATTTTTTTAGTAGAATCTTTAAAATTATATAAAAGTTTATCCTTAGCATTTTGTGAAGAATCTCGATAATGCCTTAAAATTTTTGATTTTGGTTTAATTTCTTGCAATTTAATTTCTTTTAATTGTTTTTTTAAAGAATAATCCAATTTCAAATCATCATCACTTAATGACAAAATTCTTTCTTCTTTTTTTCTTTTAAATGTTTTTTATAACATTTAATTCGTTCCAAAGGTTCAAACATATAATAATTAAACCCTTTTAAACGAGTCTCATAGCCATTATCTTTTTTTGTACTTTATAAATATTTTTAGAAATTTCCTTAAATAAAACACATAATTTTAAATAACATTTCTTATAATAAGATTCAGTAATTTGATTAAATTTATGTTGTTTTTCTAATTGGTTAACTTTTTCATTATAAATTTTAATAGTAGTAGATAATTCATCATAAATTTCTATATCTTTTGAATTAGGTAAACAAATTTTTAAATAATCTAAATCAAAAATTTTATCATTTAATCCTTTTGTAAAATTATCAGAAATTAATTTTTTTTTTATTAAAGAATAAAAATAATCTATAAAAATAGAAGAATCATTTAAAGTTAAAATTTCAATATCATGTTTAGCGCGAGTTATTGCAGTATAAATTAATTTTTTTTCTAAAACTTTATCTTGTGATTCATTTCGATTTTGCCAACCAATTAAATAAACACATTCATTTTCATATCCTTTATATCCATGTATCGTTGACAAAACAATTTCATTTTCTTTACTTTTATTATCAGATATAGTAAAAGGAATTTGGTTTTTTCAAACTCATCTTTAAGTTTTTGTAATTCACCATTACTACGACAAAGAACAGTTATAGAATAAATTAAAGAATTTTTAATTTTTTCGCACAAATAATTAACTTGTTGATAAAAATTATCAAAAAAAGAAAAATTTATAAAATCTCTATATTTTTTTTCACTAAAAGATAATTGTAAATATTCCTTATTATCAATTAATTCATTAGCTGCTTTAACGATATTAATGACTTTAGAACGATAATTAACATTTTAAAAATGTTTTTGAGGTATAAAATCTTTTACAAAAAGTTCCAAAATACGTTCACTAGAACCAAAAGAACTATAAATATTTTGAGTATAATCACCAAAACAATATAAAGAATTTGGTTTATTAAATAAAAGTTCTTTTATAATAAAATAATAAAAATAATTTAAATCTTGAAATTCATCAATAAAAACAGGACGATTATAAATTAAACCATTATTCCTTTCAACAAATTCAATAAAATCACTAGTTTCAATTAATAAACCATCAAAAGGTTATTAAATTATAATAATTTAATTTTTCATAATACAAATTTAACAACAATTCAAAAGATTTTTTTAAAACTTTATCATCAAATTTTAATAGATGAATAACAGTTTTCTTTTTGAAAAGTTAAACGTATTAAATTATTTAATTCCTGTAAAAACTTTCTAAATGAATATTTTCTTTGTTCTTTAAAATACAATTTTAAATCCTGATTTTCTTTTAAAATCAGTTTTAAAATATTTAATTTAGTTTCATCATCAATAAATTTTCGTTGTTTTGCTGTTTCATTAAAAATATTATATTTTAAATAACAAGAATAAGCAAAACTATGAAATGTTCTAATTTCATAATTATCTTTTAAATATTTTTCTAATTCATCATCATTATAAGAAGGATAATCTTCTTTTAATGATGAAAATAATTTATCATAAATAATATTTTTAGTAGCATTATTAGCTACCAAAATTAAAGGTTTTTTCTTTTTGTCTTAATTTTTCAATTAAAATGGTAGTTTTGCCAGAACCAGCTCCACCATGTATATACATGCAAGAAGTGAGGTGTTGATGCCATAATTTGGTCCTTTGATTTAACTTTTTGATTCTCATAATAATAATAATCATTCTTTCTTAAAAATTTTCTTTAATAATAATAAAAGATATTTGCCTAAATAACAAAAGAAACAAAAAAGGTAATAAATACATTTAAAAAGAAAATCAATGAAATACAATAAATGAAGGAATAAATAATAAAATAAATTATTAATAAACATAAATTATTAATAAACATAAATTAAACCATTGATTTTAATAAATAAAGAAATAACGATTGATAGTATTAAGGTTATTATTTATCTTTATTAACCAAGTATTAATTAAATTCCAAATTATGATTTGGTTGCTTAGTGATGAAATTTTGATAAAATTGAACCACTATTACTTGTTTTATATTAGTGAATATTTGGTTTGACAGAAAAAAGATAGAATTTAATGACATAATAAACAATTATAAAGTGATGATTAAAAAGATGAGATTACTATAGGTAAAGATTGAAAGATTTTTTTAATTAAAATAGTTTTTTTCTTTCTATTGTTGCATATGTTATTAAATAAAAAAAAGAACCTCATCAGGTTCTTGGTTTTTGATTAATGAATTTAATTAAATTCATTTAATTTATATTTTAAATTAATATATTTTTGTTTAATATTTTTAATTTTTGATAATTTGCATTAAGTTCTTGTATTGTGGGTCTTGATAAGAACGAATTAATTTTGATCACTAATTGATTTCGTTCTAAATAAAGTTTATTAATTTCATCATTTAAATTATTCATTGCCATTACTTGATAAATATTATTAGTCATTAAGAATATTACTAAAACTATAAATAGAAAAATATTCGAAAATAAAAAATTATGCTTTAAATTATTTAAATTCTTCTAGGACTGTTAGGTTTATTTTGGTAGTTTCGTCTTTGTTGGTTGCATCGATCACGTTCGATAATTTGTTGATTTATCGTCGAGAGTTGATTGTTTGTTGTGTCTATTGTGTTTGAAATTGCAACCATCATGTTAAAACGCGTTGAAGAATCTAAACTCATATTATTAAAAACATTGTTTAATTCTAACAATAAATTGTTTAATTCTTCTTCTAATTGATGTCTTCTTACATCTAAATCTATTCCAGGAAAAGCATAAATACTTTTATTATTAATAAATAATAAACCTAAGAAAACAAACAAAAAAATAATTTTTTTTTTAAATTGATTTTTTAATTTAAACATTATTTTAACTCCTTTTTTAATGCAGAAAAATTATTTTTGTTCATATTGCCAAAAAATATACATATTTTTGGCTCCATTGCCTATTTGTTTTAATTCTTCTAAAATATATTTATCATCTTCATCATCTCTGGTGCCATCATCAAAAAAAACACCTAATAAATTAAGAGGCGGATTTTTAATTTTCCATATCATTGCAAATTCTGCTATGTTTCCATTATAACGAGGACCAGTTAGTGTAAAATCAAAATATTTTTTAAATGTTTCATGTTTTTTAAGAATATCAATATTTGATAAATTTACATTAACTATTCTCATGTCGCCAACAAACTCTTCATTAGGGGCAGCCATTGCTTGATGATTATTGATAATTACAAATAATCCTAATAAAATAAATACAAATATTTTTGATTTTAATAAATTATTTTTGATTTTAAACATTAATTAAATCTCCTTTAATTTTGATTTCTTTACATTTTAAAATATTGAAAGTTGTTAAAATTTTATCACCAGTTAGAGTTGGTTCTTTTATTTTTTTTGGCTTCTTAGATTTTATCATAGTTATGTTTATCTTGGCAAAGAGAAAAAATTTGACGGATAGGGTTAAAATGGAGATGGAAAAAGGTTAATGCGAAGTTATCATTTTCAACGAAACAACCGCCAAGGCAATAGTCTTTAATCGTCATTGTTGTTATTTTTCGAATTTTACATATTTATCTAAATAAAAATATCATCTTAAGCATCGAAAGAATCAACATCAAATCCGTTAAAAGTGGTATGGTTATAAGTATCACAATCTTTATTCCAACTTTGGGTTTGGAGTCTGTGTTGAATGGTTAAAATATCATTAAAACTGTTTTTTTTGGTTTGAGTTTGTTGTTGATAATAACCGATGCCATTAAAGCCATCAAATATGTAATGAATTTTAATTATTGGTTGAGTTCTTACTTTATAATTAGTTTCTTCCTATTCGTCTTTTATATTAGCTTTGGTTTCTTTTAAAATAGGAACTTCTTCTTTTGGCAATTTAATGATTCCTGTTTAAGTTAAAACGATCCAACTGATAATAAAAAAAGAAACATCTCTAAAATAATAAATAAATATTTGATTATTTTTTTAATTTTGATCATAGGTTTCTTTCCTCTTTTGTATTTTTTAATACACCACCATTTTAACACATTTGGTTTTTTTATTTTAATTAAAACCATTTTTTAAACCAAGAAGTAATCTTAGGATTACTTCAAGCCCTAAATAATTACCAAAATTTAGGTTATGATTTCATTGTTTACACAACTCCGAACCATAAAATCAACAATCAATGAACTAATAAAAAAGCCACTCACCTTCAATCCAACAAAAACCACCAAATCAAATAATATCATTTTTAAAGAAAAAAATATGAGCCTGATAGAATAAAAAACCTCAACCCAAATCAATTATGTTTAAAACAAGCAAATCACGAATTACTGCTTAAAAAATTAAAAACCAAACTAAGCCAAAAGAAAATCGGTGTTATTTATTTTTTAAAGTTTCGGCACCACCCTAGACAACATAAATAAATCTTAACACCCAACTTTCACCAAATAAGAAATAGACCAAAAACTAAATTTCAAACTCTCACAAATCATAAATCTAAAAAAAGATGCAATTAGAAAAATAAGCCCAAAGAATAAAAAATAAGGAGAAACCAAAAATGTTAAACAAAGTTTAATTAATTGGTAATATTTCTCATGACCTAGAATATATCAATAGTAATAAAGAACAAATTCCCAAAATCGATTTCCAATTAGTGGTTAACTAAGGAAAGGACAAAGTTCAATATATTCCTTGTCTAGTTTTTAGAAACCAAGCCGAAAACATGAGTACATATTTACACAAAAGTTCGAAAATATATGTCGAAAATACACTAACAACGAAGGACAAAACAAAACCTCAACAAAAATAATTATTCACAATGTCATTTTCTTAGATTCCAAACCAAAAGAAGACCATTTAACTTTTTTTTAAAACTCGGGCGAAGGTTCTATTTCTATTATAATGGTACTTTTTGTACCATTATTTTTATTTTAATCATGTGAAATAACATTCTTTCAGGTAAATTACATCTTTTGAAAGTAATCTCAAATTGAAACTTTTCAAAAAGTACTTATTTTTCGCATTTAAATTCTTAACTTATTAAAACAAAAACAAAAGGAGAAAAATAAAAACCAACAAAAAGGAGAAACCCAAAAATGACAAAGAAAGAATTAATTAAAAAAATAGTTGAGGCCAACAAAACCTCAATCATTAAAACAGAAGAATTTTATAACTCATTCGAAAATGACCTAATTGAATTAATTACATCACAAACGAAGAAGTAATTTTATCCTCTAAAATCGGTAAATTTATCTTAAAACCAAGAAAAAACCTACACTAGTAGAAACCCTAAGACAGGCAAAAAACTAAAAATCCCCACAAAAACTGTTATCTCTTTTTAAAATTTCCAAACTATCAAAGATAAAGTAAAAACTTTAATTTTAAAACCCCTTAAAACCCATCATGATATCTTTCAAATCAATTATAAAAATGATTCTAAAAATATCATTAAAGAATTAATTGGCAAAATCAATATCCATAAAATAGAAAACTTAAAATTATACCAATTAGACCCCAATAAACTATATAAATATAATAATCCTATCAAAACAAACTATAAGAAAGGTTTAAATGTTGTTTATTATCGTCAAGAAGATTTAAAATATATTCAATTCTTCTTAATCAAAACAAAACAAGGTTATCGGGTGAAAAAGATACATCCTATGTATAAATATATTTCCAAACGACTAACAGTTTTTTAACAATTTGTCTCTTCAAATATTCTATATAAAGACAAACATATTTAACTAGGAATATTTTATATCATTATATATATAATGATACTCGATATTTGATATTATCGAATTATCATTTTTAATATCATTATTATTAATCGATATAATAAAACTTCTTTTTTGAAAAACAATTTTATTTTTTTAATTTATTTCAATCATTAAATAAACTTTAATTTTTAAATTAACTGCCATACCAGTTATAGGTATGTGTTTTATAAATAAAAAAAAATATGGAAGGGGGGTGATTCATATATTAGACAAAAAATAACATTAATAAATTATTTAATGGCGTTAAAAAACATTTAAAGAGTTATAATTGTTGATATAATGAAAAAAATATAAGATACATTGGTGTTAAGATGCAAAAATTAAAACAAAAAATAAAATTATTACAACAAATTATTAAAAAAATAGAAAAGATAGAAAAAAAATATATTTAATTTAGTGGGAAAGTTTCAAAATGATTTAAATATAACCACTATTTTAAAAACGATTCAAACTAAAAGGAGTACTTATTATTATTGGTTAAAAGTTAACCATAAAATTAAACTAAAACAAGAAAAATATCTTTTACAACAAAAACGTATTGAATCTTTATGCAGAATTCATGAATATTTATTTGGCCATAGTAAAATCACTAATTTATATCAAAAAAATTTTAATGAAACCATCACTAAGAAAAAAGTTTATCACATCATGAAAGAAAAGAGTATTTGTTGTCGTTTAAGAATCAAAAAAATAAATATCATTACCAACAGTTAAAATCTCAATTAAAAATAGTTCTTAATTTAATTAACCAAGATTTTAAAACCTATGAACCGATGCAAAAACTCTTCACAGGCATCACTTATTTTAAAACTCAACAAGGTTTTTTATATTTTTATTGTATTATCGACTCTTTTAACAATCAAATTGTCGCTTCTCATGTTAAAGGTTTTTTAATCAGCATGTCCAGAAAAACCACTACCCGTGATAACGCTGTCATTTAAAACTTTTTCGGTCAAATGAAAAGCATTTTAGAACACCGCCATCCTTTTTTATTTCCAAAACCCAATGGCCAAAATAAAAACTATCATTAAACAATTTCCTGCTTTTTGGAATCAAAAATGGCTATTAACTAAATTAAACTATAATTCACCAATTCAATATTCTCAAAACTTGATATAAAAAAAATTGATTAATTGTTTAAATGTTAACCTTGAAAAAGGTTACTTTTTGCGCCCTTTTTTAAAATAAAATAATATAATTACGTAAAAAAAATATTTTCTTTTCATTTTGTAGGAGTGTTTTTAACTTTTTTTAAGCAATTATATATATGAAGGGGTAAAATATTTAAAAAAATATCTTTTGAAACTAACAAATTATAAAAAAATTAGACACTTTTTTATATAATTTAAATTTTTTGTTGGTTTGAAAAGATATGAAATTATCACTTAATTTTAAGTTTTAAAGAACAATTTTAAAGATAAAAGTTGTCTAATAAAACGGAACACGGCAAAAGTTAGTTGGTGAGATTCTTTTATGTTGTCTAGGGTTATAACAAAACTTAAAAATTTGGTTTTTAATTTTTTAAGCAGTAATTCATGATTTATTTGTTTTAACCATAATCGATTTGGGTTGAGGTTTCTTATTCTATCAGGCTCATATTTTTTTTCTTTAAAAATGATATTATTTGATTTGGTGGTTTTTGTTGGATTTAAGGTGAATTGAGGTATTTGATTAATACTAAGATTCCTTCTTGGTACAAAACCTCTCTAGTTAACAATTTAGGGTAATATTTGAATTTTAAACTATTTTTTTTACTAATGATCAATGAAGTTCAATTAATTGATTACGAATTTCTAAATTCTTTTTATTTTTTTAAAAAATATTTAAATAATTTTTGTCTTAACGCTCAATTCTTTTCTAAGAATATTTTTAGAAAAGAAAGACCAACTATATAAATATTTGGTCTTTATATTTAATATTAATATTATATATTATTTTTGAAATTGGCTTTGATATAGTTTATAATAAAATCCTTTATAATTTAATAATTCTTGATGTGTTCCTTGTTCAATAATAGCCCCTCTATTAAGCACTAATATCTTATCAGCATTAACAATAGTAGATAATCTATGAGCAATAACAAAAGCAGTTTTGTTTTGAATTAACTTTTGAATAGCTTGTTGTAACAAAATTTCAATTCTAGTATCTACATTAGAAGTAGCCTCATCCAAAATTAATATTTTAGGATCACTTAAAATAGTCCTTGCAATAGTAATTAATTGTTTTTCTCCTTGAGACAAATTATCTGCTTCTTCATTAATTTGCATCTGATAACCATTAGGTTTAGTATTAATAAAATAATTCACTTGAGCTTGTTTGGCTGCTTGTATTACTTCTTCATCAGTTGCATCTTGTTTGCCATATTTAATATTTTGCCAAATAGTATCTTTAAAAAACCAAGTATCTTGTAATACCATTCCAAAAATAGTTCTTAAATTATCTTTTTTTAATTCACGAATATCAACTCCATCAACTTTAATAGTCCCTGCATTAATATCATAAAAACGCATTAAAAGATTAATTAAAGTAGATTTACCAGAACCTGTAGGGCCCACAATAGCTATGGTTTGTCCTGGTTTGGCAACAAAATTAATATTCCTTAATAACATATCTCTTTTATTATAACCAAAAAAAACATTTTCAAAAACAACTTCTCCTTGAGGATTAGCAATAACTTGAGGTTTAAGCACTTCAGGAGCTTCTTCAATTTCATTTAAAAAAGCAAATACTCTTCTAGAAGCAGCATTAGCAGATTGTAATAAAACTGACATATGACCTATTTCAATAATGGGATTGCCTAAACGCCAAACAAATTGTAAAAAACATCTAAAAAGTCCTATTCCAATAACTCCTACTCCTAATTTAGCTAAAAAAGGAGATGTATTATGGCCTTCAATCAAAAAAAAACCCACCATACTAACTGCAATTAAAGTAAAATGAGTAAACAAACATACAATGGGTGAAGTTAATCCAGACAAAAAATTAGATTTAAAAACTAACTTTTCTAAACACTTGCTTTGATAACTAAACTCTTCAATAACTGTATTTTGTTGATTATATAAAATAATTTCTTTATATCCAGTATATTTTTCTTGTAAAAAACCATGATAATTCCCTGATTCATCAAACCTTTGAATAAAGATTTTCTGTGATTTAGCAAAAACTTTATAAATAGCATAAAAGGAAAAAGGAATCATCATAAAGACAATAATACCTAAAAAAAGATGTAAAACAAACATAAAACAAATAATCATTACAATCATTAAAAAAGAAGCTAACATAATAGAAAAAGATTGTTGTAAGGCATTAGAAATAACTTCAATATCATTTGTCATCCGACTCATAATATTTCCTAAAGTATTAGAATCAAAGTATTTAATAGGTAAACGATGATTTTTTTTTTGCAAATCTTGGCGCAAATCTCTCATACCTTGATGAATAGATGAAATTAACATTTTATTAAAAAAAACACGACACATAACAACAAACAAATATAAAAATAGATTAATACATAAAATAAAGATAATGTAATGCATAATGTTTTTGCCAAAAAAAGGAACAGAAAAGGAACTACGATCTTTATAATATTTTTGAATTTCATCAGTAATAAATCTACCTTCAAAATAAAACAAAAAAACATTAAAAAGGGAGGCTAGAAAAATTAAGAAAAGTCCTAAATTAATTTGTTTTTTAAAAGGCTTTAAATATCTCAAAATTCTTTTCATAAAACAACCTCTAAATTTTGGGATTTGGCAATTTCTTGATAAAGAAGACAATTTTTCATTAATTCTTGATGAGTCCCTATAGCTTTCATTTTTCCTTCTTCTAAGACAATAATTTTATCGGCATTAATAACAGAAGTAAGTCTTTGAGCAACAATTAACACTAAGTTTTGGCCTTTCATTTCAAAAAAAGTTTTTCTAATTTCATATTCAGTTTTATAATCAAGAGCTGAAAAAGAATCATCAAAAATATAGATATCAGGTTTTTTAAGAAATCCTCTTGCCATAGAAAGTCTTTGTTTTTGTCCCCCTGAAAAATTAGTACCCAATTCACTTACTATTTCATTAAATTTATGATTTTTATTTTGTATAATTTGATAAGCTTGAGCAAGTTGCAATGCTTCTTTCATTTGATTTTCTTGAGGATTTTGTTTACCGAAAGCTAAATTACTTCTAATAGTTCCTTTAAATAAAACATTTTTTTGAGAAATAAAACTAATTTTATTACGCAAATAATTAAGATCATATTCTTTAATATCAATATCATTAATTTTAATAGCGCCTTCGCACACATCATAAAGGCGGGGGATAAGACCTATTAAGGTGGATTTTCCTGAACCAGTAGCACCTACAAAAGCTACAATTTGTCCTTTTTTCATACTAAAATTAATCTTTTCTAACGTGGGTTGTGTAGCATCAGGATAAGTAAAAGTAACATTTTCAAAAGACAAAGTTTGAAAAGGCATTTGTGGTTTTAAAGGTTTGCAAACATTTTTTATTTTGGGGGTAACATTTAAAACATTTTCAATTCTTCTAACAGATACCAAAGTTTTAGGAAACATCATAAAGAGTAATAAAAAATCCAAAATAGCAAATAAAACATGAAATTGATAATCAATACATGAAAGAAGTTTGCCTGTAGTAAAACCAGGATTGTCTTGAGTTAAAAAATGCACTCCTACCCCAACATTAATCAAAATAGAGCAATTTAAAAAAAAATAAAAGATAGGATCAATAGAAACCATAAAATTAAATAATTTAATAGAAAAAAAACTATATTTATGATTTACTTTAGAAAAACGAGAAGTTTCATATTGACTTTGACGAAAAGCACGAATAGATTTTATCCCAATTAAATTTTCACGAGTAATAACATTTAATTCATCTAATTTTTTTTGTTGTTGTTGTGATAAAATATAGGATTTTTTAAGAATAATAAATAGTGTTAAAACTAAAAAAGGAGCAACAAAAAGAATTCCTAAAAGCAAAAAAGAAGCTACATAAAAAATAGTAATAACACTAACTACAAGCATAATAGGAGAAACAACAGCAGTACGGTAAAAAACAGAAATGAAATTCATTACTTGAAAAACATCCAAAGTAGTATAGTTAAGGATAGATGAAATCCCTAATTGTTTCATCTCAGTGGGTGAAAAAGTTTGTACTTTTTGAAAAATATCACCACTTAAATCTTGAAAAAGCAAGGATGATACTTTGGAAGCACAATAATTAAGAATTAGATTTCCTATAAAGCCACAACAAGCACATAAAGTTAAAAGCCCTAAAAGTGCGAAAGGATCAAGTTTGTTTTTATTATAATCAATAATAAACTTACCAATTATAAAAGGGATTCCCAATTCACTACAACAAACAAACAAAACAGCAATTAAATTTAACAACAGTAACATTTTGTATTTGAATAAATATTTCCAAATAATTTTCATTAGTCTAAACTCACAATTCTTTTGTTTATATGGTTATTTTTTTGTTGCAATTTCTTTCCAAACAATAATAAGGGCAAAAAGAATAATAAATATAATTAAAATAATAAAACTTAATAAAAAAAGACTATTAAAAATAGTCCCTTATAATTGTTTGAATAACAACTAAATAACATTTATTGTTAATACTAATTTGCAATTACTTATTTGATTTCAAAATATTTTTAATTTCTTCTAATAAAGCAATTTCTTTATTAAGACTTTGTTGTAAAAGCAACATATTTTTATCGGTTTTTTCCTTTTGCAAAGGATTTTTCCAAGACATTAAAGTTAAAATAGTATAAATAATAAAAGAAAGCAACAAAAACTCTAAAATAGTTTGCAAAAAATTACCATAACAAAGATAAGTATTAGCTTTAATTGTAAATTTCAAATCTTTTAAAGCCCC
This sequence comes from Aster yellows witches'-broom phytoplasma AYWB, assembly GCF_000012225.1. NCBI lineage: Bacteria > Bacillati > Mycoplasmatota > Mollicutes > Acholeplasmatales > Acholeplasmataceae > Candidatus Phytoplasma > Aster yellows witches'-broom phytoplasma. Next base: position 37,908 of record NC_007716.1, on the reverse strand, counting down.
AGTATAATTAAATAACAAAGAAAAAAGAGGCATAATAATATCTGCTACCAAAGAACTTACAATTTTGGCAAAAAGTTGTCCTATTACAACTGCAACAGCTAAATTAATAACATTACCACGAGCAATAAAAGCTTTAAAACCTTTAGCAAATTCCAAAGATTTAGAGGTAAAATTATAATTTTCTATCATTTTAAAACTCCTTTTTTTAATAAAAAATTAAAAAAACGCAAAACAATACTTTCAAAACAAATACTTTCAAGTCAAAAGAAAAACCAATAAAAAACCAACTTTTAACACTTTAAATAAAAGGGATTTTTACATTTGTATTATAACATTTTTTAATTATAAAAATATTAAAATATCTAAAAAAAATATTTAATTGTAATTTTTCTTTATAAATTTTATATCTTGTTTATAAAAAAGAGGAACAAAAAAATGAAAATAGCAATTTTACAAAATGAATTTATTTTTAAAAAACTAACTTTTCTAAGTTAGTATTAGTTGGATTACAATTATAATACTATATTTTTTTATAATTAGATAAACGAAAAATAATTATAATTATCCATTCATATTTTTTAGGAATCCTCTCTTTAATAAAAAAAGATCTAAATTTTCCAAAGTTATAACCCACATTAAAGTGCCCATAATTAAGGTAAAAATTACTAAATATTAAAGATAAAACAATTCTTATAAAATTCAAATTTATACCATAATACAAAAATCCTAAAAATATATTAGCAAATAAAGATAAGTTATTTTTTTATTGTGTTGATTTATTAAAAGTTTAAATCTTTTGGAAGGTTTAATTAAAGATCCAAAAAAGCCCATATAAAAACTTCTTTTAATTTTATTTTAATGTAAATATTCAATTTCATTTTTTATCATTTTTTTAAATTACCTAAATAAATAACAACATATATAAAAAGTTAAAAAATACTACAAAACACTTCCACACTATAAAGCCATAAAAAATTAAATAAAATCTATTAGCATTCTTTGGTAATAACTTTATTTTTTAAAAAATTATCTAATTGATATAAAACATAAATTCATCTTAGTATTCGTATAATAAAAATTACTAATGAGAAAAAAGATATTTAAGAAATAATAATAATATAAAAAAAATAATTTTACTAATAAAACTAATAATAAAAACTAAAATCAAAATATTAATTAGCAAAGATATTAAAGGCAATAATAGGATTAAATGTATTAATGAAAGGAGAAAAATAAAATAGCATAAAAATATAACTAATAAAGTAATCAAATAAAGGGATATTGGTAAGAATTGATGCCAAAAATAAAGACTTAGTTTATAAAAACAACATATCAAAATAATGATTAATTTAAGCCCTACTATAAATAAAATTAATTCCTTGGTAATTTGTAATTTTAGTTTGTAAAAAGGAATATAATTCGCTATGATATTTATTTAAAAATCAATAAAAATAATCCCAACAGAAAATGAAATAAATTAAGGAAAAAAATGATAAGAAAATAGTTTTTTTAGTTTTAACAAAAATATGTTTTTCAATTAATTTATTAGTTTTTTGATTTTTATGATTATGATTTTTTCTTAAAAATTTATTAAAATAATCAGGATTATCAAATATAAAATCTAAAAAAAATCATTTTTTATGTACCTTATAATTTTTTTCTTTTGTTCTTTTTATTTATTATAAATAAATTTAAATAACATATTAGAAAAAATATTAAAACATCTATAATCAATTAATAAAAGAATCAAACACACAATATTAAATATTCTAAACTCAATTCCTAATTACTTAAAACCACCATAAAAAAATAAAAAGAGAGTAAAACAAATAAAAAATACTACCAAATAATCTAGAACATTCAAAAATTTGAATTTAAATTAATGTTTTTTCTTTTTTTCTTGGATGAAAGCTAAAAAAAGCATAATACTAAAAAAATCAAATTAATCGGAGTATTTAATATTTTTAAATATCTTAAAAATAAATAAAAAAGAAAACATTAATATAAATTCTAAAATTTTTATAATGATTTTATATTTTAAATTATTGGGGTAAGTAATTTTTAAATTATCAATTTTCTTTTCTAATAAAAAAAGGAATACAAATAATAATTAAATAATAAAAATTATATCATAATTTCAATAGTTATATATATATATATATATATATATATATTCATATTGTATTTACGCCCCATCTAAATTATTTAATTCTTATAAATGATTAACAAAACAATTTTTCATTTGATTTAAAATTATAAAAATATATAAATTAATTAAATAATTATCTAGTTTGCAAAACAAAAATACTTATTTTAGCATAAAAAATAAAGGAATTATTATAAAACTAAATATTATTGATTATTGATTATGGCTTTAAAAATAAAAATCTTCATCTTGCAACGCCTCAGAGCGCATTTTTTGATAACCATTTCCTTTCATAGAAAAGTTATCCATAGTTTTAGTCTCAGTATTAAGTCCATTAATGATAACAGGGTTTACATTTTCGGATGGAAAAAAAGCATCAAAACCCAAATTCATTAAAGCTTTATTGGCATTATAACGCACAAATTTATTAACATCATCTTCTAAATTTAATTTATGATAAATGGCATTGACTAAGGATGTTTTTGTTTGATAGAGTTGTTGCATCAAATCATCTAACCATGTTTTTAAAGTTTGTTTGGTGGGTTTATCAAACAGTTGATAAAGTTCAGTTGCAAGACGCCCCACATAAACACCATGAATACTTTCATCACGAATAATTAAATTAATAATTTCTCCTGATTGCATCAATTTCCCTTGACCATAAAAATATAAAGGATAGTAAAAACCACTGTAAAACAGCCAAGTTTCTAAAAAAACTGATACTGCCATAGCTTTCCACTGAGTTTTTTTAAATTCCAATTCAATAAATTGCAAGGAAGTTTGTTTTTTTAAATAAATCTGGTCTTCCAAAGCCTCATAAACTTTTACAATTACTTGCATCATGGTTTGAAGACTTTTTTGTTGGTTACCCCACAAAAAAAGTTGATTAATTTCTTTGTTAGTTAAATAGCTCATAAAAATATTAGAATAACTTTTAGCATGTACTGCATTTTCCATAGCTCCCATAAAATTAAGGGTAGCTTTTTTTTGGTGTTCATGTTCTTCTAAAGAACGAGCAATAATGGGCATACCCAAATCACCTTGATAAGTATCTAAAAAAGTAAGAACTAAAAGATTGCGTGAATAAGCAGTTTTTTCTTCTATGGTAAGTTCGCTCCAAGCAGCAAGATCGCCTTGCAAACTAATATCTTCAGGACGCCAAAATTGACTTAAATTTTGTTCATAAAAAAAATGGGTATATTTGTCTTCTAATACATTCCAGTTAGCTCCTTGAAAATGGATTTTGGAATTTGTTTGGGGTTGGGGGTTTTTGGTTTTCATTGATTTACTCCTTTTTCTTTTTGGGATTTTGTTTTTTTAGTATAAATTAATTGGGATAAGATTGAAAGGGTTATTTTGTGGGATTATAATTTGAAAAATAATGAACAATTTATTTGGGTAAGATTTGTATTTTGGGAAAATAATAGGAATATTTATTTTAATATAAAAGGAGTTAAGAGAAAAATAATTATTTTTAAGAATAAAAAAAGACTATCCATGTGATAGCCTTATTTTAACAAAAAAACAAAATCACAAAAAACTAAGTACGAGAAGCAGTCAAACTTGACTGAGAATTATAAATATAATTTATTAATCAAAGTTTTATTCCATTAATTATTTTTTATTCAGCTTTATAAGGTGTTTTTAAACACCACAAGCCTCACATTCATCAATTTTTAGCTTTTGGGTTCGTGTGTAATAAAGGGTTTTTATCTTTTTGTGATGAGCGTAAAGATAGTATTTTTGTAATTCACGCGTAGTAATATCAGATGTAATACCAAGTTCAAAAGAAATACCTTGATCAACGTGCTTTTGGGCAATAGCAATAACATCAATGAGATCGTATTTGTTTATTTTATAAGCAGTGGTGTACATAAAGGAAGCTTGCTTTAATGCAGGCATTGGACAGTAAGTTTTAGAGTTACCATAGGTGCGTTCCTCTACTAATTGTTTTACAGGAGTCAAGGAAGGAGTTGCTCCCATAATATATCCAATTGATCCGTTTGGAGCTATTGCAAGACGATGAGAATTGTAGAGTCCAAATTTCATGACATCTTGTTTGAGTTGGTTCCAATCGCTTTGGGTGGGAAGGGTGATATTTTGGAACATTTTTTTGATTTTGTTAGTTTTAGGTAAAATTTCACCACGATTGTTAAAATAACTACCATCAGCGTATTTGGATTTTTTAAAACGATAAAACTTTTTGCCTGTGGTTTTTGCTTTATTGCAAGAATGAAGGAGGCTGTAAAAATTAATAGCGTTAAAAAAAACATCAATTAAATCTTTGTTTTCTTCACTTCCAAAAGCAATGTAGTTTTGAGCTAAAAAGCCGTGATGACCCATGATTCCAAAACCTACACTGCGGTTAAGAAAATTGGCTTTTGCAACAGCTGGAACATAACTAATGTTTGTATTTTCAGAAACACAGTTCATTACTTCCATTGCCATAAAAACAGTTTCTTGAATGGTATTGTTAGTAATCATGTTCCCCATATGTCCTGATGCTAGATTGCATGAAACGTCCATACCAATTTCGTCTTGTTGGGTTTGATGGTAATCTTTGTAATGTGAAGTGATGGTGGGTTGAAGGATTTCAGTGCATAAATTAGAAAACTTGACTTTCAGATCTGAAGTATTTGCTTGATTGGTGTTATCGCAAAACATTAAATAAGGATAGCCTGATTCGCCTTGCATTTGGGCAATAAGTTCTAAGAGTTGGCGCGGATTGATGGCTTTTTTTTGCACTTTGGGATTGACAATTAAAATGTCGTACCAATAGCTCATATCAACTGCAATATCAGCAAAATTTTTACCGTATTCTAGGAAAACAGTGTGCGGGAAAAAGGTATACATAACTTCATTTTTGCGGGCAAGTTCAATCATTTTGTTAGGTACTACAACGCCCAAAGATAAAGTTTTGACGCGAACATCTTCATCAGCACTTAATTTTTTCGTACTTAAAAAATCAATGATATCGGCGTGAAAAACGTTCAAATAAACAGCACCAGCGCCTGTACGTTGTCCCATTTGATCGGCATAACGGAAACTGTGGTCTAATAATTTGCACACACCTACAACACCTTTGCACACACCTTTAATGCCTTTGATAGATTCACCTTTAGCACGCAAATTAGTGATGTTAATCGAAACCCCACCGCCAATTTTAGAAAGTTGCATCGAAAATTCATTAATACGGGCAATATCGTTTAAAGAGTCGCCAGCTTCTAACAAAAAACAAGAGACAAATTCGCCACGATGTTTTTTGCCTGTGTTGAGCAAAGTGGGAGTTGCAGGAGTAAAGTCTTGGTTTATTAAAGATACAATGAGGCGTTTGGCAATTGCAAAATCACCTTTGGCATGATAAAGTGCGTTTATTGACAATCGGTCTTCGTAGGTTTCTAAATAGTGTTGTTTGTCGCGAGTTTTAAGAGCATAATCGTGGTAAAATTTGAAAGCTCCCATAAAAGTTGGGAAAGTTAAGTTTTTTTGGTAAGCAATTTGGTAGATTTCTTTGATTTGCGAATAGTTGTATTTTTGCAAAAAAGTGCTTTCATAATATTCGTTTTCTTGTAAAAAAGTTAATTTGTCTTGTAAAGTGGCAAAGCGTTTTAGTTTGGGGGCAACTCCTTCTTGCAAAAAACTTTGTAAAGCTTCTTTGTCTTTATTTAGGTCTTTGATTTTTCCTTGTTCATCAATAATTTGATTGTTGAGTATAATCCAAGGTGGCAAGACGGTTTTTTTGGAGGTGGGCATTTGTGGTTGGGTTTTGAATTGATAAGAAGGCAATTTTTGGTTGTTACAATAGCAAGCAAGCCATTTTTTTAAAAAAACTCTTTCTTCTGGCATTCCTGAACCTTCGAATTTAAGAACCAAAGGCACATTATAATTAGAAGCGATAGTATCGCCTGCTTTACCATAGTTTTTGCCCCAATTTTTGTTGCCAGACACAGCAACACCTATTACTTTGGTAGCGTTTTTTTCTAAAAAAGTTTTTGCATCATCAGATACTTGTCCAAATTTCACACTGCGAGTAAGTAAAAAAACGTTTTCGTCGGTTAATTTGGAAGGGACATCTTGGATGTGTTGAAAGGAAAAACCTAAACTTTGAGCCATTTCATAAACTTGACCTTGCAAGAGACCATCATAAATAACTTTAATTTTTTTGGGAAATAAGGCTGGCATTAAAACTCCTTTTGCTTCTTTGGCTTTTTTGATTTTTTATAGTTTAATTTAACTAATATTTACGTTTTAATAATTTTAATACATCAAAAAATTGAAATTATTTGAAATAAGTTAGCTTGCTGTCAAATATATTACGCATTTAAAATAATAAATTAAATTTGCGTGGATTATATTATTAATCTGATAATATGTATTTTATATTAATATTATATCAAAAGAAAAAAATATAGTGGCATTAAATAGCTTGAAAAAATATTTTGGACAAAAAATCATTCGTCAAAATAATTCGTTCTATTATAGAATAAATATTTTAGCTACCAAACATAAATGACGGGTAACATGAATTTAGGAGGCAGCAAAAAATGCAAATGGCCTTTTAGAAATGCAAGAAAAATCTTTTAAAAAAAGATCAACTTAAAAGCTGGCCTTTATATTATTTAAAAATATTTAATTGTCTAAAGTTTTGGAACAGTTAGTCCTTTCCGATTGGTGTGTGGTTTTTTTGAAATTTTAACAATCTTTTTTCTTTCTTTTTTGGATTGCCAAATGGCTACTTTATGTTTTTGTTGTTCTAATTTAGATAATAATTTTTCATTTGCGATTATTACTTGGTCTAATTTTTCAAATAATAAATGTTCTTGGTGTTCTTGTTTGGTTAATTTAATTTCTAAATTTCTTATTTTTCTTTTAGGGAAAAATAGACCAAGGAACATATTTTTGATAAAGATAATGCTGTTTGATAAAAATTCAAAGATTGGTTTGAATCCTGTCATGATTAATAACATAAATAAAGTTATTTCTAATGAAAATAAACTCAAAAAACCAAATAATACAAAAAAATCCAAAACTAATTAAAATCATTAAAGTCATTATTGCACCAAATAAATTCAAATCAATATCATTTATATTCATTCCCAAATCGCTTCCGCAACATTGACAATGTTCGTAAAATTCTTTTTTTATTTTTTGTTGCTTATCCATTTTAAAAAAATCCTTAATTTTAACTTAATTTATTCATATATTATCCCTTAATGAGTGTTTTTTTTAAAAAAACTCATTATTTAATCCATGTAATTTTAGTTGCATCAGGAACAATAAAACCAAGTTTATAAGCTGCAAATATAAAAATACAACCAAGAGCAATTAAAATTAATATTTGTCTTAAAGTCATTTTTTATCCTCCTTTTTATTATTTAGCTATTGATAAATAACCTTTTGAAGCAAAATAAACAATCAAAGGAAAAATAATGCCTAATGTAGGTAAAATCCAATATGTAAAAAACTGCCTAAAGTTAATTTATTTCTTCTAAAAGATTTTTTACTGAAATAAGAACGTCTTGTAATTTCTCGCCATTTTAATCTCCTTTTTTATTATTTAATAAGAAAAATATTTTTTAGTATTTAGAAAAAATAAGGAAACCAACTTAAAAGTTGGTATTTTTTTAATGGTTCTTTAATCACCTAAAATATTCAAGTGATGAAGAAAATATTTTGACTTCATCATCGATAAAAATGGTATCAGGATAAGTGAGTTTAGCTATGTTTTCGGAAAAAGTTCTGGCCAAAGGTTCAGTTTTATTCCTGTGTTCGGTGTATTTGTTGGAAGTAAATGTGGCGCCAAAGAGTTTATCATGGACTAATTATTCTAAGTTTCTAAATTTATCATTACCTGTGATACTACCAATTTCTGAAGCGTTAATATATTTTTTTCGATGTTGGCACCATAATTTAGTGCGTTGAGATAATTTGATTCGTATTTTTATTTACCTTTTCTAAAAAAAGAGATAATATATTGGAATAAATAACAAATAAATTTGATTATATGATAAAGACATTTAAAAAGAAAATCAATTAAATATAAAAGATGAGGTAGGAATAATAAAATAATGGTTAATAAGGTTAAGTTAAGTCACTTGTTTTGGTGATTAAAGAAATGATTGCTGATATCGGCAAACCAATTATTTAACTTCGTTAACCAAGTATTAATAAGATTTCACATGATGATTTTTTTTAGTAGTCTTTAAATAATGGTAAAATTGTGCTACTATTCCCTGTTTTAGTCTTTGGGTGCTTAATGGATAAGTAAAAAGATATAATTTGATTAAATATAATTAATAAAAATTAAAGAGATTAATAAGATAAAAAATAATGATTAAAAAAAAATGATGTTACTCGGTAAAGATGGTAAGATTTTTTTAATGGACATAGTTTTATCGTTTCCTTTCTTTTAAAATAAAAAAGGCCCTGAAAAGGGTCTTTAATGAGAATTAATAAATATATTATTTTTTTATATTAATAAAAATAATTAAAATTAATCTTCTATAATTTTAATTAATGGTTTTAAATTAAAAGTTACTTTTTTATTGTTTTTTTGAAATATTTTTTTAATTTCTGATATTTTTTGTTTTAATTCAATATTTTTTTGTTCTAATTTTATAATTTGTTGTACTTCATAGAAATTTAATCTTTTTTTTTCTTTATTCCTAAAATAATGTATTTTTTCTACAATTTGTTTTTGATCTCTTAAAAGATCAAATAACTGTATGCTTGTATTAATTGCTTTTTTATCAATATGATTATTTGCTTTTTCCATCGCCATTACTTGATGATTATTATTAATAAATAATAATCCTAAAAAAATAAACAAATAAACACTTATTATTTTAAATTGTTTTTTTACTTTAAACATTAATAAAATCTCCTTTAATTTTTTATTCCCAACCAGGGATTATTGTTCTTTTTAATTCAGCTTGAAAGTTTCTTTTTAGAGTTTCTATTTTATAAGGGAATTCGGCGTTTTCTTAGAAATATTTGCAAGAGTCGTTTTCTAAAGTTTTGATTATTTCCTTTATTGCTGAGTTTTTTCAAAATATTGTTTCTTTTAAAAAAACTTTTTCTTATTACTTATATTTTAGCATTAATAATTTCAATAATTTAAAGTTTTTTTAAGTTTTTGTAATTTATAAATAATTTTATTTATTTTTTTCCAAAAACAAAAGCCGTCCAATAATTAGACAGCAAAATTAATTAAAAATATTTAATTTAAACTAACTAAAATAATTAGAATTTTGAGCTTGTTTTGGAGTCATATAAGATTTAAACAATAAAATTAAATTATGTGGAATGTTAATATTTCTTCCATTAATTATTTGTTTAATATTCCATTCAGATATATTAGAAAAATTAAAATTAACCATTGGCAATGAACTTAATTCTATTTATTTAATTATATCATAAGGAAATAATACCAAAAAAGATTCTTGAGGACAAGAAAAACATGTACGAGAAAATCCAAACAAATGACGACTATAAAAATCAATTCCTTTATTAGAATTTGTTTCAATTTGTTTATCATTTTTAGAGACATATTTACTAACATATGAAACAACTTTATTAACATAATCTTTTTTTATCAAAAGTGCCTTTATAAAAAACTTTACATTTACTAATTTCAATTTTTTCAAATAAAAGATTTGTTTTTAATAGCCTAAACTTTTGGAACACCTCATTAAAACCTTGAAAAAGGTTTTCTTTTTGCAAATTTTTTCACCAAAAGAACAAAATTGCGTAAAAAAATAATTATAATTTAATTTTGAAGACGAGTTTTTAACTTTTTTGCTTAACTATAGAGTGTAAGAATAAAATATTTTAAAAAAAATATCTTTTGAAACTAATGAATTATTAAAAGGTTTAGAAAATTTTTGAAATTTAAAAAATATTTTCTTAGTTTGAAAAGATATGAAATTATCTACTTAATTTTTAGTTTTAAAGAACAATTTTAGAGACAAAAGTTGCCTAAAAAAACAGAACAGCGAAAAACGTCCTGGAAGCAATAAAGCAGGTTTAAAGATTTGGGGAATTATAATTTATTTTGTTATTAAAAACATCGTTTTTATAATTACTTTCAAAAATCCAATCAACACCATACAACAATAATTAATAAAAAGAGGTTTTTTTAATTTTGTAATTATTTAACTTATGAGAAAAAATAAAGAATTATTTATTATTAATTTAAAAAACTATAATAGAGATAAAATATTTGCTATTAATGTCATTTTATCACAAAAAAACGATCAAATTTGCTAACTAATTTTTATATCTTGAGCTTTTTCTTGAAATTTTATAAATAAAAAAGAGTTTTTTTAAAGTCTTTTTTTAAAAAAAAGTTTATTTTGGCAAAATATTTTAATTATTTAATAATTTTAATTCTAAATCGATAACAAAAACAAAAATAAATGAAAATATATTTATCAAATTCTTAATTTAGTAACTAACATATGATTATCTTTGATAATTCTTTCTATATCTATTTGTTGTAAAATTTTCTTTTGGTCTATTTCTTTGGCGATAATATCTAATAAATCTTTATTATTTACAACAATATTATAAGCTTGTTGAAATAATTTATTTAAATCTACTTTATGCAATTGATTATTTTCCATTAAAAGTTTTTCTATAAATTGAAAATCATCATCAATTCCTAAAAATATTTTTTCTTTTGGAATTTTGCCTTGATTAGCTAAATACTGTTGCGCAGCTACACCTCCAAAAGCTTGTAAAACTAATCTTTGCCAACCACCTTGATTTAATTTTGGATGCCTAACAGCTGTTTGTCCAAAAAAAAACATCGAATCGGTGGTTGTTTCTTGAATGTAAATTTTGGTCACCGAACATAATGCAAAAGGAAATTGCAAAACTATTAATGCATGTCCCGCTTCGTGATAAGCTGTTAATTGACTGGGAGTAAGTGGTGTTGTTTGCATTATAGAAAAATCCAAAATATAAGAAAAATCAGGTTTTAGGATTTGTCCGTTAGCACACAAAATTTCTTTAATAGTTTTTATATTGTTGTCTTGTGTTGGTATATAATATTTAAAAACAGATCCACTTGGTAAAATTACTTGCGTAAGCAAACGAGAGTCTAAAAAACCTTCAATAATTATTCCATTTGGTTGAATTTCTCTTAAAATATTTTTTTCTTCTTGGAAAATGGAAAAACTAAACTTTTTATTTTGGTGCTCTTTGGCTTGTTTAGCAATTTGCATAACTTCATTATCGCGGTGTTTTTTCCCTTCTTTTGTTAACTGACTTTCCACAAGTTCAGGCATTAAAGGAATGTATTTTTCATCAGTATAAATATTATAATTAGATCTTGCAGAAGATAAATGGTACTTTTTTAATGACATATTTATAGAAGGTTTTGTAAAATAAGCCCCTACAGGAACAACATCATAAATAATATGGGTTTTGTTGGTATTTAAATTAATTGGCTTTTTTTTTGGCAAGTTTATAAATTCTTTTATCATAATTACTATAAAAATAATAATAGCAATATTTATCCAAAATAATTTTGGGGTTTTAGAAATCATATTTAGTTTTTATTTCCTTAAAAATTTAACATGAAAAAATAATTGATAATGAAAAATGTGCTTTATTAATATATGATAAATTTTTATACTTGATAATTAGTTATTAAAATGATATTTTATAAATAAACGAATATTAAAATTTTTCATACATATATTATTATATTTTATAATATAGATTTAAGAATTATAAATTTGAATGATTTATATATTTAAAAAACTACTTTCAAGAAATTTTATAACTCAATTCCACCCAAATAATTCCCAAAATAAGGGTTTTTAGTTCCCAATTATGAAAATAATACATTTTTTTAAAATTTATTATTAGCTTTTATTTTTTGTTTTGTTATAATTTAGTCAGGCTTATAAAAAAATAATTAATCATCAAAAGAAAGATGACTAGAATAAACGAACTAAAAAATAATTTAATTTTGTAAAATTGACCCAAGATAATACTTTATAAATTTGGTTGTGGCACTTTTCTGATTTATTTTTATTATTTATAAAAACAATATAACTAATTTATTAAACTTGTAAATACAAAACAAGAAGGCAAGAAAAAACATACAAATGGATTTGTATAAAACAAGACTAACCAACCACATATAAACCAAAAAAACTTAACCAAACTCCCCCACCAAAAAAAATTATCTTACTTAATTAGCATCCTTATTATTTTGAATTCCTTTATTCCATTTAATTTTATACACCATTATAGCCTTGCAAATATTTTTTATATATCAGTTAACAAAATACTAAAATATAAAATTTAGTCAAAGGAAAAAACTTTATATGAATAAAAAAGAAGAAATTTTGCAAATCAGTCGTTTTGATAAAGATGCTGTTGTCAAACATCTAAACACTGATGCTTACGGACTTACTAATAAACAAGCCCAAGAAAGACAAGCTCTCTACGGTAAAAATATTATCAAAAAAGGCGAATCTTTTCCGTTTTGGCAACAATTCATCAAACAATTTACCTCGGTAATGGCTATTTTGTTATGGATAGCAGCATTAATGATTTTTGTAATTAATCCCAAAGAAGCAGCCATCGGTATTTCTATTATTTTAGTTATCATTGTAAACGGCTTATTTTCTTTTTCCCAAGAATACAAAACTGATAAAATGTTGTCTTCTTTAGGTAAAATGATTCCTAAAAAAGTTCAAGTTTACCGCAACAAAAAAATAGAATTAATGGACGTTATTGAACTTACCATTGGAGATGTCATCTTTTTAGAAACAGGAACCCAAGTTCCAGTGGATGCGCGCATTATTCAATCTAATAGTTTTTTTGTTGACAATTCAATGTTATCAGGCGAAACTATTCCTTTAAACCGTACTGAAATGCCAAACCTCGAAGACAATAATTCTATTGCTGAAATACCTAATTTAGTTTATGCAGGTACTACAGTTACTCAAGGTAGTTGTTTTGCGGTTGTTTATGCTATTGGAAATAACACCCAAATTGGAGAAGTTTCAAGCATTGCTCAAAGCATTGAAAAAGGCAAAAACCTTCTAGACCAAGAAATGCACCACATCGTTAAAAAAGTAAGTATCATTGCTTCTTGTGCAGCTTTATTTGTCTTTCTGATTTGTTTTTTTAAAGCAGAACAATATAATATGACAGCTTTTAAAACAGCAATTGTTTGTGCAGTTGGTATGTTAGTTGCAAACATTCCTGAAGGCTTGCTTCCTACCGTTAATTTAAGTTTAGCTATTGGTTCTCAAAGAATGGCTAAACAAAACGCTTTAGTTAAAAAAATCTCTTCCCTAGAAACCCTAAGTTCTACCACTGTTATTTGTACTGATAAAACAGGAACTTTAACTCAAAACCAACTTACAGTAAGAAAAATTGTAACTCCTGATGGCGCTATCAAATTAAAGGGTTCTGGTTATAACGACGAACAAAAATTTATTGTTGACCCAAACAATGCTGATTACAAAAAAGGAATTGAAAAATTCTTAATTGCATCAGTTCTATGTTCTGAGGCTAAATTAATTCATATGCCAACTAAACCCCACCAATTTGAATTAATCGGCAATCCTACTGAAGGAGCTTTATTGATTGCTGCTAAAAAATACGGTTATAACATTGAAGAAGTAAAAAACAACTTAGAAATACTCCAATTAAATCCTTTTACTTCAGAAAGAAAAAAAATGAGTGTCTTAGTTAAAAACCACCAAGAACCTGCATATGACACCAATTCACAATATCTATTTATTAAAGGGGCTCCTAATATTGTCCTTGAACAATGTCAAATGCAATACAAAGGCTCTCAAGTAATTCCCTTTAGCCATCACGAAAAAGAATCATTCCTTAAACAAAACGACCAATTTGCAAGCCAAGGATACCGCATTCTTGCTCTTGCTTACAAAAAAATTGAACAAAATCCTCCCCTAGAAGAAGATATGGTTTTTTTAGGGTTTGCAGTTAATTATGACCCACCAAGAGAAGAAGTTAAAGAAGCAGTTAAAAAATTAACTCAAGCAGGACTTAAAATTACTATCATTACAGGAGATTACAGTCTTACTGCTGCTGCCATTGGAAAAAAAGTAGGTATCGTAAAAGAAGAATTCGTTGGTTTGGACGGCTGTGACCTTGACAAAATGTCTTTAGAAAAATTACAAGAAGTCCTCAAAAGTCCTCATCCAGTTGTCTTTTCACGCACCACTCCCAAACACAAATTAAAAATTGTTCAAGCATACCGAAAAAATGGAGAAATAGTGGGTGTTACTGGCGACGGAGTTAACGACATTTTAGCTCTTAAAGCAGCTCACATAGGAATTGCTATGGGAAAAGCAGGCACTGATGTTGCTCGTAATGCTGCTGATATGATTTTATTAGATGATAATTTTGCAACTATTTCGAAAGCTGTTTTAGAAGGACGTTGTATTTATGAAAACATCAAAAAATTCATGACTTATGTCTTTGCTTCTAATATCCCTCAAATATTTCCTTTCATCGCTATTGCTTTTTTAGGAGTTAAAGAACCTTACTTATATGTTTTACAAATTTTAGCAATTGATCTTTTAACTGACTTAATTCCTGCTATTGCTTTAGGAGCCGAAGAAACTGACCCAAGTTTATTAGTCCAAAAACCTCGCACTAAAAACGATCATCTAATGGACGCTAAAGTATTAAAACGTAGTTATGGCTTTTTAGGAATGGTTGAAGGCTTAATGTCTTTAGCATTTTTTTGTGCAGTTTACAATTTTGACACAAAAGACAATTTCTACCTAGCTTCTACTATGGCATTTGGAGCTGTTATATTTGCTCAAGTAGGAAACGCATTTGCTTGTCGCTCTAACAAACTTTTCTTTTGGCAAACTATCAAAAAACCTAATAAAATATTGTACTACGGTATTATAATTGAAGTATTATTCTTTGCATTAATTACTAAATTTAGTTTTTTAAGTGATATATTTCATACTAAGGATATTAATATATCTCATTATTTATGGTTATTATTATGTCCTTTAATTATGTTATTATTTGATACCATATGGAAGAAAAAAGTATTTGCATTTAAACCAAAAAAATCAAAAATAAACTAATATAACTTACAATTAAATAATTTATAAAATAAAGATCTCTTTTTTTTAGAGGTCTTTTTTTGTTAATATCAATTATTAAGTCTCTTTAAATTTCATAAAACTACTTTTTTAACTTTTATTGAGTGTTTTTACAAAAAAAAGTAAAATACCAAATAAAAAGAAAATAACGAACCCCCTGCACAACAATTATCAACATCCAAAAAAGAGCTTATAAAGGAAATGTAGAAAAAACATCAAAGGCAACACAAATCCTTACTCATCTTATACAAAATTTACACCAACACCCCCAACCACAATCACAAACTCAAAACAATACGAATTCGAAGGGTAACTTTATGATTTAGAAATAAACCTTTTTTAAAAAAAAACTATTGAAACAAATATTAAAAATATTCAAAACGCAATTGAAGAGGCCAAAACAAGAATTGAAGATTTATAAAAATCTTTTGAAGTTATTTGCGGACAACCATTAAAATCAATATTAACATTCATTAAATATTAATTCACAACTTAATCATTTTTATTATCCAATAAAAATAATAATCATATATATAATAAAAACAAGTTAATTAATTAACTTGTTTTTATTATATCTTAATTTAATTGTATATAATGTTTTTCTTTGGGTTTAACTTCTTTTTTAGGAACGCTTAATTTTAATAAACCTTGTTCTAAAGAACCTTTAATTTCTTCTAAAATAAAATCATCACCTAAATAAAAACTACGTCTCAAAAATCCTTGAAATCTTTCTTTACGTATAAAATTAGCTTCTTTAATTTGAGTTTTTTTAGAATTTTTAGCCTCAACCACTAAATAACCTTCTTCCAAAGCAACTTTAACATCTTCTTTTTTGAAACCTGGCAATTCAATAGTAATGAGGTATTGATTATCTTGTTCTTGAATATCAGTTTTCATAATATTATTATTATTAGTTAAAGAATTTGTTTTAAAATCTTCAAATAAATTTTCTAATAAATCTTGATTTTGATTAATTAAACTAAATAGCATTTTTATCACTCCTTTTTTCTTCTTTTCTAACTTAAAAAAACAAAAAAACGATTTTCTATAATTTGTTAATTTGAACTTAAAGCAACTTTAGATGAAAATATAAATCTTTATTGTCTTTTTTTGATAATCTCTTATATTTATTTTATTTTTTATAATATGTATAAAACATTAAATTCTTTAAGCTCAATTTTATTTTAACAAAAATTTTTGGCACTGTCAATACATTAGTGCTATTTTTTTTACAAACTAATAAATAAATTTTAGGGTAAAATAATAATGAAGGGCGTTTTATATTTTTGAAATAAATCCCAAAAGAAAAAAATACTTCTATTTATAATTTATTAAACATCGCTCATAATTAGAAAAGAGTTTTATGAAAAGAATTAATTTTTATCGTAAATTTATCTTATTTTTTAGCATATCTATTCTTTTTTGGTTAAGTTTTATTCAATTACAAAATTACTCTTATACTAGTCAATTTATGAATAATTCCTTATCTTTTGATAAACTAAATGAAAATAGCCAAACTAAAACTATTAAACAAACTATTAAAGTTTTAGAAAAAGAAAAAGATATTTTAAAAGAAAACATTAAAAAAGATATTAAGGAAGAACAAATTAAAAATACTAATCAAATACAAATCAACAAAGACCAAATTTGGCAAATAAATACAGATGATAAAATTGCTTTAGGAATTATTTTTTATAGTTTAAAAATCACAAACAATAATGACAACCACAACGAAAAAGAAAATGAAAAAGCACCATCGATTAAAAATTCAGAACAAAAAATATATTTTGTTCTTACTCCTAAAAATATCACACAAAAAAACGACATTATAAAATTATCAAATCCCCAAGGAGAAGAATGGGGCACTATTCAAAATCAACTATTAACTCAATATAGCATTTTTACTCCTTTATTAAAAGATTTGGATATTATAACTTTTAAATCACACAAACAATATAAAATTACTCCTTTACAAAGACCCAATAAATATTGCCAAGGACAACCAATTCATTCTTTTTCTACAACTATACCACAAACAATTACCTTTCAACAAAGTCATATAAGCGAAGACGTTGAAGTTAACAATGAATTAGATGAAATATTTATTGCTATTTCTAGTCGTTGCAATTCCAACAACCAACAAACTATTTTTTGGACTGAAAAAGGTGATTTAATTGGTTTTTTAATACCTAATGAAATGAAAAAAGAAAAAGGAATTAAATATATTAAAGCAATTCCTTCCATAAATTTTAATAAACCTATAATAAATAACGAAAAATCCCCAATAATAAAACTTATCAACACAATTAACAACCCCAATAATATAGTAGATATAGAAACAAAGACAAAAGAAAAAGAACCACCCAACAATCAAATACTCCAAGACCTCAATTTAATTACTTTATTTATTGATACTGGTTATAGTCTGGGAACAGGAATAATTGTTTACAAAGAACAAATAAATAACAATACTACATATTATACACTAACTAATCGTCATGTAATTGAAAGTTTTTATCATACATCAAATCCCCAAAAACAAATAACAATCAAAAACAATCAAGGTTTAAAAAGTCAAGCGAAACTATATGCTTTTATTAATAACAATCGTGAATACGATGATATAGCTATCATAACTTTTACTATTCCCAGCTCAAATACTACTCAAAAATTAAATGAAGTCCTTGAAAAATACATTAATTTTGAAAAAGACATACAAATACCTATTCATCAAGGAGAACAAGTTTGGGTATTGGGTTGCCAAAAAGGCTTACAAACTAAACAATTCCAAAAACCAACAAAAATAAAATGGAAACAGTGGTATTTTGATTTAATGCCTCATCAAAGACCTCAATTTAAACAAAATTTATTTAAAATAGGAGTTGTTGCTTTTTTTAATGAAAAAGAAATTAACTCTGATATGACTCTAGATTCAGGCAATAGCGGAGGACCTCTTTTTAATGCTGAAGGAAAATTAATAGGCATAAATAGGAGTTACCATAAAATTTTGCGCATTTCTCAATCAATTAACATTAATTACATCAAACAACAATTTTATAATTTACTCAAATCCAAAAAAGAAAACAAAGCAAATCACAATCCAAATGATATTGCATTCCAAACAACTAAAACTAATAAAAACCATATTGCACACGAACTTAACAAATTGGAAAATGAAAAACTAAACGAACAAAAGCCTTACATCCAAACACAAATCTTTTTAGAAGACCTCTATGTTTATATAAAAGAACAACCCAAACAAAAAATAATTTTTCAAAATAAAAACAACCAAGAAAATCTGATTACAATAAATTTTTATGGGTTAGAAACAATACAATTAGTTAATTTTGATACTCATAAATACAAGAAACTAGAAATTAGTTTAGCAAGTGCTAATCAATTTAGTATTTATTTACAAATTCAAATGTTTGATTATAACAATAAAAAAAGTTATGAAGAAACAATTCAAATACCTAAAATTGACATAGATAAAATGTTTTTATCATTTACTAAACAAACTTTTTCTTATCACAGCATTTTAGAAAAACAAAAAAAGATTTTAGAAACCAATATCAAATCAACCAAAACTACCTCCAAAAACCAAATAAAGCCAAATACTTTTTATAATCTTTTTGATAATAAAGAACAAATAATTAAAGAAGATATGTTAAAAACTATAGTTTTATGCCAAGATTATTACAATGCCCAAAATATCAACTTAGGGGTTATCATTAACCAAAAAGTTGTAAATAATTCCGATAATACTTTTATATATACTATCATTTTGGAAAAAAATGTAATAAATTTAAATACTTCTTATCTCTTAGATACTTTCCAAAATATTTGCAATGAAAACGTTAAAATAACTATCCAAACACCTTTTGGCTTACAAAATGAAAAAGGAAAATATCAAAACATAGCCACCCAAAATAATCCTTTTAGCTACATAACTTTTGAATCTAGAACAAATTATCCTGTTTGTGCCTTTACTCCTGATAAAAAACTTTTGTTAGGAGAAAAAATATATTTAATTAGCAATTATAATAACATTTCTGATAAAGCATTAGCACCTCATATTTTTCAAAGCCATTTAGCATTACTAGATAACCAAAGCAGCCAATCAATTACAATAGATAGTACTTTTTTAGAAAATTATTTTAACTCAGAAGAAAACCTTTATTATAATAATTGGTTTGCTTTTGATTCTCAAGGAAATCTAATTAATATTTGCTCTCAACAAGATATTTATCACCTACACAAGAGTCAATTTCCTTTTATTACATTTCCCAAAAATAATTTTTTACTAAATAAAATGATAAACATTACCAATGCCAAAATAGCAATATTTTTAATATGGACTTTCATTTGCATTATGGTTTTTATAATAATAGATATTAAAAGTTTTAAAGATAAATACATTATTGTATATAAATTATAAAATATTTTTAAAAAATATTTAATTCTTTAATTTTGATATTTTTACAATACTATTATCAAAAAGGGTTTTTGGCAAAAGGATAATAAAACCTATCATAACGGCACAAAAGCCACACACCAAGCAAAAGGAGTGCCAACCCTAATAAAAAAGTAAACAAATCAAGAATACTAAAAGATTTTTCATAATACCAAGTTCTTGTTTTATATTTACCAAAACGCCTCAATTGCATAGCATTAGTAATTACATCAATTTTATCTAAATTAAAGAAAATCAAAGGAGGAATAATAAGGGCAATTTTTTTAATATCTGCAATAATGCGAGCTACAAAATGAGTTTTTTTAACAACTTTAATACCTCGTATTTGTTGATTGAAATAAATATTTTTAAAATCTTTTTGAATTTCAGGAATATAGCGAATAGTAAGAGAAAAAGCATAACTAATTTTATAACTAACCCCTAATTTATTTAAACTAGCAGCTAATTGACTTGGATTAGTAGTTATAATAAAGATTAAAAACAAAGGAATGATACAACAATACTTTAACAAAACATTAAATTGATAAAACAATTGTTCTTGGGTTAAAAGATTATAAAATAAAGGAATGGGGGTTTTGGAGTTATATATTTGAGTACCGTGATTTCTAAAAATAATAATAATAATAATATTGTTTACAAACAAAAAAAAGAAAATTCCTTTAACCACAAAAACCACTTGCTGCCATTTAATTTTAGCACACCAAAAAAAAAACAAAGACAAAAGGGAAAGCCCCAATAAAAACCACACATGATAGACCATCATACAAGCAATTGAAACCGAAATCAAAAACAATAACTTAGTTGCTCCTTGGATTTTATAAATGAAAGTATTACCTGGTAAATATTGCAACATACTATTTTCCATAACAATAATCCTCCCTTAAAAAAGCCAACATTTGAGTTAACAAAACATTTTTTTCTTCTGATGTAAATGGCAATTTATTAAAAAGAACAATCAAACTAATAGGGTTGAGAGAAGTTTTTTGCATTAAAGAAATATCTGTAAAAATTTTTAAAGTATTAGTGTTTGCAATAATTCCTCCTTGTTCTAAAACCAAAGTTCTTTGAGTATAATTAAGCATTAAAGACATATCATGAGTAATAATTACAATGGTAATGCCTTTATTATTTAACTTTTGTAAAAAAGTCATAATTTGTGTGCGATGTTTTAAATCTTGTCCTATGGTAGGTTCATCCAAAATAAGAATTTGAGGTTGCATTACTAAAATAGAAGCAATAGTAAGTCTTTTTTTTTGTCCGAAACTAAGAGCAGAAATAGGCCAGTTAACAAAATATTCTAAATTACAAGTTTTCAAAATGGCATGCACTTTGGTTTTGATTTCAGTTAATGAAAGTTGTTTA
This sequence comes from Aster yellows witches'-broom phytoplasma AYWB, assembly GCF_000012225.1. Classification (NCBI taxonomy): domain Bacteria; kingdom Bacillati; phylum Mycoplasmatota; class Mollicutes; order Acholeplasmatales; family Acholeplasmataceae; genus Candidatus Phytoplasma; species Aster yellows witches'-broom phytoplasma. Next base: position 16,805 of record NC_007716.1, on the reverse strand, counting down.
CTTAAAAACCCCAATGCTACTTCTTTAAAAACAGTTTTTTGGGAAATCATATGATGGGGATTTTGCATGACAAAACCAATTTTTTCTGATTTTTGTTGTAAAGATAAACATGAAATATTTTGATTATTTAATAAAATAGTTCCTGTTTGAGGAGTACAAAAACCACAAATAACTTTGGCTAAAGTAGATTTACCACTACCATTTTTACCAAAAATACTAATCATTTCTCCTGGAAATAAATCCAAAGAAATGTTATTTAAAATATTGGGTTGTCTGGGTTCATAGTGATAAGAAATGTTTTGTAATTGTAAAATTGGGGAAAAAGGTGCAAAATGTTTGTAAAAGGAAGGTAATAATTGAGTTGGAGAATTTTGAGAAATGGAACATTTTTTTAAATTTTTTAATTGATGAAAAAAATATTGAGAAAAATCTGAGAATTTCAAATAAGGCAAATTTAATAAATGGGGAAGGTGTTCCAAATTAACACCAACCTTTTTCAAAGCACTAATATAAGTTGGTTCTTGAATACTTTGTTTAATTAAAACATTTTCTAAAATTAATTTTTGGGGAGAATTGTCATAAATAATTTTTCCATCTTCAAATACTATTATCCTATCAAAAGAATCATCTAAAATATCTTCTAAATAATGTTCAATAACTAAAATAGTTGAATGGTATTTTTGATGAATAGTTTTTATTAAGGCAGTCATTTTGGCTCTTGAAACAGGATCAAGATTGGATAGAGATTCGTCAAATAACAAAATAGAAGGATTATAAATTAAAACTCCTGCCATCGACGCTAATTGCTTGTGACCTTCGGAAAGTTCTTGTGGTTTGTAATCTAAAAAGGATTGCAATCCTAAATCTTGTGCCCACATATTTACTTTTTGATATATTTTACTTTGAGGCAAAGCGTCATTTTCCAAGGCAAAAGCTATATCTTCTGCTACTGTTAAACCTACAAATTGTTTATCTGTATCTTGCATAATGGTGCCCACATCCAAAGATAGATCAAAAATATTGGTTTGTGTCAAAACTTTGTCCTTAATAATAGCAGTTCCTGTAATTTTTCCTTGATAACTATGAGGAATCAAACCATTAATACATTTTAAAAAAGTAGATTTACCGCTACCATTTTTGCCAACAATCAAAACTTTTTGTCCTTCATAAATAGTTAAATTGATTTGATTTATAGTAGGAGTTTGTTGGCTATAATATTGAAAACTAAAATCTTTAAAAATGATTAATGGTTTTGGCATAAAGTTCCTCTTTGAAGTTATAAAATGAAAAAATCTAATAAATGAATTAGTATTTTGTTGTGGTTTTAGAAGCAAAAGGAATATGATTAATGATGTTTAAAAAATGTTTAAGAATTATTAATTTTCATTAAAGTAGCTTGTTTAGTGTAATGACAAGAATATATAGTCATTAATTTAATTCCCACCACACTATAAGCTAAAATATTAGAAATTACTATCAAAAAGCTTTGTAAATAAACTAGTTTAGGTGGTTGCCCGTAAATCAATAAATCACTTTGAGGAGCAAAAAAACCCCAAATTATAAAATTACAAGCAACCTGGTAAAGCCAAAAATAAACAATTTTTTTCTTAGTAAACACTTGATATTTAAGATCAATTATTTTATATGGTAACCCGTAAATAAAACCAATAAGAGCAGAGCATAAAACCCAATTCCAAGAAACATTTCCAAACAAAAAAAAATCTTTAATGATGTGTCCTATAAGTCCCACATAAAAACCAACCGAAGGACCAAAAGCAACAGCAATGAAAGCTAAAAAAGCTGCTGAAGTCTCAATACTTACGTTAAAACCTACAGGAATAGAGGCAAAACAACTTAAAACAAAAAAAATAGTAGTGCTCAGCCCTATAGTAACAGTTTTTTTAATAGAATCGTCTTTTGACATTGGTTAGTTCCCTTAATAAGTAGTTTTAATTTGAAAAATATTAGTTGGTTAGTTTTTTTGGGATTTTGTTTGCGATGTTTTTTTAATTTCAAAACTTAAATTATTTATTTATAGTTTTATTTAAATTTTTTATTTTTTGTTTGGATTTAGCGGTTTTTAATTGTTGTTTTTTCTAACAATTTTTTATATTGCTTGCAATAACTTTCGTATTTCTTTTTTTCAATTTCAATTTTGGAACTTGCAGCTTTTTGTAAGAAGGATGGATTGTTTAAAATGGTCTCACTTCTTTTAATTTCTTTAAGAAGGGTATTTTTTTGTTGTAAAAAATTACTTTCAAATTTGGTTTCATTAAGTTTGTCGAGAGTTTTGCGGTCAATATAAAGACTTAAATTTTTTTCAATTAACCAAATAGTTTTTTTTGAATTAGTAACTTTGTTAGTAATTTTAATTTGAAAAGTTTTGAAAAATTTTTCTAAAGCTTGTTGCAAACTTACAAAATCTTGGAGGGGTGTTGAAGATTGAGATACAATTTCTAATTCTAAATTTAATTTAAAATTGATATTGGATTCTTGTCTTAAATGACGTGTTTTAATAATTAAGTTTTTAAGATTTTCAAAATCAGTTAAGGCATCTAAATTACAATAAGAAGTTTTTTGCAAAATAGTTTGAGTAATGTTAGTTTTTTTGTCAAAATTTTCATAAAGAACATCAGTTACAAAAGGTATAAAAGGATGTAAAAGTTGCAAAATGTATTTTATCATATAAACTAAAAATTTTTGACTGTTGTACAGGTTTGTTAAATTGGAGTTGTTCTGATCTAAATCGTGTTTGGCAAATTCTAAATGCCAATTAGCAAAATATTCCCAAACAAAGTGATATAAAATTTTTCCAATTTCTTTTAATTCATATTTTTGATATAAAGTTGTTACTTTTTGAGTTGTTAAATGCAATTGTGTTAAAAGAGCTTTTTGGGGTAAAGACAAAAGATTGATATCAAAATCGGTGTCTAGGGTGTTGGTTTTTAATTTTATAAAACGACTAATATTCCATAATTTATTAATGAAATTCCAAGATGAAGCAACTTTAGTCTCATCATAGAATAAATCAAATCCAGGAGCAGCGTTAGTAGTTAAAAACCATCTAAGAGCATCAGTACCATATTTGGCAACAACTTCTAAAGGATCAACACCGTTACCTTTTGATTTAGACATTTTTTTTCCTTTGTTATCTCTTACTAAACCATGTAATAAAACATCTTTAAAAGGGTCTTTTTGGGTTAATAAAATACTTTGAAAAACCATTTTTGATACCCAAAAAGTTAAAATGTCATAGCCCGTTACCAAAACATCAGTAGGAAAGTGGTTTTGAAATAAAGGAGTGTTACAATTAGGCCATCCCAAAGTACTAAAAGGCCACAAAGCAGAAGAAAACCAAGTATCCAAAACATCACAATCAAGGTTCCATTCTGGACCAGGACTTTCTATTTGAACCTTAATTTCTTTTCCTTTGTGCCAAGCAGGAATTTGATGACCCCACCATAATTGACGCGAAATACACCAGTCTTCGATATTTTGGAGCCAATTATTAAAAATATTTTTAAAACGAAGCGGAAAAAAATTGATTTTATTTGTTTTTAAAGCATTTTGGGCGATGGCTTTGGTTTTTAAAAACCATTGTAAAGAAAGGCGTGGTTCAATGATAGAATCAGAAATACTCGAATATCCTACTTTATAAAGGTGGATTTCGGTTTTTGTGAAAAATCCTTTTTTTTTAAGAGTTTGCACTAACTTTTGACGGCAGACAAAACGGTCTAATCCTTGATATTGCAAAGCTAGATCGTTCATAGTGCCATCTTCATTCATACATAATAAAACTTTTAATTGGTGTCTTTTAGCTACTTCGAAATCATTAATATCGTGTCCAGGTGTCACCTTTACAACTCCCGTACCAAAATTAATATCTACGTAATTATCACTAATAACAGAAATTTGGATGTTAGTATCAGGAATAAAGACTTTTTTGCCAATAAAAGATTGATATCTAGGGTCGTTAGGATTTACCATTAAAGCTTGGTCGGCAAACATGGTTTCAGGGCGAGTGGTTGCAATTTCTAAAAAAGAAGAAGCAAAAGAGCCATTAGACAAATTGGAATTAGTTGTAAAATCAACCAAAAAATATTTAATATAATATAATTTTCCTTTGGTTTCATGGTAATTTACTTCTACATTAGAAAGGGCTGTTTTAGTTTTGGGGTCCCAATTAATAATTTTATAATCTCTGTAAATTAATTTTTGTTGGTATAATTTGATAAAAACTTCTTGAACTGTTTGACTCAAATCAGGATCAAGAGTAAATTTTTCAAAATTATAATCGAGATGAAGACCTAAAACTTGCCATTGTTGCCTAATATTTTGGGCATGTTTTTCTTTCCACTGCCATGCGTATTTTAAAAAAATTTCTTTGTTTAAAGTTTTGTTCAAAAGACCTTCTTGTTTTAATTGTTCTTTAACTTTATTTTGAGTGGCAATTCCTGCATGATCCATCCCAGGCAAAAAGAGCACGTCAAAGCCTTGCATTTTTTTAAATCTTATAATAATGTCTTGAATAGTGTTATTCCAAGCGTGTCCCAAATGAAGTTTTCCTGTTACATTAGGAGGTGGAATTACAACAGTAAAAGTTTTTTTGGTGGTGTTTAGATTAGAACAAAAATATTTTTTTTCTAACCATTTTTGGTATCTTTGATGTTCTACTTTTTTAAAATCATATTTAGATTGCATAAAATTAGCTTCTTTCTATTTTCTTTTTTTATGGTTGAAGTTTTTAAGTTTTAAAAGTTTTTTGGATTTTGGAAATTTTGAAAATGTTTAAGCGGTTTGGAGTAAAAAAATTTATTTTTTTGCAAAGTGAAAAAGTTGAAAAAACAAAAAAGTACAAAAAATAAGGAAATCCTTTTTTTAATCATTGGCATTTGAATCCATTAATTGACTTAAAAAAAGTTTTAATTCTTCCAGCCCTTCTTGTTGTTTTGACGAAATCAAAAAGAAATATTTAATTTGGGAAAAGTGATTAACAAGCATTTTTAATTGTTTGGGTACAAGACTTTTTTTAACTTTATCTTTTTTAACGAATAACAAGACCACCTCAAAACCCGCTTGCAAAAGAACTTGATGGATTCTGTCGTCTTCTTGAGTAGCACCTACTTTAAAATCAATTAGCTGAAAGATTGCTTTGAGATTAGAAGTTTGTTCCAAAAAAGCAATAATCATCGGTAATAACTGCTTTTTAATTTCTTTACTTTTTTTAGCATAACCGTAGCCAGGAGTATCGATCAAATAAAAAGATTCATTAATGTCATAGTAGTTTAGGGTGATTGTTTTGCCAGGAGTTTTAGAAATTTTAGCTAATTTTTTTTTTTGAGTTAAAGCATTGATGAAAGTACTTTTGCCAACGTTGCTTCTGCCCACCAAAACAATTTCGGGTTGTTTTTTCAAAGGAATATATTTAAAATTGACAATACTACTCACAAAAGTTGATTTTTTAATCATTTTAGTTTTTCCTTTTCTTTTTGCTTTTACCTATAATTGTTTGCGATTGGTGATTTTTGAAGGTGTTTTACAAATATTATTATAACAAATTATTATTTTTGTTGATTTATATTTTGTGATATCGTTTTGTAATAATTTTTTTTTGATAAAATAAAAATAGTGATATTTATAATAATGTTGAATTGATATTTTGCAAAAAAATTAAAAAAACAAATTATTAATTAATAATAAAAAAGGCAAAATGAGGTTTTAAATTTGGAAAAAACAAATAACATACATTTAATTTGGGGAAAACAAAGGTTTTTTCTAGAAAAAAAAATAAAAAAAATAATTAATGTTTGCAAACAAAAAAAATTAGATGTAGTTTATTATTGTATGCAAAAAGATATTGTAACAGAACTTAAAAAAGAACTGCAAAACACTTCTTTAATTGAAAACACATGGAAAAAAGTAATTTTGGTGGATCACAGTGAAATTTTATTTCAAAAAAAAACTCAAGAAATTGCTTTTTTAATTTCTTATTTACAAAATCCTTACAAAAATTTAGATTTATATTTTTTTGCAGAAAAAACAACTAAAACATCTGAAGTTCAAAAAATTTGGGAAAAACATTGTATTTGTAAAACAACAAATAGTTTAGAAAAAAAAGATTTTTTTAAATATATCATGGATGTTTTTCAAAAAGATGGTTTTAAAATTGATACAAAAACTATCCAAGAATTAGCGAGTAAAACTAACTATAATCTTTATTTTTTGCATCAAGAAATAACAAAAATCAAATTATGTCAAACAAATGATAAAAATATAACTTGGCAAATGGTACAAAAAATCAATGCTTTTAAGAAAAATGACAATATTTTTGGATTAATTAATCTTTTTTTAAAACAAAATTATATTGATGCTTATCAAATTTATAAAACCTTGAAAATGCAAAAAATCAATGCTTTTAATGTTATAAATCGATTAACTCATAAAATTAAAGAATTGTTATTGGTAAAAGAATTATTGCAACAAAAAAACAACCCAGAAGAATTGCAAAAAGTTTTGGCAGTTTCACAAGGAAAAGTATTTTTTTTAATAAAAGAAGCAAAATTGATTGAAACAACAAAATTAAATACACTGTTTTTAGATTTAATAGAATTAGAATATAAAATTAAAGAAGGTACCATAAATAAAGATATTGGTTTGGAAATTTTTTTATTGGGTAAGCAAAAGGTTTTTTTGTAATTTTAAAACTAGGCACATAACTTGCAATTTTTTGATGGTAATAAAGATTTTAGGATTTGTGATGAAATTTCTTCTTGAGTAATTGTTCCTTGCCTTAAAATAACTGGTTGAAAAGTGGTTAGATCAACAATAGTGGAAGATATTTTTAAAATTGGATGATAGTTTTTATAAATCAAAGCCACTTTATTGTGATAAATATTAAAAATAGTTTGGTAATCATTTAGTGGAGGATGATTGCTTTGGTTAACAGAAGTGGTTTTTAAAGGACCATTTTTTTTTAAAATTTCCAAAGTTAAAGGATGGTTGGGGATTCTTACTCCTAAAGTTTTTTCCTTTGTTTTAGAAAAATATTTGGAAGTGGTAGGCAGAACAAAAGTTAAAGGCCCTGGCCAAAAATGCAGAGCTAATTTAAGGTTTTGAGGACTAAATTGGACCAATTTTTTTGCTTGTTGTAAAGATGAACACAAAACAACAATACTTTTGTTTAAGGGTCTTTTTTTAATTTGATAAATGTAGTTGAGTCCTTTTTTATCATATAATTTAGCGCCCATACCATAAACTGTATCAGTTGGAAAAATAATAATATCTTTTGGTTTCACGGTGATTCCTTTATTTATCTTTTTTTTCTTAAACAGGTTTTAAAATTGAAAGGTTTTGGTTTTGTAAAATAAATTTCGTAAAAACTAACTTTGGGCAAGTTGTTCTTTTTGGGCTTCATGAATCAAAGGTTCAATAACTAAATCGAGTTTACCTTCCATAATGATATCTAATTTTTGTAAAGTAAGTCCAATTCTGTGATCTGTTATACGATTTTGGGGGTAATTATATGTTCTTATTTTTTCGCTTCTTTCGCCAGTTCCTACTAATTTTTTTCTGTGTGTTTTTTCTTCTTCTTGTTTAATATTTAACATTTGGTTATAAATGCGTGTTTTTAAAAGGGTAAATGCTTTGTCTTTGTTTTCGTGCTGGCTTTTGCCTTCTTGACAAGCAACACTAATTCCTGAAGGTACATGAGTAAGTCTAACAGCTGATTTAGTAGTGTTTACTGATTGTCCGCCAGGTCCGCTAGAATTAAAAGTGTCGGTGCGAATGTCATGCCAATCAATTTTTAATTCTAATTCTTCTGCTTCAGGAAATACCAAAACAACAGCAGTAGAAGTATGAATTCGCCCTTGGGCTTCGGTAGTAGGAACACGTTGGACTCGGTGAACACCTGATTCATACTTTAAAAAAGAATAAATATTTTTCCCAGAAATTAAAAGTTCTACGGAAGAAAGACCGCCTTTGATACTTGGATTTAGATTGAGGATTTCGACTTTCCATTTTTTGCTTTCGGCGTATTTAACATAGGTTCGTAACAAATCAGCTGCAAAAAGATTCGCTTCGTTGCCACCAGCTGCACCTTTAATTTCTAAGACAACATTTTTTTTATCAAAAGGATCTTGGGGTAAAAGCAAAATTTTTAATTTTTCTAAGGTAATTTTTTTTTTTGATAAAATAGTATCTTTTTCTTGTCGTGCTAAAAGTAATAATTCTTGGTCTTGTTCGGTTTCTAAAATAGTTTGAACTTGAATAAATTCGGTTTCTAAATTTAAGTATCGGTTAAAAAGTTCTACTGTTGGTTCTAATTTTGATAAATTTTTAAAAATGTCAATTTTTTGAGTTATATTTTGTTCATTTAACAAAAGTTTTTGTAAATCTTGATATTTTTGTTTTATTTTTTTTAATCTGTCAAGCATATTTACCTCTTTTTTAAAAAAAAGAATTGGGGTAAAAAAATATTTTAATCAAGCAAAATTCTTTTTTTATTCGTTTTTATTAGGTTCGATTTCTGAAAAAAACATATAATCAAAATTAAGCTTAAATTCTCTAATGCCAATTGATCCTTGACGATTTTTGGCAATAATAACTTGAGTGTGCCCAGAAGAATCAGGTTTTTTGTCTTTTTCATAATAGCCTTCACGGTACAAAAACATTACAATATCAGCGTCTTGTTCAATTGATCCTGAATCTCTGAGATCAGCCAAAATGGGACGTTTATCTTCTCTTTTTTCTACATCCCTTGATAGTTGTGAAAGGGCAATGACAGGGATTTTTAATTCACGTGCTATTTGTTTTAAGTTTTGAGAAATTTCTGCTACTTCTTCTTGGCGGTTGTGTTTGTTAGTTTTACGGATAAGTTGCAAATAGTCTATCATTATAATATCAAGTTTGTTTTGACTTTTAAGTTTACGACATTTAGCTTTAATATCTAAAATATTTACCGTAGCTGAATCATCAAAATAAATATTTAAATCATGCATTTTTTCCATTGATATTTCTAACAAAAATTTTTCTTCTCTGTTGGTGTTGCCCAATTGAATTTTTTTGTGTTGTATTTTTGATTGGGTGCTTAACATTCGCATAGCTAATTGTTCATTTGACATTTCTAAACTAAAAATAGCAATATGAGGGGAATGAGAATTGTGTTTAGGGTTAGCAATTCTGAGAGCTAAATTAAGCATAAAAGTACTTTTCCCCATAGAAGGACGAGCAGCTAAAATAATAAATTCTTCGGGTTTAAATCCTAAAGTAATGTTATTGAGATTTTCATATCCAGTTGAAAGACCTACTAAATCTTTATGACTTTTGGCAAGAATATTTTTTTCTTTAATTTCTTTTAACAAAATTTTTAATTTTAATAATTCGTTGGTTTTTTTGTTTTTAGTTAAATTAAAGATTTTTTCTTCCGACAAATCCAAATATTCTTGAACATCAATGTTTTCGTATCCTTTTTGTGCTAATGAAGTTACAGTTTCGATAATTTCTCTTTTTAAAGCAGTTTCCTTAATTAAATCAATGTATGTTCCTATATGTTGAATAGAAGGCATCAAATCAGATAATTCTTTTAAATAATCAATATTTCCTATTTTTTTTAATAATTTTTCATTATCTAAAATAGCACTTACTGAAGAATAATCAATTTGTTTGTTAGTTTCATGCAAAGTTTTCATTGCTCTAAAAATATGTTGGTGATGAGGGCTGTAAAAGTCAGTTTCTTCAATCATATCTAAGGTAAAAGTTATTTTTTCAGGGTTTAAAAGTAAAACTCCTAACAAAGCACGTTCTGCTTCAGGACTTGAAGGAGTATTTTTAGAATAATTTGTCATTTGCTTTTTCTTTCAGTCACATTAAGGAAAAAAGTAGCCTTAATTTGATCAGTTAGAAAAACATCAACAGGATAAATACCAATGGCGATAATTTCACTTTCTAAAGATATTTTTTTACGGTCAAGAGTGATATTATGAACTTTTAAAAATTCTTCAGAAATTTGTTTGAGAGTAATTTTTCCATAAATTTTTCCTTTAGGTCCTAATTGAATATCTAGAGTAATTTTTTTGTCATCAATTTCTTGTTTTAATTTTTGCATTAAAAGTTCGTGATTACGTTTTTGTTCTTGTTCTAAAATTTGGGTTTGTTTAATTACAGCTAAATTAGCTTTGTCTGCTAAAAGAGCTTTTTTATTTTGGATTAAAAAATTGCCATAACCATTATTAACTTTAATAATTTCGTGTTTTTTTCCTTTGTTAGAAATATCAGTTAACAAAATAATTTCCATATTCTTTTCACCTTTTTCATATTCTAATTTTAAAAAATGTTTTAAAGTGTCTGTAACTGTTTTGATATTAGTTCCTTCTAATTGAGTAGCGGCGCTATTAAGATGTCCTCCACCTTCCATTTGTTCCATGATAGTTTGAACATTAATTTCATTGTAAGAACGAGCACTAATTGCTATTTTATTATCTGCTATTTTCGCTATCATAAAAGCAGCATCAACGTTTTGAATGTTTAGAACACTTTCTGCCACTTGAGCTAAAAAAGAACGATTTTCATAAATTTCAGAACTTTGAATAATAGCAAATCTATCCATAAAAATTTCCATTTCAGAAATCAGTTTATTAATTTCTAAAACTTTATCAAAGTCTTTGCGTAACCAACTTTTAACCTCAATTGCATCAGCGCCTAAATCTTTTAATTTAGAAGCTACTTCAAAAGTTCTAGAACTTGTACGGTAAATAAAAGCGTTAGTATCAATTAAAATACCTGCATACATAATGCTTGCTTCAAAAGCAGTAATGTGGACTTCTTTTTCCAAAAATCCCATAACTTCAACAAGCAATTCAACAGTTGAAGAAGCAGATGATTCGACATAAGAAAAAATAGAAGGAATAATTTCTTCGGTAGCGCGGTGGTGATCAACAACTACAATATTGGGCGTTAGCGATAAAAGTTCGGGACTATTTAACATATCTTTAGTTTGGGTATCCAAAACTGCAATTAAGGAATTGTCTTTAATCATTTTGGATGCTTGTTGGGTTGTAATAATATTTAGAGTTTTTTTTGACTCAGTTTTAATTAATTGATGATAAACGGGGATGAGGCTTTTGTCTAATTTTTCTTCATCAAGGATAATATAATTGTTGTTTTCGGGATGGATAGTGGCTGCAATTTTGTAAAAAGCAATTACAGAACCCAAAGCATCAAGATCGGTGTGGGTGTGTCCCATGATAAAACAATGAGGATTTTTTTTCAAAATATCGACCAAATTTTGGGCATTAATACGGGCATGCACTTTGGATTGTTTGCTTAAAGAAGCAATTTTAGCACCAAAATATTTAATTTTTTCATTTTCAATATTAACAACCACTTGATCACCACCCCTTTTTTGGGCTAATTCAATTGCATTTTGACTGTAGGTAGCGAGTTTTTCATATGACAAATTCCAACAAGCAATTCCCATAGAAAGAGTAACTTTTAATTGATATTTGTGAGAAATGTTGCGGATAGTATCTAAAATGCTAAATTTATTTTCTAACATTTTATCTAAATTTTGGCGGTTAAGAAGAAGCAAAAAACGGTCGTCTATCAATTGTTTTAAATAACTTTCATAAGGTTCAATATAATCAGATAAAGCACTTAAATATTCACCTTGTATTTGAGATTGTTCTGAAAGATCATAACGAATTAAGGATTCTGCTAAATTATCAAAAGCAATCATAGCAATAGCTAAGGTTTTTTGTAAAAATAAATGTTTGATTTGTTCTTTTTCGGTAGCATCAAACAAATAAAAAACACTTAAATCTTTTTTATAAAAACATTCAAATTTTTGGTTTTTTAAAGTGATGATGGTTTTGGGAATTGTATCAGAAGTGCTTATTAGTTGTGCCATATTTTCATTAATTTGAGTTAAGGGAGAATTAATTTCAGGATTTTTTAAAATAAAACTGGCATAAGGATTGAGCCACTGAATTTCTTGACTAGAAATATCAATTAAAACAATACCAATAGGAAGTTCGTTGAGCACTTCTTCTCCAATTTGACTTACGTGAAAAGATAATTTAGACCATAAAGAAAGTTTGTTTTTTAATCTTTTAATTTGGGCGTTTTTTTTAATGTGAAGCAAAAAACTGATAATAAAGGATGCTAAAATTATTTTTCCAAAAAAGTTAAAAATGAAAAAAATGATTTTACGACGCATACCGCTCATTTCGCTGGCAGTATTTTTGCTTGGATTTTGATTGTTGGTTAATTGATTAATTGTTTCAATAATTTCTTGAATATTTTGGAAATCAAAACAAAAAAGAATTAAAATCAAAACAACAATTACACAAGCAATTACAATAAATTTGGTGTTATGTTTATTTTTAGAAAACATAATTTTTTTGCCCTCATTTGCATTTGAATAATTAGATAAAATTTATTTTAAATATTTGTAATTAATAAAAAAAACAGGATGCAACCCCTGTTTTTATTGTTGAATAAAAGGAATTAAAGCCATATGGCGAGCTCTTTTAATAGCAATTGCCAATTGACGTTGCCATCTAGCAGAAGTATTTGTTACTCTTCTAGAAAGAATTCTTCCACGGTCAGTAATAAATCTTTGTAAAAGTTCTATGTCTTTAAAATCAATTTTAGTTACTTTGTTTTCAGTAAAAAAACAAACTTTGCGACGTTTTTTAAAAGTATTTTTTTTGTTATTAAATTTCATTTTTAACTCCTTTTGAAATTGAAAATATTTATTATTTTTGTTTTTAGATTTGGTTATGTTATTGTTTTTATTATTTTATATCAGTTAATTTAGGAATTATTTTTAATTGGAATATTATTCATAATCGTTATAAGTTTTTTTTAGATTCTAAGAATTGGACATTGTTACAAAAAACACTAGTTTGCCAATTAGTTACACCGTCTTTTTCCCAAGTTTATACTCTAATACTTCCTTCAACACCTATTAAAGCACCTTTAGAAATATATTTTTCAAATTTTCAGCTTGTTTACCAAAAACAGTACAATTGATAAAATTAGTTTTTTTTCGCTAGAAGAACTTACAATTTTATTAACTGCCAAAGTAAATTTAACAACATAAGTACCACTATTAGTTTTTTTTAATTCTGGGTCTTTGGTAATACGACCTATCAAAATAACTTTATTAATCATATGAATTAAATTTCTTATTCTTTATCTTTAATAACGATGAATCTAATAATTTCTTCAGTAATTTTGACAATACGATTAAATTCTAAAACAGCATCATTATCTGCTTTTACCATTAACCAATTGTAATATCCTTTTTTATGATTATCAATAAAATAAGTTAGGTCTTTTAATCCTATTTCTTTTTGTTCCAAAATTTGGTTTGGGGCTTGTAAAAAAACATTTTGCAAAGTATCATTAATTTTTTTAACGTATTTGTTGTCTAAATTGGGGCGTAAAATATACATTATTTCGTATTTTTTCATTTTTTCTCTCCTTATGGCCTACGCGGTCTTTATCTCTAAATTGTAAAGACAAGGAATAAGCATTTTATTTTCTAATTTATAAGACATTAATATTATAACAAAAAAATATTTTTTTTAGTTAATTAGATGACAAAACTGTAATATTTATAGGTTTTTTTAGTTAAAGATATTATTTTTTTATCAAGAAATAAAAATTTATTGATATTTATTAATTGTGATTTATTTGTTTCGATAAAAAAAATTCTAACATAAAACAAAAAATGAAAGTAAAAAAATATTCTAAATTAATCAAAATATTATTTTTCTAAAAAATAATTTAGATACAAATACAAACAGAAAAGCAAGAAATGTTTTTTTAAAAAAGTTTTTAGTTATTTACCTTTAAATTTATTTTGCAATAATGTTTGTGCTTATAAAAAAATGATAATGAAAAGTTAAAACCTTAATTAGGTGCAATGTAAAAAAAATATAAAATATAAAAAATATCAATCATTCTCCAAAGGAATAGGCAAAATCAAATGAATAGAACTATCTTTTTCTAAAGTAGTAATAATAAATGGTTTTAAGGGATTATCAAAATAAAAAACTACTTCTTTAACTGATAAAACTTTTAAAACATCTTCTAAATATTTAGCATTAAAAGCAATTTGAAAACTATTTGCACTAACTTTTAAAGGAATAATTTTTTCCAAAGCAGTTCCCAAACTTTCACTAGAAGACGAAATTTCAATTGAATTTCGTTCAGTTAAAATAAATTTAATAACATTGGTATTTATTTGTTCTTTGTAAAACAACAATGAAACTCTTTCTAAGGCTTTCATTAAATCATCTTTATTTAAATGAATGGAAAAAGGAAAATTTGTAAGTTTAATTTCTTGAATTTGGGGATAATTCCCTTCTAAAAGTGAAGTTTGAAACCATAAATTATCAATTTCTAAAAAGATTTTTTGAGCATCAGAATAAATTTTTAAATGTTTACTTTGGCAATGTTCTAATATTTTGCTTAATTCTTCTAAACTTTTATTAGGAATGACAATATTAAAATTGTGATATTTAATATCTAGATTAATTTTTTTTTGACTCATTCGAAAAAAATCAGTAGCACAAGCTTTTAAAAGATTGTTTTGATAAATCAAGTTAAGTCCCATTAAAATAGGTCTTTTTTCATTTTTAGAAGTAGAAATATTTACTTCTTTAATTATATTTTTAAAAAAATGAGTTTCGATTTGAAAAAAATCTAATTTTTGGAAAGAAAAATCAAGTTCTAAAAAATTACAAACATCCATTAATTTTAATTTATATTCACAAAAAATAGTTTTAATTACTAAAAAATTATTTTCCATTACAGTAATTTTAATTAAAGAATCATTAATTTTTTTAATTATTTCAATAAAATATCTTCCTAAACAAGCAATTTTACCTTGTTTTTTAATTTTTAAACTTTTATCTTTAATTTCTATTTTAATTGCAATATTACCATTATTAGCTTCTAAAATTAATTTATTTTCTTGTGTTTGGATTTTGAGAGCATTAAAAATAGGAAAAAAAGTTTTTTGGGGTAAAATTTTTTGTATTTTTAAAAGTTGTTCCAAAAAAATATCTTTATTAATTTCTAAATACATTTATTAAACCTCATTTATCTTTTTGTTGTAATAATTTTTTAAATTGTTTGTTATTATTTGTTTTATATATTTATTTTAATATTTTGCATTTAACTTTTATTTTTTTATTATTAATATTTTAAAAAACAGAATAAAATAAGTTAAAAATCTTCAAATATTTAAAAGATGCTTTTTTAAAAATATAGATATTTTATTAAGAATTAATTTTTTTCAAAATAAGTTCTAATGATTTTTTTAATTCATAATCACTTTGAGAATTTTTTTTAATTTTTTGATAAGCTTTAAAAACTGCAGAATGGTTTCTTTTGAAAAAACTACCAACAATATTATAAGGAATATCTTTTAATTCTTTGATTAAATAAATAGCAATATGACGTGGAAAAGTATATTTTTGTTGTCTTTTTTTACTCATTAAATCACGAACTGAAATATTGAAAAAATTACTAACAACTAATTTAATTTTTTCCAAAACATCTTCATCATAAGAAACACTTTTTTTGCTTTTAATCAAAAGTTCTAAGGCTTCATTGGCAATATTAATATCAATATCATAGCCAAAAGTTTGGGCATAATTCAATAATCTTAATAAAGCTCCTTCCATTTCGCGAACATTATTAACAAAAGAAGAAGCAATCAAATCAAGTACATCTTTTTTTATTTTCAAAGTATTTTGTGGTTCAAATTCTAATATTTTCTTTTTCAAAATATTGAGGCGATGATTAAAATCAGGACTTTGAATATCGACCATAAGACCAGCTTCAAAACGCGAAGTTAATCTACTCATAATATTTTTTAGTTCTGAGGCTTGTTTATCACTTGTTATTACAATTTGTTTTTGATTTAAATAAAGATAATCAAATAATTTAAAAAACTCCATTTGAGTTCTTGTAGCGCCTGCCATAATTTGAATATCATCAACTAATAAAAGATCAATATCACGGTATTTTTCGTTAAAATCTTCCATTTTGGCTTTTCTTAATTGATTTGTAAACTCTTCAATAAAACCGTCAGCTTTTACATATAGAACTTTTTTGGATGAATGTGTGTTTTTCAAAATATGATTTCCTATTGCCTGAATTAGATGAGTTTTTCCAATTCCTGATTTTCCAAAAATGTAGAGTGGATTTGTGGTTACCTTTTTTTCTTCAGCAATTTTTTTGGAAATTTTAAAGGCAAAATTATTACTTTTTCCCACAACAAAATTATCAAAACTATATTTTGGATTAGTATTTCCATAATTGTATTTGTTAAAACTTATTTTTCGATTTTCAATTTCAACATTTATGTTATCATTATATCCATTTTCAATTTGTTTTATTTCATTTTTTCTAAAATGTTTATTATTTTTAAATTCATCATTATTTTCAATTTTGCAAAAAAAAATTTCAGTTTCATTTTTTAATTCTTTTTTAATATTTTCAAAATGTTTTTTTTCATTATCAAAATTACAATTTTTTTTATTATTTTCTGAAACGAATTCTATTATAATTTTTTCTTCAAACTTTAATTTATTTATTTCTTTAATTTTTTCAAAATACATTTTATATATTTTATTTTTAATAAATTCAGTTTCTACTGAAATTATAATTTTTTCTTCAATTTGTTTTATTTTTTTAATATTTGAAAATGTTTCTTTAAAAACTTCATCACTGTAAATTTTTGATAGTTCATTTAAAATTACATCCCAAATTTTAATATAATTATTCAT